>CAWDPQ010000013.1:0-55223 GCA_963804245.1 uncultured Acidobacteriota bacterium
CCACTCACTGCGCCCGGAACGCGCGGACGAGGGCCTCAGCGCGATCGGGATCGATCGGATTGGACCAGATGCCATCCTTCTTGATCGATGACCCAACGATGAGCGCATCGGCGTCACCGTAGTCGGCAATATTCCGCACGGTAATTCCCGACCCCACGAGGGTCGCCACCGACACGGCGCCCGCCACTGATGCCACTTCACGAGCGTCGGCGGGCTCGCCCGTGGCCACGCCGCTGACAATCACGCCATCCACTGTGAAGAACTCCGCAGCTTTCGCGGTCTCGACGATGTCGACGTCGGCCGTGAGGGCGTGGGCCGAGTGTTTCTTCTTCACGTCGGCGAACACGCGGACGTGGTCAGCGCCAATCGCGCGTCGATACCGCAGCAGGGCACCGGCACTCGCTTCGATCAGCCCCTCGTCCGCCACATGGGCGAAGACGAAGCCCTCGACGCGCACGAAGCTGGCGCCGCAGGCGAGCGCCGCCGCGACGGCAGACGAATTGGCGCCGGCAAGGATCTGAACGCCGAGCGGCAAAGCGGTGGCGCGCCGGACTTCAGCGCCGATCACCGCCATGGCCGCTGCGATCTCAGGACCGACGTGGGACTTCAGGTAGGGCCTGTCATGCGTGTTCTCGATCAGCACGCCGTGGAAGCCCGTATCCGGTACAGACGCGCGTCGTCCACGGCCATCGCCACGATGGTCGGGATATCGAACCGGCACGCCGGAGCTCCAGGCAGCGCCTGCACGTGAACGACGCCAATCAGGGCGCGCGGGACGCCAAAGACAGAGTTGATGATGTGCTGCTTGTCCATCAGGTCTCTCGTGACGATCTCACGAGACGACGAGTCCGATCACACCTTTCTCCAGGCAGGCTGTTTCGCCATCATTTCCACTGCGCCGCCGTCGGCGCGCGCGCAGTGACAACAGGCGCTGCAGTCGCAGCGCCTGTTGCCGAGGATGAGGAAATGAGCTGTCTCAGAACGTCCATCTCACTCCGAGCTGGATGTTCCGTGGGTCGTTGGCCTGGGTTGGCGTCACGGTCCCGAACGCCGCGTTCGTGACGTTGACGTTCGGCGCACCGAACCAGGGTGTGTTGAACAGGTTGAACGCCTCGAATCGCGCCTGCAGCCGCATGTTCGCCGGCAGTGCGAACGTCTTGAAGAACGAGAAGTCGATCAACGTCGGTCTGCGAGTGCGGATGTCGTCGAAGCGCGTCGGCAACGTTCGCAGCGTGAACGGCGCCTGCACACGCCACGCCACGGGTTCGTCGGCGCTCGCGCAGTTCTGGCGCGTCCCGGCAAGTGATTCCGTACACGTGTTGAACCACCGCGCCAGCGTCCTGTTCTCGATACTGGTATCGCCAACCAGGACCGCGCCGGCAGTCGCCGCGACAGGTATGCCCGATTGCGCCGTGACGATGGCGTTTATCTGCCAGCCGCCGAGCAGCGATCCGAGGATGTCGTCCGCCCGGCAAAGAACGGCAGCTGATAAGTCGTGCTCACGAGCAGGCGGTGCGGAGAATCGGCCGCCGTTACGACGCGTGCCAGCTGGTTCCATTCGTCCTGCGGGTTGAGATACGCGACCTCTTCCTCCGTTTTGGAGAACGTATAACTGACCAGGAACTGCAGTCCTCGCGCGAGGCGCTTGTTCAGGCTGAACTGGAGCGCGTTGTAGTCGTTCACGCCCAGGCTGCGCCGATCCTCGGTGAGGCCGGCAAACTGCGGGAACGGGCGCAGCAGCTGTTGCCGCGGTACCGTGGCGCCGTTGAACGGCGTGCCGGGCAACAGCCCTTGGAACGGGTTCGGGACCGCCTCCAGCATCACATTACCTTGTGCCAACTGTGCGGCGGTGATCTCATTGATGCCCTTCGACACGACCAGCTTGCGCGTGCGGCTGCCGACGTACGACGCTTCCACGACCATGCGTCCGGGCAGCTCCCGCTGAACGCCGATCGAAAACTGGTGCACGTACGGGATGACGCGGTCGGGGTTGGAGAACGTGAAGCCCCGGCCGACGAGGGTGGCGAGACCCTGCGAGCTGCCACAGGCTGCTCGACGCCGTTCGGATACGGATTGCTGAGGCGTGCCGCAGGGGTAATTCCGGCATCGGTCGACGCCACCAGCGTTGTCGTGACGCTGAAGCCGTTGTTGAAGCCCGTATCGAATGTCGGCAGATAGCTGAGTGCGTATCCTCCGCGTAAGACGGTTTGATCGTCGACGCGGAACGTGGCGCCGGCTCTCGGCTGGAAGTTGTTCAGGTCCCGCGTGAACGGCAGCCGGTCGCCGTCGCTGGCGAACAGCAGTCCGCCTTTGAGCGGCATCCGGGTACCTGGAATGGATTCGCCGCGTCGCGATCGAATCCAATGTTCTGCTGATCCACGGCTTCCACGATGGGCGATTCGTAGTCCCAGCGCACGCCGAGGTTCAACGTCAGGCGCGGCGACATGCGCCAGTCATCCTGGAAGTAGACGCCGTAGTAGTTGCTGCGGTAATTGAGCTGCGGGTTGACCTGGATGATGCTCGGGTTCGTGGTGGTATCAGCGGGATATCCCAGCAGCAGCGATGCCACGGCGTTGCCCGACGCGGCATCGGCGCGCAACGCGTCCGCCTGCGTGAACGCCCGGGTGAAATTGAAACGCCCGAATGACGACGTCGGGTTCTGCTGGTCGTTCAGCATCGCACGGTATTCACCGCCGAATTTCATCGAGTGGTTGCCGGCGATCTTGCTGAACGCTTCCGACCAGGACCAGGTATCGCTGATGGTGAAGATGCTGCCGGTGTTGCCGCCGAACGTGCTGCCGAATGTCGAGTAGCCCTCCCACTGGATCTGCGGGAACGTCTGACGCGGCACTTGCGACCAAACTGGACGGAAAGCCGAGTTGTGTCGGATCGAAGTTGTCGCCATGCGTGCGGATGTAGAAATCGTGGCGGATGAATCCGAGCCGCGAGTTCAGGATGAAGGAGGGGGAGAGCACCGACGTCAGCTCGCCGGCGAGCCCGACGTTCATCCGACCATGTTGATACCAGGGTGAGGCTTCCGGCGGGAATGCCGCATAGTCGTTGATCTCCGTTCGTTTGTTGCGAGCGAAGCGAACGAAGAATCGGTGGTTCGCATTCAGCACTTGATCGATCTTGGCGACATGCTGGTCGTATTTGTCGGCCCGGGCGTTCTCGGGCACGAGCAGATTATTGACCAGCGCGGCCGCGTTCGTGAGAGGCACGCGCTGCAGGATGGCCAGCGCAACCGGGTCGATCCGGTTCGCCGGGATGATATTACCGGGGAAGGGATCGCGCACGAACTGCCCGCCAACCGACCGCGTGGTGGTCGGGTCGTAAATGGTGACGGGCCGGCCGTCGGCGGTGCGCGTCTGCGAGAAGTTGCCAGCCCGTTCCAGGGCGGTGGGCACGGTATAGACCTGCGGGAACGGCACTTCGCTGCGAATCTGTTCCCAGTTGTACATGAAGAACGTTTTGTCCTTGCCGTCGTACAGACCGGGAATTCTCACCGGTCCGTCGAGCGAGGCTCCCGGCTGGTTCCAGTACAAGCCCGGCTTTGACTGACCGGCGCGATTGGCGTCGAACGTGTTCGCATTGAGCGCTTCGTCGCGGTAGTACTCATACAACGCGCCGTGGAACTGATTCGTGCCGCTCTTGACGACCACGTTCACCACGCCGCCGCCCGTGCGGCCGTACTGCGCGTCGTAAATGCTGGTCTGAACTCTGAACTCCGCCGTCGCGTCTGGTGAGGGTACGAAGCTCAGATTGTTCGGCTGAGTCGTCTCCGTTCCCGTGTTGGGCACTCCGTCGAGCAGGAACTCGTTCGTGAATCCCCGTCCGCCGCTGATCTGGAAGTTGTCCATGCCGCCGTTGTCGAACGGCCGGTTCGACCGGCTCGCCGTGGACGGCGTGTACTGAACGCCGGGGGAGAGCTGCGCGAGCATGAACGGATTCCGACCGAGCAACGGGAGATCCTGCACCTGCTCTCTCGCGATCACCTGCCCGCGCATGGCGTTAGCGGTCTCGAGGAGCGGAGTTCCGGAAACCGTTATCTCTTCCGTCAGCGCGCCGACCTGCAGCGTGAGATCCATCGAGAGCCGGTCACCGACCCGCACGTCGATCTCCTCACGCTTGAACGTGGCAAAGCCCTGGAGTGTGGCCGTGAGTATGTAGCGGCCAATAGGAACGAAGGGGTGGACGAAGGCGCCTTGTTCGTTCGTGACCGTATTCAATTCCGCGTTCGTGCTTGCATTCTTCAGCATCACGGCGACGCCGGGCAGCACCGCCCCCTGGTGATCGAGGACCCTGCCACTGATGGCACCGCCCGTCTCCTGGCCCGTGGCTGCGGCGGCCAAGCCGAGAAGAACAACCGTCGCCGCAAATACGCTGAGAACCGCTGCTACTAACCGTCTGCTGATCGCCGCTCGCCCAGGGAATCCGCGTCCTCCGCGCTCGTTCCGCATGGTGGTCATAATTCCTCCCTGCACAAAGGAGACATCTCACGAGCAACTCACGATCGTCGCGTCGCACCTCGGTTTGGAACGAGTGACTGAGAGCGCACTGGTGCGCGCGTCTTGAATGAGGGCGCAATCATAGGCACCGATCCCGAAAAGGACAAGCCGCACACGTCGGCGTTTCGCAATGCGAACCAGCCCTGAACGGGGCGTTGCCGTCGCCGCGCCCGTAGTCGTTGAAGCAGTAGCAGAAGGTTCACCGTCTCGACGATGATTGATTGGTGAGCTCGAAGGATAACGTTCGCACCGTTTACTCCACCGGCACGGACGGCAAGTGCCCGGTCTGTGGCTGGCCTCAACGCTCCTGCACGTGCAGCAGTCGGAAGAGCCAGGGCAACGCGGCCGTGCCGGTGCGCGTCATCGCCAAGCTGCGTATCGAGAAGAAAGGCCGCGGCGGCAAGACCGTGACGGTGGTGTACGACCTGCCCCGCAACGACACATTCCTGAAGGACCTGAGCCAGAGGCTGAAGCGCGAGTGCGGAACCGGCGGCGCGGTGACCGAGGATGGGATCGAGCTGCAGGGCGAGATGCGCGATCGCGTGCGCGGCATCCTCCAACGCCTGGGCTACTCCGTGAAGGGCTGATGCCGGGCAGGTATGAGACCCAAACCTGAGATCCCGTCTGAAATCGAAGAGCACCGGGATGCACGCTGGCGCCGCGACCCGATCCGTCAAGTGCAAACGGTTACCGATGCGGAGCGTTTCATCGAGCAGGTCGGTTTCGCGGCTTGCCTGACAGATTCACGCCGGCCGGGGCCCTCACTCTATATCGCCGTCTGCGGACGACGCGATGCCGTGATGCCGCGCCACGTCCAGAAAGACGAGGAGGCCTCACACGCCTGGCTGCTGAAGGATGACCTCGTGCGGCGCGGGAACATCTATTACGCCAAGCTGGCGCGTGGCAAAACCATGTTCATCGCACCACGAATGGTGCCCCACTTCCACGCCGTATGGGGCGTGCGCCGATCGGACGAGAACAGCCGGTTGAGCAGGAACGCTCGAGCGGTGCTGCGAGTGCTCCGCCGGGAATGGGAGATGAGCACGGCAGACTTGCGCAACGAGTCGGGCGTTACCGATCGAAAGGCGTTCACCAGGGCGATTGATGAACTGCAGGCGACGATGATCGTGATTCCGGCCGAAGTCTTCTATCAACCGAAGTTCACCTATGTCTGGACGCTGGGCGTCGCTCGTTTTCCTGAGGCGTTGCAACGGCGTGTGAAACGGGACGTTGCCGTTCGCGAGATTGCCCGCTGCTTTCTGGCCGGAGCGGGGCTGACGCTCCCTGGCGAGCTGGCCCGCGTCACGGGACTGTCCCGTCCGGAAGCCGGCCGTGCCAATCGTGCGCTCGTCACCGAGGGCTACGCCATCATGCTGAGTCCAGGGTGGTATCAGCTGACGTCCAGCGATTCAGCCGCCGATCGTGCTACGCGGTACGCGTGAACGGTCCGGCAGGATGGTCTAACGCCTCACCGACTCGTTCTTGGCTGGAGGAAGATGCGCATTCGCTCGAGCTCGATGTCGAGTTCGCGCGCAAACGCGCGCGCTCGCGGCTTCGCGCCGCTGACATAGCCGAACTCGGCATGCAGTTGACCCGTTCTCAGTGCCAGGTTCGCCCACCCGATAACCTGATCGCGCCAGAGGAGCGGGAGCGCATAGTAACCAAGCTTGCGCTTCGCCGGCGGCGTGTACGCCTCGAAGCGATAGGCCCATCCCCAAAGCCGCTCGAATCGCCGGCGGTCCCAGACGACCGGATCGAACGGAGCGAGCAGCCGCACGGCGTCCGGCGTTGGATCGAGCCGCGCCGGTACCTCCGACGGCCAATACCATGTCTCGCCGTCGACGCGCGCTCGCGAAAGCCGATGCCTCGCCCGCTCGAGCGCACCGCCGATCTCGCCGCGCCACTGCGGCACGGCATAGCTCAGCCGGCGCAGGAGGAACGACAGGCTCACGGACGGAATCGGCGAATACTTTCGAACGACGACGTCGACAAGCGCGTCGATCCGGGCACGGCGCAAAGCGGCGCTCTGCGGCGGCGGACCGTGCCGCTGAAGCGCGTAGATGCGAATGCCGGCTTCGCGCCGTGCGACGCGAAGCAGGCCCTTGTAGTGCATCGCGTCCAGCAGGTGCGTGGTGGCGCTGGAGGAGCCGCCCCAGTAGTTGACGCACGACGCCGTGCGCGAACTTCGCATCGACCTCGCGCGGATGCACGGAGCCGCGCTCGCGGATGAATGCCAGTACGGCTTTCGCACGCGCATTGGTCGCAGTCGGTGACAGAGCCGCGCCGTTCCGCGGATGCATCAGGGCCTGCACGGCCCGTGTCACGAAGCCGTAATTGATGAAGACATCCTCCTCGATAGGAAGAGTCGAGTAGAGACGCTCGAGATCGCCGGCCCGGTATCCGACTACGCGCGGCCGAAGGGTCAGATCCTGGGCACGGGCAGGTGCGCGAATGGGATCGGCCTGGACGAATGCCAGCGCCTCGAGAGTCTGCTCGATCCCGGTGGGCGTGAACAGGCCGCCAACGGCAAAGCGCCGGACATCGGCCAGGGACCTCATAAGACATTATGGAGCGGTCAATGTGCTCGACGTAGCGTTGACGCCAGTCACCGCTCCGTGTACAAGCCCCTACATGAGAACTCGGTGCGTTCAAGTGACGGCAGTCACGGCCGCCATCCTGGCGATCGGTTGCCTTTTCGGGTTGATGAATCCGGCGGCGCGCAAGACATCGCTCGTCGGTACGCTCGCCGCCCAGGGACGTCCGAGTCCAATCCAGACGGCTGGCGGCGGCAAGGGGCCCGGTGCGGCGCCCGACGCGAACGATCCAGCCAACGCGAATGCCGACCTGTCGCCCAGGCCTCCAGTGCGTCCGCTTGCGCCTGACGAACAGGCGAAACAGTTCTGGCTGCCCGCCGGCTATCGCATGGAGCCGGTGCTGTCCGATCCCCTGATTGATTCACCGGGCCAGGTGACCTTCGACGGCAACGGCCGGATGTTCGTCGTCGAGCTCCGCGGCTACGTGCAGACGCCGGAGGGCATCGATACGCTCGTTCCGACCGGGCGCGTCTCCGCTCACGAGGATCGCGACGGTGACGGGACATTCGAGCATCACACGGTGTTCGTGGACAAATTGCTGTTTCCGCGCTTCGCGATGCCGTTGGGCGCGAACGCCATCCTGACTGCCGAGACGAACAACGACGAGATCTGGAAGTACACCGACACGAACGCGGACGGTGTTGCCGACAAGAAAGAGCTGTTCACCACGAGTTTCGGCCGTGGCGGCAGCATGGAGGCGCAGCCGTCGAACCTGTTCTGGGCGATGGACAACTGGATGTACAGCACGGTGAATTCGTTCCGCATCCGCTGGACGCCGAACGGCGTTATCCGTGAGGCCACCGGGCCGAGCTCGTCACAATGGGGCGCGACCCAGGACAACGATGGCAAGGTGTGGTTCCAGCACGGTGCCAGCGGACTGCCCGGCTATTTTCAGTTCCCGGTGCACTACGGCAACTTCGCGCACCCCGATCAGTTCGAGCCCAACCTCGAGATCGTGTGGCCGGCGCCGCTTCTGATCGGAGACGTCCAAGCCGGGTTGCCCGGCACACGAATGCCCGACGGGACGGTGATCTACGGGACCGCTGCCGCGGGCAATGCCATCTATCGTGGCCACAGGCTGCCGAGCGACCTCGTCGGCGACTACATCCATGGTGAAACCGTCGCGCGATCCATCCGTCGGCTGCGGCCCGATCCTCACCGAGGGGCTCACGCAACTGACCAACGTGTATCCGCGGTCCGAATTCGTCCGGTCGCTCGATCCGCTGTTCCGCCCCGTGGGTATGGCCAACGCACCTGACGGCACCGTGTATATCGCCGACATGTACCGCGGCGTGATCGAAGGCGCGCCGTGGGTGAAGGACGGGACCTACCTGCGGGAGAAGATCAAGCAGTATCAGCTCGACAAGATCCTCGGCCATGGCCGCGTGTGGCGGCTGACGCACGAAGGGATGACGCCCGATCGAACGAAGCCGCGAATGCTGGAGCAGACGCCGGCGCAGCTCGTGGCGCACCTGTCGCATCCGAACGGCTGGTGGCGTGACACCGCTCAGCAGCTCCTCGTTCTCAAACAGGATCGATCGGTCGTCCCGGCGCTGGAAAAGATTGCGCGCGGCTCGACGAACCGGCTCGCGCGTTTCCATGCGCTCTGGACGCTCGAGGGGCTTGGCAGCCTCGACGCGGTGCTGACTCGCCAGATACTGAAGGATCCCGATACGGGTATGCGGATCCAGGCGATCCGCGCAACGGAAAGCCTGTACAAAGCCGGCGATACGTCCTTCGCAGCCGACTGGCGTGCAATTGCCGAGACTGACAAGGATACGAACGTCGTGATCCAGGCGATGCTGACGCTGCAGCATTTGAAGGCGCCTGGCACGGCGGAGGTTGTCGCCGCTGTGCAGAAATCGAGAACCGCACGCGGTGTCGAATGGGTGGCCGGGCGAATACTGAATCCTCCCGCGGCCGCAGGCGGCCGTGGTCCGCTGCTGACAGTGCGCCGAATCGAGCGCCGTCGAGCGCGGTGGCAAGGGATATGCGGAGACGTGCTTTGCCTGTCATGGCGAGGACGGGCGTGGAGCCCCAATGCCCGGCGGCGCCGGCCTGAGGGCTCCGTCACTCGCCGGATCACCACGTGTGACCGGTCACCGGGACTACACAGTCCGCGCGTTGCTCCATGGTCTGACCGGCCCCATCGACGGCCGCAAATATGCCGAAGTGATGGCGCCGATGGGAGCGATGAGCGACGCCGCGATCGCCGATATCTCGACCTTCATCCGCAACAGTTTCGGAAATTCGGCGTCCGTCGTGACGGAAGCTGACGTCGCGCGCGTCCGCAAGGGCACGGCCGGGCGCAACACCATGTGGACGGTCGAGGAGCTCGCGCGCGCATTGCCGCGGCCGCGGATTCCCGATTCCACGTGGCGCGCGTCGGCAAGCCACAACTCGGCGACGGCCGTTGCAGCATTCGACTTCACGCGATGGTCGAGCGGTGTGCCGCAGCAGCCCGGCATGTGGTTTCAGATCGAGCTGCCCGAGCCCTTCAACCTCACCGAGCTTCAGTTCGACTCGCAGGTGATTCCTGGCAACAAGGGGGAGGCGCCGACACCAACCGCCCCGCGCGGCTACCGCGTCGAAGTATCGGACGACGGCAAGACGTGGAGTCAGCCGGTGGCCGAGGGCCGCGGCGGCGGCCGCACGACGACCATCACGTTCGCACCCGTAAAAGCACGGTTCATACGAATCACGCAAACGGGTGACGGAGACGGCACGACTCCCTGGACGATAGAGCGGTTGCGCCCGTACGAGGCGCCGGCCGCGGCAGCAGGTGCATTGAAATGAGAGCAACCATCCTTCTCGTCGCTCTGGCCCTGCCGGCAACGGCTTTCGCTGCGGGCGAACTGAAGGCGGGCGTCGCACGCGTGGAGATCACGCCGTCCACGCTCATGCCGATGTACGGCTACTCGAACCGGAAGTGCGGCCCCGCCAACGGCACGCACGATCCACTGTTCGCGAAGGTGCTCGTCCTCGAGGCCGGCGGTTCACGGATGGCTGTCGTGACCGCGGATGTCGGCAGCCTCGTATCGGACAACCTCCGTCGCGACGTCGCCTCGAAGCTCAACATTCCCGTCCTGCTGCTCTCGGCATCACACACGCATTCGGCTCCGGCGTTTCTGCCGTTCGGCAGTGCGCCGGCGTCGAGCGAAGAGGCCAAGTCGTACCTCGCAGAGCTCGAGCGCAAGATTTTCGGGGCGATCGAAAAAGCATCCCAATCCATGTTCCCGGCGCGGCTCGGCGTCGGGAAAGGGTCCCTGCAACTGGGTTACAACCGTCTCCTCCTGCGTGAGGACGGGCGGGCGCGCGCGTTGTTCGACAACCTGGAGCGCGTTCCGTACGGCCCGGTCGATCCCGAGCTCGTGCTTCTCCGGGTTGAAGACGCGGACGGGCGCGCGAAGGCGCTGCTCGTGCACTACGCCGCGCATGCCGTCGTGCTCGGCCCCACCAGCTGTAAGTACCTCCGCCGATTATCCGGGCGTCGTCCAATCGGTCGTGGAGCGTGAGCTCGAAGGCACCCAGGTCATGTTCGTGCAGGGCGGCGCCGGAGACATCAATCCGCTCTTCCAGGGCCGCTCGGGTCGCGAAGCGGATGACTTCGCTGTGATGGACAAGATGGGGCAGCTGCTCGCCGCTGAAGTCATCCGCACGAACAAGCTCGTGAAACCGCTCACACCCGTCGTCGATCCCATCAAGGTCCGCAGCGAGCTCATGACCTTCGGCGAGCGCTGGGAGAAGGACAAGACCATGGAGGTCGGCATCACCACGATCCTCCTCGGCCGCGAGATCGCCATAGCGACAGTTCCCGGCGAGCCGCTCCACAAGCTGCAGAAGATGTGGAAGGAGCAGGCCGATGTTCCGCATCCTCTCTTCTATGGGTATACGTTCAGTTCGGGCGGCACATGGGCAGGCTATATCCCGGATTTACGCTCGGCCGCCTACGGCGGTTACGGCGCGGACGCGAGTACTCGAATCGAGGTGGGCGCCGGTGAAAAAATCATGCTCCGCCACCTCACGTTCCTGTACGACCTGCTCGGGATGTGGAAGGACAAGCCCGGCCGTCCGTAGAAGTTCCAGGCGCGTGTGGAGCGCGAGCGGTAGTCCGTGATCGCCATCGCCTGGCCGGTTTCCCGCCAGACAACGGCGTCACGGAGCGAGGCTAAATGAGCACGATGATGACACCCGTGATGAGCATCGCGCTGGCCAGGATCCATTCCATGTCGAGACGGGCCATGAGATCACTCCTTCACTCTATCAGTGCAGGCGTTACTGGTAGAAGTAGTAGTCGGCCTCGTAATCCACGAAGCGTCTCGAGTTGACGTTGGCTGCCGTGCACCCGGCAGTTCGGCGGCTTCAGTCCTCCCACCGTGTTGACACGCTGAATCAAGGTCGCGCCGGACACGCGGTTGCCGCCCGTCGGTCCCACCTCGGTCTCCGGTCACTTCCAGGAGTAGCCACTCAATTGCCTTCTTGGCCACGTAGTTCGGAGTCGCTCGAGCCCGCGCGCTTGACGGCCCACACCGCGCTCGTGTCGTCGGAGTCCTGCCACGTGGCGTGCAGCGCGTCGCCTCGGAAGGGGTTCTTGCTCTGATAGTGGGTGAGGATCTGCTGCACATCGGCATCGAACACCGTTGCCTGCGGGCCGATGAAGAACCAGTCGACGCCTGAGCGGCTGCCGGTGCGCAGATATAGTTCTGCGTGCCGACAGCGTGGCCACTCAAGAACAGTTTGTATCCGGCGGATACCTCGATGTCCGTCCGGCACATCGGGCCGCGGTATGCGCTCCACAGCCAGCGGCGTTCCAGCCAATGCGATCGTGAACGTTCCGACGAGTGCGGCGGTCTTCCAGGACATGATGACGCTCTCCTTTTCGATGTTTCGACTTCCTATCTGAAACATCGAAATAGGAGGGCCAAAGGCGACAGAAGGTGAGTCGAGGAACGTGTCGTTAGGAGCCGAGGAGCGATCGGTACGCCCTTGCGTTCTCGGTTTTGCCCCACGCGAGGTAGAGGTCGACCAGCCGCGTAATGGTGTCCTTCATCTCCACGCCGCGCATCGCCGGCACTGACTGCAGATCGCGGCGTGCATCGAGCAGCACTGCCTCGGCTTCCTCGTAGCGCCTGAGCGCGGTGAGTGAGGCGCCAAGCAAGCTCTTCGTTGCGCCGAGGCTCCAATCGTCTTCGAGGAACATGACGCCGACGGCCCGGAACGACGCTGGGCGCTCGGGCGCGAATCCGAAGGCCTTCCCGCAGCAGCGCCTCGGCGGATGCCGGTTCATGTCGCGCCAGCTGGACGGAGGCAAGGTTGATCGTGTAAATCGCGACGAGCTGATGATCGTTCCCCAGCGTCGGACGCGACATGGCGACCGCCTCCTGCAGACGCAGCCGCCGCCTCGGTGTTTCGCCCTTGCAGACGTAGAACCCCGCGCGATGCTGTTGAGTGCTACTGCGACGGTCGGGTGCTCGTCGCCATACGCCTTGCGATGGATTTCCAATGCCTGTCGAAACAGCGAGAGCGCCGAGGGGAGGTCGCCCTTCGTTGCCGCGATCAGACCGAGGTCGTGCAATGTCATGCCCGAGTTCGGATGATCCGCCCCGCGGGTGTTCAGATTCACCTCGAGGCATCGCCGGAGAAGCATCTCAGCCCCGGCGAGATCGCCCCGGAGGCGCATCACCGATGCAACAGCGCTCAAGCTGACCGCGGTTTCTCTGTGCTCGTTGCCGAGCGCCTTCTGCCTGATCACCAGCGCCTCGCGCAGAAGCGGCTCGGCACGTTCGTTGAACCCCAGATCCTGGTAGATGCGTCCGAGCTCGACGAGCGTGACGGCGACATCCGCGTGCTCTGAGCCGAGAAGTTTGCGCCGCATGACCAGCGTCTGTTCCAGGTGGCGTTCGGCGTTGGCATAGTCCGCCTTTTCAATCAGCATGGCGCCCAGATCGTTGAGCGTCTGCGCCACGCGAACGTGCTCCGGCCCGAATGCATTCCGGCCGCTCTCGAGCGCCTGTTCGAGCAGATGTTGCGCCTTGTCGTAAGCGCCGAACCGGCGATAGAGCCTCCCGAGGATCGTGAGGATCTCGGCCTGCGCTTCGTCGTGGCCGACCAGCTGCCGCTGTGCCTGCTCGGCGCCCGCATCGAGCAGGCCCGCGGACCGTGAAACCCTCGGCGGTCGCGCGGTTGGCAATGGGATCGGCCCCGAGGAGAATCCCGCTCAGTACCTCGCTGACCTTCGCCGCTTTCGTTGCCTCCCGCTGCGCGCGATCGCGCTCTGTCGCGAGTCGTGACATCTGAAATGCCGTCGAGCCGCCGAGCAGCAGAACGACCGCCGCCGACATCGTCACGCCGCGCACATGCCGCTGCACGAACCTTGCGGTGCGATAGCGCAGCGTGTCCGGACGCGTGCTAATCGGTTCGTGGTTCAAGAACCGGCGGATGTCGTCGGCCAATGCGGTGACCGCGGCGTAACGCTCCACGGGTTTTTTCTTCAATGCTTTGGCGACGATGGTGTCGAGATCGCCGCGCAGAGCGCGGCGGAGTCTGGTCGACGTCGTGCCGCACTGCATGGCGTGGCGAGTGAGCGCGGCCTGTGTTTCCGCCGGGCCGACAACAGCGTCGGACACACGCCGTGGCTCGGTATCGATGATGGCGTGGATGAGCGTCGCCGGCGTCTGGACGGCTGAACCGGCAGGATGCTGGCCGCTCAACAGGATGTAGAGAAGCACTCCCAGCGCAAATACGTCCGTCGCTGTGGTAATCGCCCCGCCCGAGACCTGCTCTGGTGCGGCGTACTCCGGGGTCAGCGCCGCGCCACCCTCTCGCGTGAGGGCGCTCATTCGTCCGCTCGCGGTCGTGTCCCACTCGACATTCCGCTCGAGCAGCTTGGCGATACCGAAGTCGAGCAGCTTGACCTGTCCGTCTCGGCTCACCAGTACGTTGGGAGGCTTGATGTCGCGGTGGACGACCAGATTGGCGTGTGCGTGCGCGACCACGTCCAACACATCGAGGAACAGCCGCAGGCGGGCTTCGATGCCCAGCGCATGTTCGTCGCAGTACCGGTCGATGCTCTGGCCGTCCACGTGCTCGAGAACGAGATATGGCTGCCCGCTCGCCGAGACACCGGCGTCGATCAGGTGCGCGATGCCCGGATGCCGCAGTCGGGCGAGAAAAGTGCCTTCACGGCTGAAACGCTCTTCTCCTGCGCGGCCGATGAGCGCGATGTTCAGCAGTTTCACGGCGGCGCGTCCCTTGAAGCGGCCGTCGCAGCGCTCCGCCAGCCAGACGCTACCGGTTCCCCCCTGCCCGATCAGTTCGAGGAGTCGATAGGCTCCTACGACCTGGCCGGTCAGCGATTGCGTGAGCGTGGCGCCCGATTCGAGGATCGCGTGCTCGAGAAAGTGCGACTTGTGCACGACCTCATGCTCGTCGAGCAATGTCTGGAGATCGGCTGCGAGCGCGGCGTCCTGCGTGCGGAGCGACGCCAACCAGGTGGCCCGCTGCTCAGTGGGGATTTCGAGCGCTTCGTCCAGGTACGGACTGATCGCGCGCCAGCGGTTAGGACTGAGCGGCGGCATTGGCGCTCGTGGCGGTCCGACCCGCGCTGCCGATCGCGTAGTGCAGATACAAGCGGCCCTTCTCCCAGTTGCGCTGAATGGTCCGTTCCGACACCCCGCGCATGGCTGCGATTTCGGCGAAGGAGAAACCGCAGAAAAACTTGAGGTCGACGATCTCGGCGAGATCTGGCTCGACCGCCGCGAGTTCATCGAGCGCATCGCTGATCAGCAGCAGCGACTGCGGTGTGATCGCGCTGTCGGAGTGATGGGTCCCGAGGGACGTGATGTCGAACAGACCGCCGCGCTTCTCAGACCGCCGACGCCTGACATCGTCGATGATCAGGCCCCGCATCACCCGGGCGGCGTAAGCCATGAATCGGGCCTGATCCGCGAAGTTCGTCCCTTCCCGGCTGGAGATCGAGAGGTAGGCCTCGTGCAGGAGCGTGGTTGCGCCGAGCCCGCCGATGGGTCCTCGCCGGTGCAGTTCGCGCCGCGCCAGACGATGGAGCTCCGCGTATAAGGTTCCGAACAGCGCGTCTGCAGCTACGCGCTCATCGCCGCCGACGTTCGGTCCCTCGGAAGTCTCGTCCTTCACAGCCATTCCCCTCAAACGCGCCGCGACCGGTGCGGTCTGACCCCTATTCTCAAGATCGGAAACGAGCGGCCAGAGACGACAACGACGAAACAAAGGCGAAAGACCGGGGGTTCGGTTGGCGTCGCGAACGCGTGAAGTTCACGATTCACGACCTGACCCGGCCGACCGAGTATACCCATGACGGCCCACCGCGGGCACCGGCCGGCGGATGTCGCTTTTCTACCCCCGAATTCCGATTGTCAGTGTAGGCGGGCAAACGAAAACCGACAGGGAGAACAGCGATGAACGTCACTTTGCAGGGAGCGGTACAACCGCACAACGAGCGCCCGGCAGCCGTTTGGAGCGCGGGAGGGAAAGATTACGACCGGATAAGTCGTGGGATAGCCGACGCGATCGAGCACTGCGTGTTGCGGCTGAATCCCCGGTCCGGCGAACGGATTCTGGATCTGTCGACCGGCACCGGCTGGACGTCGCGGGTCGTCGCGCGGAGCGGTGCGATGGTGACTGGCGTCGACATCGCGAGTGCGCTGCTCGACGCGGCGCGTGCGAAAGCCGAAGTGGAGGCGTTGTCGATCGAGTATCAGATCGGAGACGCGGAAGGCCTTCCATTCAGAGATGCGGCGTTCGACGCGGTCGTATCGACGTTCGGAATCATGTTCGCCAGCCGTCCCGAAGCCGCGGCCGGGGAACTGGCTCGCGTCTGTCGCAAAGGCGGCCGCATCGCGATCACGACATGGCTGTCGGACGGCAATCTGTTCAAGATGTTCGAAGTGATGAAGCGATACATGCCGCCGGCGCCGAGCCCTGCGCCTTCGTCACCGTTCGAATGGGGTCGCGTCGAGCGCATCCAGGCCCTGCTCGGGAGTGCATTCGATCTTCGTTTCGAGAAGGGTGTGTCGTACTACCGGGAGCCGAACGGCGAAGCCGCGTGGAAAACCTTTTCTATCGGCTACGGTCCGACGCGGTCGCTCGCAGCCAGCCTCGAGCCCCACCGGCGAGAAGCTCTGCGCAACGACTTCACGGCATTCCACGATCAATTCGGCACAGAGCTCGGCATCTGCGTGCCGCGCGAGGTACTGGTTGACGGTTGGAATACGGCGGTAAGCAAGGAAGAAGGAAGAACGAAGAAGGGAGGGGTCACGGAGTCGAAGCCGGTACGATCGTGCTGGCCTCGAGACGGTTGAGGAACGACCGGAACGACCGCTTGAACGCGACTGCGGCGGCGACGCTCATGAGGAGAGCGGCGCCAGTGATATTCCAACGGGCGATGTAAGCGCACGACAGCGCCACGACCGCGGCGCCGACCATGACCGTTCCGGTCGCTGCGATAGCCAGGCCACGCGCGACCGGTTGCCATCCCGACTGGCTCGAGTCCTGCCTTCCGCGCAATCGGGCCCCAGGCGCCCATCGGTCTCGCCCGGCGGTAGAAGTCGACGAGTTTCTCTTCCGGCTCCGGTTCGGTGAAGCGCGCAACGGCCAGCCACAGCACGGTTGTCGCCGCCATCGACGTGAACACCACGAGATACACAGACGCCGGCCCGGCGTCGACGAAGTAGCGAAACACGACGAGCTGATTGAAGAGGAACAGCAGCGGTCCGCCGATGGATGCGGCGAACCCGCGCCTTGCCGTTGAAGCGCCACCACCACCACTGCGCCCAGTTGGCCGTCAGTTCGGCCGACGCGAGCCCGAGCATGAACACGGCGATGTCGATGACGTTCTGCGCGACGGTCGCCACGAGCATGGCCAGCACCACGATGCTCGACGGCAACCATGCGTCCGACCATCAGGTAATGGCGATTCGACGCCTGTTTGACGAGCGATCGCTTGTAGACGTCGTTCAGGAACACCTGCGCGCCGAAGTTCATGTTGGAGCTCACGGTCGACATGATCGACGCGAGGATGCCGCTCACGGCCAATCCCAGCAGTCCGGGCGGCAGATAGTGACCGAGCAACATGCCATAGGCGAGCTCTTTGTCGATACTGCCGTCGCGCAGGCCCGGCCATCGCACGGCCGCACCGAGGGCCGGCAGCGTAATGAGGGCGAGCATCAGAAACAGGATCACCTGCGTCCAGACGTACATCTTCGCGGCTTCGCTCGCATTGCGAGACGAGAGGATGCGCTGCCCCTCCATCGCACCCGACATGGGCGCGGCGTCGCCGCCATATCCCACGGCCGTTCCGATCGTCCACGCGACGACGCCGAGCACGCCGAGGAGCTCATGGTGCATCGGCGGATGCCAGCTGACGACGCTCTCACCGAACGCGCGCACGAGTGCGTCGTGCAGACCAACGGGTCCTCCAAAGTCCGCCAGAACGGCCCACATCAGCGTCAGCGACGCACCGATAATCACGAGCGTTTGGAAGAAATCCGAGATCACGACGCCGACGTACCCGGACAGCAGAACGTAGAACAGGATGATGGGGACGACGACGGCGAAGGTTGTCCACAGATCCCAGCCCAGCATCGGCTGGGCGACTTTGTGCATTCCGAGCAGTCCGGCGCCGGTCCAGGCGACGACCGCGACGAACGCGCTGCGCAACGCCACCCACGTTCGAATCGCGACGGCAGGCGTGCCGCTGAAGCGGAGCTCGTAGAACTCCGGCGAAGTCATGATCGACAGCCGCCGCCACAGCACGGCGAACAGCACGCCGCCGATCATCAGGGCCAGACCAAAGCGACTGAAGTACCACCAGCAGATGAAGGCACCGGTGATCACGGTCATGCCGCAATACGCCGGCGCCACGTCCGCGTTCAGGCAGGTGGCTGCATAGGAACAGCCATTTAGCCACCCTGGGATTTTTCGTCCGGCCAGGAAGTAGCCTTCCAGATCCTTGCCCGCCCGCCGGCGCAGCATGAGCCCCATCGCCACGAGCACGGCCATGTACGCGGCCATCACGGCATAGTCGAGGGCCTGCAGTCGAACCTGAAATCCGTCGGCTGTCACACGGCGCCCTGCTGGAGCATCTCTTCGATCCGCTGCGTGCAGAACCACTGCATGCGCGGCAGGTGAAACGGCCCCTTCCACAAGTTGCCCTTCAACCGGGTCGACACGGTGCCGTCACGATGCAGGTATCCGAACCACTCGCCGTGGACGGGATCCGGGAAGTGCGCGTACGCCCATTCGTGAACGCGCTCATGCCATCGGGCGTACTGTTCCTCGCCGGTGAGCTGATACGCGAGCAGGGTCGCGATGATCGCCTCGTTGTGCGGCCACCAGAGCTTCATGTCGTGCGGGTACTCCGCGCTCGGCAGCCCGCGCGCGTCACAGTAATAAAGAAGGCCGCCGTACTGCGTGTCCCACCCCATCTTCAGCGACCAATCGATGATCGTGGTGCCCAGCTGAATCAATTGCGGCGCGTTTCCGCGATGACGCGCTTCCTCGAGAATGAACCAGCCGGCCTCGATGGCATGTCCCGGGCACACAGTGCGGCCTTCGAAAGTGTCGAAGAGCTCGCCGTCCGGTCCCACGTTTTCGAGAACGCACTGCCGATCGCGGTCGAGGAAGTCCCGTTCGATCTCGGCGATGCAGTCGTCGATCACCTGCGTGCACACGGGATCGTCAATCGACTTCCGCAGCTCCTGAGCCGTCACGATCAGGATCATCGGCATCGCCAGCCCCTTGGTCCGGCGCGTCGTCGGAATGACTTTCGGTTCGAGGAGGCCCGGTTGACGGTGGTACATCAGGAGAAGGCGGAACAGATCGAGCGCTTTCAGTCTCGAGCGTTCGTCTCCGGCGGCGCGTCCGAATGCCGCGAGCGCGATGACCGTGAAGGCCTCGGAGAACAGGTAGCGACGCTTCCGCAGCGGACGGCCGTCACGGGTGACGGAAAAGAACATGCGTCCGTCGGCGTCGAAGCAGTAGCGCTCGATGAATTCGATGCCGTGCCTGGACAGGTCGAGCCATTCGGCGCGGCGCTCCAGCGTGTCGAACAACGTGGCCAGAAGCCAGGCGAACCGGCCCTGGACCCACACGGATTTGTCCGATTGCAGGAGCGAGCCGTCGTGATCCAGGGCCGTCAGATATCCGCCGTGCTCACGATCGATGGCACGCGGAATCCAAAAGGGCAGGGTATCGTTGAGCAACCCGCCGCGGTAGGTCGCGAGCAAGGCTTGCAGGCGGTCGGGGGACATTCGGTTTTGGAGATCAGGAGATTTCTAACAGGAGATCAAGAGATCAGGAGATTCTTGGTTTCTCTCCTGTCTCCTGTTTATAACTATCTCCTGATCTCCTGTCCATAAGATCTCGTGATCTCCCGATCAGGAACACCTCCTGACCTTACCGAGAACGACCTCGTCTGGTGACATCGGACGGGCTCACGCGCCCGAGGCGAGTAAGGTTGTCAAATGATTGGCCGCGCAACCGTCACGCATTCAGGGTGCATACTGCACGGCCAGAACCGTGATGTCGTCTGACTGCTTCGCCCCGGCGGTGAACGCGCGCACGTCGGCCAGCACACGCGTCACCGTTTCGGCGGCCGTCGCGCCGGAGGCCGTGGCCAGCGCGGCCAGCAGGCGTTCTTCGCCGTAAAAGTCCTCTTCCGGATTCATCGCTTCGGACACGCCGTCCGAGAAGAGCACGAAGGTCTCGCCGGGCTCGAGTGGGAGCGCCTCACCCTCGATCGGATTGGACAGCATGAGCCCCGCTGGCCGGCCCGAAGACGGGCAAGCCAGCCGTGGCGGACGGCCCGGTGAGAGCACCGCAAGCTGGTGATGGCCGGCCCCTGCACACAAGACGCGTCGGTTCTCCAGGTCGAACACGAGACACTGCAGCGTGACGAACATGCCACGAGGATTCTGTTCGGCGAGCTCGTCGTTAAGACGGCGCAGAATCTCGTCCGGCTCTACGATCTGCCTGGCCAGCGTGCGAAGCACGGTCACGACGACCGCCATGAAGAGCGCGGCCGGAATTCCTTTGCCCGACACATCCCCGAGGGCCGCAACGACGCGCTTGTCGGAAACGCGCAGCACCTCGTAGAGATCGCCGCCGACCTCCCGCGCCGGTTCGATGACGGCATGAACATCGAGACCGGTTCCTCTCGTGGCGGCCGCCGGGTCCGCGGGCAGGATGCCCATCTGGATCTCGCGGGCGATTCTGAGGTCCCGCGCCATCGCTTCGCGAACGGCGTCGGCGTACGCCTTGGCCTTGAGCAACGACCGTACGCGGGCCTTGACCTCGAGCAGCTCGAACGGTTTCGTCAGATAGTCGTTGCCGCCCACCTCGAAACCCTGCGTCTTGTTCGTGACGTCCTCCAGCGCGCTGAGAAACATCACCGGCAATTCGCGCGTCGCCTCGCGTGCGCGCAGCTGCCGGCATACTTCATAACCATCGAGGTCCGGCATCATGATGTCGAGCAGCACGAGGTCCGGCGGATTCTTCTCGATGCTGCGAAGGGCGGTATTCCCATCGAGGGCGACACTGAGCTTGTACTCGTCCCGCAGCGCCTGGACCAGGATGTCGACGTTGGCCTTGACGTCGTCGACGATGAGAATGCGGCTGTCGGATAGTTCTTTCACGTCCGTGCGCCCGGTACGCTCTTGAGTGCCTTCTCCAAGTGCGCTTGCGCCTCGGCGAAGGCGTAGCGTTGGACGAGCTTTTCAAACTCCGGCCACGTCTCGGCGCCGACAACCGGACGCAGCACCGCACGATTCGCCTCGACAAAATCAGCCGCACCGGGATCACCCTCCGAGAGCATCACGGTCAAATGCGCAGCCGCCTCGCGCGACTGGGCAGCGTCTGCCGGCGGTGGTGTCGCCGGTTGCGCCGGAGATTCATCGGCGGTCGCGTTCAACGCGGTTCGCAGTTCCGTCACCAGCGGGTGCAGCGCGGCAGCGACCTGTTGTTTGGCAGAATCCACATGCTTCGCCGCGGCCCGGTCGCGAATCAACTTTTCCAAGACGCCGGCAGCGGACTGCACCTGTGTCGCGCCAAGGTTTCCTGCCACGCCTCTTAGTGAATGGGCGAGCCGTTCGGCAAGTCCGACGCTGCCCTCAGCCAGCGCGTCGGCGATCCGATCGACCGCCTGGCCTTGCTCGTCGATGAATTCGTGAAGGAGCTTCAGGTAGAGCTTCCGATTCCCGCCCACTCGCGCCAGCCCGTCCCTCGTGTCGAGATCGGCAACCGGCAACAGGTCGTCAGAACCTGGCGCGCCGGCCGCGGTGCGCCCTGATTGGGCGGTGACCTGACCGACATCCGCCGGCTTGTAGAATCGTCCTACAGTCTCGAACAGACTGTTCGGATCGATCGGCTTGGCAACGTGATCGTTCATGCCGGCGTCGAGGCAGCGCTGACGTTCCTCGAACGTGGCGTGCGCCGTCATGGCGATGATCGGTAATGTCGCAAAGCGGGCGTCGGAACGGAGCTTCGCGGTCGCCTGGAAGCCGTCCATCTCCGGCATCTGAAGGTCCATGAGCACGACGTCGAACGGTGGCGGCTGCGCGTCGCTCGAGAGAATCTCCACCGCCTCGCGTCCGTTGTGGGCGACCTTGACGGTGGCGCCGGCGCCCTCGAGGAGTTCGGTGGCGATTTGCTGGTTGATTTCGTTATCCTCGACGAGCAGAATCCGGGCGCCGAGAAGCCGCGTCGCCTCCTCGCCCTCGATCGCTTTTGTTATCTCTTCTCCGGCGTCGGCAAAGACGTTCACCAGCGTGTCGACGATCATGGACTTGGTGACCGGCTTCAGGAGAAACCCCTCGAGCTGCAATCGCTCGGCTTCCTCCCGGACCTCTTCGCGTCCGAACGCCGTGACGAGCACGATGGCGGGTCGATGGCTCAGCGTCTCGTCGCTCTTGATGTGGCGACTGGCCTGCAAACCGTCCATGCCCGGCATGCGCCAATCCATGAAGACGATGTCGTATGGCTCGGTGGCATCGTGCTGCTGAATCACGGTGATGGCTTCCTTCCCTGACGCGACCGCATCCACCCGACTGGCCAGGGTGCTCAACGGCTCCTGCAGAATCTCACGCGCGGCCGCATTGTCATCGACGACCAGCACGCGGAGCTTTGCGAGCTTCGCGGGAAGAATCTTCGCCGAACCCTTCGGCTCGGCGACGCCGAGCCAGATAGTGAAGTAGAAAGTAGTACCGACGCCCGGTTCGCTTTCGAGCCAGATACGCCCGCCCATCAGTTCCACGAGCCGTCGGGAGATGGTGAGGCCAAGCCCCGTGCCGCCGTGCTTCCGCGTCGTTGACATGTCGGCCTGCGTAAACGGCTGGAACAGTTTCGCCGACTTGCTCACGGGTCATGCCGATTCCAGTGTCACGCACCGAACACTTGAGTTGGACCTTTTCGCCAGTGCGTTCGACCTGTTCGATGTTGAGCCGGATCTCGCCCTGTTCGGTGAACTTGACGGCGTTGTTGACGCAATTCGTCAGGATCTGGCCCAGGCGGACCGGATCGCCGAGCAGGCGCTCCGGTATCTCGGGCGAGACGTGCGCGAGGAATTCGAGTCCCTTCTCGTGCGCCTTCTGCGCGGTCAGCGTCGTCACGGAGCTGATGACTTCATCGAGCTCGAAGTCGGTGGATTCGATGTCGAGCTTTCCGGCCTCGATCTTGGAGAAGTCGAGGATGTCGTTGATGACGGCCAGCAGCGATGTGCCTGCGTTGTGAATCTTGCTGACGTAGTCGCGCTGTTTGGACGAAAGCGGGGTCTTGAGCGCGAGATGCGAGAGTCCGATGATGGCGTTCATCGGCGTGCGGATCTCGTGGCTCATGTTCGCGAGGAACATGGACTTCATCTCGGTGGCTTCCTCGGCTTTGTGTTTTGCGTCGACCAGTTCTTCTGCCTGATGCTCGAGCTGGCGGGCCTGCTCCTGCGTCTGGCCGAGCAGCTCCTGCGTGCGCAGGTTGCGCTGCAGGACCTCCAGGCTCATTGCCACGACCGGCAGCAATTCGTCGAGCAAGGCTTTCTCCTGCGCGTTGAACGGGCGGAAGGACGCAACTTCGAGCACGCCAAGCAGCGCGTTCTTGGACACCGACGGCAGCGCTGTCGCCTGGACCGGCGCAGCCTGGCCCAGACCGGAGGCGATGCGGAGATAACCGGGAGGCAGATCGGTGAGCGCGATCGCCCTTTGCTCTTGCGCGCACCGGCCAACCAGTCCCTCACCGAGCTGGATCGGTTTGCTGAAGTCGGACGTTTCCGCTAGACCGTAACTGGCGACCCGTTGGAGATCCCCGCTCCTTTCGTCGAACACGAAAAACCCTGCCACACCGCCGCCCAGCATCGGCACGAGATCCGAAAGAAGCCGGTCGCCAAACTCCGTAATGGACACGGCACCCTGCAAAGCTCCCGTAAGCCTCGAGACGTTGGACTTGACCCAGCGTTGTTCGTCCATTGCGGCGGCGCCCTGCTTGAGGACATCGATCGAGCGCGCCAGGCCGCCTGTTTCATCCGCGGCGTCGACAAAGGGGACTGCCTTACCGTAATCCCCCTCCGCGATCGTCTTGACCGATGCCTCCAGCGCCCGAACGGGATTGACGATCCGCCGAAATGTCACAAACCCGAGCAGGCCGGTCAGCACCAAGGCAGCCGAGTTGGCGAGCAGCATTTCCCGCTGAAAACGCTCGATGCCCGCGATCGATTCGTGGCCGGCGGCAGTCGCCGCTTTCTCGTTGTAGGCGATCCATTCATTTGACACCTTGCTAACGTGCACGCCAAGCTCGGTGAACGGGCCGTTCAGAAAAGCGACCGCTTGCTCGCGGTGACCCTCATCCACGAGCGCCATGGACTGTTTTGCGCCGGCAATAAATTCGCGGCTGAGCGCTTGGAATTCGCCGAGCAGCCGGCGCTCTTTGTCGTCGAGGACCAGGCTGTCCGCGTACTGCTGCAGGAGACGATTCACGTCCTGTTCGTCCTCATCGAACGCGCCGCGCGCGGCAGCGCGCTGGGCGTCGTCGGTGGCGAGCAAGTACCTGCGCACGTTTACGCGCAGCTCGGCGAAACTCCGGGAGAGATTCCCCAGAGTGGCGAGTGCCACGATCCGCGTTTCCGCTACGAACCGGCTGCGCTCCTCGATCTTCAAGAGTTGCAGCCGGGTGAAGACGCCGAGCCCCACCAATGCCACGAGCGGTACCGTCAGCAGGAGGATCAAGCGTTTGGCGATCGTCATTTGTGTCCCTCTCCCCAGGAACACGGTCGGTCCTTACGAGGTCACGTCTGTCTCCTAAGCTCCTGATCTCCTGTTCACAAAACTCATAATCTCCCGATCAAGAACACTCCTGATCTCTATCGAGACCCACTCGGCGAAGCAAGGCCCAAGCTCGGTATCTTTCCCTGCGACTCGACCAGTCGTCGCGCCAGGTAATTGACGACCTGCGCGTCGCTCTGCGCTGCGGTCAAGTAGGCCGCGCGCAGCAGTTGTTCCCGGCGCCCGCGCAGCGTCCCCGTGATGTTTTCGCGCACGGCCGGCATCGACAGATCGCGTTGACCGGCCACCTCGTGTGCGACCACCAGCACGATGGTCTGCGCCCCCTCCTGGCTCACCAGACTGACCGTGCCCGGTGTCTTCTTCAGAACCGCGTTGCGCAGGGGCGGCGGCGCCTGCTGCAGCCTCGACATGGGTACGAAACCGAGATCCCCGCCACGCGGCGCCGATTGTGGATCCTCGGAGTAGTCCATGGCCAGGTCGGAGAAGGACGCCCCGGCCTTGAGGCGCTCCATCAGCATCCGGGCCTTGGCGGCTGCCGCCTGCGGGGTCGCCGCGTCGTCTCCCAGACGATTCGCGGTTTGTGGGTCGCGCTGCGGCGTGATCGCGATCTGCGCAAGGTGATACGCCTCTTCCGGGAAGTTGAACCGGGCGCGATTTGCGTTGAAGAAGTCTCTGACTTCCTGGTCGGTCACGACGACCTTCGACTGGAGCTCGCGCTCGACCACCTTCTGCGAGAGCAGCTCGCGGCGGAGCCCATCCCGCATATCCGCCGCGGTCAGATTGCGGCGGGTCAGCTCCTTCTGGAACGCCTCCTCGGGAATGTTCTTCCTGGCCTCGGCGTATGCGGTGTCGAGCTCCTTGTCGGTGAGCTCGATCTTCAACTGCCCGGCCTTCGCCACCAGTATTTCCTGGACGATCACCTCGTTGAGGAGGGTCAGCTTGGCGGTGAGGGCTTCCTCTTCGGACAGATCCGGCGACCCGCCACCCGTCCGCCGATATGTCTTTTCAATGAAATCGCGCGTGATCTCGCGGCCGTCGACGACAGCCCACGTGTCGGCTGAGACGGCGGCCGGCGGCGGGGTTGCCGGGGTCGATCGGCACCCAGCGCCGAAACCGGGCGCTCCGAGCGCGATCAGCAGGACGAAGTGGCGCCGATATCTGTTGCCGGACGGGAGTTTCGGAATAGACATGTCGTTGAAGGGTATCCGAAAACGCCAGCTGTTCGAGCTGTTGTAACGGAGACCTGCTTGCTCCACGCAGGACTGTTAGAGGAGAATGCGCCTCTTGCGGGATCGTCCTGCCCCGAAAATCGATGCGCCGTTTTGCCTGAAAGTCGCATGTTGCCTGTTCCTGATGCAGGTGATCGCATGCGATACAACTGCCGAGGCGCAGTCCGGAAACGATCCACAACGGCCCCTCGTCTGGACGCGCGCATCCGGTACGACCTTCGCGCTCTTTCCGTCAGGGGACGTGTATGCGGTCTACGCCGCCGACCCACACCGTCCCACGAACGCCGTGACCGAGATGGTTTATCTACGCGGGCGCATCGAGGACACGCGCAGCCCCCGCGTCGGGTTGGCTGCGGGTGGCCGATTCGGTGTCCTCCGAATCGATCCCGGCACGGCGGGAGGACGATCGTGGCAGGTCAGCATCAGCGCCGGGCTCGACGTGGTGTTCGACTCGGATCACAAACTCGACGCCGTTGGCTGGGACGGTAACTACGGTTTCTTGGTAACGACGGCAGCCGGAGGGCCGCTCTCCTTCAAGGTGGCAGTGCTGCACCAGTCGAGCCACCTTGGCGATGAGTACGCGGAGAGGACCGGCCGCACTCGTATCAACTACTCGCGCGAAGAGCTCGCGCTCGGGGTGAGTTGGCGCCTCACACCCCGGTGGCGCGCGTACGGCGAGGCTGCGGCTGGATACCGCACTCGCTACGAAGAGCAAGAACCGTGGCGGAGTCAGGGAGGGGTCGAATACGAGTCGCGCCCGGCGCTGTGGGGTGGCCGGTTTGCCTGGTACATGGCGGCTGACTTGTCGGCCATGCAGGAACGCGCGTGGCGGCTCGACACAGCCCTGCAGGGGGGCATCGTGACGCGCGCGAATGGGCACACCCACCGGTTCGGCGTGGGATGGACCGACGGACGTCCGACCATCGGCGAGTTCTTTCAGCAGTCCGAAGGATGGTTCACCTTCGGCTGGTGGATCAATCTGTAGTCACGCCGCCTCGTTCACCGTCGCCGCAGTTGGGCTCAGACGAGAGGACACACGAGCGCCGTCTCGCGGTTAGATATAATGCCCGTTCTCAGCGCCTCCCCCTCTACACAGCACGGCACGACGAGCAAGCCCTCGAACTTCCTGCGCACGCAACTCTACTAGCGCTACTGGTTCGACAGATACAGGCGCGGTGGCTTGCAAAGGACCACCACGACCGTCGCTGACGGGCGGTAAAAACGGGGACACGCAGCTTCGGTTTACCCGCGTTGCGCCCTATCGATTCCCGTCCTTCAATGCTGATACCGGGTATCGACTGCCCGCGACGAGTGCGATCGCGCCCTAACAGTCCCCCGCCCCACGAACCGGACGAGGCTTTCGGCGCCAGCGGCATTGAGCTGCGCAAGTTTCAGATGACCGACTTGCACGAGTGCGAAAAGATCTGCGGGTTCGCCCTGCTGTCCGAGCACGTCGCGCGGCTTCAGCTGGCGCGGCTGTCCCGCCGCCAATAAATCCCGCTGTTCACCCTCGGAGAGGCAGCGGAGGCCGGAACAACTTTACGGGCGCGATTTGCCAGAAGCCAAAAGTACAATGCTTGGATATTTCGGGAGGAGCAGGCTTCGAATAGGTTGCCGCCACTATGCCATCGGATCGAACGCGCCATCGGCCGAAGGAATACCTCCGCCTGATCTTCCGGCAAGCGCCCGGCGCAGTCTGGGCGACTGACCGCGAACTGCGGCTCACTCACGTGCACGGACGAACGGCGATGCTCGACGCGGCCCGGGCCGAGCGGCTCGTGGGGACGACCATCTACGATTTCGTGGGGAGTCGCGATCCGAGCGAGCCTGTTATCGCGCACCACCTCGCCGCGCTCGCGGGCGGGAGGCAGTCGTTCCAGTATCACCGCCAGGACCGGTGGTTCGAGGTACTGATAGAGCCGCTCGTCGACGATGCGGGCGCGACCGTCGGCTGCGTGGGTGCCGCGATGGACATCACCACGCAGCGGGAGACGGCGCAGCAACTGCAGCGATCGCTCTCGCTCCTCGAGGCAACGCTCGATGCCACCGCGGATGGAATCCTGGTTGTCGATCCGCAAGGCCATGTCGGGGCTTACAACCGCCGTTTTCTCACGCTGTGGCGGGTGCCTCGATGGCTCGTCAGAACGGGTGACGATCCGGCGCTGCTGTCCTTCGTTGCGGATCAACTAGAGGATCCGGAGGCCTTTCTGCAGGCCGTTCGCGATCTGTACGCATCGCCTGATCAGGACGCGTCCGATCTGCTCCGGTTCAAAGACGGTCGGGTGTTCGACCGGTATTCGATGCCGCAGCTCGTCGCCGGCGATGTCGTTGGCCGAGTCTGGAGCTTTCGCGACGTGACCGAACGTGAAAGCCTGCTGCGCCGCGCGACGTTCCTGGCGGACGCAACGCGTCTGCTCTCTTCGCTCGATGTCAGAACGGCTCTCACGTCAGTGGCTCATCTCGCCGTTCCCTATCTCGGCGAGCTCTGCGCGGTGGATCTGATCCACGAGGGCAGTCCCGAGCGCGTCGTAGTTGCCGGCGGCGGCGATTCCGGCCGCGCCCCGGAGCTGCGCGCGGGCGCGCTTGGCGGCCACTCGATCATCTACACCGCCGGATCGCGATCGCACCTGGCGATCCCGTTGATGTGCAGAGACGAGCCAGTGGGCGCGCTCACGTTCGTTGCGCCGCTGTCACGCCAATACACGAAGGCCGATCTCGACCTGCCCGAGGAGCTGGGACGTCGGATCGCCCTCTCGATCGACAATGCCCGCCTGTATGAAGGAGCGCGGCGGGCAATTACCGGCCGCGACGAGTTCCTGTCGATCGCCGCCCACGAGATCAGGGGACCTCTCGCGTCGATGCACCTGGCCGTGCAAGGACTCATGCGCGGATCGCTGCCGCCCGCTTCCATGCGAACGGCGCTGGAAGTGCTTCAACGCGAAGACCGGCGACTCGGCCGGTTCGTCGACGAGCTGCTCGATCTCGGACGCATCCGCAGCGGGCAGCTGCACTTCGAGCTCGAGGAGGTCGACCTTGGAACCGTGGTGCGCGACGTGGTATCCCGGTTATCCGGAGAGCTCGCGCAAGCGCGCTCGGCGGTGACGGTCAAGACCGAAGGAGCGATGACGGGGGAGTGGGACCGTTTCCGGGTCGAACAGGTCGTGACCAACCTGCTCTCGAATGCGATGAAGTACGGCGAGGGGAAGCCGATCGACATCTCCGCCGTGCGGTCGGGCGACCGCGCGATTCTCAAAGTTGTCGACCACGGCATTGGCATCGAGCCGACGATGCTTGGGAAGATTTTCGATCCATTCCAGCGGGTCGTCGACGCGCGTAACTACGGCGGTCTGGGCCTCGGACTGCATATCGCCAAGACCATCATCGATGGATTGGCCGGAACGATAACCGTGGACAGCCGTCTCGGTGCAGGTTCCACTTTCACCGTGCAACTGCCGGTGTCAAGGAGCGTTGCCGATGGGAAACCGGTCGATCTTGGTGGTGGATGATGACGAGGATATGCGGACGATGTTGTGCGTCGTGTTGTCCGCCGAAGGATATAGTGCCGTGGGAGTCGCCGACGGAGTGGAAGCACTGCAGCAGCTCCGCAGCGACGGACCGCCCTCGCTGATGCTGGTCGATTTGATGATGCCACGTATGAACGGCGAGGATCTGATGCGGGCGATGACGCAGGATCCATCGCTGGCACGCATTCCCATCGCGATCATTTCGGGGCAGCTCACGGCGCGGCCCTCCGCCCAGATTCCGGGGGTAATCGCCCGTCTGGTCAAGCCGGTCGAGCTCGACGAGCTCTTGACGGTGGTTCAGCAGTTCGCCGGTTAGATTGAGATCATCTGCGGGTTGACACGCTACGGTTCCGGCAGTTTCAGGTTCTTCTTCAGTTCCCGATAAGTCCGGCAGGTCGAGGCCGGTCAAGACGCCGGCCGGACGTCACGGATGCGCGCGGAACCGTGCTGGTGTCGATGCCGATCCGCCTCCGCTAGCACGCAGGCTAGCGTGGCAACTGATTGCGCGCGACCGGTGGCTTTTTCGCGCGATAGATAACCTTTGGCGGGTGAACGAGACGGTCGAAACCCTGGATCACGGCGGCGACACCGACGAAAGCCAGCGCGACGTGCGTACAAGAGAGGTCCTGGCACTGGTTCGCGGCGCTCAGTAACGCTCCGGCGCCACCGGTTATCGACTGGCCCTGATGACGCCTGACGGTCTTGATTGACGCAAAGGGCATGTCGATCGAGTGCTTTCGCGGTGCGGAGCAGGAGTAGACAATCCGTGACCGCTGTCACCTGGCCGGTTTGTTTCCTGCCAGACCAGGGGGTCACGGTGACCGCATCTCCCGGCTGGACGATGGTCGCCAGGGACGCATTCCCTGTCATTTCGCTGCCATTGCCGCACTCGGCGAAAGCCGGCCATGCGGTGAGTTGAATGGCCATTGCGAATCCCAGAACCGCCGGCGGGCGCCTCGATGAAATCGCCATTTGCCACCTCCTGCCGTATAAGGCGACGGAGGCCACTGGAGAGGCTCACAACGGTTTGCGCCGGCCATAACGCCGGGAATCGTCCTCCGTTCGGTGCTCCGATATCTGGTACCTCAGAAATTCGTGTACACCCGCCAGCGCACGCGCATCCGATGTCCGAATGCGTACCGCTCCGCCCTGGGGCAGCTCCTGGTACTCATACGAAATCAGGTCTGCGTGCTGCCGCATCGCGGTCGTTCCAGGCGGAACCTCGGCGACTCCCAAATGGTGGAAACCTCCGATCATCGCTCTGCCTGCTCGGCTAAAAAAGGGGCAACTTGGACTACCATGGCGCTGTTGGCGCGGGCGGCGGTGCCGTCATCCCTAGCACAACCGACGGTCCCTGTCGTAAGCAAATCCTCCGCTTCAGCGTTCTTTCGGTTGGCGATTCAAGGAGTGCCCGATCATGCCAGCTACCGTACGCCAGATGTTGCGGGGCAAGTCCACCATCTACTCCGTCGGGCCGGGCGACACGGTTTTGGATGCCCTCCGTCTGATGGCCGACAAGAATATCGGGGCCGTCCTCGTGTTGTCAGGTGACAAGATCGACGGCATCTTCTCCGAGCGGGACTACGCGCGGAAGGTGATCCTCCTCGGCAGGGCGTCAAGGGAGATGCTCGTCAGCGAGATCATGACGCCAAACGTCATCTGCGTCGAACCGGATTGGACCGTGGATCAGTGCATGGTGCTCATGACCGACAAACGCATTCGACATCTGCCGGTCGTTGAGCAGGAGCGGCCAATTGGAGTCATCTCGATCGGCGACGTCGTCCGGGCGGTCGTCGACGAGCAACAGTTCACTATCAAGTCGCTCGAACGATACATCGCATCCTGACGGCCGTCGCTATCGCATGTCGCTCTACCGAGCGGCTCAGCGGCGACAGCACATCTGCGCGCCGCCGACGTCCAACGGTCCATGACTGTTGCGCCAACCGAGACACGCACCACAATCCCCGACGCCTTCAACGTCGCCGACTATCTCGTCACGCGCCAGGTGCGCGAGGGACGCGGCGATCGCATTGCTGTCATTTCCGAAGGTGCGTCGCTCACCTACAGCGAGCTCGACGCGCTGGTGAATCGTGCGGGCAACGCCCTGCGCTCCCTCGGCCTTGCCCCCGAGCAGCGCGCCGTCCTGCTCCTGCACGACGGTCCCGCGTTCTACGCATGCTTCCTGGGCGCTATCAAGATCGGTGCGGTGCCGATCCCAATCAACACGATGTTGAGGGAAGCCGACTATCGGTTCATCCTCAACGACTCGCGCGCCACCGTTTGCATCGTGAGTGAACCGCTGGCCGGCCAGATTCTGCCGAGCCTTCATCTGCTGCCTTGTCTGACGCATCTCATCGTCTCCAATGGCGCGATCGCCGGCATTCCATCGCTCGAGACGCTGCTCGACGGTGCGAGCCCGACGCTCGAGAACGCGGACACCCATAAAGACGATCCGGCATTCTGGCTGTACAGCTCTGGCAGTACCGGCGCGCCCAAAGGCGCGATTCATCTGCAGCACGACATCGTTCTGACAATCGAAGGCTATGCGCGCGGCGTGCTGCAGATGACCGAAGACGATCGCTGTCTTTCGGCCGCGAAACTGTTCTTCGCTTACGGTCTCGGCAACAGCCTCTCGTTTCCACTCGGCCTGGGCGCTCAGGCGGTCGTGGTCGCCGGCCGGTCTGCACCCGAGACGATGTTCGAGGCGATCGGCCGTTTTCACCCGACGATTTTCTTTGCTGTCCCCACGCTCTACGCGGCGATGCTGCAGGTCGAGAACGCCACCACGCGTTTCGATCTGTCGTCGCTGCGCTTCTGCGTGTCGGCGGGCGAGGCGCTTCCCGCCGAGATCTTCCGCCGTTGGCGAGAGCGGTTCGGCCTCGAGATCGTCGATGGCATCGGCTCGACGGAGATGCTCCATATCTTTCTGTCGAATCGTCCCGGTGCATGCCGGGCCGGCACCTCGGGGGTCGAAGTGCCTGGCTACGCGGCAAAGATCGTCGACGAGCATGGCGCGCAACTGTCAGCGGGCAGCATCGGAACGCTCATGGTCTGCGGCGATAGCGCGGCCGCCGGCTACTGGAAGCAGCACGAGAAGACCAAGACGACATTTCAAGGGGAGTGGGTGAACACGGGGGACAAATATTTCCGAGACGATGAAGGCTATTACCACTATTGCGGGAGAAGCGACGACATGCTGAAGGTTGGTGGGATCTGGGTGTCCCCCATGGAAGTGGAGAACACCATCCTTGCGCATGACGCCGTAGCGGAATGTGCCGTCGTTGGCGTCACCGACACCGATGGGCTCACGAAGCCCAAGGCATTCGTCGTCGTACGGTCCAGCGTCGTGGCGACGGACGAGACCGCGCGCGACATCCAGCAATTCGTGAAGTCGCGAATCGCCCCTTACAAATATCCTCGCTGGATCGAGTTCGTCCCGGAGCTGCCGAAGACGGCGACCGGGAAGCTGCAGCGGTTCCGCCTGCGGGGTTGATGGGCGACTGCGCCCATCACTTCCCCGGCTTCAGATCCCGATGTCAGATTGACTGACGCCCGGAAAAGCGGCCAATCATTCCAACGACATCGTCGACAATCGAGCCGTCGCGATTCGAATCGAGCATCGGTGTCAGCATGCCGATCAGCGACTCGGCACCCGCAGGCATGCCGGCCTGCGACCCTGCCGGTCGCGACACCTGTTTGCTCATCGTGCCCATCATCATCGCCGCCACGATTGGCAGCATGTTTTTGAGGACGCCTTCGCCGATCCCTGTCTGCGCCGCTGCGCGGCTCGCCACCTGCCGGCTGACGTCCTTGCTGCCGAGCATGTCCATATATGTGCTCCTTTACGGAATTTCGGCGAGCAGCTGTCGAGGCTGAGCGGGGGCTGACGACGATCTGAGACCCGCTGGCAAACCGACCGTCGAGACGCGGATTGTAGCTCGATTAAGGCAGCCGCGATTTGGTTTAGAAGTTTCGCCTCGAGGCTTCAGCGTCCAGGCGCGCTGGCGGGTGATCGTGTTGCCGAGGTAGCCCTCGAGATGATCGATCACGTCACGCGCGTCATCCTCGGCGCCATGGATGAACGTCGACTTGCGCCGCCGCAGCACGGGGAGCCCGATCGCATACAGCCCGGGCGCATCGACCACTCCTCCCTCGTGCCGCACGTGCCCCTTGCGATCGACGACGGGAACGTCGAGCCACGAGTAGTCCGGACGAAATCCCGTCGCCCAGATGATCGACCGGATCTCGCCGCTCTTCAGGTCGAGATCAAGTCTGGACGCGGCGGGTACTACGTGTTGGCTCGAAGCGCTCGAGCGGACCGACGTCGCCATCGCGCCCGCTGGTCCGTGCCCATTCGTCGAACGTCTCCAGCAATCGATCCATCTTCAGGTCGGCGAGCGCAAACAGGTTTCGCAGTCCTCCAGAAAACAGCGCCCGGCCGTCGCGTACTGCGGCAAGCCGTCCGACGAGCGTGACGCCGGCGGTGCTGAGGGCATTGAGATCCAGCGTGGTGCGTTCCGGTGTGCCGACGAGTTGCGGCGAGGGCAGCTTTCGCGCACGCGTCAGATCGTCGATCTCGTCGTAGCGCTGATTCCACACGCCCGAGGCGTCCATCCACCACAGCACGTCGCGCCCGCGATACGAGCGTGGCAGACGCACGTGCTCACCGACCGACAGCGTCACGCGTCGGCCGGAGCGCTGGACTTCATCGGCCAACTGCACGCCCGTGGCCGAAGCGCCCACGATCAGGACACCCCCATCAGGCAACTGCGAAGGGTTGCGATAGTCGAATGGCGTGAAGGACTCGACAGACGACGGCACTGCCTGGCGAATGGCCGGTAGGTTCGGGAGATTGCAGGCGCCGCTTGCCAGGACGACCGAACGGCAACGAAAGTCGCCCTTGCTGGTGGCGACGTGATACCCGGCGTCCGTTTGGCTGACCGAGGTCACCGTCGTCTGCGTGCGCACGGGCGCCGCCGATATTGCGGCGAAGCGCGAGACGAACTCGATGACCTCGGCCATCGTCATGAAGCCGTCGGGGTCCGCGCCTTCATAACGATGACCGGGCAGACGTGTCTGCCAGTTGGGCGTCAGCAGGCGCAGCGAGTCCCAGCGTTCGCGTCGCCAGGAGTTGGCCACTTCGCCGCGCTCGAGCACCACGTGATCGATCGAGCGCGCGCTGAGACAACTGCTCGCCGCCAGCCCGGCGTGTCCGGCTCCGATCACGACCGTCGTGACCTCTTCGACCGGATGGGTACGTGGACGTGCGCTGTCTGCGGTCACCGACGAGTCAGTTTCTTCGCGTTGCAGGTGCCTTCAAAAATGGACACTCCTGCAAAAAACAAGATCTGACCCCCAAGGCTTTTTTCCCCTACAGGACTTCGACGGTCACGTTCGTCGGGTTGGTGACGAGGTCGTACACCGCCGAGCGCTTCTGCGATTGGGCGACGAGGGCTTCGATGTCCTTCTTGGAGGCATCCGCGTCGATCTTGAAAGTGACCTTGATGTCGTCGTAGCCGTTGCGGACATCGCTGTCGATACCGAGGATGCCCTGGATATCCATCGACCCTTCGAGCTTGGCCTCGACCGACTTCAGCTGAATGCCGCGATTCTGTGCGACGGCAGCCACGCCGGCCGTCAGGCAGCTCGCGAGGCCGACGAGCACCATCTCGACAGGGGTCGCCCCGAGATCCTCGGACGCGAAAATTTCCGGATGGTCGGCATCGAAGGTGAACTCGGTCTTGTGCTTCTGCTCCTCGCCAAGGCCATGAAAGCCCTGGACCGTGGTACGGCTGTGCGTGCCGTTCTGCCATTTGCAGGAGGCCCGCCACTTGAACTTGGCCGCTTGCGGCGCGCCTTTCAATACTTCCCGTGCCGCCAGCAATGCGTCTACGTTGACTCCGTTGTTGACACTCGTCTTGGCCATCGTCCTGCTCCCTCGCTGCCGGTTAGTGTCTCGCGCAAGCTTCCGATCATACATCGGCCACTGCGCGATATTAGAGTCAGGAGCTTTCCAACAGGAGATCAGGAGTTCAGGAGTCTTTGTTTGGATTTCTCCTGATCTCCTAACCTCCTGTTAAGCACTCCTGCGCTCCCCCCGGGCTCAACCGCAGGGGATATGATCGCTCGCATGACCCCGCGATCGTCGAAGGCCGCCGTCGGCGCCGTCGGAACGGTGGCGACGCAGTACCTCGACCTACCTCGGCCGCTGGCGCTCGATTGCGGCCAGGAGTTGTACCCGATTCGCGTTGCTTATGAGACTTATGGCAGCCTCTCGCCCGCGCGTGACAACGTCATCCTGGTCTGCCACGCGCTGAGCGGCGACGCACACGCCGCGGGATTTACTCCGACCCCCGTTGCGGAGAGCACCAGGGACGGCTTTCGCGCCGAGGAGCTCGACGGAAGCGCCGGCCGCGGCCTGGGCTGGTGGGACGGAATGATCGGACCCGGCAAGGCGTTCGATACGAACCGCTTCTTCGTCGTCAGCACGAATCTCCTTGGCGGCTGCCGTGGCACAACCGGACCGTCGTCTCTGAACCCGGCTACGGGTCGCGCCTACGGGTCTGATTTTCCAGTGATCACCGTTGCCGACATGGTGCGGACCGAGCGAGCGCTGTTGACCGAGCTCGGGATCACGCGGCTGGCCGCGATCGCCGGCGGTTCGCTGGGGGGCATGCAGGCGCTCGAGTGGGCAGTGCTTTACGGCGATCAGGTCGATGCCATCATCCCGATCGCGAGCACTCACGCGCTCCAGCCGCAGGGGGTCGCCTGGAATGCGATCGCGCGCAACGCGATTACCGCCGATCCGGACTGGCAACGCGGCCACTACTATGGAACCGGGCGCGCACCGACGGCGGGGATGGGCGTCGCCCGCATGCTCGGACACATCACCTATCTCTCTGCGAATTCGCTCGAGAACAAGTTCGGGAGGCGGCTGCAGTTTGCCGACGACATTCGCTATACCCTCACCGAGCCCGAGTTCGAGATCGAGAACTACCTGAGGCATCAGGCGGATTCTTTCGTCAAGCGCTTCGATGCCAACACCTATCTCTACACGTCGCGCGCGCTGTCCTACTTCGATCTGGCGCGTCAATACGGAAACGGTCAGCTGACGCAGGCGCTCCGCAACGTGTCCGCCCGAACGCTGCTCATCGCATTCAGCTCCGACTGGCTGTATCCACCTTCCGGCTCCGAGGAGCTGGCGGCCGCGACTTCGTTCGCTCGGCAAGGAAGTGGAGCTTCACGTGATCGAAGCGCCGTACGGGCACGATTGTTTTCTCTTGGAGGAGGGTCGCCAGACGCCGATGAAGTTGCGCAGAGAGGGACTTTCCTGCAGCCGCTGGCTCAGGGAGACAGGTTCGATGGAAGAATCCCACAGCTTCGGCTTTGAGACTCGTCAGGTGCATGCCGGGCAGCGTCCGGACCCGAATACCGGCGCGCGGGCGGTGCCGATCTATCAGACGACGAGTTACGTGTTCGAGGATCCTGAATCGGCGGCGGCGTACTTCAACCTGCAGGAGTTCGGCAATACCTACTCCCGCATCATGAATCCGACCGTCGCCGTGTTCGAGGAGCGCATGGCCAACCTCGAAGGTGGGTGCGGCGCGGTCGCATTCGCCAGCGGCATCGCCGCGCAGGCGGCCGCCCTGTTCACGCTGTTGACTCCGGGCGATCACGTCGTGTCGTCATCGGCGCTGTACGGCGGAACGGTCAATCAGTTCAAGCACATGCTGCGCAAGATGTCGGTGGAGCTGACGTGGGTGAATCCCGACGATGTGGACGCGTGGAAAGCGGCCGTCCGCGGCAACACCAAAGCGTTCTACGGAGAGACGATCGGGAATCCTGGTGGCAACGTCCTCGACATAGAAGCGGTCGCCGCCGTTGCGCACGAACATGAGCTGCCGCTCATCGTGGACAACACGTTCGCGACGCCGTTCCTCTGCCGGCCCATCGAGTGGGGCGCGGACATCGTGCTGCATTCCGCGACGAAGTTCATCGGCGGTCACGGTACGAGCATCGGCGGCGTGGTCGTGGACTCCGGGCAGTTCAACTGGTCGAACGGCCGCTTCCCGGTCATCGCGGATCCGTCACCGGCCTATCACGGCCTGCAGTTTCACGAAACCTTCGGCACCTACGGCTACGTGATGAAACTGCGAGCTGAGACACTGCGCGATCTCGGTGCCGCGATGAGCCCGTTCAATGCCTTCCTGTTCCTGCAGGGACTCGAGACGTTGTCGCTGCGGATGGCACGTCACGTCGAGAATGCCGCCGCGGTGGCGGCTTATCTCGAATCGAACGAACTGGCGTCGAACGTGACCTATCCCGGCCTGCAGGCGAGCCGCTATCGCCCTCTCGTCGAGAAGTATCTGCCGCGGGGTGCCGGCGCGGTCTTCTCGTTCGACTGCCGCGGCGGCCGCGCGGCGGGGCAGGATTTCATTCGTGGCGTGACGTTGTGGTCGCACCTGGCGAACGTCGGAGATGCCAAGAGCCTGATCATTCATCCGGCCAGCACGACGCACCGTCAACTCAACGACGAGGAGCTGCGGGCGGCGGGTGTGGGCCCGGGGACCATCCGGCTTTCCGTCGGCATCGAGAACGTCGACGATCTGATCTGGGACCTCGAGCAAGGCTTTGCACGCACCGGCGCCACGTCGACACCTCAGGTGGCGTCGCTATGACCAGGACGTTCGATCTGACACGCTATCAGGATCCCGCGACCATCCAGCGCGTGATCCTCAATGCCAAGACCGTTGCCATCGTCGGGCTGTCGAAGAACGAGCTGCGTGCCAGCTATTTCGTCGGTTTTTACCTGAAGCGTCATGGCTACCGGGTTATTCCCGTCAATCCGCGCGAGCCGGAAATCCTCGGGGAGAAGAGCTTCAAGACCCTGGCCGATGTGCCGGTTCACGTGGATATCGTCGACGTGTTCCGTGCGCCGGACGCGCTGCCTGGGATCGCGCGAGAGGCCGTGGCGGTGGGTGCGTCGGCCCTGTGGTGTCAGTTCACGGTGATCAACGAGGAAGGCGCACACATTGCTGAGGCCGGTGGTCTGTCAGTCGTCATGGATCGCTGCCTCAAGGTCGAGCACGCACGCTACGTGGGACGCATGCATTGGCTTGGATTCAACACGCAGCGCATCACGTCCGTGCGCGGAGGACTGCAGTAGCCAGGCTCGTACACTTCGGCCGAATCACCGGCGTTGGCGGCTTCCCGCGCACGCTGCAACTGATGGCCCGTTTCGCCTGGTGACCGGTTCGCGGGTCCGACGGATCATCTGACCTCGCGCCGCCTGGCTACGCTCACGCGCTTCGCGGGCGTCGAAGCTCTCACCATAAATCGACGGCACCTTCGCTCCCATGGGCCGCAGATACATCGAGAGTTGCCCGCGGTGGTGAACCGTATGATTCAGCCCAATCTGGAGGTACACGACGGCTGGGAATTTGAGCAGCCCGCGGAAGTCGATCCGTGTGGTGAGCTGCTCGGCGCTGACGTGACGCAGGCGTTCCACATTTTCTTCCCAACGCGAGGAGTACCAATTGTTGACGTCGGTCGCCGTGCGGATTCCATCGGGACGCGGCACTGGCGTCAGATTGAATGCGCCAGTCAGGACCGCTTCGAGGAAGCGGTTCTCCGCAGTCACGATGTGCCAGGCGAGATCGATCGCGCTCTTGACGACCGCGTCTGGACGATAGTCCACCTTCTCGTCTGGAATGGCGGCGATGACGCGTTTCGTCACCGGATATTCAGCCTTGAGCGATGGAATGGCCATCGCATTCAGGAGCACGGTTGCTTGCTCGGCAGTCAAGTCACTCATCGTTGCTTCACCTCATCACGGTCAGGCTTTCGCCAGCGTCTACTAGATGCTAATCCTGGGATATGCTGCGGGTCACGCGAGACATCGACAACGGAGCGGGTCAATTTGGAAAAGGCACAGGTATGAGCGAACAACCGAGTCCTGCCAGGATCATGCAGACGGGTCTGGGTTTCTGGCCCTCGAAGACCTTGTTGAGCGCAATAGAGCTGGGCCTGTTCACCGAGCTGGCCCGCGGCCCCGTGCCCTTCGATGCCGTCGTCAGTCGCCTCGGTCTCCACATGCGCTCGGCACGCGATTTCCTCGATACGCTGGTCGCCCTGGGCTTTCTCGAGCGCAACGGAGACCGCTATTCCAACACCGTCGAGACCGGCCTGTTCCTCGATCGCGGAAAGCCGTCGTACATCGGTGGAATCCTCGAGATGGCGAACGCCCGCCTGTATCCATTCTGGGGCCACCTGACCGAGGGGCTGCGCACCGGGCTGCCGCAGAACGAAATCAAGACCGGTCTGCCGGGACTCTTCGAAGGACTTTACGCTGATCCGAGTCGACTGAAGCAGTTTCTCGCGGCGATGACCGGTCTCAGCCACGGTGCCAACCTGGCCATCGCGAAAACGTTTCCGTGGAAGGACTACCGGACGTTCGTCGACGTGGGCACGGCGCAAGGCGATCTGGCGGTGCAGATTGCGAAAGCGAACCCACACCTGCAGGGCAAGGGTTTCGACCTGCCTGTGGTGGCGCCGATCTTCGAAGAGTACGCCGCGGCGAACGGCGTGGCGGATCGGCTGAAGTTCGCAGCCGGCGACTTCTTCAAGGAGAGCCTCCCCAAAACCGACGTCGTGCTGATGGGGCACATCCTGCACGACTGGAATCTCGAGGAAAAGAAGATGCTGATCGCGAAGGCCTTCGATGCCATTCCCACCGGCGGGGCCTTCATCGTCTACGAATCCATCATCGATGATGATCGTTCGAAGAATGCCTTCGGATTGATGATGAGCCTGAACATGCTGATCGAGACGCCGGGAGGCTTCGACTACACCGGCGCTGACTGCGCCGCGTGGATGAAGGAGGCGGGGTTCTCGAAGACGCGTGTCGAGCCGCTGGTTGGACCGGACTCGATGGTGATTGGCATCAAGTAGGAGACCATTGATCTTCTCCTGAACTCCAGATGCCGACAAACTCCAGCGCCAATGCGCAGACGGCGATCGACTGGCTGAAGCGCCATGGTTCGAAGTCGGGACGGGACGGCATGCGGCGCTACAACATCCCCTCGGATCGTGCGTTCGGCGTGCCCATGCGGCAGGTTCAGGAGTTGAGCAAACAGCTCGGCCACGACCATGGCCTGGCCGCCGACTTGTGGGCAACCGGCTGGTATGAGGCACGTCTGTTGGCCGCTTACGTAGACCTGCCGGCAGCAGTGACCCTGGCGCAGATGGATCGCTGGTGCCGTGATTTCGACAACTGGGCCGTCTGCGATACGGTGTGTTTCGTACTCTTCGATCGCACGCCGCATGCCTGGAGCAGGGTGAAGGACTGGGCACCCCGCCGCGCCGAGTTCGTGAAGCGCGCCGCCTTTGCCTTGTTGTGGGGTCTTACGGTCCACGACAAGACGTCCGGCGACGCGCCGTTTCTGCGCGGCGCTCACGCTCATCGAGCGCGCGGCGAGCGACGAGCGGCACTTCGTGAAAAAGGCGGTCGACATGGCACTTCGTGCCGTTGGCAAGCGCAACGCCGCCTTGAACACCGCTGCCAGCAATGTTGCCCGCCGCCTGATGGCCTCTTCCGATGAGACGGCCCAGTGGATTGGCAGGCACGCGCTGCGGGAGCTCGCCACGAAACGCCCTCGTCGCTGACCGACGACCGATCTCGGTCACGAACCACTCAGGGTTGGAGGTCAGGAGAGTTCTTACAGGAGTTCAGAAGATCAGGAGTTCTTCTGTTTAGGGAAAGTACAATCCTCCTGAACTCATGATCTCCTGTACCGAGCTCCTGGTCTCTAAGAGTTCCTGCGCCCTGCTGACGGCCATCGTTCTCGCCGCACATGTCCTGACTTCACTGTCGTGGAATACGCACGGACAGGAGCGCCCAGCACGTCAGCTGCTGGCCGGCGCAGCTACGAGCAACATCACCCCTCCTCTCGGCGAGCTCATCGTCGGAAACTGGATTCCCGTGCCGGCGACCTACGTCCACGACGAGCTGTACGCCCGCTGCCTCGTGCTGGACGATGGGGGGAAGAGAGTGGCGATCGTCGTGGTGGACAACGTCGGGATTCCGCGGCGGGTACTGGACGAGGCGAAGCGACAGGTCCAAAAGCATTCAGGTATCCCCGTCGAACGCATCCTGATCTCGTCGACGCACACGCACTCCGCGACGACGGCCCGCGGGTCGGCAGATTGGGACGATCCAGCGGAACCGTTGGCCCCGTATCAAGCGTTCCTTGCCACACGGATCGCGGACGGCATCAGGCGCGCCGTCGCCAATCTCGAACCGGCGCGCGTCGGATGGGGAAGCGGAAGCCTGCCCGAGCAGGTCTTCAACCGCCGGTGGTTCATGAAGCCCGGGCCGCATCTGAACAATCCGTTCGGAGGGACGGACACAGTTCAGATGAATCCGCAGGTCGGTAGTCCCGATCTTCTGAAGCCGGCCGGACCGACCGATCCTGAGATCGGATTCCTATCGGTGCAATCCACGTCGGGCCGCCCTATCGCCCTCGTCGCGAACTATTCGCTGCACTATGTGGGCGGCGTGCCCAACGGTCACGTCTCTGCGGACTATTTCGGCATCTTTGCACGCAGGATGACGCAGCTGCTCGAACGGGACGGTCACGCGCCACCGTTCGTGCCCATGCTCTCCAACGGCACGAGCGGCAACATCAACAACATCGATTTCCGCGGTGGGCAGAAGCGGCTGCCGAACTACGAGCGCATGGAGCTGGTGGCCAACCAGGTGGCGGCGGAGGTGTTCAAGGTCGTGCAGAGCATCGAGTACCGCGAGTCGGCACCGCTCGAGATCCTGCAACGGGAGCTGACGCTCGACACACGCCGCCCGAACGATACGCTCATCGGATGGGCGCGTGAGATCCTCTCGCGGCCAGAAAGTGCGCCTGCGCGCCATCCGCGGGAGCGGATCTACGCTGAACGTACATTGCGAATGGCGAAGATGCCGCCGCGGCTCGAGATTCCGCTGCAGGCTGTACGGATTGGCGATCTCGCGCTCGTGGCCATTCCTTTCGAGGTGTTCGTGGAAATGGGACTGGAGCTGAAGGCGAAGAGTCCCTTCCCGGACACGCTCGCCGTATCTCTGGCCAACGGCGCATACGGCTATCTCCCCACGGTCGCGCACCACGAATTGGGCGGCTACGAGACCTGGCTGGGTACGAATCAAGTCGAAGTCCAGGCCGCGCCCAAGATCGTTGACACGCTCCTGCAGATGCTGGCGCAGCTCGAGAAATGAAAACGTGGTTCGTCTTTTTCGCGTTGCTATGTACGGGCCGCCTCCGCGTGCGGCGCCGGCGCCCAGGGCACCGCACGAACGGATGGCCCGTTGACCCCAGACGAGGCGCTGGCGAGTTTCGAGCTCGAGCCTGGCTACCGGATCGAGCTGGCAGCCGCGGAGCCGCTGATCAGGGATCCCGTGGCCATGGCGTTCGACGAACGGGGCCGACTCTACGTCGTGGAGAATCGCGGCTATCCGGGCCCACTCGAGGGCGCCCCGCAGCCGCCACCGCAGGGCGTCATCGCCCTTCTGGAAGACCGCAACGGTGATGGACGTTTCGACACGCGACTGGACTTCGCCGGCAACCTCACGTACCCGAACGGCATCATGCCGTGGAACGGTGGCGTCTTCGTCTCGAGCGCTCCCGATCTCCTGTTCTTCAAGGATACGAACGGGGATGGCATCGCGGACGAGAGACGAGTCATCCTCACGGGATTCGACACCACACGCACGCCGCAGATTCGATTCAGCCATCCGACGCTCGGCATCGACAACTGGGTCTATCTCACGAGCGGGTTGAACGGCGGCAACGTGACCGCACCGGCGCACCCGGATCGCGCGGCCGTCAAATTCTCGACGAGCGACTCACGTTTCAATCCCTCCACTCTTGACTTCGAATTGACTGGCGGGCAGAGCCAGTACGGACTCACCTTCGACGACTACGGTCGTCGCTTCACCTGCTCGAACCGGCATCCGGTATGGCATGTCGTCCTCGAGCCGAGATACCTGAAGCGAAACCCGCACCTCGCGTTTTCCGAAACCGTTCAGGAGGTGTCCGCCGTCGGCGCACAAGCCGTGGTCTGGCCGATCAGTGCGGATATGACGACGGCTTCGTTTCATCCGAGTTTGATGAGCACGCCGCACGCCGGCACGTTCACGGCCGCAAGCGGCGTGCACATCCATCGTGGCGACGCGCTGCCTGACGGTCACCGGGAAAGCCTCTTCATCTGCGAATCGGCGCAGAACCTGGTGCAGAGACAGGTTCGATCGCCGAAGGGCGTCACGTTCACGTCCCAGCCGGCGCGGAACGGCCGCGAGTTTCTGGCGTCGCGCGACCAATGGTTCAGGCCGGTGTTCGCCGCGAACGGTCCCGATGGCGCGCTGTACATCGTGGACATGTACCGCAAGAGCATCGATCACCCCCAGTACGTGCCGGAAGCGAGTCGCCCGCTGCTCGACTTCGAAGCGGGCAAGGGACGAGGCCGGATCTATCGCGTCGTCGCTCAGCCGTGGAAGAGGGACGGCAAGATGATCGACCTGGGGCGGATGAGTGCGAGCGAACTATCGTGGACGCTCGAACATCCGAACGCCTGGTGGCGCGAAACGGCGCAGCGTCTGCTCGTGGAGCGCCGCGATCGAAGCGCGGTCACCGATTCTCCGCAAGATCGCCGAAGAGAGTCAGAGCGAAGTGGGTCGCATCCACGCGTTGTGGACGCTCGATGGATTGGGCGGCCTCGAGACTACCCAGATCGTAGGAGGTTTGCGCGATCGGCACGCGGCCGTGCGGGAGAATGCCGTGCGCATTGCTGAAGCGCGGCTGAAAACTTCTCGGGACCTGCTCTCCGAGCTGCTTCGTTTGGCGAACGATCCGGACGATCGGGTTCGCTTTCAGGTTGCGCTGGCCCTCGGGGAAACCGACGATTCGCGTGCCGTGGACGCGCTCGCGACGATCGCCCGTCGCGACGGCGCGGAGTCCTGGGTACGCGCCGCAATCCTCAGCTCGATCAGCGATCGCTCGAACGAATTCCTGCGTGCCTTCGTGGCACAACCTGCCGCGTCGAGCGCCGTCAAGGCAGCTATTCTGCGGGACCTCGGCCAGATCTTCGGCGCCGGGCAGAGCTCCGAGCGCTGCCTCGACTTGATTCTGCAGATTACCGATCCGAATGGGGAGTTCGGCTGGCAACCTGCGGCGCTGTCGGGCATTGCGCAAGGATTGCGCACCCGAGGACCGGCGACGGCGTTCGGCCCTCACGGCGCTCCTCTCGTCAGACTCTCCACAGGCGCGGGAAGCCAAAACGCGGGTGGAGGCTGTTCTGTTGCGCGCCTCGACCCTCGCACTGGACGAGAAGGCGGCAGCTGATCAGCGTCTGGCGGCGATTGGACTGCTGGGGCAGACCGACCATGCATCGGCGGGGAAGACGCTGGAGAGTTTGCTCGCGCCTCAGCATGCGTCAGAGATCCAGGTTGCTGCGGTGCGGGCCCTGTCGCAACTCTCCGATCGCGGCGCCGCCGCGGCCCTCGTCGACCGCGATCGGTGGCTGGCGTTCACTCCAGAGGTCCGCGAAACCGTGCTTTCAGTTCTGATGAGCGACGAGCGCCACGCGCTGGTACTGCTCGACGCGCTGGAGAAGGGATCGATTGCCGCCACGGCGCTGGGATCGTCGCGCCGGAACCGGCTGAGGAACCACCGCGATGTCGCCGTTCAGAAACGCGCCGTCACGCTCTTCGCGGCCGTGGACGCCGGAGACCGGATGCGCGTGTACGAACGGTTGCGCGATACCGTGCTGGCAAGGACCGGCAACTCGACGGGCGGCAAACAGCTCTTTGCGACTCGCTGCGCGACGTGCCACTCGTTCGATGGTGCGGGCGGTCGGTTGGGGCCTGACCTGAGCGGCATCCGCAACCAGCCGGCCGACGCCATCCTGCTGCACGTGGTCGTCCCGGACTACGAGATCACTCCCGGCTACCAGGCGTATGCCGTGGAGACCCGCGACGGAAAGACGCTCGTCGGCAGATTGGAATCGGAGGCCCCTAACAGCCTGACGCTCCAGGATGCCTCCCTGCAATCACACGTGATCCTGCGGAGCCAGGTCGTCTCGATGGCGGCTTCGCCGGCGTCACTCATGCCAGGCGAATTGGAACGCACGATGTCCGAGCAGGATCTGGCGGATCTGATTGCATACCTGAAACAGACAGGCAGATAGCCCCGAGCCGCGAGCTGCGAGCCGATTCGACTAGTATCTCGGGATGATACTGAAGGATACCGCTCGGCCCGCCGGCCCCCACCGAGTTCTTCGATCCGGTTCCAAACGGCAATCTCCCGCCGATGCCCTACCGCGACATGCCGGAACCGCTGCCGCTCGGCAAGATCCTCGGTCCCAGCGTCATCCTCGCCGGCATGGGCGTGGGCTCGGGAGAGTACATCCTCTGGCCGTACATGGCGTCGACCGTCGGGCTCGGATTTCTCTGGGCCGCCGTGCTCAGCGTGACGGTGCAGTACTTCCTCAACATGGAGATCGAACGCTACACGCTCGCGACGGGTGAGACCGCCGTGGCCGGCTTCGTTCGCTTCTGGAAGCCGTGGGGCATCGTGTTCTGTCTCTTCACGATCGTGCCAAACATGTGGCCGGGATGGGCGACGAGTGGTGTGACGTGCTTGACGTTCCTGATGGGCGGCGGCAATGTCACCGCCATTACGATTGGTGTGCTCGTCGCCTCCGGCCTCGCGCTGACGATCTCCCCCGTCGTCTATCAAACGCTGGAGCGGGCCCAGTTCTTCAAGGTAGGGCTCACCCTCGTCTTTCTCGTGGTGGCGATCGTCGCGGCCATAGGCGCGTCGGCTTGGGCAGAGCTGCCGGCGATGATCACGCAGGTCGGCCAGTTCCCGGACACAAACGTCCTGCCCGTCTCGCTGGTGCTGAGCGGCCTCGTCTTTGCGGGGGCGGGTGGCGTCAACAATCTCGCGCAGAGCAACTGGATCCGCGACAAGGGCTTCGGCATGGGCGTGTACATCCCGCGCATCGTGTCGCCGATCACCGGCGAGGAAGTGGCCGTACCGGCGACCGGCTCGATGCTGCGGCAAGACGAGGAGAATCTCAGGCGCTTCCGCGGCTGGTGGGCCGTGGCGAACAGGGAGCAGCTCGTCACGTTCTGGTTCATCTGCATCTTCTCGATCACGATCTTCTCGACGCTCGCCTATTCCACTCTGTACGGCAAGAGCTTTTCCGGACAGGCCAATCTTTCATTCATCCGGGCTGAAGGCGAGGCGCTCAAGACCATCGTCGGTCCCTGGTTCGGGACGTTCTTCTGGATCTTCGGCGCGCTCTCGATGACGCTGGTGGCGCTGGGCGTGATCGATTACATCTCCCGTATCGTCGCCGACGTGCTCAAGACGGTGTACCTGCAGGAGAGCCAATTATGGACGGAGAGCCGCATCTACTTTCTCGCCGTGTGGAGCACGATTGCCGCAGGTACGACCATCCTGCTGTCCGGGTTCAATCAGCCGCTGATTCTTCTGGTCATCTCCGCGTGCCTGAGCGGGATGGTGATGTTCGTCTACTCGATTCTGCTCATCCAGCTCAATCGACGGGGACTGCCGCCCGCGATTCGAGTCCGCGGATTGCGGCTCGGTATGTTGATGTTCGCCACCGCCTTCTATGGATTCTTCTCGGGCTGGCTGGTCGTCGTTCAGGTCAGAAGTTATCTGGCGGGGCCGTGAGATGTGCCGCTTCGAGAACGACGGCCGCTTTCTAGGCCACAGGAGTCGATGAGACCAGGAGAAATTGAGATGCAGCGCGACATTGGCTGTCGCTCGGACCGACCTCCTCACTAACGAACGACCTGACGCTTTTTGCGCTCCGCCAGCCATTCCTCCAGCTTCGCTGCAAACGCGGCTTCTTTGGCGAGCTCCTTTTCGAGAGTCGGGGCGACAGGGGCAGGTACCATGTCGGGGACGCGACGGGCAGCCGACATCTTTTCCCCGCGCACGGCGCGGAGGATCAGATCGGTGAACCCGGCGATCCACCATTCCTCGACCGCTCGACCGTGCGCGGCCGTCGCCTTCGCAGGAGAAGAGAGATAGCCCTGCCAACCGGGCACCGTCGCTATTTTGCGCAGCTCCTCAATGGAGCGGCCGGCCTGGTTCGGAAGCGTTTTGTAGTTGGATCGAACCAAATCGGGTCGTACGGCGAGGATGCCTGATGTCTCGCTGACACCAGCGTGCACATCCATGCCGAAGGAAGAGAGCTCGGCCTCCGAAAAAAACCTGGCGTTGATGCTGTGTCCCCTTGCTTGAATGGCCTCATCGCCGCGAAAGAGACTTGTCAAGTGCAGCATCGTCACGCCAAACGTTTCGCTGACGAAGTCGCAGGCTTCGTCGATGGCGATGCTGTGAGTAGGCGCGCCGTGTCCGTTCAACACGAAAATCCATTTGAACCCATTCTGCGCGAGCTGTCCGCCGACATCGGCTACCAGCGATCTCAACGTTGACTGTCGAATACCGTAGGTGCCGGGGTGGACCGGCATGTCGCCGAGCAGATTGGCTCCGCCGTGGCCGTAGTTGATGGCCGGCATCATGACCACGGTCCAATCGGGCAGAGACCGGCTTACACGCCTCGCCACGCCGTTTGCCTCATAGCTGACGCCAATTGTGTCCGCACCAACCGGCAGATGAGGACCGTGTTGCTCGAGCATTCCAAGGGGAAGGATGAACAACGTCCGATCGCGGTCGAGAGCGTCGATTCGCGGCCAGGTGAGCTCTTCGAGCTTGTGGATCTTCGACGGCGAAGGGCGCGCCGCCGCGTTCGCTCGCGCGGCTTTCCTGTGCGACATCCCATCGATGCACTGCGTTGCCCACAGAATCAAGCACGATGAACGCACGATTCACAGCCATGAGCCCAACATTACCTCTCCACGCACTCGCGCAGTCACTCATGGTCGAGCGGCGAATCGGAGCTCAGCTGTTATGGACGACCTATTAATAGAGGTGTAGGCTCTTCTCGCTCATGCGCTGGATTGCATCTTTTGGCATAGCTTTGCTCACCAGCATCGCGGCGATGTTCGTCGTCGGCATGGTCGAGGGAATGAGATTTACAGGAGATCAGGAGATCAGGAGACAAGAAAATTCTCTTGATCTCCTGATCTCCTGTGATTTTCGACCGGGGCTGTCGCCGCGATCAGCTCTCCAGCTTCTCCGCCGATCCGTTCCATCGCACGAGGTGCCCGGCCTTCAATGCCGCGTTGGCAATGTGAGATGTCCGCGCGGCCTGATGCGCCACACGGATGTGCGCGTTCGGCGGCTTGCGGCTGCGGACACAAGCCAGCCAGTTCTCGAGGTGGGTGAGCGTGCCGTCACCGCTCGATCGCACGTAGATGTCCGGCTCGGGCGCCAGCGTTCCCGGCGCCCACGCCGCATCGTCGCGATAGAAGGCGAGTCTCGCCCGGTCGATCTTCAGCGTGCCGCGATCGCCGCGGAACTCGAGCCCGCCGTCGTCGACGCGGCTGACGTAGGTGCCGAGGTAGGCGGCCATGAAGTTCTTCGGGAACTCGAGCGTCGTGTTCACCGTATCGGGTGTCTCCCAGAGCTTGAGGTTGTAGCTCCGTCCCGTGGTCACCGCTGACAGCGGCGCCTCGACGTCCATGTACCAGTGCACGACATCGATCCAGTGCGTCATCAGATCGGTGATGCCGCCGCCGCCGAAATCCCAGAAGTGACGCCACTGGAAGAAGCGCTCGGGCTTGAACGGCTGATCGGGTGCAGGCCCGAGCCAGCGCTTCCAATCCAGCTGCTCGAGTGACACCGGGGCATATTTTCCGGCAATGGCGTGCTGATACCAGTAGGTGTGGACGAAGGTGATCTGTCCCAACCTGCCGGAGTCGATGATCTGTTTGCCCAGCATCCAGTGGTCCCAGCTGCGTTGCTGGGTGCCGGTCTGGACGATCTGTTTCGACGCTTCGATGACCCGGACCATCTCCGCGCCTTCGGCGATGCTGTGGGAGACCGGCTTCTCGACGTAGACGTCCTTGCCCGCCGCGACGGCGTCGAGCGTCATCGTCTTGTGCCAGTGATCGGGGGAGCCGATGACCACCGCGTCGATCTGCCGATCGTCGAGGATCTTGCGGTAGTCGACAACCTTCACCGCAGTGGTCCCGGCGATCTCCGCCGCCTGCAGCAGCCGCGGCTCGTAGACATCGCACACCGCGACCATCTCGTTGCCGGGCAACTTCTTGAGGAGGTTCATCAGGCCGCGGGCGCGGCCGCCCGTGCCGATCACTCCGATGCGGACTCTGTCGTTGGCCCCTTGCGCGCTGCTCGCGGCCAGGCGGGTGCCGAGGACGAGCCCTGATGTGGCGGTGAGGAATGTGCGGCGGCTACAGGACATCGATCCCTCCAGGGAGATTTCATTACGGAGATCAAGAGGCTTCGAACAGGAGATTAGGAGTTCAGGAGCTCTAATTGTTTTCACAACTACCTCCTGATCTCTTGACCTCCTGTTCAAAACCTCCTGATCTCCGAGCGACCACTACTTGATCGCGACAATCACGAAATCCACAGGCTTCCCGCCGGTGTTCTTCGATTCGTGCGGCATGCCGCGTCCGATGAACTGCGCGTCGCCGCGCGCCCACTTCGTCTTCGCGGGCTTGCCGTTGATCGACAACGCCATCTGCGACGGCGCGAGCGCGATGACTATCTGGTCGTAGTCGTGCTTCGAACCGGCCGGCTCCTGAAATGTCGGAGTGGCGGTGACGCGGTAGGCCACGCCCCGCTCGCCCTCGGCCAGCACCTTCATCGTCAGGTTGTCGCGCGTTGGGGGCAGCGTCGCCGTACCCGGCTTCGCCGACTTGAATTCAACGAGTAACGCGTCGACCGGTCCCGTGCCGATGTTTTCAGGGTTGTGGGTACCAGCTGGGGAGTACATGGCCGATTCGTTGGCCATGTCGTTTTCCTCCGACTTGCCACCTGGTAGGTTGAAGCGGACCTTGGACGGAGAGAGTGGAACCACGATGCTCTCGGGGTGCTGGTGCATCACGCTCTTCCCTCCGGGCGGGTAGCTGATCTTCAACACCCGCACGCTCGTGTTCTCGAACACGGTCTTGTAGTGCTGCGGATCGACTTTGACCGGGTCCTGGGCGAGTGCAGTCCCAGACCACAGCAACACAAGCCCGATCAACGTCAGCGCCTTGCACGCTTTCATAGAATCTCCTTGAGATGGGTGAGCCCTGATTAGTGGCAGCGGAATCATGTGCGACTCCGGCCCTGGCGTCAACGACGGCGATCTCGCGCCCGGCGCGGCGAGGATGTGATAATTGCTCTATGAAAACCCTTTTCGACCTGATCCAGCCGATTCCGGCCGACCGTACGGCCATCATCATCCCCGAATCGAATCTTCGAATCTCATACGGCGACTTCCGCGAACAGGTCACGGCGGTGGCCGAGGCGCTGGCGGCCGCGGGAATCGGACGCGGCGATCGCGTCGGCATGGCGCTGCCGAACGGCCTTCCGATGGTGGTGTCGTTCTTCGCCGCCTCGATGGCGGGAACAGCGGCTCCCCTCAACCCCGGCTACAAGGAGGACGAGTTTCGCTTCTTTCTCGGCGACACCGACGCCCGCGTGCTGATCCTGCCGCCCGAGGGGCTCGACGAGGCGCGGCGTGCGGCGGGGGAGACGGTTCGCATCCTGCCGATCGATGTGGATGCGAACGGCACCGTCGGCTTCGTCGGATCCACGTCGCGCCAACCGTATTCGCCACCGACGCCGGATGACGTGGCGCTGGTGCTGCACACGAGCGGCAGCACGGGGCGGCCGAAACGCGTTCCCCTGGCCCATGCCAATCTGTGTATCTCGGCAGGCAACGTTGCGCGCAGCTACGATCTGGGACCGGACGATGTGGCGATGTGCGTGATGCCGCTGTTTCACGTCCACGGGTTGGTGGCCTCGACGCTTGGTACCCTGTCGACCGGCGGCACGCTGGTGATTCCCGCCAAGTTCAATCCCCTGTCGTTCTGGCGCATCGCGCGCGACTACGGCGTCACCTGGTACTCGGCGGTCCCCACGATTCATCAGCTGCTGCTCGCCCGGGCCGATCCGGCGGCGGGCCGGCCGGCCGGCGCCGAGCGCCTTCGCTTCATCCGCTCGTGCAGCGCCGCGCTTCCTCCCCAGGTGATGCACGATCTCGAGCAGGCATTTGGCGCGCCGGTGCTCGAGGCCTACGGCATGACGGAGGCGGCGCACCAGATGTCATCGAATCCGCTGCCGCCATCGGCGCGCAAGCCTGGCTCCGTCGGTCGAGGCACCGAAGTGCAGATCAGCATCATGGACGCCGCGGGCACGCATCTGCCGACCGGGCAGCAGGGCGAGGTCGTTATCAAAGGACCGAACGTCACGCAGGGTTACGAGAACAATCCCGATGCGAACGCCAAGTCGTTCACCGACGGCTGGTTCCGAACGGGCGATCAAGGCTTTCTCGATGCCGAAGGCTACCTGACCCTGGTCGCGCGAATCAAAGAGCTGATCAACCGTGGCGGCGAGAAGATTTCACCGCGCGAAATCGACGAGGTCCTGTTGACGCATCCCGCCGTGGCCGAAGCGGTGTGCTTCGGAGTACCGCACAAAACGTGGGGTGAAGAGGTTGCGGCGGCGGTGGTCGTGAAGGAGCCGGTCAGCGAAACGGATCTGATTGCCTTCTGCAAGGAACGGCTCGCCGAGTTCAAGCGGCCGAAGCAGATTCACATTACCGACACGATTCCCCGCACCGCGACCGGCAAGATTCAGCGCGGCGCCGTCGCCCAGGCGTTCGCCCCAAGGACGACCGGGCGATGAGCCTCCGGTGAAGATCGTCATCGCCGGGGCGGGCGCGATCGGCGGCTACATCGGCGCGCGTCTTGCCCGCGCAGCGATCCCGGGCGTCGAGGTCGTGCTGTTCGCGCGCGGTCCGCACTTGCGGGCGATGCAGGAGCGCGGTCTCCGCGTAACCAGCCCGGATGGCGACTTCGAAGTCAGGCCGACGGTTACGGGGCAGCTGTCGACGATCGGCCCCGCTGACGTGGTCTTCCTTGGCGTCAAGGCGCACGGTCTGACGGCGCTTGCCCCCGAGCTCGAGCCCCTCCTCGGGCCTGACACCACCGTCGTCAGCACGCAGAACGGCATTCCCTGGTGGTACTTCCAGGGCATCGGCGGTGATTTGGAGGGATTTCGCCTCGAGCGGGTCGACCCTGGCGGTGTCATTGCGGACGCCATCCAGCCGCGACGCGTCGTCGGCTCGCTGGCCTATTTTGCGACGGACGTGATCGAGCCTGGCGTCATCCGCCATACGGAGGGAAACAAAATCAGCTTCGGTGAGCCCGACGGTCGCAAGTCCGAGCGATTGCGGACCATTGCGGAACCGTTGATTGCTGCTGGATTTCGGTGTCCAATCAACGCACGCTTCCGACACGAGATCTGGGTGAAGCTGCTCGGCAACGTGGCCTTCAACCCGATCAGCGCGCTGACGGGAGGGACGCTCGAAGAGCTGGTCCGGCATCGAGATACGTCGCTCACGGTCCGCGAGATCATGGCCGAGACCGAAGCGGTGGCGGCGAAGTTGGGCATCGATCTGCCGATCTCCATCGATCAGCGGATGGCCGGCGCTGAGAAGGTTGGTGCACACAAGACCTCGATGCTGCAGGATCTCGAAGCCGGCCGGCCGATGGAGCTCGAAGCAGTCGTCGGGGCGGTCGTCGAGCTCGGTGAGAAGCTGGGCGTGCCGATGCCGACCACGCGCGCAGTTTACGCGTGCGCGAAGATGCTGGACGAGAAGCGAAGTGCGGAGAGAGCGGCGCGCGGCCGCGAGGAGCGGAGCGGGGCATAGGGGCCCCCGCGAGCGCGAGCTTGGCGGGGTGCAGGGGTCCCCGCCATCAATAAAGACAGGAGGTTCGATCGGTGAACATCAACAACCGTTGGTTTCAGCTCTGCGCTTCGCTCATCGCGATGATCATGATCGCCAACCTCCAGTACTCCTGGACGTTGTTCGTCGAGCCGATGCGAACGGCGACGAAGTGGAAGTTGTCCGACATCCAGTGGGCGTTCACGCTCTTCATCCTGTTCCAGACCTGGGTGCAACCGGCGCAGGGATTCCTCATCGATCGTCTGGGGCCTCGCCTGTTCACGACGGTCGCCGGCGTTCTGTGCGGAATCGGCTGGACCGGCCTCGGGATGGTGACGACGCTGCCGATGGTCTACACGCTGTATGTCATCGCCGGCATCGGCGCGGCGCTGATCTACGGCGGCAGCATGGGTTCGGCGTTGAAGTGGTTCACGAAGGACCGCGGATTCGCGGCCGGCGTGATCGCCGCCGGCTTCGGCGGCGGCACGGCGCTTTTCATCCCTGATCATCGCCTCCATCATCAGGACGCGCGGGTACGAAGCGGCGTTTATCTACACCGGCATTTTTCAGGCCGTCGTGATCCTCATCGTGGCGCAGTTCCTCCGTCATCCAAAGGCGGAGCCCACGGTCGCCAAAGCTGCCGGTGTATCTTCGGTGATCGGCCAACATCACTTCACGACTGGAGAGATGCTGCGCACGCCGCAATTCTTCGTGCTCTATGCCAGCTTCGTGATGATGGCCACCGGCGGACTGTTGGTGACCGCCAACGCGGGTTCGATGGCAAAGTCATGGGGCATCCCCGCCACCGCTCTGGCCGCGGCGACCTCTTTGAACGCGCTCGCGAATGGCGGCAGCCGCATTTTCTGGGGTTGGATGTCCGACCGGACCGGCCGCGAGCTTGCGATGGGTATTGCGTTCTTGCTGCAGGCGGTGTGTCTGGTGCTCGTTCTGACGGTCGGCCAGTGGTCGGGCACGCTCTTCACGATCACACTCGTCTTGACGTTCTTTACGTGGGGAGAGATCTTCTCGCTCTTTCCGTCGATCGTCGCCGACTACTACGGCACGAAGTGCGCAACCGCCAATTACGGCGTGATGTATTCCGCGAAGGGCGTGGCCTCGATCATCGAGTGGGGGGCTGGCGGCGTTGCTCTTCGAGCGCTTCGGCACGTGGACCGCCTGCTTCTATGGAAGCGCCGTTCTTGCCGTCCTCGCCGCCGGTCTGATCTTCGGCTTGCGGGGGACCGCCGCCGCGTTGAGGGCGCCGCTACCCGTCCCGGCGACGATCAAGTAATTTCCAAGTAATTTCGTGGACCCTCACGCGCTCGCCCAGACTATTGCCGACGCCTACGCGCGTCGCGTGACCATCCCGACTCCATCGTCCAGCGACGGAAACTTCAATCTCGGCTCGGCATACGCGACCGAAGCGTCGCTGGTCGCTTTGCGCCGGGCGGGTGGGCACAAGACGGTTGGCCTCAAAGTTGGCTTCGCGAACAAGGCCGTGTGGCGGGTGATGAAGCTCGAGACCCTCGTCTGGGCGCACATGTACGACGATACAGTGAGTTTTGCCACCGACGGCGCATCGACTTTATCCACCGCCTCGCTGATCTCGCCGAAGATCGAACCGGAGGTTGTGTTCAAGATTGCTCGCGCTTCCGCGATCGAATCCGGCGTCGACGCCACCATGGCGGCACCGGCCGACGTTCTCGCGCACGTCGAGTGGCTGGCGATCGGGTTCGAAATCATCGATTGCCCGTATCCCGACTGGAAGTTTCAGCCTGCCGACTTCGTGGCGGCCTACGGACTCCACGCGGCGCTGGTCATCGGCAAGCCGCTCGAGATCGAGGCCGGTGCGATCCCCGAGCTCGTGGATCAGCTCTCGCGATTCACCGTGCGCCTCTCGCGCGATGGCGAAGTGGTGGCCGAAGGCTCGGGCAGGAACTCGTTGCGCAGCCCGGCCCTCTGCCTCGGGGAGCTGCAGGCGGCAATCGCGCGGCAGCCAGGAGCGACGCCCCTCGCCGCGGGCGACCTCGTCAGCTCGGGAACGCTGACCGAGTCACAGCCGATTGTCGCGGGTCAGTGCTGGCGCGTCGACGTCGATGGGATCGATCTGGCGCCGTTGACATTGAACGTTCTAATCCCTCTCCAGACGTTCGCAGCAGAGTGTCAGCGTCTCGATCGCCACATC
>CAWDPQ010000014.1:0-211448 GCA_963804245.1 uncultured Acidobacteriota bacterium
AGCACTTCACGCCAAACTCCGCCGGATCGTAGGAAAGATTCGGCGACAGCCAGCGCTCCGCTTCCTCGATCGATACGCCCTTGCGCTTCGCGTAGGACTCGAGCTGGTCGCGAGTGATCCGGCCGACGTTGAAGTACTTGGCCTCCGGGTGTGAGAAGTACAACCCGCTGACACTGGCCGTCGGCAGCATCGCGCCGTGCTCGGTCAACGTGATGCCTTGCCGCTGCGCGTCGAGCAGATCGAACAGCTTGAACTTCTCGCTGTGATCCGGGCACGCCGGGTAGCCATATGCCGGACGGATGCCGCGGAACTTCTCGGCAATCAGCTCCTCCAGGCTCAGACGTTCGGCATCGCCGTAGCCCCAGTCGTGCCGGGCCTGCGCATGCACGTACTCGGCAAACGCCTCGGCAAGGCGATCGGCCAGCGCCTTCACCATAATCGCGTTGTAGTCATCGTTATCGCGCTCGAAGCCGCGCACCAGATCGTCGGTGCCAATGCCAGCGGTGACCGCGAACATGCCGATGTAGTCGGGGACTCCACTCCCGCGTGGGGCGATGAAGTCCGCGAGCGAGCGATTCGGGCGGCCGTCGGCGATGTGCTCCTGCTGCCGCAGCATCGGCAGGCGGGTGAGCTCTGCGCGCAGCGAGTCGTCCTTGTAGACGATGATGTCGTCGCCATCGCTGGCTGCCGGCCAGAATCCGTAAGCCGCATTCGCCGTCAGCAGTTTCTCATCGACGATCCGCTTCAGCAGCGCCTGCGCATCGTCGAACAAGGACTGCGCCTGGGTGCCGTACTGCGGGTGCTTCAGGATCGCCGGATAACGACCTTTGAGCTCCCACGCCGAAAAGAAGAACGTCCAGTCGATGTAGCGCGCGATATCGGCGAGCGACACCGCGTCGAGATAGCGACGACCGACGAACCACGGGGTCGCCGTCTCATGGTCGTCCCAGTTGAGACGCAGGCGATTGGCGAGGGCCTGGTCGTATGTCAGGAGCGGCCTGGTCGCCCGGGACGCATACTTCTCGCGCGTCTCGGCCTGGGCTTCGCGATTGCTGCGATCGAAATCCGGGCGCTTGGAGCCGAGCAGACTCGACACCACGTCCACGGCTCGGGAAGCGTCGAGCACATGGACCACGGGGCCGCTGTATTCGGGCGCAATCTTGACAGCCGTGTGCTGCCGGCTCGTCGTCGCGCCGCCAATCAGCAGCGGCAGCTTGAAATGACGACGCTCCATTTCGCGGGCCACGAACGACATCTCGTCGAGCGACGGGGTTATCAAGCCGCTCAGTCCGAGGATGTCCGCCTTTTGCTCGATCGCCGCATCGAGAATCTTGGCTGCCGGCACCATCACGCCCAGATCGATGACCTCATAGTTGTTGCAGCCGAGCACCACGCCGACGATGTTCTTGCCGATGTCGTGCACGTCTCCCTTGACTGTCGCCATCAGGATGCGGCCCTGCGCACCGAGCGCACCCGTTCGCCGCTTTTCTTCCTCCATATAGGGCAGCAGGTAGGCGACGGCCTTCTTCATCGCCCGCGCACTCTTGACGACCTGCGGCAGGAACATCTTGCCGGCACCGAAGAGGTCGCCGACGATCTTCATGCCGTCCATCAGCGGCCCTTCGATAATCTCCAATGGACGCGGATACTGTTGCCGGGCCTCTTCGACGTCCGCCTCGATGAAATCCACGACGCCGTGCACGAGCGCATGTGAAAGCCTGGCTTCCACCGAAGCCTCCCGCCACGAGAGATCGGCTTCTCTCCTGGTTCCTGTGCCCTTCACCGACTCGGCAAACTGCACCAGGCGCTCGGTCGCGTCAGGACGCCGGTTGAAGATGACATCCTCGACCTGCTCGAGCAGATCTTTGGGAATGTCCTCGTAGACGATGAGCTGACCGGCGTTGACGATTCCCATGTCCATGCCCGCTTTGATGGCGTGGAACAGGAACGCGGAGTGCATGGCCTCGCGCACCACGTCGTTGCCGCGGAATGAGAACGACAGATTACTGACGCCTCCGCTCACCTTCACGCCCGGACAGGTCTGCTTGATGATGCGCGTCGCTTCGATGAAGTTGACCGCGTAGTCGTTGTGCTCTTCGAGCCCGGTGGCAATGGCCAGAATGTTGGGATCGAAAATGATGTCGGTGGGATCGAAGTCCGCCTGCTCGGTGAGCAGCTTGTACGCGCGCTGACAGATGTCCACTTTGCGCGCGATGGTGTCGGCCTGTCCCGTCTCGTCGAAGGCCATGACCACGACACCGGCACCGTACTTCTTGACGAGCCGGGCCTTTTGCAGGAAGTCGGCCTCGCCTTCCTTCAGGCTGATCGAGTTGACAACGCCTTTGCCCTGCACGCACTTGAGTCCGGCCTCGATGACGGACCATTTCGAGCTGTCCACGACGATCGGAACGCGAGCGATCTCCGGCTCCGTCGCGATGTAGTTGAGAAAGGTCGTCATGGCCTGCTCGGAATCGAGCATGCCCTCGTCCATGTTGACGTCGACCAGATTCGCGCCGCCGCGGACCTGATCGGCCGCAACCTGGACGGCCTCGCCATAGTTGCCGGCTTTGATCAACCGCGCGAAGCGCACCGAGCCCGTCACGTTGGTCCGCTCGCCGATCATCTGGAAGTTGCTGTCGGGACGGATGGTCAGGGTCTCGAGGCCGCTGAACTGCGAATAGTGCTCGTTGCTCGTGGCTCGTGGCTCGTGGCTCGTCCCGTTCAGCCACGAGTCAGCTCGGCAGCGGCCGTGGCTTCACGCCTTCCACGGCCTTGGCCACGGCCCGGATGTGATCGGGTGTCGTACCGCAGCAGCCGCCGAGAACGTTGACGAAGCCGCTCTCCGCGAAATCGCGCAGCAGCGTCGCCGTTTCGTCCGGCAGCTCGTCGTACTCACCGAAGGCGTTCGGCAGACCGGCGTTCGGATAGCTGGTGACGTAGCACTCCGCGATGCGCGCGAGCTCGGCAAGATACGGGCGCATGTCGCGCGCGCCGATCGCGCAGTTGATGCCGACGGTGAGCGGCTTGGCGTGGCGAATCGACGTGTAGAACGCGTCGAGCGTCTGCCCAGACAGCGTGCGGCCGCTCAGGTCGGTGATCGTCACTGAGATCATCAGCGGCAGCCTGCGGCCCTTCTCTTCGAACACGTTCTCAATCGCGACAATGCCGGCCTTGGCATTCAGCGTGTCGAAGATCGTTTCGAGCAGCAGCAGATCGGCACCGCCGTCGATGAGACCGCGCACCTGCTCTTCATACGCCTCCCGCGCCTGATCGAACGTCATCGCCCGGAACGATGGATCGTTGACGTCCGGTGAGATGGACAGCGTGCGATTCATCGGACCGATCGATCCAGCCACGAATCGCGGACGCTCGGGGGTTTTTGCCGTCCACTCCGCGGCCGCCGCCTTGGCCACACGCGCGCCCTCGACGTTCAACTCGTACACGAGCGATTCGAGACCGTAGTCGGCCTGTGCGATGACGGTGCTCGTGAACGTGTTCGTCTCGACGATGTCGGCGCCGGCGGCCAGGTATTCGCGATGGATGTCGCCGATGACGTCGGGCCGGCTCAGGACGAGCAGATCGCTGTTGCCTTTGAGATCGCGGCCGTGATCCTTCAGGCGCTCGCCGCGGAAGTCCGCCTCGGTGAGCTTGCGGCGCTGGATCATCGTGCCCATGGCGCCGTCGAGGATGAGGATGCGTCGTTCGAGAGTCTCGAGAAGTGTGCTCATTTGTGTGTCTTGTTGGTTGACGCTCGCGAAGCCGCATCGCGGCCAGCGGCCGGCGCGGGCGCTTTGGTCCCGCTTGCCACCAGCACCGTGAATGGATCGCCGGTCCGTCGTGAACCGACGGTGACCCTGATGTCGGTCAGACCCGCCTCTGTCATCAGTTTCGCAAGCCGCTCGTCGGTAAAGCCAAGCCAGGTGTCGCCGAGCCGTTCGCGCACCCACGACTGGTCGTGCTCGCGCAGATCGAGGATCACGACCCGGCCGCCGGGCACGACGATGCGAGTCGCTTCGGAGAGAGCGCGGGCGGGATCGGCCGCGTGGTGAAGTGCCTGGGACAACATCGCCACATCAACGCTGGCGTCGCGCAGCGGGAGTTTCTCGAGCTCGCCGCGCTTCCAAATCACGTTGCGCACGCGCCGGCGCTTCGCCAGGCCGCGTGCCCGCTCGAGCACGACCGGCGACCGATCGACGGCAATCACGCGCGACGCCCAGCGGCTGGCTTCGATAGTCAGATAGCCCTCGCCACAGCCCAAGTCGGCGACGCGCAACGGGGGCAGCAGGTGGCCCAGCGCCCGGGCCCAGGCCGCCCAGCTGCGGCCGGGAACGAGCTGACGATCCTTGGTATCCGGCCCGGCGTGCGCGTCGAAATTCTCTTTGCGCAGGCGGCGTACTTCCGCCAGTCGCGAGTCGTCGGCCCGTCCCGCGGCGGTCCGGCCGAACGCCTCGAAGTGGTCATGCAGGAAGGGTCCGAGTGAGGCCGCGCCATTACCGGCCTCGGGCGGCGCCGCCTGAAAGTAGGTGAACCCTCCGTCACGCTCTTCGACGGCGAGGCCGGCCTCCTTCAGTAACCCCAAGTGGCGGGACACACCCGACTGGGCGATGCCGAGGATGCCGGTGAGCTCGCTGACATTGAGGCGCTCCGCCTGCAGCATCCGCAGGATGCGCAGCCGCGCATCGTCGCCAAGCAGCCGGAGCAGGGCCGCCGCATTCATATCTATTAATCTACATTAATAGATATGACTTGGCAATCGGTAGGTTTTGTCGCAAAAAGAGGACGGGCCTGCAAAAAACAAGATCTGACCCCCGCCTCAGCGGCGCGAGTGACCCCCACCTCAGCGGCGCGAGGCGAGCCAGGCGTCCAGTTTCGGGCGCTGGGCGGTGACGAACTGTGAACAGGACGCGATCCGTTCGAGCGACTGCTGCAGCGTCCGTTCCGCGTCCGGCACCTTGTTCGTCTCGAAAAAGGACTGGATTTCCTTGGCTGTCGTCGCGTCACAGAACGCGGCCAGCGCGCTGACGATGACCGTGTTGCCGACGAATTCCCCGGTCTTCTTCTGCAGCTCGCTCCAGCGCTTGCGGATCAATTCCCAGGCGAGATCCCGCGAGTCGTTCGACGCCAGCAGAGAGGCGACGAAGAGCTTCGCATCTTGCGGACGCACCTCGGGACCGAGAATGAAGTCGACGGTGCGGCGCACGAGCGCGGGATCGGTGAACGACGCCAGGGCGTAGAGGTACCGATACTGCTCTTCCGGATCGCTCGCCGACTTCGCCCGCGCCAGGTAACGATCGTAGAGGGCCGCGTTCCCTTCGAGCGCGGCGAGCGGCACCAGAACATTGAGCAGCGTCGGTTCGACCGAACGCGGCTTGTCGAGCTCCTGAAGCACGAGCTCGCGCGCCTTCGCCAGAACTTTGGCATCGCGCGCCGTCTGCCCCAGCGCCGCCACCAGCGTCGCGCGCAGCGAGCGGGTTTCATCCGTATCCTGCGGCCGTGGCGTGATGCCGATCTCGTTCAAGGCCGGGGACAGCAGCTGGGACATCCAGGCTCGGAACTTCGGCCGCGCCGGAGGGCCGGCCACGTAGTCGCCAATCGTGCCGAGCGGCCGGGTCAGCGTTTCCAAGACGGTGCTGGTGCGCTCTTGACGGAAGCCGCTGGCGAGATCGAGAAAGACACCGATGTCGTGACGAATCGATCGCGCCAGTGACCATTCGTCGGAGACGAGCGCGACGCGTTCAGGAGAAGAGAGCGGCGCGATGTCGTCGGAGAGACGGCGCACCGCCTCGGGGCTCGCCGCAAACCGATAGTAGCCGCGCGCGCTGGCATTGCCCATGACCCAGGTCGGGCAGGTGTCGACGCGAATGCTCTCGCGGGGTTCATCGAGAATGTCACAGATGGTCTTGCCAGACGCGGCGCGCAGACAAACCGGGATATCCCAGACCACCTGACCGTCAGCCGCCGCGTCGGTGTTCTGCAGATAGCGCTCTTGCGACAACACGACGTTCGCCGCCTCGCCGGCTCCGGCACATTTGATCTCGGCGCTCACCAATGGCACGCCCGGCTGATCCACGAATTTCGCCATGACGCGATCGACCGGCTTACCGGTCGCCTGCGTGAGCGTGCCCCAGAAGTCCTCCGCCCGCGCGTTGCCGTACTTGTACCGCTCGATATACGCATTCACGCCCTGGCGGAATGCCTCTTCTCCGACCCATCCTTCGACCATTCGCAAAATCGCCGCGCCTTTCTCGTAGGCGATCGGGTCGAACAGCTCGTTGATCTCCGACGGCGTCGACGCTTTCGTGCGCACGGGCCGCGTCGAGCGCAGGGCATCGAGGCTCATCGCCTTCTGGTTGTCCTGCACCTCGTCCAGGTCGGCATGCCACTCGGGCTTCCACGCCTTCACCGGCTTCGACTGCATCCACGTCGCGAAGCCTTCGTTCAGCCACAGGTCGTCCCACCATTGCATGGTGACCAGATCGCCGAACCACTGATGCGCGATTTCGTGCGCCAGCACGCTGGCGATGGTCTTCCTGGTGTCGACCGACGCGGTGTCGTCGGCAAGCAACAACGTCTCACGGTAGAAGATGGCGGCCGTGTTCTCCATGGCCCCTGCCGCGAAGTCGGGAACAGCCACGATATCGAGCTTCTTGAAGGGATACCGAATCGAGTAGTAGTCGTTCAGATACTTGACGATCTGCTGAGTCGACTCGAGGGCGAGTCCGGTCAACTGCTTCTTGTCAGGGGTCGAACAGATGCGAACCGGGATGCCGTCTGCCTCCCCCGCGTTGCACACGAAATCACCCACCGCCAGGGCCACCAGGTAGGTCGACATTTTCGGTGTCAGGTCGAACCTGATCGTGTGCTTGCCGGCGCCAGGACCCGGTGTGTCGGCCACCACGCTGCCGTTCGAGATCGCCGAATCCCGTGTATCGATGATTGCCGTGATTGAAAACGTCGCCTTGAGCGCCGGTTCATCGAATGACGGGAACATCCGTCGCGCGTCCGTCGCTTCGAGCTGCGTCACCGCATAGCGGCGGTTGTTGGCGTGACTGAGATACAGGCCGCGCAGATCGTTGTTCAAGATTCCGGTGTACTTGATGCCGATCTCCGCTTCGCCGGCCGGAAGCGCTGACGGCACCGTGAACGTCGCCTGCTGCTTGGCCTCGTCCAGCGTTACGGTGGCACGCTGGGTCGATCCACCTGCGGTGACGGTGACCTCGCCGAACGTGATTTCAGCAGCATTCAAGACGACAGACGAGGAGGGGCGCGCCAGCTGCACGCGGATCCGTTCTTCTCCAGTAAACTTCGCAGCGGCGAGATCCGGGGCAAATGTGAGGTCGTAGTGGACCGGGACAACGCCATCCGGCAGACGCTGCGCCACCGCGCCGTTGGCGATGAGCAACGCCATCAGCGTGAATAGCGACGCGTGGAGAGGACGAGACCACATGGATCTTCGAGTGTACCCTAGCGATTCGCCGAAGGCTGCATTAGTGGTGGCGCATGGCGCCGGTGCGGGACAGATGAGCCCATTCCTGGTACAAACGGCGAGCGGACTGGCCGAGCGTGGACTCAGCTGCGCCACGTTCGACTTCGACTATATGGCGGCACGGAAGAGCGTGCCCGACAAGGCTCCCGTCCTCGAAGCCAGGTGGCGCGACGCGATCGCCGCCGCTGCCGAATCGTTCCCGGGCCTGCCACTCTTCATCGGTGGCAAGTCGATGGGTGGACGCATTGCGTCTCAGGTCGCCGCGCAGGACCACCCAGGCATCGCCGGCCTGGTGTGCCTCGGCTATCCGCTGCACCCGCCGGGAAAGCCGCAGCAACGCCGCGATGCGCATCTGCCCAGCATCAAGCAGCCGGTGCTGTTCGTTCAGGGAACCCGCGACGCGTTCGGTACGGCGGCCGAGATTCGCGAACTGCTTCCACGACTGCCCTCGGCAACACTGTTCGTCGTCGAAGGGGGCGATCACTCGTTCAAGATCGGCGGCAAAGGAGCGCCCAAGCCGGCGGCCGTGCTCGCGGGAATTCTTGACGAGGTGGTCAGGTGGATCGGCTCAGTGTAACCCCTACGCTTTGTGCTTGCTCGAATGGCGCGCCTCCGCCTCTTCGATCGAATGCGAGTTCGTCACGTCTGATTCCTTCCTCGCCATCGTCACGAGCTTCGCGTAGTGCCGGTGAAGAGCGCGCAGCTCGTCCTCCGATAGATCCTCGACGTCGATGAGCCGGTTGCTCGCCCCCTTGATGGCGGCAACCAGCTCGTTCAGTTTCAACTGCGTGGCCAGCGAATCCTTGTTCTGCGATCGCTGGATCAGAAAGACCATGAGGAAGGTCACGATGGTCGTGCCGGTATTGATCACGAGCTGCCAGGTGTCGGAGAAGCCGAACAGAGGCCCGGTCAGCCCCCAGACGAGGACGATGGCGGTGGCGAGGATGAACGCCTGAGTGCTGCCCGTCCAGCGGGTGACGGCGGAGGAGAAGCGCTCCAGCACATTCGGCCGACCTGGCCCTGTTTTCTTCGACATGTTGCTCCTCCCGGGCTCGAGCCGCTGCGCACTCTAGCACGTGCCCCTTGATATAGTTGGCGAGATGCGACCTTCCGACTATTTCGCTCCGCCCGACGTGGCCGCCCCCGAACCGGCGCAAACGCGCAGCCGGCAGCGCGAGGAGATCCCCGACCAGTTCAAATGGAATCTCACCGATATCTTCCCGAGCTGGATCGAATGGGACGCCGCCTACAAGCGACTCGAGGCGGGAATCGAGCGCTACGCCGCGCTGCAAGGCACGCTCGGCGGCGGTCCTGATCGGCTGCTCGATGCGTTCAAGCTGTCGGAAGAGCTCGGCCAGCTCGCCTATCGCGTCTGGTACTTCCCATCACTGAAATACGACGAAGACCAGCGCGACAACACGGTCAACGCGCGCCGCCAGCAGGTGCAGATTCTTTTCGCGAAGTGGAAGCAGGCGGAGTCCTGGTTCAATCCGGAACTGCTGCAGATACCGCTCGACACGGTCCGTGCCTGGATCGATTCGACTGCGTCCCTGCAGTTGTACCGGTTCGCCATCGAGGATCTCTATCGCCAGCAGGAACACGTGCTCGACGAAAAAGGGGAGCGGCTGATGTCGCTCGCCAGCCGTCTGGCGGCCGCGCCCAACGACTCCTACTGGGCACTGTCGACGGCCGACGCCAAGTTCCCGATGATCACGTTGTCGGACGGCGAAACGGTCACCGTGTCGTACGGACAGTATCGCGCGATCCTCGCCACGCGGCGCGAGCAGGCCGACCGCGCCGCCGCGTTCGAGGCGCTCCACAAGACGTACCAGGCCAGCCTCAACACCTATGCGACGTTGTACAACGCCGTCTGCCACCGGGATTGGTTCCAGGCGCGCGCGCGCGGATACCGCTCCACGCTCGAAGCCGCTCTCCACGGCGACAACATTCCCACCTCCGTCGTCGACAACCTGATTGAGGCGACGCGCGCCGGTACCGAACCGCTGCGCCGCTACCACCGCCTGCGCCGATCCATCTTGGGCGTGCCCTCGTATCACGTGTACGACTTCTCGATTCCCCTCGTCACCTTCGACAAGAAGTACCAATACGACGACGTGCTCGACCGCATCGTCACGTCGGTGTCGTCGCTCGGCAACGATTATCAGAAGCGGATGCGTGAGGGGTTCGGCGGCGGATGGATTGACGTCTACGAGAACGACGGCAAGCGATCGGGAGCGTATTCGGCTCCCGTGTACGGCACGCATCCGTACATGCTCCTCAACTACACGGACACGCTGGACGACGTGTTCACGCTGGCGCACGAGATGGGGCACTCGATGCACACCATCCTGTCGCACGAGACGCAGCCGTTCATCTATTCGAACTACACGATCTTCGTCGCGGAGGTGCCTTCCACGCTCAGCGAAGCGCTGCTGCTCGAGTAACATGCTCGCGCACTCGACCGATCCCGCCGAGCGCATCGTCCTCCTGCAGCACGCCATCGACAACATCACGGGAACGTTCTACACGCAGGTGCTGTTTGCCGACTACGAGCTGCGCGCGCACCGCCTCACGGAGCAGGATCAGCCGATCACCTCCGAAATCCTGACCGAGACCTACACGACGCTGCTGAAGGACTTCTACGGCGATGCGCTCGATCTGAATCCGATGACCGGGATCACGTGGGCGCGCATCCCCCACTTTTTCAATTCGCCCTACTACGTCTATCAGTACGCGACGTGCTTCGCATCGGCGGCGCGGCTGGCGCAGGAGATCATGCACGGGACGGAGGTCGAACAGCGGCAGGCACGGGAGCGTTACCTGACCTTGCTGCGGTCCGGAGGCAACGACTACCCGATGGAGCAATTGAAGAAGGCGGGCGTCGACCTCAGTCAGCCCGATACGGTCCGCGCTGTCGTCGATCAGCTCAGCGGACTGGTGTCGCGGCTGGAGGCGGAGCTTTCTCGCTACCCTGGGAAACCAGCTTCACAGCCTTGATGACGACCAATTCAACCGGAACGTCGCTGTGCGGGCCGACGGTGTGGGTCGGTGCTCCGGCGATGCGGTCCGCCACCTCCATCCCGGTGAGCACGCGTCCGAACACCGCGTAGCCGAAGTCTTCGCGCGAGTAGCCGCGATGATCGAGCTTGCCTCGATTGTCGGCAACGTTGATGTAGAACTGCGACGTCGCGCTGCGCAGCGCCTGGGTCCGGGCCATCGCCACCGTGCCGCGAACGTTGTTGAGACCGTTCGTGGCTTCGTTCAGGATCGGCGGCCGTGTACCCTTCTCCACCATCTCCGGCGTGAACCCTCCACCCTGGATCATGAAGCTCGGAATCACGCGGTGAAAGATCGTCCCCGCGTAAAACCCGTCTGATACGTACTCCAGAAAATTGGCGACGGATACAGGCGCCCGGTCCTTGAACAACTCCACCGTGATGTCCCCCTGGCTCGTGGCGATGAGAACGACCGGGTTCCCAGGTGCGGGCTGCGGGGGCGACGGCGGTGCGGTCTGCGGGACAGCCGCAGGTGCCTGTAACAGAAGTGAGACAACGACTGCTATGAATACGGACATTACCGTCGATCCTACCAGCGTCGAACAGGTCCTGGTCGGGCGCGAACGCTGACCGGTCGTCTATTCAAGGGAATGGATCATCTGCAAGGGAATGGATCGAAAAGGCCGCCGAAAATTCGGGAAGGACGCGCAAAACTCGCGGAAAATGCTGCGCTACAATGGACTGAAACAATCTTATGTGTAGGCGAGCATGTTGCAGGGGGCCGCACACTATCGGGAGCGGTGCGCGAAGCGCCCGAGGAGACCGCGATGGCGACAGGACTCGAAAACGAGCAGAAGGAACTCGCGGAGTTCATCAGGGCGGGCTCGAGCCGTGGGCACCAGTGCTTTGGCAGCTACTTCGACGAGAAGGGCGGGTCGTGCGCACTGGGCGCCGTTTACGAGGGCGTCTACCACCTGCCGCGCGGCCACGGGAAGCTGGTGCCGGATCACCTCGAGAGGCTCTTCCGTTGCCTCGACGAGGTGACGAAGCGCTGTCCCAAAGGTTGCGAGAAGCGGCTGCCGCTGGCGTCCATGATCGTGCACCTGAACGACGACCATCGATTGACCCGCGAGCAGATCGCGGAGTGGTTGACGACCGAATCGAACAGCTAGCGGTTTCATGGCATTTCTCGATCGCTTCAAACCCCAGCCACGTTGGAGGCACGCCGATCCGGCCGTAAGGGCCGGTGCTGTCGCGGAGGTCCCTGACGACGGGGACCACCGAAGCGTGCTGCTGGAGTTGGCGACCGAGGATCCCGATCTGCGGGTGCGCCGGGCTGCCGTCGCGCGATTGAGCTTTGCCGAGGACCTGGTGCGGGTCGCTCGCAGCGAAAAAGACGAAGACCTCAAACGGACCGTAGCCGATCGTCTGGTGGCGGTGGCGACAGCGCCAGCGGACAACGACGGGGAAGCGGCGCTCGCGCTCGAGGGTCTCGACGATCCGCGCCAACTGTCGACGATCGCCAAGCAGTCTCCGCACGACACCGTTCGAACGGCGGCGCTCGGACGCGTGCACGAGGTCCGTGCCCTGGGCAGCGTCGCGCGGCACGCCGCGGATCCGCAGACCGCGCTCGAAGCGGTCGCACGCATTGCCGATCGCGCCGAGCTCGTCAACGTCGCGCTGAAAACCGACCACAAAGATGCGGGACTCTCGGCGCTCGAGCGGGTCGCCTCAGCCGATCCCGACGGCGCGCTGAGGCAAACGCTCGAAACGATCGCCAGCCGCGGGAAGAACAAAGCCGTCGCCAAACAGGCGCGGGCCATGGCGCAGTCGCTCGATCAGGCAGAAGCGGCCAGGCGTGCCGCGCACGAGGCCTGGCAGCAGCGGGTCGCCAAGGTACTGGCTCGCATCGAGGCGTGCGCGAGCGAGCCGGCAGGGGCTGGCACGGCCGAGCGCCTGGCCGAAGCGGAGGCTGACTGGCGCGCCCTCTCCTCAGAATCCTCCTACGTCCTCGATCCGGAAATCGGCAGCCGATACGGTGCGCTGTCGGACGCGGTGCGAGCGTCGGTGGCGAGATACGAGGAGGAACTGGCGGCAAAGCGCGCGGCGGAAGAACAGCGGATGTCGGTTCTGGCGGCGGCAACGGCACTTTGCACTCGCGTCGAGGAGATACGTGGCGATATGGCGGAACAAGAAATTGCTCAAGCACAGACAGATTGGGATGCTCTCGCAGGCGACCCTGCGGATCCGGAGCTGATCGCGCTGCGCGCGCGCTTCCTCGCCGGCACCGACAAGGCCGGCGAGCGGTTCCGCAACCGACAGGAAGCCGAGCGCGTTCACGCCCGGCTCGATGAGATCTCGCAGGAGGCCGCCTCGCTCGCCGCGCAGAACGAGTCGTCCGAGCACGCCTGGAAGGATCCTGGTCAAGGAATGGGACGGGTTGCACCCGCTGGCCGATGCTCTGGATGCCGCGGTGTCAGAACGATACGCAGCGGCCGTCGAGCGCGTACGCCAGCGCCAGGAAGAGCGGCGAGCCGCGGCGGAACGGACGGTGCGACAGCAGCTGCAGCGGGTCGAACAGCTGATCGATCGCGCGGCCAAGCGGGCGGCGGCCGAAGACCTCACGCTACGCGAAGCCGACCGGCTGATGCGGGATCTGCGATCCGGCATGGACGCGATCCCGCCGGGCATCACCGATGAGCGGGAACGGCACGCGCTCGCCGACCGGCTGCGACAGGCGCAATCGACATTGAATCCGCGCCTCCACGATCTGCGCGAGATGGATGAGTGGAAGCGCTTTGCCAATGCCGCCGTGCAGGAAGAGCTGATCGCGAAGACCGAAGCCTTGCGCGTAAAGTTCGGCTTCGATCAGGAAGGCGGGGGCCCCAAGGACGAGGATCTCGAGAAGCTCGCCCGCGAAATGCACGACATCCAGGAACGCTGGAAAACCGTCGCCGAGGCGCCGCGAGCGCAGGCCCAGGCACTGTGGCATCGCTACCGTCAGGCGGCGGACCCGATGCAGACGCGCGTCCGCGAGTTCTTCGTGCACCGCAACGAGGAGCGCCGGCAGAACCTCGAACGCAAGATCGTGCTCATCGAACGCGCGGAAGCGGTCGCCGACTCCACGGACTGGATCAAGACCGCCGACGAGTTGAAAAAGCTGCAGGTCGAGTGGCAGCAGATCGGACCGGTGCCACGGCAGGAGTCGAAGGCCACGTGGAAGCGTTTCCGCGAGGCGTGCGATCGCTTTTTCACGCGGCGCAATGCGGATCTGGCCGAACGGAAAGAAGTGTGGTCGGCGAATCTGGCGCGCAAGGAAGCGCTGTGCAAGCGCGCCGAAGAGCTCGCCGCGTCCACCGAGTGGGACAAGGCGGCTGCCGAAATTCGCCGGCTGCAAGCCGACTGGAAGAACGTCGGCCCGGTGCGCCGCAACAAGTCGGAGGCGATCTGGCAGCGATTCCGCGCTGCATCGGATCTCTTCTTCGAACGCTTCAAGCATCGCGATGAAATCGACCTGCAATCCAAGCAGGCCCACCGCGAAGAGCTGCTGGCGGAGCTCGAGGCGCTGGCGAGCTCGCCGGAGGACGCGAGCGGGTGCACCGACAGCTGTGCCCGGCGGCGCCGAAGGACTGCTCGAACGTGTGCGTTCGCTGCGCAGCCGCTGGAACCTCACGACGGCGGTCGTGCGTCACGGCGCCGATCCGCTGAGCGGCCGGTTCATGACGGCGCTCGAAAACGTCATGTCCGCGCATCCTGCCGCATTCGTCGGCACGGAGCTCGACGCCGAGGCCAACCGGCAGAAGATGGAGCGGCTCTGCGCCAAGGTGGAAGCCCTCGGCGTCGAAAATGCCGTGGTGCAGCCGGCCAATTCCTCGCAGGCGCTGGCTGAGATGCTGCGTGAAGCGCTCGCCGCCAATACCATCGGCGGGCGGGCCGGCGAAGAATCGAAATGGCGCCAGATGGGAGAAGAGGTGCGTCAGGCGCAGGCGGCGTGGAGCCGGCTCGGCCCGGTGCCCGGAGAAGCCGGCCGTGCGCTCACCGAGCGCTTCCACCGTGCGTGCAACCGCTTCCAGGATCAGTATCGCCGCAAGATGCCCTCGAAAGGCCCTGCGCGTAAGACGGTGGGAACCAGATAACCATTTCCGTAGGAGATCTTCGGGAATCATCGCGCCTTTTGGTAGCGGATCGTTCCTCCCACAATCGTGTAGCGAATCTCAGCGGATGGAATGTCATCCTCAGGGATGGTGAGGATATCCTTCGACAACACCACCAGGTCCGCGTACTTGCCAGGTTTGATCGTTCCCCGGGTGTCTTCCTCGAACGCGGCGTAGGCCCCATTGATCGTGTACGACCTGAGCGCTTCCATGCGGCTCATTCGCTCGGCAGCCGTTGAACACGGTCCCGTCCTTCGTTTTCCGGCTCACGGTCGCGTAGTAGCCGGCGATCGGGTCGAGGTCCTCCACCGGGGCATCGGTGCCGTTCGTCACGACTGCGCCTGATTTCATCAGCTTCTGCCAGACGTAGGCGCCCTCTTGCGCGCGTTTGGCGCCAAGCCGCGCGGGCACATAGGGCGCATCCGACGTCGCGTGCACCCCCTGCATGGACGCGATGACTCCGAGCTTGCCGAAGCGCGGGATGTCGGCTGGATGCAAATGCTGGGCGTGCTCGACGCGCCATCGCACGTCTTTCTTGTCGGGATTGGCCTTGAACGCTTCTTCGAAAATATTCAGCGTCTCGCGGTTGGCACGGTCACCAATCGCGTGCACGCAGAGCTGATATCCGTACTCCATCGCGAGCTTCGCCGTCTCACGAATGTCGGCGAGCGGTGTCGTGTTGCGGCCGATGTCATCCGGCTTGTCGGAATACGGCTCGAGAAGCCATGCGCCGCGTGGTCCGAGAGCGCCGTCGATCTGGCGCTTGATGGCGCGGACGGTCAGAAATCCGTCGTCGTAGTCGATCGTCCGGTAGTTCTCCAGATTCGCCGCAAGCGCCTCGTTGTTCGCGTTGAGCATGATCCACAGGCGGACATTGATCCGCCCTTCGTCGATCATCTTCTTCAGGAGGTCGACGGTGGCGAACCCCGAACCCGCGTCCTGGAACGTGGTCACGCCCTTCGATACCGCTTCCTGCGACGCGAGCTCGAGGATCCGGCGCGCCCGCGCCGTTTCTTCTTCCGCGGTACGCGGTGGCTCGCCCGTGCCCGTTCGAATCAGGCGCGAGGCCGTCTCGCGAAAGAGGCCCGTCGGATTTCCGCTGGCGTCCCGTAGAAAGTCCCCTCCCGGCGGATTCGGCGTCGTTCGCGTGACCCCGGAAAGCTCCATGGCTTTGCGCATTGGCAAAGGTGGCATGGCCGCTGGCGTGCGTCAGCAGGACCGGGTTGTCCGGCGACACGCGGCTGAGCGACTCGTGTATCGGGAATCCTTCGACCTCCGGCGTCGGCTTGACGTTCCACTTCTCTTGATGCCACCCACGGCCGTAGATCCACTCTCCTGGCTTGGCCTTCTTCACCGCCTGTTCCACCTGGGCGACGATCTCGTCCCAGCTCTTCGCCTTCATCAGGTTGAGGTTCAGCTGTGCGAGACCGACGCCGTTGAAATGCCCGTGTGATTCGACGAAACCGGGAATCACGAGCGCGCCGGCGACATCGATGACCTGAGTCTTCTCTCCGATGTGGCGCTTCATCTCCGCGCTGCTGCCAAGCGCGGCGATGCGGTTTCCGCCGATGGCCACGGCCTCGACCTGCGGGGCGTTTTCTTCGAGCGTGACGATCTTGCCATTCAAGAGCACCAGGTCGGCGGCAACGGAGGCGGGCTGCTGCGCGGGTGCAGCAACGTGGCCGAGCAGCAGAAAGAACAACGCAGTGACGCCCGTCGCGCGGAGCTTCAGCTCGGCGTCAGATGACGCGCGGCTGAAGCCGCGCGCTACGACTGCCGGCGGTTGGGAGTTGATCATCTTCTCTCGTCAGTCGGCCGCAAAGAGCCGATTGAAGTTGTCCGCGAAAATCTTATCGTGGCTCGTGACGTCACCACCGATGGCATCGAGCGCCGCGCGCTGAGCGACGTAGATGGGCTTCTGCCATCCGCGCGGAAAGAACGACGAATCGGTACCAAAGAGCATGCGCTCGGGACCGGCCACGGCAAGGGCCTGCCTGAATACAGCCTCGAGCGTCAGACCGGGGTGGTACTTGATCCAATCGTTGGAGCTGGACGTATCGAGGTGGATGTTCGGACACTGGTCCGCCGCCATCAGTGCTTCACGAAAAAACCCGGCGCCGAAGTGGGGCACGATCACTGGAACGTCGGGGAAACGTACCGCGACGGCTGCCAGCGCGAGCGGGTCGCCCAGCCGCCAGTTGAAGGGAGAGGGCAGACCGAGCTTGCGCCTCACCCCCACCGTCAGCGCGCCGCAGTGAACGAAGATAGCCGCCCGAACCCGGCTGGCAGCAGCAAACACCGAAGCCACACGCGGATCGTTCAGCTCGTAGCCGTGCATCGCGGGAAACAGGCAGACGGCGCGGAGCCCGGACTCCAAGGCTTGCTCGAGTCGCTGGTCGGCATCCGAGGCCACCGGGTTGAACATGAAGAACCCGACGAATCGCGCCGGATGCCGGGCCACGGCGGTGGCGACCGACGCCTCATCTCCCGGCACGCTGGCGATGAGCGCCGCCCGGCTGACGCCGTGACGATCGAGCTCCGCAATCCATCGATCGGCAAGGGTGTCGGGCGATTGCGGGTGATCCCAGCCGAGGACGTCGAACGCGTCCACCTCTCCGCGACTAGCGAACGGCGTATCGCGGGTCAGTATCTCGACGAAGCGTTGGGAAAAGAAGTGGCAGTGCGCGTCGCAAATCATTATCCCGCAAACTTATATCCCATTCCGTGGATGGTCAGGATGAATTGCGGATGTCTCGGGTTGGGCTCGATCTTCTGGCGGAGCCAGGCGACGTGGACGTCCACGGTCCGCGTCGAGGGCATGGCGTTGTAGCCCCACACTTCGTTGAGCAGTTCCTCACGGGTGAGGGTGGCTCCGCGGTGTTCGATGAAATAGCGAAGGAGTTGAAATTCACGGGCGGACAGGTCCAGCGGGGCGCCGGCCTTGGTTACTTCAGCCTTGCGGAAATCGACGCGTATGTCGCCGAACTGGTGCCCATCGACTGGATTCGTGCGTTCCGGCGCTCGCCGCAGCTTCGCCTCGACGCGGGCCAGCAGCTCGACCATCTCGAACGGTTTCGTCACGTAGTCGTCGGCCCCGAGCTTGAGTCCGACGACTTTGTCCACCACTTGTCCGCGCGCCGTCAGCATGATCACCGGCACGTCCACGCCGCGCCTCCGCCACTCACGCAGAACGTCGAAGCCATTCAGCCGCGGCAGCATCACGTCGAGGATCACCAGATCGAACGCCTCGGAGGCGCCTCGCTCGAGCGCGCTCTCGCCGTCGGCCGTCGTCTCGACGCTGTACCCTTCGCGGGAGAGCCGATCGCTCAGCGTCGTGACCAGCCCAGGCTCGTCTTCGACGAGCAGCAGTCGCTTCACGACGACTGCGCCGGTTCTGCGCTCTGCCGGGCGGCCCGCACGGTCTCGCCGGCTTCGTCAGCGGCAATCGGCAGCGAAACCACGAACTCGCTGCCTTCCCCCGGCACGCTCTTGACGGTGACGCGGCCGCCGTGGGCGTCAACGATGCGCTGGACCAGGCTCAGGCCGAGGCCTGCACCTTGAATCCGTGCAGCGACCACGTCTGGAGCGCGGTAGAACGGTTCGAAGATCCGTGATTGCTCGGCCGTCGGGATGCCGATGCCGCGATCGCTGACGGTGACGACCACGTCACTTCCGATCTGCCTGGCACGAACGCCCATCCAGCGTCCGTCCGCGCCGTATTTGATGGCGTTGCCGATCAGGTTCTGAAACATACGACGGAGCGCCGGCTCATCACCGCGGACGAGGTGGCAGTTCGGGCGGCAAATCGAGCTCCACGCGTATGCCTGCATCGTCGATGAGGGACTGCGACGTGGACAGGACATCGGCGACGAGTGGCGCCAGGGCGACCGCCTGGCGCGTGAAGCCGCGCTGGCCCGACTGAATCCCCGCCAGCTCCAGAATCTGCTCGACCATCTCGGAGAGCCGGCGACCCTCGGCGCGTATCAAGCCTCCGTACTTGCGAACACCCTCTTCATCGTGAACGATGCCGTCCGCCAGATTCTCACCGGCAGAGCGGATCACAGCGAGCGGCGTGCGCAGCTCATGCGATACCGCCGCGACGAACTCGAGCTGCTGTCGTGCAAGCTCCTGCGACCGTCTCGTCGAGACGATGAGCAACGCCATACTCGCGGCGAGCACGGCGAGAATGCTCGTACTCACGATCAGATTGCGGCGCCGTGTGCTGCCCACGAAGGCCTCGAGCGATCCGGCCGGGTGCTTCACAACGACCTGCCAGCGTGGCGCTGGCGGCATGGGACGGGTGACTCCCGCCGCTCCTCGTGCCAATCCGTCGCTCCCGCCTCCCTGTTGAACGACGATGGAGAACTGGTTCGGCGGACGTGCAGAGGAGCGGCCGCCCTGGCGCCGCTCGATCAGCTGCTCGGTATTCGTGGTCTTCAAGCTGAACGTGGCAAATCGACGGACCTCCGCGGCCAGCGCACTGAAATCCTGCGTGCGAACCTGGAACAGCGGCGCGCTCGCGTCCCCGTTCTCGCCGCCGCGCGGAGTGAATGCCGCCGTCGACTGATAGATCGGTTCGCCCGAGCTCACGCGATCGATCACGGCAACCTGATATTCACTCTCATCACCGGCCCTGCGGAAGTGACGCTCGGCGAGCGAAGGGAGCAGCTCGGTCTTGACGTAGTCGAGATCGATCGTGAGCAGGGTGTACGAAAAATCCTGGGCGGATGGCGACGGTGGCCGCGCGTGCTCGCCCACGAAAAACATTGGCGCCGGAACAACGAGCGCCGGGACTGTTTCCCAGATCGGCGCGGCAAGCCGGCGAATCACCAACGTCGATCCGTCGGGGTGCTCCGTCTGGATGGCCAGCCGCGACTGCCAGTCGGCCATCGAGGCGGGCCATTCCGCGGCGATCAGCGTTCGCGAGGAAGTATCGAATTGCTGAAGCGTGAACACATCCGATTTGCCGCGCGTCGCGACGTAGAAATCCTTGATGAGTCTCGGAAACGCCGATGTTGCGTGCCAGCGATCGTAGCGATCTGAAAGCCGTGCGCTCGCACCTTGATCGAGGCTGGGAACATCGGCCTGAAAGAGCAGATAGGCTCGCGTCAACTCGCGATCGAAGTCCTGTGCAAACTCAGTCGTTTGCTGGTTGAGCGTGCCGCTGAGGCGTTCGCGCTGCGCTTCGCTGATCCGCCCAAGCCAGACGTACTGCAGCGTGGCGAGCAGCAGGATGAGGGCCAGCAGCGCCACCGCGAGGACTAGCAAAGGCGGCCTGAAACCCACCCTCATGCCGCGAGTCTAGCATGCGATCCCGCGGCACTCGCGTGTGCACACCTCAGGTTTTACGTCCTTAACAATCTCTTAGCGACTGGCTTAACCACTCGGGCGCGGGCTTGCTGGAAGCTGGTGCCTGGAAACTGGAAGCTGAAGAGGAACCACATGAACAAAACGATATCTCTGACCGCCGGCGTTGCAGTCGTCTATGCGGCGGTAACGCTCGGCGCACAACAAGACAAAGGCAATCAGCTCATGGCGCAGGCGCGCAAGGCAATGGGTGGCGACCAGAAGCTTGCCGCCGTCAAAGCGCTCTCGCTCCGCGCAACCTATCAGCGCGAGATGGCAATGCCAGACATGACCGGTGGCGGTCGCGCGACGATCGCCATCAACGGCGGGCCGGCCGGCGGCGCTGGCAACTCTCAGGTGACGGGCGAGATCGAAGTCGACGTCGAGCTGCCGAACAAGTACATCAAGGTCGATACGAGCACCGGTTTCATGGCGATGACGCGAACCGAAGGGTTCGAGGGCGACCGGCCCTTCGCCGACGCGATAGCCGCCAACCCGGGCATGCGAATACGGATCGATCGGCCGAGCGACGATCCGGCGCGGGCAAAGCAGGCGCTGCAGCGAAGTCAGGCCGAGCTCGCGCGGCTGCTCCTCGGAATTCTCGGCTCCACGCAGTCCTCGTTTCCAGTTACCTACACGCATGCCGGCACCGCCGAGGCGGCCGACGGCAAGGCGGACATCATCGACGTGAAGGGACCCGAGAACTTCGCGGCGCGAGTGTTCCTCGACACGCAAACGCACCTCCCGCTGATGCTCACATACGTGGCGCCCGAGCCTCGCATGGTGATCGCGACAGCGGATCGGCGCGCGCCCAACGAGGCAGCCGAGCGCGAGCGCCTCGAAGCCGAACGGAAACAGGCGGAAGCCACTCCACCCAAGATGGTCGAATATCGCCTGTTCTTCTCGGACTACCGTGACGTCGGCAGTCTGTCCCTGCCGCATCGCATCTCGCGCGGGACTGCCGAGAAGACGACGGAAGAGTGGGAGGTCAAGAGCTACAGGATCAACCCGGCACTCAAGCCGGACCGCTTCAAGGTCTCGTAGGCGATGTCGAGCAACTCGCGTTCGTCGCCTGATCGGGCTGTCGCTGGTGTTCGTCGCGCTCGCGACCCCGACGCTGGCGCAACCTCGCACGTCGACGCTGCGCATAGTCGTTGTCGACCCCACTGGTGCCGTCATCGTCGGAGCCAGTGTCGCCGTGCAGCCACTGGAGGGCGAGTCGGAGCCGATACGTGCCGTCACCAACGACCGCGGCGAGGCCACACTCGAGATGCTGCCGCACGGTCGCTACGAGATTACGGCCGAAGCCCCGGGATTTGCGGTGAAGCGTCTCGCGGAGCTTCGCGTGCGCGGCGACGCGCGTCGGGAGATGAAGCTCGATCTGGCGAAGCTGGCGGAAGAGATCACGGTCGGGCAGGATCCCCGGGAGCGGGCCACCGACCCCAGGGGCAACGCCTTCGGCAACCTGCTGACGCGCGAACAGATCGATGCGCTGCCCGACGATCCGGACGAGATGGAAGAAACGCTGAAACAGATGGCGGGTCCGGATGCTGTCGTCCGCGTCGATGGATTCCGCGGAGGGAAGCTGCCGCCAAAATCACAGATTCGTGGGATCCGCTTCAGGCGGGACCTGTTTGCGGCTGAAAACCACGGGGGAGGCATGGCGTTCGTCGACATCACGACCACTCCCGGCGGCGGTCCATTCCGCGGAACGGCCGACTTCACTTTGCGGGACGAGTCACTCAATGCGCGGAATCCGATGGCGCCCAGGCGGGGCCCCGAGCAACAGCAGAACGTGTCCTTCACGGCCATGGGCACGATCTGGAAAGATCGGACCGGCTTTTCCTTCAGCAGCAACGGCACGAACGGTTACGATTCACGAACCATCTTTGCCGCCCTGCCGGGCACATACCTGTCCGACGTCATTCGCCGCCCGTCCGAACGTGCGGGGTTCACAGCGCGCCTGGATCATGCGCTGACGCGATCACACACGATGCGCCTCAGCTATCAGCGCAACGGTACCGACAGCGAGAATCTCGGCGTCGGCGACTTCGATCTTGCGGAGCGCGCGTATTCGCGCCGTACGAACGAAGATGTGTTCCGAGTGTCCGTCAACGGACCGGTCGGACGCCGCTTCTTCAACGAGTCGCGGTTCCAGATTCGGACCGGTGACACCGCCTCCGATTCGCTGACCAGCGGTCCCGCGATCCTCGTCCTCGACGCATTCAACGGCGGAGGTGCGCAGATTGGCGGCGGACGTCACGCCGCTGAAGTCGAGTTCGCGAGTGATATGGACTTCGCCACGGGCAGACACTCGGCGCGTGCCGGCGTTCTCGTCGAAGCGGGGCGCTATCGGAGCGACGATGTCAGGAACATGGCTGGAACGTTTACCTTTTCGAGTCTGGATGCCTTTCAAGCGAGCCGACCCACGACGTTCACCCAGCGAGACGGCGATCCACTCGTCGAGTTCTCACACGCGCAGGTCGGGTGGTACGCGCAGGATGATCTCCGGATCAACAAGGCGCTTTCGCTGAGCCTCGGCGTGCGGCACGAGATGCAGACGCATCTGGACGACTGGTTGAATATCGCGCCGCGCATCGGTGCAACGTGGTCGCCTTTCCGAAACGGCCGGACCGTCCTTCGCGGCGGCGTTGGCCTCTTCTACGACTGGTACGACGGGCAGACCTACGAGCAGACGCTTCGCGTCGACGGCGAGCGGCAGTCTGAAATCGCGATCCGCAATCCAGGATTTCCCGATCCCTACCTGGCCGTTCCCGGAAGCTCAATCACCGTTTTGCCCTCCGGGCGCATCGTCCAGTCGAGTGATCTGTCCATGCCTTCGTTCCTGCGCGCGAACGTGGCGGTCGAACGGTCGGTCGGAAACGCCGTCCGATTGATGATTGGCTATTCGCACGGGCGGGGACAAGACCTGCTCCGGGGTCGCAACCTCAACGCGCCGGATGCCTTCGGCGTCCGTCCTGACCCGGACGCAGGGAATGTGACGCAGGTCGAATCGACGGCCCGATCGGCGTCGCACATGCTGTTCACGAGCCTGAACCTGAATCTTCCCTGGCATCGGACCAACCTGTTCGTGAACTACTCGCTCGCTCGATCGCGCAACGATACAGATGGTCCGTTCAGCCTGCCGGCCAACAACTTCGACGTCGCTTCTGAGTGGGGTCCCGCGCCGAACGACGTCCGCCATCGAGTATCGGGTCTGTTCAACATGGACCTGTGGAGAGGACTCAAGCTTTCAACGACCGTCAACGGCAGCTCCGGCCTGCCCTACAACGTGACCACCGGCTTCGACGACAATGGCGACACGGTTAGCAACGACCGGCCCGCTGGCCTCGGACGAAACAGTGCCCGCAGCGCGGGACGTTGGGATGTCGGCGGACGCGTAAGCTGGACGTTCGGGTTCGGCGAGCGAAAGGGAGGCGCGACCGCCGGCGGAGGACCGCAGATCATGATTCGCACGATCGGCGGACCAGCGGCGGAATCGATGGGCGGCTTCAGCGGCGGCGCCGAGAGCAAACGGTGGCGGTTCGAGCTCTTTCTGGCCGGCACGAACCTCCTCAACCACACGAATCCGCTCGGCTACAGCGGCGTCATGACGTCGCCATTCTTTGGCCAGCCGACGTCGGCGATGGCTGCCAGGCGGATGGAAGTCGGAACGAGGTTCTATTTCTAGGAAAGGGGACAGTCCCCTTCACTCCGCCGCCCCGTACCAGCGATCGACCATCAGGAAATAGGGGAGTGCGAGCGCCGACAGGGCAGCGGCGGCGCCGAATGCATTGGCGAAGCCGTGGCGCTCGATCAGCCAGCCCATGACCGTCGAGCCGGTGCCGATTCCGGTGTCGAACGCGGCGAGGATCGCGCCGAATGCGGCGCCTCTGCGGTGCGAGAGGACACCTCGCATCACGTAGCCGACGTAGCTCGGGTACGCGGTGCCAAATCCGATACCGAAAACCACCGCCGACAGCAGCAACCATGTACGAGTGCCGCCGAAGTACAAACACGCCATCCCACAGCTGATCAAGATGAGGCAGGGGATGAAGATGCGTTTGTAGCCCCAGGTATCGCCGAGCGGACCAAGGATGGGACGGGTCAACAAGATCACGATTGCGAGTGCCGTGAGATACAGTCCTTTCGGCGTAACCCCGTTCGCATCCGCATACATCGCGGCAAAACTCGTGATGCCGCCATAGCCGAACGAGTACAGCGCCAGCGTCACCGACACGATCAGAACTCGCCGTTCGAGGATGCCGCCACCGTCCAGCGCCTGGTCGTGCGGCACGATCCGCGGATGCTCCTTCAGGCCCCAGGCGATGCCCGCCATCACCAGGTTGAGCACCGCGGCGCAGATACACAGCCAGAGCCATCCCCGGTGATAGATCCAGAAGCCGACCGTCGGCGCGATCGAAACGGCGGCAAGCGTCGAAAGTCCCCAGTATCCAATTCCCTCAGCCCGACGTTTCTCGGGCAGCATGTTGGTCATGTACGCCGCCGAGGCCGACAACAGGCCTGACCAGAACACGCCGTGGACGAGGGCGAGGGCGAGGAGCAGCCTGAAGTCCTTCAGCAGCGCATAGATGACCGAGAAAACGGCGAGCGCAAGGCTGCTGACGATCAGGATGCGCCGCTGTCCTATCCGATCCGCAAATGCACCGGTCAGCGGCGCCGAAAATGCCGAAGAGAAGGTGAGAAATCCGAGAAACAGTCCCGACGCGAACGTCGATCCTCCGAGCTCGAGGATGTGGAACGGCGCGGTCGGCAGCAGCTGAAACGCGGAGAGAAATACGGTGAACGTGAATCCGCACATCACGAAGAAGCGCGGAGTGAAGAGCCGCTCAGATGACATGAATCTTCAATCAGTACAGCGCCAGCGGCCCGAGCGAGCGCGGAATGCGGGTGCGAGAGCGACGGGTCACCTTTCAAAACTACAACCGGATCAACCCGCGACGCGCGCCAGGCGGGGACAAAGCTGGCGAGCACGGCCACTGCCGACAGGAGTAGTGCGACCACGATGAACGTGGCCGGATCTCCGGGACGGATGTCGTAGAGGAGACCTCGCATCAGCTGGGCGGCCCAGGCGGCAAGGGCAACGCCGATGATGACGCCGGTCAGCGATAGCGAGAGGCCATTCCGCAGCACCAGCTTGATCACCTGCGAGCGCTGCGCGCCGATCGCTACGCGTATCCCGATCTCGCGGCTGCGTTGGCTGACGACGTAAGAGAGCACGCCGTAGATGCCAATTGCCGAGAGGATCAAGGCGAGGGCCGCGAAGGTCCCCAACAACACGCCCGTGAAACGCGGCGTCGACAGCGTCGCATCGACGACATCTGTCATCGTCCGCACGTCAGCCACCGGCAGGTTCGCGTCGAGCGCTCGAATCTGCTGCCGGATCGGGGCGGTGAGCGTTTCCGCGTCCACGCGCGACTTCACGACGAGCGTCATGCTGCGAATGGGGTTCCCGACGGATTTGTGCCATTGCCGATGCGGCACGTAGAACTTTTCCTTGACCACGCCCGCTATGCCGTTGTGCCGCACGTCGGCCACGATGCCGACGACGGTGACCATTGGCCGCTGCGCGTTGCCACCGCCAATTCTGAAACGACGGCCCAGAGGATCCTGGCCGGGCCAGTAGCGCCGGACCATTTCCTCGTTCACCAGAGCCACGAGCTGCGAGTCCATGGTGTCCTCGGGCGTGATCATCCGACCGCGAATGACACGTTCGCCCATGGCCTCCAGATAACCATCCGTGACGATCTGCCAATCGCCTTTGGCGTTGGTGCCGGGTGGCGGGACGTATCCCTCGATCATCAGACCGAAGTCACCGATCGTCGATCCGAGCGGAAGGGCGCGGACCGCACCGGCAAACCGTACGCCGGGCAGCTGGCGGACGCCGTCGACGAGCCGCGAATAGAAAAGGACTACCTGCTCCGGCTTTTCGTAGCTGGCCTCTGGCAGCGACAGCCGCATGGTGAGCACGTTCGACGGATCGAACCCGAGCTGCACGCGCTGGAGGGCCCACAGGCTTCGCAGCATGAGCCCGGCGCCGACCAGGAGCACCACCGCCAAAGCCATTTCAACGACCACGAGTCCGCTGCGGAAGCGCTGTCGACCCACGCCGCTCGAAGAGCTCTGGTTTCCATCCTTCAACGAGTCGTTGAGATCCAGACGAAGTGCGCGAACCGCGGGCGCGATGCTGAAGAGAACGCTGGTGACGAGCGCGACGACGGCGGTGAAACCGAGGACGCGCAGGTCGAGACCGACGTTCGCGACCCGTGGGACGTCCGCCGGATTCCACCACGCGAGAAAGCGCACGCCGGAAAACGCCAGTGCCAGGCCGACCAACGCCGCCAGGCCGGTCAATACCAGACCCTCGGTCAGCAGCTGACGCACGACCCGTCCACTGCCGGCACCAAGCGCTGCCCTGACAGCGATCTCGCGCTGACGCCCTTCGGCGCGCGCGAGAAGGAGGTTGGCCACGTTGGCGCAGGCGATGAGCAGCAGGAATCCCACAGCACCGAAGAGGAGCCAGATTGCCCGGCGAACGCCCCCCACGACTTCGTCGGTCAGCGAGACGGCGAGCACGTCGAACCGCATCTGCACCGGGTAAAGACCCTCGCGGGTCATGTCACCCGCGATCCGGTGCAGCTCCTCGGCGGCCTGCTGCACCGTGGCACCGGGCTTGAGCCGCGCCGCGGCATAGAGACCATGGCTGCCGTGATCGGTGCTGGCCGGGTTGAGCTGCAGCGGCATCCACAGCTGCGTCGGTTGGGGGTTCTCGAAGTCGGTGGGCAGCACGAAGTCCGGCGGCATGATGCCCGTGACAAGGTGCGCGCGGCCGTTCACCTGAATCGAGCGGCCCACAATGCCGGCGTCCGCCGCGTAGCGTCGAGTCCAGAGCGCATGGCCGAGCACGACCACGTCAGGACCCTTGGGCACATCTTCCGCCGCCGTGAAGACGCGACCGATCCTCGGACTGACGCCGAGCGTCGAGAACAGATTGGAAGTGACGGCCGCGGCGCTGACTCGTTCCGGTTCACCGTCGCCGGTGAGGTTCACCTGACCGTCGCTCCACGCCGCAACTTCCGCGAGGGTCTGCCCCCGTTTCCGGTAATCGACGACTTCTCCTTCCGCCACCCAGGTCTTGTCGAACGAAATCCACCGGCTCCAGATCATCACCGCGCGATCCGGCTCGTGCCACGGAAGAGGTCGGAGCAGCACGGCGTTCACCACGCTGAAGATTGCGGCGTTCGCCCCGATGCCCAGCGCCAGCGTGAAGATGGCGACGAGCGCGAACGTTGGATGCCGGACGAGCGTCCGTGCACCGTAGCGCAGGTCTTGAAAGAAGGTATCGAGGAAGGAAGAAGCGCCCATAGTGCGGTTTAGACGGTCGAGTGCCTGGGAACGTTGCGCGCTGGGCTAAGATGGCCACATGACGGAAGATTTGAGCGCTTTCCGGCCCTCGCGCATCTGGAAACGAATGTCCCCGGAGCGTCGGATCGAAGCGGCAGAGCTTTTCTGGTCTGACGATGAGTCAGCCGAACAACAAGTGGAGGCGATTGCGGCAATTGCCAGCCACATGAAGTTTCGCGCGAAGAGCGTGATGGGACTGTCACTCTCGAAAAAGGCTCAGTATCTGGCACGGCTGCCTTCGGTGTCGGATTCGGTGGCGTCGCGTGCGCTCGTCCAGTATCACCTGCAACTGCAGCGCCCGATGATGGGAAAATTCCTCGACTCGCTCGGCATCGCCCACGAGGATGGATTGATCACCGAGGAAAAGATCGAGCAGCCGGACCGCGAGCGTCTCAAAGAGGCGGTCGCTCAGCTCGCATCATCGCATCCGCCGGAGGATGTGGCGTTGTACTTCTCGACGCTCGTCTCTCAGGATCCCGATACGTGGAAACCGCTGGCCGTCGCCGCTGACGCCATCACCCAGATTTCGACGCCGTCGAGCTGAGCGCGCGCATCGCGCGAATTTCCGCCGCCGCTCGCTTGCCGCTTTCGATAGCGCCGTTCATGTAACCCTGCCAGCGAAGACTGGTGTGCTCTCCCGCAAATACCAGACGCCGGTAGGCGCGCGGCAGCCACTCTCGCAGCGCGGGCTCGAACGACGGATCGAAGAACGCGTACCCACCACGCGCCAGGGAATCGTCCTCCCAGGTGACAACGCGATGCTGGAGTAGAGGCGACGGCCGGCCGAGCCATTTGAGCCTGTCGACCAGCGCCGCGACGCCACCTGAACCAACGATCGTCCGGAGCTCCGCGGACGCGCGTCCACCGGCAAGCAGTGTCAGGATACCCGGCCGCCGCGATTGTTGCTCGTTACCATCCCACACGGCGCCGATAGGCTGATCGCTGCCATAGGCCGCAGGCTGGCCCGGCCTGCGCCAGAAGCGCGTGGCGAACTGCAGCAGCACTCGCGTCGCCGCACCGTATCGCAGCCGGACGATCGCGCGTGTCTGCTCGTCGGGAAGCCCCGGTTCGAAGACGACATCGCGGAGCGTCGAAGCGGGGAGTGCGAGCACCACGTAGTCAGCCTGAATCTCGCGTTGCCTCGTATCCTCGACCGTCGCCCGAACACCGGATCCGTCCTGGGAAACACGCCGTAGCATGCAGTTCAAGATCAAGCGGCCGCGCAGGCGCTTTGCCGCGAGCGTCGTCAAACGGTCGTTGCCGTCGGCAATCCGATACATCCGGCCGGAGCCTGGCTGATCGCCGGATGCAAACTCATCGACGAGTGCGATGAGCGACAGATCCTCGGGATCCGCCAGGAAGAATCCGCGCAGCCCGCGTATGGCGGCGGCGAAGCCGGCGTCCGCCCTCGTGCGCGCCAGCCAATCCGCCACCGACTGACGGGCGATCGCGGCAACAACAGGGGAGCTCCACCGATTCTCGGCAAGCTGATAAGCCTCGATCTCCGACTGAAGGCGATCGGCGGCTTTCTCGAAGGCCTGCAGCGACCGTCTGACACGCAATCGACCTTTGCTGTCGGCGCCGTAGAAACCCCAGCCGTGCCGGAGAATGCGGACCGGCTCCAGGCCCAGCTCGCGCGCGAGGCCGACCACGTGTGTCTGCTCGCCTTCGATCAGGTCGGCGCCCGCCTCGGCGTGCTGCCCTTCGGCAAATCCTTCACGCAGCGTATGGACGCGTCCGCCGACGCGATTCCGCGCCTCGACGATCGTCACGTCAGCCCCATGGGCCTCGAGCTCTCGCGCCGCAGTCAAGCCGGCCAGACCGGCACCCGCTACGAGGACTTTCATAGCAAGAGCATAACGGGGGCTCGGGGTTCGGGGGTTCGGGGGCTCGGGACTCGAGCCTGCCGCGCCGAAGCTTTAGCGTAGGCGGGCCTAGCGAGGGTAGAGCGCTCTGGAGATCTCGGCGATGAGCGCGGCGCTCTTCTTCTCGTCCTCGATACCGCGCACGAGGACGACCAACACATATGGCCGGGGTGCGTACACGATGGCGGCGTCGTGATTGATGCGCGTGATGTTGCCGGTCTTGTGCGCCACGGCAATCCCGCGAGGAACGCCGGCGGGAATTCCCTCGTTGAACTTTTGACGCTTCAGAATCTCGACCATCGTGGCGTCAAACGCTGGATCGACCGCTTTCCCGTTCGCGATACGCTCGAGGAGAATCAACAAGCCCCTGGCACTCGTGGAGTTGTTCAGGCCTTTCTGGAACGCCTTGTCATCTTCGAGGCCCCTCAGTACCTGCATGCCGTCCGCCCCGAGACGTGTGACGGTCGCTCTGATCTTTTCGACCCAAGCTTCGCTCGGCGGTCGGTATTCGGCGCTCGGCGTTCGGCGGTCGGCGCTCGGCGGGCTCGGAACGGGATTTGCCGATGAACTCATATTCGCTCCGCAACTTGCGAGCGGACGGAGCGGGTGGCTGAATCTGCCACCTTCAAGGCTTCAACGGATTGCATAACGGGAGGCGACATGGCGAAGATCGAGACGTTCCGGGAACTCGAAGTTTGGCAGCTGTCGATGGAGATGGCGGTGGACTGCTACGCGCTCACGAACAGATTTCCGCTCGAAGAACGGTACGGTCTGACGCGCGAGCTACGCCGGAGCGCCGTGTCCATACCGTCCAACATCGCCGAGGGCTACAACCGCCACTCTCGGAACGCCTATCTGAATCACGTAAACATCGCGCTGGGTTCACAAGCCGAGCTGGATTGCCAACTGGAGCTAGCGGTGCGTCTCGGCTATCTGCGGGACCGGGATGTTCGGGACTTTGTGAGTAAGCTCGCTCGTGTCGGTCAAATGCTTCACGGTCTTCAACGGAGCCTCGAATCCAAGACGCCCGTGGTGATTGCTTTGTCAGTCCTGGTTGTCTGTGTGCTCGGTATCCTGTCGGTTTTGGCGTGATCGAAGGGCCGAGCGTCGAGCGTTCGAACGCCGAGCGCCGAGCGCCGAGCGCCGAGCGCCGTTACAATTCACCAAATATGCCCTCGTTCCTTCTCGGCTTCTTGTTGTTCGGTCACCAGTCGATTCCACATCCTCTCGACACCGCCGCGGTGCGCCGAATCGTCGACGCGAGCGGCGCCGAAGTGGCGGTGGCGTTCCGGATGCTCGATGGTTCGGGCGAGATGTTCATTGAGCCCGACAAGCCGTTTCACGCGGCCAGCACCATGAAGATTCCGGTCATGATCGAACTGTTCCGGCAGGTCGCCGCCGGCCACGTCTCGCTCGAAGATCAGCTGACTATCCGCAACGAATTCCGCAGCATCGTTGACGGCAGCACCTACGCCCTCAGTGTGGATGACGACTCAGACCGCGAGGTCTACGCCGCGGTGGGTCGAACGATGACGCTGCGGCAGCTGTGTGAGCTGATGATTACGGTCAGCAGTAACTTCGCCACGAATCTTCTGATCGAGAAGCTTGGAGTCGAAAAGATCAGAGGGACCGTCACACGTCTCGGGGCGGACGGAATGCAGGTACTGAGGGGCGTCGAAGATGACAAGGCGTTCCAGAAAGGCCTGAACAACTCCACGACTGCCAGGGGCTTGTTGATTCTCCTCGAGCCCATCGCGAACGGGAAAGCGGTCGATCCAACGTCTGACGCCAAGATGGTCGAGATTCTGAAGCGTCAAAAGTTCAACGAGGGAATTCCCGCCGGCGTTCCTCGCGGGATTGCCGTGGCGCACAAGACCGGCAACATCACGCGCATCAATCACGACGCCGCCATCGTGTACGCACCGCGGCCATATATTTTGATCGTCCTCGTGCGCGGTATCGAGGACGAGAAGAAGAGCGCCGCGGTCATCGCCGAGATCTCCAGGGCGCTCTACTCACGCTAGCCCCGAACGACCGAGGGCCGAGCGCCGAACGCCGATTTTGAGCGCCGAGCGCCGCGCGCCGAGCTAGAACCTGATAGACAAAGTTGAGCATCGGGAACACGAAGCCGCTGTTGCTGCCAATCGGCGTCACCAGCGCCAGGTCGGCGGCAACCCGTTCGCCGAAGAAGCGAACGCCGGCCGAGGCCAGGCCGTTGCCCGACTGCCAGATGTAGTTCTCGCTGACGAACTTGACATAGCGGCTGATCGGACGATCGCCGCCGACCATCACGACGACCATGCGATCGCCGTTGCCGGTGTAGGCCACTCCCGCGCCGCCGGTCATCGACCCGCCGGCTCCGCCGGCGGTGGCAACGCCGTATGCGATCCCGGCACTCTCGCCACCACCGAAACCCTGGAACATGCCGACGGAGACCTGTGCCTTGCGGCCGTTGAACACCTGCAGCTTCGGCGTGATCCAATACGGTCTGTCGAAACCCTCGTCGCCGAGGCCGAAGATGAGGGGTGTCCCGCCGCCGATTGAGAACCGATCGGTGATGCCGACCTGCACGAAAGGCATCACGAACTCATACATGCCCAAATAGACCTGGCCTCGAGGAAGAGCGCGGCCAGTCGGGGCGAAGAACAGTCGGGTGTTGTTCGGATCCGCGGGCTGAAACTCGCCTTTGTGTAATCGGCCCTCAACTCTGCGCAACGAGACGATCTGATCCCGCCGCGCCAGGAGTTGGACGCCGGCAATCGTTTCGAACTCGACTTCGGTATCCGATTCGGATGTGATGCATCCATACACGCGCGAACCGTCTCGAAGGCGAAGTTCGTGCGTCACAGGTTTTTGCTCGCCAGACGACTGCGCCAACGACATCCCGGGAAGGAGGATGAACGCCACCGCAGCCACGATCAACAGCGTCGTCGTTCTTCTCATGATGGAATCTCCAGAAGCGTTGTGTGGTGACGGTACCAATCACTCTGAAACAGCCCGTCGGGGTCGTAGGCGCGCTTTCGTTCGAGAAACTCGACGAGGCGTGGATGACAGGTCCGCGCCTGAGCGGCCGTGGCCCAGCGGTGATACGTGAGGTAGTAGCTGCCGTTCTGCTCGATCGCGCGATCGATCAGCCGCCGGAAATGATCGCCGGCGCGAGCGATGCCCTCCGGCGTGTGATCGACATGGAGGTTGAAGATGACGCAGGCCCACGGTTCGCGTGCCCAGGCGAGGACCGTTTCATGGTCGCCCTCGATCAGCCGCACAGTGCCGTAGATGATGTCGAAGCCACACTCGATGGCATCAGCGCGGACCGCTCTCATGAAGGCTGGCAGTCGCGAGCGCGGCACGTAAAGCTCCGAAATCATCTCCGTTCCCTTGACGCCGGTTGCCAGCTGGGGGTCGAGACCGTCGTGATAGTTGTCGAGGTACTCGGCGAGCTGGTGAGTGTCGGACCAATAGATCTGGCCGTCCGTGGCCATGTAGAAGCGGGCGTACTCGGCGAACGCGCGCGACTTGTTGGTATGTGCGAGGAGCAGCAGACGCCGCCAGTCGCGTTCGGTGAGGTGGTGTTGGACCTCCGGGATCACCGCGTCGAATTCAACGGGGCGATAGCATGAGAGAACACCCGTCTGGAGGAACTCGCGGGACGCCGGATCGGTAGCGAACTGAAAATCGCCGTATTCGTACCCCTCGCGCAGCCGGCGATCGAAGAGATCGGGCAGCTGATCGATGCAGCCGATGGCAACGCGTCGCTGAACCTTGTGCCGTTTGGTGAGACGGAGCGTGATCGTCGCCATCGGTCCGAAGAGGCCATAACCGCCGATCGCCAGAGCGAACAGGTCCTCGTTCTGCGTCCGGCTGCAGGTGACGAGAGCGCCCGAGGGATCGACGATCTCGAAGGCTTCGACGTCGTCCACGATTGGTTTGAAGCGCAGCCCGCGCCCGTGAATGTTCGAGGCGAGAGCACCACCAAGGGTCATCCGGTCGGCCCCGGTCTGCTTTTGCGAGATGCTCCAGGCTTCTCGCTGTCCCGCCGCCGTCCACGCCAGATGTGCGATGAGCTCCGGCCATTCGATGCCGGCTTCAACGGTGATCAGACCGCGTTCGCTATCAAGATCGACGATGCGCGTCAGCGCTGTCGTGTCGACGAGGAGCCCGCGCGTGCAGAACTGCTGTCCGCCCATCGAGTGGCGATTGCCACAGACGCTCAACGGAAGGCCGCGATCTCTCGCGTCGAGTACGACGCGACCCAGTTCGTCTATCGACGCCGGTCGGGCAATCGCGGCCACGCGCGTACGATTCAATTGCGAGTGGACATCGTTGACCGCTGTGGCACCGGGCGACGGCTGCAGACGATTGACGGCGCTGCCGGCGGGGACCGCGGTATGTCGGGCGACTGACGGCGCACCGGACGGAATCGTCATGCCGCCAAGATACGGCTCCGGCCAGTGAGAAGTCCTGAAGCGGGGGTGAATTAGCCTGAAATCAGCGGGCGCGCTCGGCGAGACGGCCCAAAATGGGCTGAAAAGCGGGCCTGTCGCGGAGCTCCTGGAAGAGCGGCTCCACTGGGATCGTCCATCCGGTAAACGACATCTCCGGACGATCGAGGAGCGTCTGCAGGCAGTTGACTGCGGCGTCCTCGCGCCGGCGCACGACATGATTCAGCGCTTCGGCCAGCGTCGCTTCACCGGTGCGCCCGCCGCGGCGTAAAGAATCTATCGCCACGACCGCTTTCGCGAAGGCTGCTTCGGCCGCCGCGGCCTCGCCATCGGCCGACAGCGCGGCACCGAGACCGACCAGCGATTTTGCGTGGTCGGGAAAGAGCTCGAGCGCTTTGCGGAATCGAAACGCCGCATCGGCCGGATCGCCGGTCTGCAGGTGCACGAAGCCCGCACCATCGTGCGCGTTCATCGCGAACTCGGGCGCATAAAGCTGTCCGGGACCGCTGGCGATCTCCCGATCGAACTCGAGAAGCGCCTCCCCCGCATCGCCCCGAGCTAGCCGGACGAGGCCGAGCAGCCAGTGCAATCCTTTCGCGGGGTAGCGCTGTTTGAGATCCGCCTGCCGGTCCTGAACGATCGCGCCCTCACGCAGCACCGACTCGGCGCGATCCAGAGCGCCGCGGGCGATATGGACCATCGCCGCTTCGAAGTGCACGAAAGGAAAATCCGGGTACAACTCAACGGCCTGCGCGAGCGCGCGCAGCCGCTCCTCGCCCCATGCCGCATGCGCCAGCCGAAACTGGTGGCCCCAATAGTCAGGATCGATCGAAACGGCGCGCCGGGCCGCCGCGAGCGCGTCGGCGGAACGCCCGGCGCTGACCAGTAGAAACGCCAGCGTGGCATGCGCTTCGGCAAAATCGCGATCGAGCTCGATGGCGCGGCGCACGTGATCGACCGAACGCGCGAGCAGCGCTCCGTCGGGCTGGTTTCGCGCCCGCGACATCTCGGTACTGCCAGAAACGGGCATTCGCGAGCCCGACGTGTGCCGCCGCATATCTGGCGTCGAGCGCTATCGCCCGCTCGAAATCCGCAATGGCGCCTGGAACGCGCGCCGAATCGAGCGATTCGAGCCGCACGCGGCCTTCGGTGAACGCCTGATACGCTTCGAGGCTGCTCGTTTCCCGGTGACGACCCTGCACCGAGCGCGCCTGTGTCGTCCCAAGCGCTTCCGACAGCTGCGCGACGACCCGATCCTGCAGCTCAAACACTTGTTCGAGCGCGCCGTCCGCCTTGGCGTCTGCTCTCGTCTCGCCGGTCGTCGCATCGACGACGCGTCCGGTGATGCGGAGACGATCGCCCGACCGCTGGAAGCTGCCGACGACGGCCAGGTCGATGGCGAGAGCAGCGCGGAGCGCCGCCAGGTCGCGACCGATGCGGCCGACGGCTTCGACGACCTGGATGCGATCGATCACGCGCAGCGTGGCCGCGCGCAAATCGTTGCTGACGGTTTCAGCGATTCCTGATGCCAACCACGCCAGCGAACTATCGCCGCTGACGTTCTCGAAATCGAGTACGGCAACCGTGCTGACAGCCGCGGTTTCCTCAGGTCGTGCATCGGCCGGAAATGCCGGTCGGGGGACGATCGCTTCGACGGGAGCAATGAACCGGTATCCGCGCCGGGCAACCGTTTGTACGTATGTCGGCTTCACCGGGTCGTCGCCGAGCGCCTGGCGAAGCTCCGAGATTGCCTGCGTCAGCGCATTGTCGGTGACGGCCACATCGGGCCAGAGCGCCTTGAACAGCTCGTCTTTCGACACGAGCGTCGACGGGCGCGCCGCCAGGTACAAGAGCAGATCGATGATCTTCGGCGAGATCGCGATTGGCTCACCGTCTCGAGCGAGGCGGTACGACGACCCATCGAGCACGAAAGGGCCAAACCGATACGTGGCCGCCGTTGGCATTGGGAGGATTCTAGTGCTGGACCGGAAAAACGAGCAGCGCGTCGCTGACCTTTCTCGGCCCGGCTGCGTCGGATGGGCTGTTGACGATTTTTCCTGTCACCCACATGGTCGTGGAACCACCGCCGTCCAGGTTCAAGGCATCGACTAGACCAAGCCGGCGGGCGAGCGACTGCAATTCCTTGAGCGACATTCCCGAACTGAGCTTCGGCTGGCGGCCGTCGATGGTGACGAGCCAGATCGCTCCTCCCTCGGCCACGCCGATCATGGTCCGGGGATGGCGAGTCTCGGCAAATCCTGGAGAAAATTGCTCCGATGTCCAATCCGTGATGTCAGTGCCGCCGCGGGCGAGGAGTCCCCAGCCGCCAATGATATCCGTCGCCACGCCCCATGCCCCGGCACCGCCGCTAAGGGGCACGTAGTTCGACAGGAGATCGACCCGCGCGCCGGGCTTGATGCCGCGCAGCGACGTGGGAGGGCTCCGGCCGCCGAAGGAAAGCACGAAGCCGTCGGGCGGTATCGGCGTCTTGCCCCCGTCCAGCGGACCACGGACGATCCGCGTGGGACGGCCCGAAGCGGTCCACTCGAGCCCCCCCTTCGCGCTGTCCGTGTCGGCATGATAGGCCGGCGTAAACAGCATCAACTTTCCCCGAGCGCGCGTCGTGTCCACGCCGTCGATCGGCACGATGGTCTTTCTTCCGAAGCTGTGGCGAATCGCAAGGCTGATCGTGGCGGTCACGCGGTCGAACAGCAGCCGCACCTTGCCGCCGCCTTCCGTAATGCCGACGGCACCTCGCGGGCGCGTCGTGTCGCTGATCAGCCGGCCGTTCAACTTGAACAGACCTGCCGGATCGCCGTTCGGGAGGAAGAAGCCGGCATTGATTGCGGCGACGGCTCCATGCCTGGCGGCCATTTCCGATACGGTTTCCGTTCCCATGACTTCGTCGTTGGCCAGGACCGCTCGCAGCCGGACACGCTCCGGATCGAGCCGCAGCAACCAGATGGAGATCGGCGCTGGAGGATCGATCAGCGCGTCATCTGTCAGGTGGAAAAGGGTGATGCCATTGGCAACGTCGCGGTCGGCGACGAGACGATCGAACGGGGCCTGGAGAGGCGATGCCGCGACACATGTCAGGGCCGCTGCGACGACCAGCGCACGCAGCGGAACGGCCAGCTGAGGCCTCAGCCGCCGCATTTGACAGGAACGCCCTCGTAGTTCTTCACCTCGAGCACCGGCAGCGAACGGTTCGCCTCCGCAGTGGCGCCACTACCGGTGTTCGGGCTGCCGATGCCGATCCTGACCCGGGTTTTTCCGATCGTTGTCCCGTACATTTCGCCGGCCGGCGGCAGCGTGGATTTCAGGATTCCGGTCACCTCGACGAGTGAGCCATCGTGCTCCTCGCGCATCTTCTTGATCAGGGTCTTGTCACCCGAGAGACGATAAACAAGGCTTGTCATCATCGAGGAGTCGCTGTCGACGATGCCGGTTTCAGTCGACTCGAGGGAGCGCCCCTTCAGACAGCCTTTGACGACTATCGAGTCGCCCTTCTGCGGCTGCCTGGCCGGCGACCGGTCCTGCGTGACGGTTCCCATCGCGACGAGGGCCAGCAGGAATACGGCGGCGTTCATGAACACTCCTTTGGCTCAGAGCATAGCACCGCGGCCCACACGGAATGCGCGGCGCTCGGCCGGCCCGTCCTGTCACTCGGTCTTCTTGCGCCCGGAGTATTCCAGCATCTGCGCCGTTAAATCCATCGGGTAGGAAATCTTCACGTCGGTGATCTTCCCGGCGGCGTCCTTGACCGTTTCCAGCCTGGGCTGAACGAAACCGGTGTAGGAGGGCATGTTCAGTTTGTCCACGCGCGCCACGACCTCGTCGCGAAGGCGCGCATCGAAGTGCACCCCGTAGGTCTCGAACAGCTTCTTGGCAGCCTCGTAGTCACCTTCCGCCTTGATCCGCTGAACCTCGGCGAGCAATCGGCCGACTCCCTCCGTGAATGGTTTGGCGTCGACCATGACGTAGAAGGTCTTGCCGTCACGCTCGCGAACATCGATGGCTTTCGAGTTGGCCATGAGCCATCGGACGATCATCTGCCGATTGCGCATGTGGTCTTCCTCGATCTGCGTTCCCTCACGGACGCGCCGCAGTTGCACGAGCCCGTTTCGCGCGTAGCCCTCGTACTCCGCCTGGACGATCTCGGCCTGATCTTTGGCGTCGACGATCCCGAGCTCCGCGAGGCGCGGGTTGGGCAGAAAGTACAGCGCCACGAGATCCGCGCGGGATTCCTCGAGCGCCGAGTACTGCTCCTTGAGCGCGCTCTGCGGACTGCCGTTCAGCTTCTCGGAAATCTTCCCCGACGCGTGGCCGATGACCTCGTGCATGTTCGTGGTCAATTCCCCGGCCGTGCTGCTCCACTTTTCAGCCCGGGCCGCTTCCTCCTCCGTCCACGCGAACTCGCGACGGAACGAGGCGGCCATCGATCGATCGTAGGCCTCGTTGACGTTCGACAACGAGACCGACTTGCTGCCATGTGTCTCACGGATCACCTGATCGTTCGGCAGGTTGATTCCCACGGGCGTGATCGGTCCTGAGTCCCCTGTCTCGATCACGACGTCGATAGCGTTGGCGGTGATGCCCTGCACCCCCTGTTTCCGATACTGAGGGGCCCACGGCATCCGATCCTCGAACCATTGCGCATCCGCAGCGAGCTTGCGGATCCCTTCGGTCTTGACGGGGTCGACATAGAAGACCAGCGCTTCCCAGGAACCCTTGTGACCGCGCGGGTCCATATAGACTTCGACGAACCCGTTGATGGTGTCGACCGGCGAATTCTTGTCCTGGACCCACGCGATGTCGTAGGCCACGCGATCCGCTGTTTCGCCTGTCTGGTACCACTTGATGAGTGCGCGCAGGGCGGTGGCCATCGGCGTGGTCGCAAAGGGGATGGCCGCCTCGAGGTGCTGAACGATTCGCCGGATCTGCGCGTCGTACCGGCCGCCGATCCGGTACACCTCTTCGACGAGCTTGCCGTCGCGTTTGACCAGGCGGGAATTCAGCGGGTACTTCTCGTCGAAGCCCTCCACGTCCTTCATCGTGACGCCGAAGTAGAGATTGTTGGCGCTCGCCGCGAGTATGTCCTTCCCCTGGCCGGGGGTCTTGTTCGTCACGCTGGGATCGACACTCGCGTCGAGGAAGAGCGGCGACATCCGCGCAATCATCGCGTCCAGCGTTTCGCCACTTTTCGTCGGGAAGCGTGCGCCCGCCTTTTGCGCAGCTTTGATCGCCGCCGCCAACGAGGACGGAGACAGCTTCATCACGAACTTGCGCGCGGTGAGATTGTTGTAAGGACCCGTATTCACCCAGAAGAGTTTTGCGTAGCGCTGAATCTCCGCCAGGCTCGCCGGCTCGACTCCGGCGGCGTGCGTGAGTATTTCTTCGATCACGTCGCGCATAGCCAGGTTGTGGACGTACCGCTGGTCGTAATAGATATCGCGTCCGGCAATGGCCGCTTCGTACAGATGGAAGATGAGCTGCTTCTCCTCGAGCGGCAGCTTCTCGAATCCGTCCGCATAGAGCTGCACGACGGCCGCATCATCCACTCGCTCGAGCAGGTACTTACGGTCCGGCGGCGCCTCCACAGCCGAGGCGGCGGCCGGCGGTCGAAGAGTGTCCGTTGACGGAGTGTTTTCGCCGAGAATTCCAGCCCAACCTGCTGCCAGTCCCATTCCTGCTCCCAGAAGAAGTACCAATCTCATGTTTCCAGTGTAACGACTTCGCGATACTCCGGCATCCGGACCGGCCAGCCGAGCTTCCCGCGAATCAGTCCGCGAGAGAGCCTCCATGGCGACCGGCTCGCCGTGGACGATGAACGTCATCTGGGGTGGGCGTGAAAATCCGCCGAGCCAGCGCACGATCTCCGCGGAATCGGCATGGGCAGACATCGACTCGATCCGCTCGACGTGGGCGTTCACGGAGATCATTTGCCCGTGAATCTTGACCGCACGCTCTCCATCGACCAGCTGCCGGCCGCGCGTACCCTCCGCCTGGTAGCCGACCATCAATACGGTATTTCGACTGTCCGGCAGCGCCGCTTTCAAGTGATGCAACACACGTCCGCCCGTCGCCATGCCGCTCGAGGAGATCACGATGGCCGGCCGGTTCGATTGCGTGAGCTGCCGCGATTCGGCCGGCGACGCGATCGTGCGGAACCGCTCGGTGCAGAAGGCACACACCCGCCGTTCTTCGCGCGCCTGCTGCCGGCGGCGGTCCTGAGGCTGATGCGCCGCTTTGTCGTGAGGCGCCTTGGGATCGTTCAGCTCGGGCTGTAGCGCGGGGTCGAGCTCGTTGAGTCGCTCGGTATAGCGAGCGAGGGCCTCCGTCGCCATCGGGCTGTCGACGAACACGGGCAGCACCGGAATCCGTTTTTGCTCTTCCAGCCGCTTCAACCAGTACAGGAGCTCTTCGACGCGACCGATCGCGAACGCCGGGATGATCAGCTTTCCGCCGCGCTGCGCGGTAGCGCTGACAACCTCCGCCAGCCGCGTCCCATCATCGTCTTGTTCGTGGACGCGATTCCCGTAGGTGGACTCGACGAGGAGGTAGTCCGCTTCGGTGATCGGTGCGGGATCCGGAAGAACAGGCCGGTCGTATCGCCCGAGGTCGCCGCCAAACAGGATCGTTTTGCCACCGACGCGGACGCGGGCGTATGCGGAACCGAGCAGATGCCCGGCATTGATGAACTCGGCCTCGACGCCCGGAGCCACGGGCATCGGACGTTCGTATCCGACCGGCTGCAACTGCGCGACCGCGCGAAACGCGTCCGCCTCGCCGTAGAGCGGCAACGCCGGCTGATGCTTGGAGAAGCCATTGCGGTTGGCGTTGGCGGCATCTTCTTCCTGGATGCGGCCGGAATCAGGCAGCACGATCCGGCAGAGATCGGCCGTCCCGGCGGTGCAGAAAATGCGCCCGCCGAATCCGTTCTTGACGAGTCGCGGCAGGTATCCGCAGTGATCGAGGTGCGCGTGGGTCAGGACGACGGCGTGGAGATCGGAGGGCTTGAACGGCATGTCCTGCCAATTGCGCTCGCGGAGCTCTTTCAAGCCCTGGAAGAGGCCGCCATCGATCAGGACCTTCACGTCACCTGTGTCGAGCAGATACTTCGATCCGGTCACGGTGCGGGCCGCACCGAGAAATGTCAGCGTCATGGTCATCGAAAGAGTCCCACCTGTCCTCCCGTGTGCCAGAAGAGTACCGTTTCGTCGCTGTTGAACTCGCGACGGCGTACGCGAGCGATCAACCCTGCCATGGCCTTCGCCGTGTAAGTGCTGTCGAGGAACAGTGCCTCGGTGCGCGCCGCGAGCTGGAGGGCCTCGTTCGATTCGGGCGACGCGACGCCGTATCCGCCGCCGACGAATCGATCGTCGATGTCGACGCGTGCCGCTTCGAGCAAGCCTTCGCTGATTCCGACGAGCGAGCCCATGCCCGCGAGAATCGCCCTGATGTCGGCTTCGAGATCCGCCGACGACGAGTCGGCACTCACGCCGATGACCCGCGTGGCGAGACCGGCGCGAATGCAGCCGGCAATCAGGCCGGCCTGCGTGCCGCCGGAGGATGTCGAGTGCACGATCGTCTGCGGTTCGATCCCCTGATTCTTCAGCTCGTCGACTGCCTGCACGAACGCTGCCGCGCCGAGCGGCGTCGACGCGCCAATCGGGATCACATACGGGCACCGGCCGGCACGACGCAGCCCATCCGCGATCGACGCCATGGTGGTCGCCCGGTCCTCGCGTCGATCGACGTATTCGATGTGCGCGCCGAGCAGACCGTCGAGCAGCGTATTACCAGTCGCTTGCGCCGGTGCGGTGCCGTTGAGCACGAGAACACACTGCATGCCAAGCGTGGCCGCCGTCGCGGCCGTGACGCGCGCGTGATTCGACTGCAGGCCTCCCGCCGTAATCAGCGTGTCGGCGCCCGATGCCACGGCCTCGGCGCCCACGAGGCGCATCTTGCGAACTTTGTTTCCGCCAAACGCAAAAGGAATCGCGTCGTCACGCTTCACCAGGAGTCGCGGGCCGCCGCCAAGAGCTTGCCGGAGTCGCGACATCTCTTCGACAGGTGTGACGTAAGGCGCCAGCGGCAGTGAAGGCAGGGCGGCGGCACCGTGCATGAAGCGTTCAGTATACTGGTCGAATTGGCCACGCTTCTCGAAACGCTGCAATCTGGATCACCGGTCGTCGCCGCAGAACTGCGCCCACCCCGCGCCGAGCTCGAAGCCAGCGCGAGCATGGACGCCTGGATCGACACGTACCACGCTGTCCGTGGCTTGACCCGGAGCGGCACTTTTGTATTCCTGACCGACAGCGCTGTTGGTCTAAAAGAAGAGGACAACCTGCGCCATCTGGTCATCAACCTCGGCGCGGACGTTCCGCGATCGTCGGTCGTACCATTTCTGACTTGCAAGCATCCGCTGGACTACTGCCTGGCATATGCGGAACGCGCCGAGCAGCAGGGCTTCAAGGGGCTCGTCGTGCTGGGCGGTGACAAAAGCGTGGGTCCGCCGCGCTGCGTGGATCACGCCTGGGAGCTGCGCGAGCGTATCCGCCAGCATCAACCCGGGCTTGCGCTCGGCGGTTGGGCCAACCCACACAGCAACGCCGCCGATCAGGTCAGTCACCTTCTGGAAGGACGTGTCACCGCCGAGTTCTACCTCACGCAAATCGTGTCGCATCACAGCCTCCCGGCGGTGGAAACCTTCCTGGCGGAAGCGGCGCGGCGCGGCCTGACCCTGCCAGGCATGTTCGGCGTCTTTTTCTACCGGTCCGCAAACCCGCGCACGCTCGAGGCGTTGAAGAGTTTCCTGCCAGTGCCGGCCGGGCTCGCCGGAGAGTTCGCTGCTGGTGATTTGGCCGAGGAGATCTGCGCACGCTCGATTCGCGCGCTGCGATCGGCAGGCGTGCAGCACTTTTACATCAGCAACCTCCCACTCGGTCGCGCGGCGTTGACACTGAATCGAATACTGGACAAGGCGGGCTAATCGGCTGCCAGTCGGGAGCTGTCACATGGGCAACCATCTGGATCACGTGCCCTTTTCCGGCATCATTCGCATCCGCGACATGATGTATTCGGTCAAGGATCCCTTCCGCCTCGATCAAGGGGATGTGAGCTTCGACGCACCCGACTCGGTGAAGTCGGCCATGCATCGAGCCATCGACGCCAATCAGAGCCACTACCTGCAGACGACCGGTCTCCCGCGCCTGCTGGACCTGCTTGCCGCGAAGCTGCGCAGCTCGAACCGTATCCCGTTGGGCTCCACCGACGACGTGATGGTGACGACCGGAGGCATCCACGCGCTGTACATCCTCTGTCAGGCACTTCTCGACCCAGGCGACGAAGTCATCGTCCCCGATCCCGAGTGGCCGCCCTGTGTGGGAAACATACTGGCCGCTCAGGGCCGTCCGGTTCCCTGGCCGCTCAACGAGGATCTGGGGTGGAGCTACGACGTTCGGACGCTGGAGTCCAAGATCACCAGCAGGACGAAAGCGATCTGGATCAACTCTCCGCACAATCCAACGGGCGCGGTCCTGAGTCGCGCCGATATCGAAACGATCGCCGGTATCGTGCGCGAGCGAAACCTCTGGCTGATTTCCGACGAGGCGTACGAAGATGTGATCTTCGATGACGCCGAGCACATCAGCCCGGCCTCACTCCCGGGGATGTACGAGCGCACGATCTCGGTGTTCACCTTCAGCAAGTCGTTCGCGATGACGGGACTTCGTCTCGGGTATCTCGCTGCGCAAGACGCAAAGCTCCGCGAACGAATGAAGAAGGTTCTCTTTTATACGGCGAGCAACGTCACGTCGATTGTGCAGCATGGCGGGATGGGAGCCCTCGAGGGGCCGCAGGACAACATCGCGCAATTCCGCACGGAGCTGCAGGCGCGACGCGATCTCTTCTACGAGGGGATAAAGCAGTACGCGGCGGATGTGCTGTCCGGCACGCCGCCCAAAGGGGCGTTCTACGCGTTTCTCAAGATCGATCCCGCGTGGCTCCCACACTCGGCGCGTGCGGACTCACTGTCATGGACGATGGCTGAGCACCTGATAACGCGGGGCCGTATCGGCTGCGTCCCCGGCGTCGACTTTGGACCACACGGTGAAGGCTACATTCGGTTCTGCTTCGCGCGAGACCGCACGGAGTTGACCGGCGCGCTGCAGGCCATGGCCGATTTGTTCGTGGATGGATCGTCGAATAACCGCACTCTTCCCGCAGCGGCGCGGGATTCGTAAGGCGTCGAGTCTAGCGGTCAGTCGTGCGTAGTCAGCTGCCGCACTCGGTCCACGAGGGCGTCGGCCTCGAACGGCTTGAGGATCACTTCGAAACCGTCCGTCTCGTCAGGACCTGGATGCGCGGTGACGACGAGCGCCGGCGTGCTGTCGAGGAGGCCTTCGGCTGAGGCCTGCTTCAGCAGCCAGCCTCCGGTGCGGCGCGGCAGGCAATAGTCGGTGAGCACGAGGTCGAACGGCGATTCCCGCAGCTGCTCCAGGCCTTCTTCAGCAGTCCGGCAGGGCAAGGTTTGAAACCCGGACATTCCGAGCAACGTAACCATCAGCTCACGAGTGTCATCATCGTCTTCGACGAGCAGAACGAACGGTCGTACCGGGGTCTCCGGTTCTATGCGAATCGAGTCGCTTGGACTCTTTCCGCGTTCCGTCCACGCCCGCTCCTTCATCAGTTGCCGCCTCCGCACAGCGCAGGTCACTTTCCGAAAAGCAATTCCTCTGCCCGAATCGATCGCCTGGCGACAACTCCTTGAATGCTCTAGTGTTACGGAATCCGGAGGTCTTGCAGACCAACTGATCAGGAACCCGGTGTGTAGCTGGATACACCTCGCGGCTGACGCGTTCGGCAGCTGGACTGTGGGAATTGCCAATCATTTGACGTGGCGACCGCCGTCTACCCGGATCGTCTCACCGGTCGTGAAGTTGGTCTCGAGCAGAAAGAGCACGGCCCGAGCAATCTCGTCGCCGCCGCCCCAGGAACCAAGAGGCGTCGCCTTCTCGACGGCCTCGTACTCATCGTCTGACGTGCCGGGCGGCGCGAGGATTGGACCTGGTGCAATCGCATTCACCAGGATGCGTTCGCTTGCGAGTTCCAGCGCGAGTGCTTCAGTCAAGCCGATCACGCCTCGCTTGGCTACGTAGTAGGGCAGGAAGCCCTGATAGCGCGGGCGGCCGCTCGCGGCGATCCAATCCGAAAAGTTGACGATGCATCCGCCGCCAGCTTTGCGCATGTGCGGCACGGCCGCTCGCGAACAGAGAAACGCCGCTTTGAGATCGACGTCGATGACAGCATCCCACCGCTCTTCGTCAATGTCCGCGAAGGACACCTGCGAGTAGACGGACGCCATGTTGACGAGCACATCGAGACGACCGAGCTCCGCGGCCGCTCGATCAACGAGTGCGGCGCATTGCGAGGCCTGACGGAGATCGGCCTGGATGGTGACGGCGCGCCGCCCGTGGCTTCTCACATCGGCGGCGGCGGCGTCCGCTTCTTCGCTCGAACGGTTGAAGCCAAGAGCGACGTCCATGCCGCGCGCGGCCAATGCCTGGGCAACCGAGGCACCGATGCGCTTTCCGCCCGTAATCAGTACCGCGCGGTTGGTGAGTTCCATCGCTGATGCGGCTGACTGCCGGTGGGTATCAAGCCTCGATTTTTCCGACCAGTACGATGCCGAATCTCAACGCGCCCTCGGGTTTCCCGTCACGCGTCGCCGGTACTTCGACGATGAGGGCCTCGTGTCCGAGGTCGGTCTTGTGCAGAGAGAGGACGGCCTCCTGACCGGCGGCGGGCGGATCGATGCTCCATACGCCGGGATGCGATCCGCCGATGGCCCCCTTCGACAGCTCGATCGTCCCTTCATGTCCTTGCGGCGCTGGATTGCGATCGTCGCGAGCGGGGCTGATCAGGAGGAAATGGCGATGCGGTGAAACGCCGAGGTGATCGCCGTTGTCTGGCTGGACGCCGTACCTGAGCGTATAGACGCCGGGCTTGATGACCTTGCCACGGATGTCGCGGAAGGCAGCGCTAATCCGTACCGCGCCGATGAGCGCTCCCTCGGCAACGGCGGACCAGTCCGACGCGCCGGCCGTGGTCAGTGGCACACCCTTCACCCACCAGAAATCGAGCGCCTTTCCGTCCACCGACGCACGGATGCCACCCGCCTCGAGCTGGGCAGCTACCGGAGCTTGAATTTCTGAGGGAACGGGGTCAGTGTGCCGCGTTGCCGTGATCGCAGCGGATACCGGCAACGCGACGCCGAAGAGTGCAGCCGTCAAAGCGGCTGGGAACGACAGCCGGATCATCCGGCTAGCGTCCGTCGTACGAGAACTTGCCGACAAACGACGAGCGCTTGTCGTCGGAGACCTGCTTCCAGCGGGGACCGAGCGCGGAGCCGCTCCATTCCTGAGATAGCGTCACGCCAATTTCCGCATCTTCTGTCCGCGCAAGCGGCTCGAACCACTTGAGGGCGCCGCAATTGGGGGAGTGCGGAACGTTTGTCACCACGTCGAGCGATGCCTCACCGGCACGCACGGTCACGTTATCGCCCGCGCGCTCGAACGCAATTGGAACTGCGCGCGTCTCGACTACGCTCTTCACGATCGACGGCGCGAGGTTGCGAGCCATCGTAATGAGCGCCTGGCGCTGCACCGCATTCGCCCGTTCGTCGACGAGCACGACAGACTTCAAAACGTTGGCCGGCGCGCCGCCGAGGGCGTAGGTTCCGAAGTTGTTGTCCGCCGTTGCCGCAGCCACGACCGAGAGACCATCGAGGCTCACCCCGTCGACTGCGCCACGCGACACGCGCCACGCGAGGATCGCCTCGCGGCCGGCCGCTTCGCCTTCACTGCCCATGATGCAACCACCGGCAAATACCTGCGCGGTCCTGACCTCGACGTAATCGCCGGCCACGCCCGGATCGTTGGCGGAAAGGGACGCGGACGCGAGAAGGCTGACCGCCACTGCTGCAGAGAATGCTGATTTCATGCGAAAACCTCTCGGTAAATTATAGCCGGTAGCGGACCGATCGAGATCTGCCCCCTAATCGCAGCAAGCGCGGCCGTGGCGGCAGTGGGCCGGGCCGGCCGGAAGCCCGTCCGGACCGAACGCCTTCTGCGTGCAGATGCACCAGTAGGAGGTCGCCTCGATCGGATCGCGATAAATCGGGTCGAGATCGGCGGTATCGGGCAGGACATACATGCCCTTGTGCCGCAGGTGCGAGCAATGGAGCGGCGTAATGTGTCGGGAAGAAAGCTCTGGATGAGACATGTCACACCACCACTTTCAAGCCGCCGGCTTTCATGATCGCCCGCTTGACGGCCGTCCGGGCGATCTGGACTTTATAGGCGTTGCCGCTCATCGGCTTGGCGGCCGCCACGGCCGCATCAGCCGCTTCCATGGCCACCTGCTCCGTCAGCCGCTTGCCCGTGAGCGCCGTCTCAGCCGGCGTCGAGCGCCACGGCACCGGCGCCACCGCCCCCATCACGATTCTGGCGGCGCGAACGTTCTGACCTTGCATCGAGATGGCCACCGACGCCATGGCCAGCGGCCAGTCGTGCGACTGCTTGAACCGCACCTCGTACGTCGCATTGCGCGTCTGGCCGGGCGCCGGGAGGATCACGTGCGTCAGGACCTCCGCCGGACCAAGCACGGTCTCGCCCATGAGGTTCTTGTCCGGCATCTGGTAGTAGTCCGCAGCCGCAACTTCCCGCTCGCCTGTGGGTCCGACGATGCGGAACCGCGCATCGAGGGCAATCGCCGGCACGGCCAGGCTCGACGGATGGACGATGTGACAGGGTCCGCCGCCGAAGATGGCGTGATACTGATTCTCGCCGTCAACGGCGAAGCATCGCGATCCACCCTTCTTCAGGCAATTGAACTCCTCGTTGCGGTAGTACCAGCAGCGCGGACGCTGATTCAGATTGCCGCCGACGGTCCCGGCGTTGCGAATCTGCGGCGTGCCGACTTCGGCCGCCGCCTCGGTCAACGCGGGATACATCTTCCGCGCGTCGGCGTTGGCGACGAGGTCGGCGAGCGTGACGGCGCTCCCGATCCGCAGACCACCTCCCGGTCCCTTGCCGATGGTGGCGTCGAGATCCTTCACGCTGACGAGACGATCCGGCTGCGCGACGTAGTCCTTCATCAGGCCGAGGAGATCCATGCCACCGGCGAGCGGAAGCGCGCGGCCACCTGGGGCCGCCAGTGCCGCAACCACCTGCTTCTCGCCAGCTGCCTTGACGTAAGCAAAGGACTTCACAGCGTGCCTCCTGCGCGCTCCTGTTCGAGCGCACTGAGAATGGTCTGCGGCGAGATGGGCAGCGTTCGAATACGAACGCCAATCGCGTTCGCCACCGCGTTGGCAACGGCGGCCGCCGTGGAAATCGTCGGCGGCTCTCCCAGGCCGACGACACCGCGATCGGGCTGATCGACGAGCGTGACATCGATCTCGGGGATGTCGGACATGCCGGGCAGCAGGTAGAACTCCATGTTCGGGTTCACCATCTGCGCCGTGTTGCGATCGAGGATGCGATGCTCGTAGAGGGCGAAGCCGAGTCCCATGATGATTCCGCCGATGCACTGGCTTTCGGCGGTAAGGCGGTCGACGATCATTCCCGCATCCTGGACGCACACGATCTTCCTCACGCGCGTGACGCCCGTTTCGATGTCCACTTCGACGTCGGCGAACTGCACGCCGCTCGTGCCCACGTCCGAGAGTCCCTTCTCCCACGTGCCCTGAAAGTTGATCGGCTCCGTGCCGAGCAGCTTGCAGGCGTCGCGCCACGTCATCGACTTGGAGGCGTCATCCCTCACCGAAACACGGCCGCCTCGGGCCACGAGCGTCCCGACATCGTCGCCGGCTAGCGTTGGAGCGACCTTGGCAAAGAGTGCGTTGCGCGCCCCCTCCGCAGCGACGCGCACGACCGGCGAGACCGATCCAACGGTGATGCTGCCACCGCTGCCCGGGGCGAACGGATAGTTGGTGTCGCCGATGGCGACCTGCACGCCCTCGAGCGGCAGGCCCATCGTCTCCGCGGTGATCATCGCAACGAGTGTTCGTGTTCCTGTTCCGATGTCCTGCGTCCCGATGCGCATCGTGACGCTGCCGTCAGCGAGGATCTCGCACGCAGCCAGCGTTTTCGGATTGCCGGCACCGGCCCAGATGTTTGCCGCGCAGCCGAGGCCACGCTTGATCGGCCCGGCCGTCGCATCGCCGGTCGGATGGCGTTTGCTCCAGCCGATCTTTTCCGCGCCGATGGGGAAGTACTTCCGCCATTGGCGATTCGGCTGGTCAACGCCGCTCGCGTCTGGCGGCTGCAGATTCCGCATCCGCAGCTCGAGCGGATCGATCTTGAGACGATCAGCCATTTCGTCGAGGACCACTTCGGTGACGAAGCAGGCCTGCGGGTGTCCCGGCGCGCGGAAGGCGCGCTGCGGTCCGGCGTTGATCCACACGTCGCGGTGCCGCTGGCGGCGATTCGGGAAGACGTAGACCGGATAGGGCACCGAGAAGCCTGCGCCCTGCATGGCGCCTCCCGTTCCCCACGTTTCCGCGTCGAACGCGACCAGCTTGCCCGACGAATCGGCTCCGGCTTTTACGCGCGCGTAGGCCGACGGCCGGTTGCCGGTCACCAGATGTTCTTCCTTCCGGGAGAGCATCATCTTGACTCCTGCGCCCGCGGCCTTCGCGAGACGCGCGGCAACGACGACCTGTCGGTCGAAGCCGAGCTTGCTGCCGAAGCCGCCGCCCATGTAATCCGCGATCACACGCACGTCGGCCTGAGGGACTCCGAGCGCCTTGGCGATGCCGTCCCGTGCACCGTGCACCGCCTGCGTCGAAACCCACGCCGTCAGCTTCTCGCCTTCCCACTCGCAGACGCCGCCGTGCGTCTCGAGGCTCGTATGCGTCTGCACCTGCGTCGAGTACAGCCCTTCGACGATGTGACTGGCCTTGGCCAGCCCTTCCTCGACGTTGCCTTCGGCGCGCTCCGAAACCTCGCTGACGTTTCCCTTTGGAAAGACGACGGGGGCTTCCGGCCGCATGGCCTGTTCGACGGTCGCGAGATGCGGTAGCACTTCGTAGTCCACCTTGATCAGGCGGATGGCATCTTCCGCAATCTCCTCCGTCACGGCCGCGACGGCCGCAACCTCTTCGCCCTGGTACCGCACTTTCGCGGCTTCGCCCGCTGCCGGATCGATGAGTCCCAGCGCGGCGCGGACGCCCGGGAGTTTCTCTGCGGCGGACAGATCGATGGAACGGATGCGCGCGTGCGGATGCGGTGACCCGAGCAGCCGGCCGAAGAGCATTCCGGGCCGATTGATGTCGTACGCGTATTTCGCCGCGCCCTGTGTTTTCGCCGGGCCGTCGAGGCGCTTGATTGATTTGCCGATGAGCGAGCGATCCGCGACAGGAGGCCAACTAGCCACGGCTCACCTCCGCTTTCAGTTCGTTCAGCCCGGCGCGGGCGCCAGTTCCTTTTGTGCCAAGCGCCGCTTCGAGTACTCGGACATAGGTGCCGCACCTACAGATGTTGCCGTCGAGCGCCCGGCGCGCTTCCGCCGCGGTGGGCTTCGGGTTCTTCTCAAGCAGGGCGACCGCCGACGTGACGAAGCCCGGCGTGCAGAAACCGCACATCAGGCCGTCTTTCTCGCAGAACGCCTGCTGCACCGGGTGAAGAACGGTTCCCGTGGTGAAGCTCTCGACGGTGCGGATGGCCTTGCCCTGCATTTCGATCGCGAGCGTCGTGCACGCGTAGAGCGTTCGACCGTCCACGATCACCGTGCAGGCGCCGCAAGAGCCCCGGTCGCACACACGCTTCGAGCCGGTCAGATTCAGGCGGTTGCGCAAAGCGTCGAGCAGCGTGACGCGGGGTTCGATCTCGAGCTTGTGCGCGCGCCCGTTGATATTGAGCGTGACCGGGACGGCGCCCGGACCCACCGCTCCGGCTACTTGCGCATCGACGGTTCCGCCAGGGGCAATTACTCCGGCGGCCACACCGCCCGCGCCAACGGTTTTGAGAAATGTCCGCCGGCTGAAGCCCGGCTCACTCTTCTTTTTCGACGGCATGGGAGCCTCGTTTGAAGATGCTGTGCGACAGAACCCCGCGAATTATAACGGAAGTAGTATCCTCACGCCGTCAGGATCGGCAAAAGATCGCGGCCCGCGAGAGCGATTCTCGGGGCAAATGGAGGGGGCCATGGTCACGCGTCGAGCGTTTCTCCACACGGCCGCGGCGACAGGCGGCACCGTGCTCGCGGCCTTCCGAGATGACGGCATGAACCGTCTGGCTGCCGCCTCCAGGCGCGCCGACGGCCTGCCGCCGCTGGCGCTGGCCGACGACGAGAGCTATTGGCGCGAGATCCAACAGGCGTTCACCCTGGATCGCACCGTCATCAATCTCAACAACGGAGGTGTCTGTCCCAGCCCGCGCGTCGTCCACGAGGCTCTGAAACGGTATCTGGACATCTCGAATCAGGCGCCGGCCTATCACATGTGGCAGATCCTCGAGCCGAACATCGAAAGCGTCCGCCGGCGCCTGGCGGCGCAATTCGGGTGCGACGCCGAAGAACTGGCCATCACCCGCAACGCCAGCGAAGCCCTGCAGATCGCTCAGCTCGGTATCGACCTGCGCCCTGGCGATGAAGTGCTGACCACCAACCAGGACTACGGCCGCATGCTCGACACGTGGGAACAGCGCGTGCGGCGGGATCGGATCAAGCTCAACAAGATTTCTTTCCCGGTGCCGCCGAAATCAGCGAGCGAGCTCGCCGATCGACTGATTGGAGCCATCACCCCGGCGACGAAGGTTCTGCACTTCTGTCACATCACGAACCTGACGGGACAGATATTTCCGGTCAAGCCAATTTGCGACGAGGCACGGCGTCGAGGCATCAAGACGATCGTGGATGGCGCTCACGCGTTCGCGCACTTTCCGTTCAAGGTGCAGGATCTCGGGTGTGATTTCTACGGCACCAGCCTGCACAAATGGCTGCTGGCACCGATCGGCACGGGATTCCTCTATGTCCGGCGGGAACACCTCGAGGCGCTGTGGCCGTTGACGCCGGCAAGCGATTCCCGGCGCAAAGACATCCGCAAGTTCGAAGAGATCGGCACACATCCCGCGGCCAACCACAATGCGATCGCGGAGGCGCTGACATTTCACGAGGGTATCGGCGTGGAGCGCAAAGCCGCGCGACTTCGTTTCTTGCGCGATCGATGGGCCAGGCGTCTCGCATCGAACGCCAGGATCCGGATCCACACCAACCTCGAGCCTGAGCACTCGTGCGCCATAGGCACCGTGCAACTCGTGGGCATGCCCACGCCACAAGTCGCGGAGCAGTTGTGGAGCCGGTGGCGCGTCTTCGCGACGCCAATCGTGCACGCCGAGTACCGAAGGCTTACGCGTGACGCCGAACATCTACACGACGCTGGAAGAGATCGATACGTTCGCGGACGCGATGGAGAAGTTAATGAGCTGAGGAACTGGGGAACTGGGGAACTGGGGAGCTGGCGCGAACCGCTTTAGGGCGGGCGACAGGCGGGTCGAATTAGAGCGTTGCTGGCGCGGCTCGAATTGAGAACGAAAAAAATGGTGCAGCCGACCGGAAGCGGAACGCGAAGCACCCTGCGAAAGTGCTGACGTTGTTCGTTGTGCGCCATACCGGACCAGCCCGGCAGACGCCCATGCGTTCCGCTCCCGGTCCGCCGCACCATCGGTACGACGAACGAGCCACGCCGGCGGAGCCTACTGACGGGAGGTCTAGGCTCCGCGGCGTGGACTGGCGCTCTCGTTAGAGCGCGAACCCTGACTAGGTCAGAATCTTGATGACGACGCGGCGGTTCTGGGCGCGGCCGTCACGAGTCTTGTTCGGCGCGATCGGCTTCTCTTCGCCGTAGCTGATCACGTTGATTCGGTGAAGCGGAACCTGGTGCGTCTCGTAGATGTAGCGCTTCACGTTCTCCGCACGCTCGAGACCGAGCTGGTAGTTGGTGTTCGGCGCTCCGGCCGAATCCGTGTGCCCCTCGATTTCGATGAAGGCGCCCTTCGGCTCGGCCTTCAGCGTGGTGACGAGCTGATCGATTTCGGCTTTGGCTTCGTCAGGCATGACCGCTTTGCCGAATTTGAAGTTGCCCTTGTCTTCGCTCAGGACCACTTCGTAGACGAGCCGCTTGCTGGCCTTCTCGATAGCCTCGGCGCGAGCGCCGACGGCGTCCGCTGCCGCCCGCGCGTCACCCGCCTTCTTGTCGGCGGCCTGCGCGGCCTGCATGCCGGCAGCGGCCTTCTGATCGACCTCGTTGATTCGCCCCTCATTCGCGCGCGTGCGCTCCTGAGTCTCCTCGACCGACTTGGAGAGAGTGTCGACCTTCGTATTGACTTCCCCGACGTTGGTTCGCACGAACTTCTTCGTCGCGCAGGCGGTGGTTCCGCTGAGCGCGATGGCCAGTACCTGGAATGGCCAACCCAAACTTCTTCATCATGTCCTCCGTCTGATGCCGCCCGGCCTTCACCGAGCGCTACCTCCGAGTTTCCCGCAGCTCTTATCGCTCACCTGAATTCATCGACGTCCGGCCGGCCCCGGCCGTATACCCGCTGCGCGCACGGACGGTCTGTCCCTCTTTCGCGCGAACTTCAAGCGGTCGCCATCCCTGGCGCGTCGACGCTTCGAAGGCGAGCACATATTGATGACGCAGCTCGCCAAGGATCTGCCGCGCGGCCACACTTGCATGCGCGGGCGCGCTGGCCATGAACAACTCCCCTCCCGTCCGCTGTGCCAACTCCTGCAAACGCGTCGCCGGAATCCCGTCGCTCCCTTTGTCCTCGTCCGCGTCCCGCTCGCGCGGGTCGTCGATTTTCGCCATCACCGCGACGATATACACCGGCACATCAATCTCGCTGGCGATCGACGCCACCTGCTCTGGCGTCAGCTGGCTCTTCGTGTCGATCCCATCCGTAATCACGACGACCGCCGAGCGCTGTGGAAGCCCTGCCGAGTTCCGACTTTCTGCCGCGACGACGCGCGCGATCTTCGCGGTGGCATCGTAGAGCGACGTCTGCCCGTAGGGCTTCTGCGCCGTTTCCAGCGCCTTTTCCAACGTGCCGCGATCCGACGTGAACGCGCTGACCTGATCGAGCCCCGTGTCGAACGTGAAAATCGCCGACTGATCGATCGGTCGCAACGCGGCGAACAGGTGCTTCGCCATCTGCTGCGCGTCTACTGCCCGACCGCCGACCCGCATGCTGCCGCTGATATCGACGAGCAGCGCCATCTTGACGGGTCCATTCGCTTCCGCTCGAAAGTCGAGAATCTTCCGGAGAACGCCCCCCTCGACTATCTTGAAGTCCTCTTTCGACAGGTCGCTGACGAACCGGCCCTTCTTGTCCCGAACCACGGCCGCCACGGAAACGACGTCGATCGACGACTTGAAGCGGGGGGCTGGCTGAGTTTCCGGCGGACTCGGGACCTGTGCCAGGCTCAGGGCAGGCAACGCTCCCAGCGCTGCCAAAAGCAGGCTCATCCGAACCGCCGCCCCCGTCATGCTAGAGCCTACCTCCAAAGGAACTGCCATCCGTCTTACTCCTTTTATTTCAATCACTTGACTATATTGTAAGGGGTCTGACCCAGGGGAAAGAACGTGAAAATAAGGTAACTATTACGCAGGGTAGGGTTTTCAGGCCTGTTGTTTTTACACTGTTTGGCGGACCGGCCGGATATCCTTTATTACTGGTAGAATCCGGCGTCATGGCCCCCCGCGCCTCCACCGCGATCCCGGCGGCCCCCAGGGTGGCCGGGTTCGTCTACGCCATCCGCAATATCGTTGCCGAGGCCAAGAAAGTTGAAGCCGCCGGCCGCCAAGTTCGCTATCTGAACATCGGCGACCCCATTACGTTCGGTTTCCGGACGCCACCCCACATGATCGAGGCGGTCGAGCGCGCCATGCGCGACGGCCAGAACGGCTATGCGCCCTCGGTGGGGATCCCGTCCGCTCGGGAGGCGGTTGCCGCCGAATGCGCGCGACGCGGGATGCAGGTGCCGGCCGATCGCGTGGTCATCACCTCGGGAACCTCGGAGGGGATCGAGCTGGCGCTGACCGCGCTGGCTGGGCCGGGCGACGAAGTGCTCATCCCCGTCCCGACCTACCCGCTCTATACCGCCGTCCTCGCGAAGATAGGTGCCACGCCGGCGTTCTACCGCACCGACCCGGATCGCGGCTGGCTTCCAGACGTCGATCATGTTCGCAGTCTCGTCACCCCGGCGACACGTGCGCTCGTCGTCATCGATCCGAACAATCCGACCGGGGCGACGTATCCCGCTGAAGTGCGCCGGGCTCTCGTGGAGATCGCCGACCGCCACAACTTTCCCCTGCTCGCCGACGAGGTCTACGCCGACCTCTCGTTCGACGGCGTAGTACCGGCGATCGCCAGCCTTGGCCCGGACGCGCCGGTCATCACCTTCTCGTCGCTGTCCAAAGCGTACCTGGCTCCGGGCTGGCGCGCCGGATGGCTGGCGGCCGCAAACACCGAGCGGCTGGACGAGGTGCTCGCCGGAATCAAGAAGCTCGCGGACGGCAGACTGTGCAGCACGGGACCTATGGAACACGCCATCTCCGCAGCGCTCGATGGCGATCGCTCGCACCAGGCGGCGTTTCGTGCCGCGCTTCGCGAACGCGCGGAGCTGACGACCCGTCGCCTGAACGCCATCGACGGCATGACCGTGGTCGCCCCGTCTGCTGCCTTCTACGCCATGCCCAGGGTCGTGCTTCCGCCCGGCAAGACGGACGAAGATTTCGTCCTCGGGCTGCTCCGCGAAACGGGCGTGCTCTGCGTCTACGGCTCCGGCTTCGGCACCGATCCGCTCGACGGGTTCTTCCGTGTCGTGTTTCTCGCCGCGCCGCCGGAGCTCGAGCGCATCTACGACGACGTCGAAGCATTCACACGCCACTTCCTGACCCGCGGGGGCCAGTAGCGTGACGACGCTGGCCGAGCAGAAGCGCCTCGTCCTCTGGACGATTGGCATGACGGCGCTTGCCGTCATGCTGCTCTGGGCCGCATTCCTCGTGCGCGGCGTCCTGCTGCTCATCTACATCAGCATTTTGCTGGCGGTCGGTTTCAGTCCGATCGTTCGCCTGATCGAGCGGCAGAGACTGCTGCCGATCGGGCCACGCCGCTTTCCTCGCTGGCTGGCGATCCTGGTGCTGTATCTCTTCATCATCGGAACGATCATCGGAATTGGCTTTTTGGTGTTTCCGCCTCTCATTCGACAGGCGCGCGATCTCTGGGACGCACTGCCCGCGATGTTCGAACGCGCCCAGCAATGGCTGATCGCGAAGGGACTGCTCGGCGAACATCTGACGTGGCGACAGGCCGTCGAGAAGGCGGACGTGAGTGGTATGGTGGTGAAAGGGCCGTCGGCACAGTCGTCGGGGCTGTGACCGGCGTCGCGGGTGGGCTGTTCGGGCTGTTCACGATACTCGTCTTGACGTTCTATCTCCTCGTCGAAGCGGGCCGCCTGCGGGAATCGCTCCTGCAGTTCTTCGCGCGCCGCAACCGGGCGCGCGTCGATGCGGCTATTCGCGACATCACGCTCAAGGTCAGCGCCTGGCTGGGAGGCCAGCTGCTGCTCGGTCTGACAATCGGCGCCTCCTCCGCCATCGCCCTCTGGCTGCTCGACATTCCATTCTTCTACGTGTTGGCGCTGATCTCGGGCATTGGCGAAATGATTCCGGTCGTCGGGCCGATACTCGCGGCGATTCCCGCGGTGGCCGTTGCCGCCAGCGTCTCATTCAACAAGGTGCTGCTGGTGATTGTCTTCTTCGTCGTTCAGCAGCAGTTCGAGAATCACGTCCTGGTCCCGAAACTCATGGAGCGGCAGGTTGGGGTCAGCGCCGTTACTGTCATCATCGCGCTCCTCATCGGCGGCACCCTCCTCGGCATCCCAGGTGCGATCCTCGCGGTGCCGACGGCAGCCATCCTCCAAGTGCTGTTCAGCGAATGGATGCTCTCGCGCGAGGGCGCGCCTCCAGAGATCCAGGGCCCTTCAGGCACGCAAATCGAGTAACTCACCCGGCCTTCTTCCTTCCTCCTTCTTCCTCTTCTTAATCAGTGCGCTTGGGCCCCACCCCAAGCGCTCTCGCTCGCGGGCTCGGCTACGCCTCCTCCGGCCGCTCGCTCGGGCCGCAGGCGCTTTCTTTATACTGGCCAGATGCGCATCGATCCGCTCGCCTACCTCGGGGAAGAAATTGATTCGCTGAAACAGCAGAACCTGTTCCGCCGCCTCCGGGTGCTCGACGCCGAGCAGAAAGCTCGCACGACCGTTGACGGGAAGAATGTGGTCAACCTGTCGTCGAACAACTACCTGGGCCTGACGACGCATCCGCGTCTGCGCGCGCAGGCGTTGCTCGCCCTCGAACGATTTGGCGTCGGCTCCGGCTCAGTGCGGACGATTGCGGGCACGCTCGAGATCCACCTCGAGCTGGAACGGAGGCTTGCCGAGTTCAAGAAGGTCGAGGCCGTCGTCGTTTTCCAGAGCGGCTTTACCGCCAACGCCGGCACCGTTTCCGCCATCCTGACGAAGGACGACGTGGTGATCTCGGACGAGCTGAATCACGCCAGCATCATCGATGGCTGCCGGCTCAGTCGCGCCACCATCAAGGTCTTTCCCCACAAGGATGTCGAGGCAGCGCGACGAATTGCGCACAGCCTGCCGGCGGGGCAGCGCAAACTGCTCATCACGGACGGCGTGTTCAGCATGGACGGCGACCTCGGCAACCTGCCGGCGCTCTGCGAGGTCGCGGAAGAAACCGGCTGCATCATGATGGTGGACGATGCGCATGCGAGCGGGGTGTTTGGCGCAAACGGGCGGGGAACGGTGGACCATTTCAACGTGCACGGCCGGGTTGACGTGCAGGTCGGCACGCTATCGAAGGCGTTCGGCTCGCTTGGCGGATACGTTGCCGGAAACCGCAACCTGATCGAATTCCTCTATCATCGAGCCCGGCCATTTCTGTTCTCGACCTCACATCCCCCTGCCGTCGCTGCCGCCTGCATCGCGGCGCTGGACGTCCTCGTGGAAGAGCCACAAATTATTGAACGGCTGTGGGAGAACACACGTTTCTTCAAAGAGGGGCTCGTGCGGCTCGGGTTCGACACCGGGCTCAGCGAAAGCCCCATCACGCCGGTGATGGCCGGTGAGGGTCAGCGCGCCATGAGGCTATCCGACCGCTTGTTCGAGGAAGGCGTGTTCGCGCAGGGCATTGCTTTTCCGACCGTCGCTCGCGACAGGGCACGGGTGAGGACGATCGTGACGGCGACCCACACCAGGGAGGACCTCGAGTTTGCCCTGGACAAATTCGCGAAGGTCGGGCGGGAACTGGGGATGATTTGACGTGAAGGTGGCTGCCCGATCCGAGCGCGCGCGCGAGTGGTTCGAGACCTACACTCGCGATCTGTCACGCGAGGATTTGCAGCGGCTCTTCACGCACGACGCACCGGACGCCTACCAGTACTTCAGCCGCGGACTGGACGAAGAGCAGTTCGCGCATCTCAAGTGGTGGAAGCGACTGCCGCTTCGCTTCCGCCAGGTGTTCGTCGCTTTCACGCTGCGGCTGCCGCCGGCGCGCCGGGCGCTCTACATCGGCGCACTTGTGTTTGCCATGGTCGGCATCATCAAGTTGTATCGCGGGTTTGCCACGGTCGATCTGCCGTTGGGCACGCCGTTCATACAGGTGCCGGTACTGCTCCCGGCCTGGGCCGATGGGACCATCGCCCTGGTGGTCAGCCTGTTCCTGGTCAACCTGCTGGTGCTGCTGGAAGTGGCAGACCGGCTGTCGTTGAAGGGAGAGCTGGAAGTGGCGCGCGAGATCCAGCTGGCCTTGCTCCCTCGAGGGACACTCGCCGTCGGCGATATCGAAATCAGCGGCGTGACTCGACCCGCCAACACCGTCGGCGGAGATTTCTACGATGTCCTGCCACTCGCTGACGGGCGAATCATCGTGACGCTCGGCGACGTCGCCGGCAAGGGCAGTCCGGCCGCGCTGCTCATGGCCTTGTTGCTCGCCGGTCTTGCGCACGCTCGTTGAGGAGCGGATGGAGGCCGCCGCCCTCGTCGAGCGGCTGAACGTCCAGATCTGCCGGCACACTCCCGGATCGCGCTTCATCACGCTGTTCTATGGGGTCTACAACCCGACGACCGGAGCGCTCACCTACGTCAACGCCGGCCAGAACCCACCGTTCATCCGGCGCGTGGACGGTCGGTTCGAACGGTTGACCGCAACCGGCGTGGCGCTCGGCATGTTCGAGGAATCGATGTTCGGCGCGATGGAGACGCACATCGGACCGGGCGAAATGCTCGTTCTCTACAGCGACGGCATCACGGAAGCGGAAGACCCTGAGGGTCAGCCGTTCGAAGAGACAGGACTGCAGGCCATCATCAACCGTTACGCGACGGATCCTCCCTTTGAGCTCGGTGCCCGCGTGCTGAAGGGGGTCGAAGGCCACGCGCGCGGCTCTCGATTCGGCGACGACCTGACCATCCTCATTCTCAGACGCCTCGTGCCTCCGGTCGTTCAACAATCGAACCCGGTCGCGGCAACCGCCGTTCACTCGAACGTATAAATCGCAGCGTCCCCGTACTGAGCGGCAAGCCTGGCGCGGTCGAACGCGCGCGTGGCCGACGGCCCGAAGCGTTCTCTGATCCGGTCGATCTCCTCACGGTCGCCAATGATGACCGGCGCATAGCCATTACCAGACAACCAGCCGAGCGCCGCATCCAGCCGTCGCGGATCGAGGTTGTCCCAGCGCACAATCGGCCGCTGCGTGTAGAACCAGAGGCTGCCGCTGTGCTGCATGCTGAAGATGACCGCGTTCGCGGGCAGGTGTTCTCGTACATAGTCGGCGGCCAGCAGATACTTCTGCTCACCATCACGCAGCTCGAATGCGTAGCGCGCGTTCGCGACCGACAGCGAGAAGGCCAGGACGCCGACCAGAGCCGGCGGGAGCACATAAACGGCCAGGCTTGGTCGCACTCGCTGCATCAGGTCGAGCGCCAGCACCGTATTCAGCAGCCACATGATTGGAAGCCCGGGCAGCAGGAACCGCGTATAGGTCCACTCCCAACTTTGAAAGTAGACGTACGGCAGATACGCGAGAACGACGGCAACGGCGAAGCACCAGAGGAGAAAGAGGAAAGACGCGGAACTGCGGTCGCCTCATCGCCAGCCACAGCGGCGCCACGAGAAAGAGCAGGATCAGTGGCGTGTGGGTCTCGATCATCCAGCGCGGATAACGATCGAGGTTGGGCCAGACGTTCTCCAATCCGAACAGATCCGCCGCTGATCCGTAGCCTGACGCGAGCGGGGATCCATACCGAGTCGACTGAATCACCCCGAGGATGACGGCCAACGGAAGGGTCGCGATCGCTGACGCGGCCGCCCGCCACCAGCGGTTGCCGCCGCGTTCGCCGAGCAGGCACGTGCTCCAGACGAGAAGTGCGAGCGGCATCAGGTTCGGACGAATGAGAATTGCGACGCTCGCAGCCAGACCGGCACCTACCGCGCTGCCCATGGTCTCGGCGCGGGCCAGATACAGCGCCAGCAACCAGGCCGCCGTGGCCGGAACGTCGCTCATCGGTTGCACGAGCTGATACAGGAACGTGGGACTGACCGAGACCAGCAACGCGGCCGCAGCGCCAGCCGCCGGCTGCCGGAGCTTGCGCCCCAGGGCAAACGTCAACCACACCGTCAGTGCGCCGCAGAGCGGCACGACCAGGTGCGGCACGCGTTCGTGAATCAGGAACGCCGGCGCCATCAACAACGGATAGCCAGGCGGGTAGGTCGGAGCGAGATGCTGGCGATCGGGCGTGGGACGGAATCCGAGCGGCGCCAGCTTGTCGATGCCATCGGGCCAGGAACCCGGCAGCCGCGAATCGTCCACGCTGCGGCCGTGTGAAAAAAGCCGCGCTTGATTCAGGTATCCGGACGAGTCGGCACCGCCGGCGGCGTATGTAGAAAACGTCAGCCCGACACACAACGTCGCGAGCGCGGCAGTCGCCGCGACGGCCCGTGGGGAGATGGCGCCGATCGCTGCCGCCCACACGCGCGCCGCGCCTTTGCACCGCCCGCCGTGTCAGAACCGCGGCGCGGCGCCGATCGGCAATCGCGACGGTCGCAAGGCATGCGATCGCGAGCATGGCCGGACGCTGCCAGGTGCGCGAACGAATTCGAACGCCGGCCAGCGTCACATCGATCCCTCCGGTCACGGCAATCGCCGTGCTGTAGGCCAGCAGGAGAGCCCCGATGAGCCAGATCAGAGATGCACGCCGCGGCCGTGGGCCGGGCGTCTCTCTGTGACGAATGGCGGTAGCAGGTTGGTCCATACCCTTCAGTCGGCTGAGGGGTCTAATATGGAGTTTTCGATGACATTCGGCGCCACGTTCCTGCTCGCGCTTTCGTTCGCGGCAGCCCCAGCGGGCGCCGGACAGAGCCCGGGCGCGCCTGCCGCCGATGCGATCGGCGCGCTCGTCGTCCGCCTCGAGGAGGTCGCGCTCGCCGGCGACCGCCCCGCGATCCTTGCGCTGGGCAATCCAAGCGCGTCGTCCGGCCTCTCAGCGCTGGCTGACAGCGCGAGCCCCAAGCCGGCGAGGCTCATTATCAAGGAGCGCGACCGCACGCCGTTGATCGACGGTTCGGAACGGCTGCTCCTCGAAATGTTCGTCCAACACGGAAGCGAAGCGCAGATCGCGACCTGGCAGATGGACGTGGCGCGCGCGCCCACCGCGCAGGGACACGGCGGATGGGTCGTCGTAGCGCTCGACCAACTGTCGACGATCAGCGGTCTGTACCGGCTGGCACTCAATCCCGACAAACAATTCGACGTGCGCAACCTCACCGTGCGCGGTCCGGATCTCACGCTCGAAGTTCCTTCCGGAACCGCGTTCATCGCCGAGACGCCGGATGGAACCACCGCCGTCGTGGTACTGGGGCGGGGGAAGATGCGCTTCGTCCCTGCCGATGTCGCCGAACAGACGCAAGTACGCATCTTTGCCGGTGAAGACAGCCTCGTCACTGATTTCGACGCAGTGTTCGTGCGCGTGCGACCGGGCGACTTCGACTGGAGGTTCAACAAAGGCTCGCTGGTCCCGCGCGCCGTCTCGCGTGGTGATATGCGCCGCGCCGTTGAGGTGTTCGACGAGTATGTCGGCCGGACGCTGCACCTCGATCTCACCGATTTGAGCCGCGACCGCTGGTCGCTCACGCCATCGTCCGGCGATCTGATCGCCGAGGTTCGTACCCGAAAATACGGAACGCTGACCTATGCGCGTGCCGGCAAGGACGCCGAGGACATCTCCCTCTTCGACCGCAAGCGGCGCCGGAACATTTCCGTCTACCCATCGGCTGAAAAGCTGGCGGCACGTGGACGATGGTACAGCGAGGATGACCTCGTCGAGTACGACGTTCTGCACTACAACATCGAAGCGGCGTTCTATCCGGAGCGCTTCTGGATCGACGGGCGGGCAACGGTTGTCCTTCGCATCCGATCGCTCGCGCTCAGCACGCTGACGTTGCGGCTGGCGGAACCGCTTGCCGTTCGCGGCATCTTCTCACCGGAGCTCGGGCGACTCCTGCATCTGCGAGTAGTCGGCCAGAACGCCGTCATCATCAACCTGCCCGCGACGATTACGCGCAACACCCAGCTCACCCTCTACGTGAGTTACAGCGGTCGTCTCGAGCCGCAGTCGCTCGAACGGGAAGCCATTGCCGTCCAGGGACAGGGCCAGGAGGTCGATCCGCCGCAGATCCGACTGGAGCCGCAATACGTCTACAGCAACCGCAGCTACTGGCATCCTCAATCGCCCGTCACCGACTACGCTACGGCAAAACTCCGCCTGACCGTGCCGGCAGAATTCGACATCATCGCCAGTGGAACACCCGTTGGACCGTCGGCGCCCGCTCCAGGTCCTGTCGAACAGGGTCAACGGGCGCGGAAGATGTTCGTCTTCGAAACAGACCGACCGGCACGATACCTCGCGTGCGCGATCAGTCGTTTCAGTCTCGTCACGTCGACCCGCCTGAACGTGCCCACGGCGCCGAGCGGCGGGGAAGATGGTCAGGGCGACATGCTCTCGCTGTTCGTGCAGTCGAATCCGCGGCAGATGGCGAAGGCACGCGGCCTCGCCGAGCGGTCGGCCGCCATCCTCGAATACTACGCGTCGCTGCTTGGCGGCGCGCCGTACCCGAATGTGACGCTGGCCGTGGCCGAAGCCGAATTGCCCGGCGGTCACAGCCCGCCCTATTTTGCGATGGTCAACCAAACGCTGCCGATGTCGACGCTCGTCTGGCGGAACGATCCCGTCAGCTTCGACAACTACCCGTCGTTCTTCCTGGCTCACGAGCTGGCGCACCAGTGGTGGGGACAGGCGGTCGGGTGGAAGAACTACCACGAGCAGTGGATCAGCGAAGGGTTCGCCCAGTACTTCGCGGCGCTGTGGGCAGCACGGGAGCGCGGTGACGATCTGCTGTTCAGCATCCTCCGCCAGATGCGGCGCTGGGCGCTCGAACAATCCGCGCAGGGGCCGGTGTACCTCGGCTATCGGCTTGGACACATCAGGGCCGATGGACGCGTCTTCCGCGCCATCGTCTACAACAAAGCGGCAATGGTGCTGCACATGCTGCGTCGCCTCGTCGGTGACGAAGTTTTCTTCTCTGGTCTCAAGCGCTTCTACACGGAGTGGCGCTTCAAGAAGGCGGGCACCAACGACTTCCGTCTCGCCGTCGAAGCCGCCGGCGGGAAGAATCTGGAGCCATTCTTCGAGGCTTGGATCCACGGCACCGCGGTCCCGGAGTTGCGCTTTACCTACGAGGCTGGAACGACGAGTGCCGTTGTGCGCTTCGAGCACCGCCGCGACGTCATCCCGGTACCGGTGATGGTGAGCGTCACCTATTCGAGCGGTGAAATAGAGGACATCCTTGTTCCGGTAGTCGAGCCGACGGTCGAGCGAACCATACCCTTGAAGGGACCGGTGCGGGCGATTGAGGCCAATCGCGACAACGGCGCGCTCGCAGAGTTTGCGAAATGAAGGCGTTCGGGAATCCGACGCTCGTGCGCTTCCGGCTTTAGCTCGTGGCTTCCGGCTTTAGCTCGTGGCTTCCGGCTTTAGCCGGAAGAGTCAGCGCGGGTGACTTCCGCCTAAAGGCGGAAGCCACGGATCGGATATCCACGGCCCCGATATCGAGAGCTACGGCAGATATATCCCGATGATTCGCGGTTCGCCGTTGCGCTCGGCCGGCTCGAACACGACGATGAAGCGGGTCCCACCGTACTCGTAAAAGCGCGTCAGCCGCTCCCCAAGGTTGCCGCGATCGACGTCCTGACGTCCGCTCTCGGCCGCCCGTCCCAGCCGGGCGGCCACGGCCGACGCAGTCTCGCCGAGACGAATCTCTTTACCGTCCAGGAACGGCAGCACGTCAACGGATACGGCTCGCGCCGGAACAGCTGCCGGGATAGAGGTGACGAGCGGACGCGGCGTGGCGGTCGGACGGGTCGGCGCCGGCGCCCGGAGCTCTTGCACGATCAAGGAGGCCACCGCGACGGTGGCGCACAGAAAGGCCGCCGCGACCAGCCATTCGACCACAGGCCCAAAACGCCACGCCGTCCGCATACGAAGTGCGTCCATGAGGCCTCCCTTACCGGCTATGGTGGCCGGCTCCCGCCTGTAATGGCCCCACTCTAGAATCGGCGACCGCCGGTGTCAATACAGGCCTTTGATATCATCCCAGGGATATGGACACCGTCTCGCTGACCATCGACGGCCACCCCGTCACGGTCGAAAAGGGCAGAACTGTTCTTCAGGCCGCCATCGAGAGCGGCATCAAGATCCCGTTCTACTGCTACCACCCCGGCCTTGGCATCGACGGATCCTGCCGCGTCTGCATCGTCAAGATCGAGAAGATGGCGAAACTGCAGACGTCGTGCTCGACGACGGTGGCGGAGGGCATGGTGGTCTCCACGGAGACGCCTGATGTCGTCGAGGCGAGGGTGAGCGTCTTCGAATTCCTCCTGATCAATCACCCGCTCGACTGCCCGGTCTGTGACAAGGGCGGCGAGTGTCCGCTGCAGGATTTCTCGGTACAGCTTCGGTCCCAACGAAAGCCGGATGGAATTTCCCAGGCGCGTGTTCGACGGCGAAGGAGTGAAAGCCGACGTGGACTTCGGTCCGACGCTGATGCTCAATCGCAACCGCTGCATTCTCTGCACGCGATGCGTGCGGTTCATGCGGGAAGTCGACACCGATGCGCAAATCAACATCGTCGATCGCGGATATGGCAGCGAGATCGCGACGTTCCAGGAGCAGGGCGTACACTCGCTGCTCTCGGGAAACCTGATGGATGTGTGTCCGGTGGGCGCCATCACGACAAAGGATTACCGGTTCAAGGCGCGGCCTTGGGATAACCCCGAGGCCGTCGACACGATCTGCACGCTGTGCGAGAAAGGCTGCAACACGACGGCCTGGATCAAAGCCAAGCCGGAATGGGCCAAGGGTGCACAGCTCATTCGCATGACGCCGCGCTTCAACCCGGCGGTGAACGGGTACTGGATGTGCGACATCGGCCGCTTCGATTACCGCTGGATCGAGAGTGACGATCGTCTGCGACGGCCGCTGGTGCGCAGCGAGTCGGGCACGCAGGAACCGCAGGATTGGAGGGAAGCGCTCGCCAAGGTTGCCGACCTTGTCGCGGCGGCGGGACGGGAATCGATGCGATTCCTGGTTTCCGCACATGCCTCGCTCGAAGAGCTCGCGCTCCTCGGGCGGCTGGGCGCCGGACTCGGTCTTCCAAGCGATGGTGTGGCGATCAGCTGGCGGCGGCGAGAGAAGCCGCAGCCGCCGGGAGTGAAATTCCGGATCCCGCCGGTGGATGCGCCGAACGTAGCCGGCGCGAAAGATCTCGGCTTTCCCGTCAGAATCGGGGCGAACGGAGAGGCGGACATTGCGGCGTTCCGGCAGCTGGTCGAGCGCGGCGCCGTTCCCCTGCTCTACGTTTTCGATCCCGCTCAGTCCGGCTACATCGGGGACGTGAGCTGGATCGTCGAAGCGCGGCGCAGCGGCAAGCTGCCGCGACTGATCGTGCAGGGCGTGCTGATGAGCGATCTCACCGCCGTCGCCGACGTCGTGCTTCCCGGTGCAGCGTGGGTGGAGAAGGACGCGTCCTACATCAACCAGGATGGCCGCCTGCAGGCGGCCGCACGCGCAATCGCGCCGCCTGGGGATGCGCAGGAGGATTGGCAGGTATTCGTCAATGTCGGACTCGCGCTCGGCCTGCCGATGACTCACACCAGCAGCCAGGACGTGAGGGCGGAAATCGCGGCGGCAATGTCGCAGAACGAACGCTACGCCGAACTCGCGCAACTGGGCTTTGCGCGGCCTGTTGCAGCGAAGCACTGGCTGCAGGCCTCCAATCCTTCCGAACGCTGGAAGTGGGACTTCATGTTCCAGGATCTGCCGCCGATCAAGTTCGCGGGGAAGCCGGCAGCCCCGTCGCTCGGGGGTATACCGGTGACAGAAGTGGAATAACAGGTGTCCGAGAACGTCACGCTGCTGGCAGCCTTCGTCGCCGGATTTCTGTCATTCATCTCGCCGTGCGTTCTGCCACTGATTCCCGGATACATTTCGTTCGTATCCGGCGCGTCGCTCGAGGACATGCGGGCAGGGCACGGAGCCGCTCGCCGTCAGGTCCTCCTCAGCTCACTGGCGTTCGTGCTCGGCTTCTCCATCGTGTTCGTCGCACTGGGCGCGTCCGCGACGGCCATCGGCCGCTTCATCTTCGACAAGCTGCCGATCCTCACGAAAATTGCCGGCGCGCTCATCATCATCTTCGGGCTGCACATGATGGGCGTGTTCCGCCTCGGGTTCCTCGACAACGAGAAGCGGGCGCAGACGCAGCGGAAACCGGCCGGGCCGATCGGGGCGCTGCTCGTCGGAATTGCCTTTGCGTTTGGCTGGACGCCGTGTATCGGGCCGATCCTGGCGGGGATTCTCGTCGTCGCGGGATCGAAGGACACGATCGGCGAAGGCGTGCTGCTGCTGGCGGTCTACTCGCTCGGGCTCGGCGTGCCGTTTCTGCTCACCTCTCTCGCGATCGATCGGTTCTTCTCGGTCGCGGCGGCGATCCGGCGTCACTACCACGCCATCGAGCTCAGCTCGGGGGGCCTGCTCGTGGCCATCGGCCTGCTGATCTTCACCGGCCAGCTGACGGTGATCGTCCGCTACCTGCAGCCGTATCTTCCGGTGTTCTAAACGGCGCTCGGGGGTTCGGGGCTAGGCGATCGGCGCTCGGTCCTCTTTATTCAATGCGCTTGGGGCCCCACCCCAAGCGCTCTCGCTCGGCGGCTCCGCGCCTCGCTCGGGCCGCAGGCGCTCTTCCTTCCTCCTTCTTCCTTTCTTCTTCTTCCTTTCTTCTTACTTTCCCTGGATCCACAACGCTCCAGGTCTGATCGAGACTTCGATCTCGCCCTCGACGCGGCCTACTTCGCCGTCAACGTGGTATTCCATGGGCGCTTCCGATCGCACCCGCGCATGCCGGACGTTACGCGTCGTGACACGGGGGGCACGTCCTGGCATGCCCGAGGCCAGCAGCCGCGCGTGCCAGAATCTCGCGATCACGGAACGATCTTCGACAACGACGGCGTCGAGCAGACCGTCGTCGAGACGGGCAGCGGCGGATATCCGGGCGCCGGTTCCGTATTCCTGGCCGTTGGCAAAGGCGATGAGGAGCGCTCGCGTTTTGAGCCGATCGCCGTCGAGCTCGACTTCGTACTCCTGGGCACAGTAGCGGCATCCTTCAGAGACGCCGATCGCAAAGTAGGGACCGGGACCGCGCGAGCCCTGAGCGCGTTCGTTGAAGCGCCTGGCTATACGCGCGTCCACGCCAATGCCCGCGATGTTGAAGAAAGGACGCCCGGCGAACAGGCCGGCATCGATCTGACGGCGGCGTCCGTCGAGCGCCAGGGCAATCGCCGCCACCGGATCGCGAGGCGTGGCGAGCGCCGCAGCGAGACCGTTGCCTGAACCGGCGGGCACGAGAGCCAGCGCCGTTTCCGTTCCGAGAAGCGCCGTGCCTGCTTCGTTGACCGTGCCGTCGCCGCCCCACACGATGGCCACGTTGGCGCGATCGTTCGCGGCGGCCGCCGCCAGCTCGCGCGCGTGACCTGCGTGTGTGGTCAGAGCGATCGATGCACGCAGTCCGCGATGTTCGAGCTGCTCGGTCAGGATCGCAATGCGACGCGATGCGGCGTCAGCATCGGCGCCCGCGCCGGAAATCGGATTGATGATCGCGGCTACCTTCACAAGCAGTCTGTTATAGTAACGTTCCGAGATGGCAGTTGGGAGGCATGGATGATGAGCCCGGTACTGCGATGGACAACCTTCGTGATGTTCGTCGCGGTGCTCCTGACTGCTGCCTACCTGGTGTGGACGAACAATTCTGAGTTCCGTTCTCTCTCCACATCCGCCGGTGCTTTCGATCACCGCGCGGGATCGCTGACCCGAACCGTCATGGAGCTGCGAATGGCGCAGCAGGCCTACGTGGCCGCCGGGCAAGGCGATGAATTCTGGGGTTCGAAGGTCGCGTCACAAGTTGCGGCGTTGCGCGAGGAACTCGGTGCGCTGCGGGCGCTTACCGTCCTGCCCGAGGCTCAGAGCGAGATCGATGAAGCGCTGGCGGCACTGGGAGACTTCGAGCGGATGGACGGACGCGCGAAGGAGTACGCGCGTGGAAACCAGAGGTTGCTGGCGTCCGACCTAATTTTTTCCGATGGGCTCGAGAAGACGACCAACATCTTGGATGCCGTCCAAGCCGCCAGAACCGTCGAGGCGGAGCGCATCGATGACGTGAAGCGAGCGGCGCGTCAGCGCGAACTGCTGTTGGTCGGGGGAACGGCGGCGGCAGCGCTAGGCCTTGGTTTGTTGCTCGTGCCCACCACGCGGCCCATGCCCCCGCTGACAGCCGATTACAGTACGACGCCTGCGGCCGCCGCGTCGCCGCCCTACGATCGTCAGACGCTGATGCTTCGGGACGTCCGCGACCCGCTCCCACCGCCGCCCGCGGAGACACCGATGTCAATCCGCGAAGGCGCGACGCAGCCACTCAATCCGCTCGATCTGGGGCAGGTCGCGTCGCTCTGCACGGAGCTCGCGCGCATCGTGGACACTCACTCCTTGCAGGCCGTGCTCGAGCGCACGGCGTCCGTGCTCGATGCGAATGGCGTGGTGCTGTGGATCGCCGACCCCGACGGTCGTGAGCTGAACCCGATCATGACCCACGGATATCCGTCTCAGCTGGTCACCCGGTTGGGAACGATCCCGCGCGATGCCGAAAACGCCACGGCGGCGGCGTTTCGCACGTCGCTGTTGCAGACAGTTGACGCGGATTCGATATCGAACGGGGCCATCGCGGCGCCGCTCGTGACGCCGACGGGATGCGTCGGCGTCATGGCAGCCGAAGTGCGGCACGGCGGCGAACGGCACGATACGAAGCTGGCGGCCGCCGCGATCGTTGCCGCCCAGCTGGCCACACTGGTCGGGCCACCGTCTTCGCGCTCACAACCTCGTCCCGAAGCAGCCCGCGCCTAGCTTCCAGCCTCTAGATAGTCGACCGATAGCTTCGCCGCCTGACCGTCTGGTCCAGCTTGCCCTTCAGTGTCTGCGGCTTCTTGTCCCGCATCACGGTCAGCGTGAATTCCTTGCCCTCGTCGACGTTCTGCAGGCGCCGGCGCAGCTCCGCGGGATCATCGACAGCGGAGCCGTTGACGCTGGTGATAACGTCTCCGGCTTTCAGCCCGAGCTTGGCGCCCGCCGAGGCGTCCTGAACCGATGTCACCAGAACTCCCTCCTTCGTGCCGAAGTATTCGGCAAGCTGCGGGGAGAGATCGTCGACGGTGACGCCGAGGCGGCCGCTGCCACGAGGGAAGAAGAAGTCGTCCATGCGCCAGGCAGGTGGAGCTGCCGGCGCCGGTGGCGCCGGTGGCACCGGCGGCATGACCGGACGCGCGAACGCGAAGTTTTCGCCCCAGTCCTCGAGGCTGCGCAAGCGCTCGAACCCGAATCCCGAGCCCGATTCCGGCTCGACGTTCAGGGTCACTCGCTGGCCATCGCGAATCACCACCGCCGGCACCGTGCGGCCGGACGGTGTCTCCTGCACCAATCGTGTGAGTTGTCGCGCGCTTCGCACACGATCGCCGTCGAACTCCACGATGATGTCCCCTTTGCGCATCCCGCCTTTTGCCGCGGCGCTTTCCTCGGACACATCGTCGACCACGGCTCCAGACGGCGTCGTCAGCCCGGACCCCTTCAAATCTTCGTCTTCGACTTCTCGCACCGCAATGCCGAGGCGGCTGCTTCCACCAACAAGAACCGCCGTACTCGGAAATTTCCCTCTCGTGACAGTTTTGGCCTTGGATTGCCCGTCAATCGTCGATGCCACAACGGCGGCCCCGGCGGTGATCCCGGACAGGGCCACCACGCACGCGGCTGCCTTGAAAATCTTCATAATCGCCTCCCCACTTGCCTTTGCTCAGGGTAGACGCGGCTCTTTTCGAAAAGGTTGGGCCGAGACTCGTCTAGCGTCCAGAGGCGAGGTCAGTCGGCGTCACCCGTAATGGACGCCGGGATCAGCAATGGCAGCTTTTTGCTCGGGTTTTTAGCGGTACAGGAATTGATGTGTATCTCATCGGTCGCGCGGAATCAAACGGGGTGCGTTAACTCAGGCAGGCGCTGGCATCGCCGTATCCCGTTCGTTCGTTGTCCGATTTCGCGCGGCCTTTTTGTGTCTGAGAGGTGATTGCCATGACCGGCATCTCGAAGTTGGTTGCGCGATTCGCCGTTCCGCTCGTATTCGTCTCGCTGCTGTCCGGGTGCGCTCTCGCGACGCGTCGGGCCAGCATTGCTGAGTTGAAGTACAACCCTGGGCGTTACCACGATCGTACGGTAGCCATTGACGGCGTGGTGACCAGCGCGTTTGGTGGCCCGTTTATCCCGGTTCAGATGTACAAGGTCGACGACGGCACGGGCGAGCTGTTTGTGATCTCGCAGCACGGCAGGGTCCCCACGAAGGGCGCGCACGTTCGTGTCAAGGGACGCGTCGGCGATATCGCGACGCTCGGCGGCACGTCCGTGGGCCTGCATCTTCGTGAAACCGACCTGGATTTCCAGCGACGATAGAGAAGACGTAGGCCCGCCCTTTGGCGGGCGTGTTGAAATCAGCACCGGGTTGGTTCGAGCGCGCCGGTCTGAAGGCCGGGCCTACACGTTTCACACCGTGATGCGGATGGCCACCGCGGTCATGTCGTCATTCGGTGGCGTATCCGCCCGCCATTCGGCGACCGCTCGAAAAATCTCATCCACGAGTCCCTTCGCGGGGAGTTCGCGCGAGCGCGTCACGACGTCGAGGAGTCGCGCAGCCGTGAACTCCTCGCCATTCGCGTTCATCGCCTCGAAAACGCCGTCCGTGCAGAAGACGAAGACATCTCCCGCGTGCAGTGCGAAGGTCACCTCGTCGTACGTGGAACCGTTGAAGGATCCGAGCGGAACACCCGGCAGTTCTATCTGCGCCACGCCTTCCGCTGAGCAGCGGATTGGATACGGCAGGCCGGAATTGGCCAGAGTCACCGATCGACGCTTCAAGTCGAAGATGGTGTAGCAGAGCGTGCAGTAGTACTCCTCCAATTGCCGCTGATGGAGGATGGTGTTCACGGACGACAGCACGCCGGCGGGGCTCGAGCGCTCGGGCAGGTAGCGCCGGCGGAACGTTCGGCCGCGGACGAGCTCCGCCGCAAACGCGCTGTAGAGCGCCGCCGGCACGCCCTTTCCCGAGACATCCCCTACCGCCACCACCAGCGTGTTCGACTCCGGAGCGAGATACTCGTGGAAGTCTCCTCCGAGCTCACGCGCGGATGCGAACGCGGCGCCGAGGTCAACACCCTTCAGACGTTTGGGCGGACCCGCCGGCAGGAGCGCCACCTGCACGCGCTGTGCGAAGCGCACTTCCTTTTCCAGCCGCACTTGATTCGCGCGCACCTGCTCGTAGAGTCGCGCGTTCTCGATCGCCACCGCGGCCTGGCTCGCCAGCATGCTCATGATTTCCACGTCGCGTTTGCTGAACGCATCCAGCTCCGGACTCTCCAGATCCACGACACCGATGCATCGCTCCTGCAGCATCAGCGGTATCGCGAGCTCCGATCGCACATCGTCTACGAGCTTGATGTAGCGCGGATCCTGAGAGACGTCGGAGACGAGCACCGGCTCCTTGTGCAGCGCGGCGTAGCCGACGAGACCTTCGCCGAGACGTACGCGGGGCACTTCGACTTTTTCGCCATATTGGACCGCCAGCTGCATCTCGAGCTCGCCGGTGTCGTTCAACAGCAGGATGCCGAGCGTGCGGTAGTCGATGACCCGCCTGGCGAGCTCCGCAATCCGTGCGAACAGCTGATCGAGATCGAGGACGGACGTGACCTCGCGGGCGATTTCGGCGAGTGTCTCGAATGCTTCCGCGTCGCGCTTGCTGCGTTCGAACAGTCGCGCGTTGACCAGCGCGACCGCCACGTGGACGGCAAACTGACGCACGATATCGACGTCGCGCTGGGTAAAGTGATCCCGGTTCTTGCTCAGGATGTTCAGCGCCCCGATCGGTCGCGACTTGTGAATCAGGGGGACGACGATCTCCGATAACATCCCGGGTACAAACTCCACGTATCGCGGATCCGCCGGGAGATTGTTGACGAGCACCGGTTGCTCGCTGGAAACGGCCGCTCCGACGAGGCCGACTTTGGGATTCAGACGCAGCGGTTGATCGGGGGCGGGGTAGCCGACCGTGTACGCCGTGCGCAGCTCGCCGCGCCGTTCGTCGAGCAGGTAGACAGCAAACGCCTCGAATGCAATGAGACGAGCAATCAAGCCGGGGAATCCGTTCGAGCAGAGTGTCGAGGTCGAGGACGCTGGTGACCTGACGCCCCAGATCGACCAGCGTGGTGACGAGATCGTGATCCTGCGGGCCGGCGGCGGGTTGCGCCGCATCCGGCGCCGGTCCCTCCGATGTCGATCCCTGGCTCACTGCGGTGACGATATTATACTGACTGACCGACATGGACCTGACACTGCCCCTGGACTACACCGCCATCGAACGAATTCTTCCGCATCGCTATCCGTTCCTGCTCGTCGATCGCATCATCGAGCTCGAGCCGGACAAGCGCATCGTCGGAATCAAGAACGTCACGCTGAACGAGCGCTATCTCGCGCACGGCGATGGCGAGGCACCGGTGCTGCCGCCGACGATCCTGACGGAAGCCGTGGCGCAGGTCGGCGCGATCATGATCCTGGCCAAGCCGGAGAATCGCGAAAAGCTGATCTACTTCATGGGCATCGAACGTGTTCGATACCGACGACCCGTGCATCCGGGTGACGTCGTGGTGATCGAGGCCACGGTGCGACGGCTCCGCAGTCGCATGGGACAGCTCAAAGGCGTCGCACGCGTCAACGGCCGCGTGGTCGTCGAAGGCACGATGACCTTCGCGCTTGGACCACGCAACGAAGGGCGCCATTACCTGATCGCTGACGGATTCGGCACGCGCCCTCCGCGGAATGAAGCGAAATCCACGGTTGCCGATCCGAACACGCCCGGCCTGAAGGCCGGGCCTACAGAGCTGATTTCACTGATTCGCCGCCCGCACGACCAGCAAGACCCCACCAATCTTCGCGGCGCGGGACATCCAGATCGCGACGCGCGAATCCGGACGAAAGTACCGCCACGTATCGAGGACCGCAGGAACCAGGATGACGACGCCGATCGCGCGCTCGTCGATGTCAGTCGTGTCGGCCATGCCTTTGGTATCGCGCTCCTGCGGACCGGTACGAAAGAACGCGGCGCCCGCATACGCTCCGGATGCGAGGACGTTGAATGCCAGGACGCCCTTGGCGAGCGGCGCGTCCTCGTCGCGGAGGCGAGGGCGTCGCGTGAGCAACCACTCGCTGCCGGCGTGCTGCACCCAGAAACCGGCGGAGGAGATCGTGAACTCCCGCGCCGGCGACAAGCCCGATCGATGCGTGATCGCAAAAAACGGTATGCCGTGGAAGTCGACTTTGCGGAGGCCGGGATCCGCGTCGAAGAGCAGGTCGAAAAACAGGTGGCCTGTCTCGTGTGCACCCAATCCGAGCGCGCCACCGGCAAGAAACAACCCAACGGTGGCGGCGCGATGTCTATTTGACGGTGGCTCGTTCTGTTGAGCTTGCACAGGCGCAAGAGCCCCTGCCGCCGCAACCTGCAGGAGCATCACGACTAAGGTGCGGGCGACGAATATTGGCCGGCCTGCCTCGGCCGTGGCATAGCCGTTGCTCACCGAACGCCCTGGTGTTTAAGCGCGCCACCGAACGGCGCAGGGGGAACTGGGATGCTCGAAACCATTGCGATCATTCTTCTCGTGCTCTGGCTGCTTGGCGTGGTCAGCGGATACACGCTGGGCAACTTCATTTACATTCTGCTCGTGATCGCCATCGTGCTGTTCCTGGTGCGGTTGGTGAGCGGCCGACGCGTTTAGCCGTCAGGCGATACGCCGCGGCTGTGGCTTGCCATCCGCGATCCGGCTCGTCGCCTGGTCCGAGACTTCTGTCTTGTCTCGGGCTTGTTCGGAGTCGTCCGCCGTAGACGCAGACGCCCGTGACCGCACGATCGCGACGCCTGCAAACACGAGGGCGGCCGCGATCGCCACCCGACTGTTGAACGGTTCGCCAAGCACGACCACGCCGAGAGCAACCGCAATCACCGGGTTGATGTAGGCGTAGAGCGACACGAATGATACAGCCAGGTGTCGTAGCGCGTAGGTATACGCTACGAAGCCACCTACGGCGCCGATGGTAGAGAGATACGCCAGCGCCGTCACTGTTCGCGTGCTGAAGGACAATTCGGTCCACTCGCCGCGCACGGTGCCAGCTGCAATCATCATCAGTCCGCCAGCCAGCATCTGCAGTGCGGTACTGCCGACCACATCATCGTTCCGCGGTTGTCGTCGCGAATAGGCCGAACCCAGCGACCAGCCAAGCGACGCGATCTGCAGCGCCAGGACACCGATCAGAAACTGTCGGCTGCCGGTGCTGCCGAGTGATAGCTCGGGCCAGAGGAGCACCAGGATTCCGGCAAACCCGACAGCCAAACCGAGCGCCGTCGCACGGGTCAGGCGCTCACCGTCGCGCAGACAGGCTTCAACACCGGCCATCCAGAACGGCGATGTGGCGATGAAGACAGCGGTCAGCCCACTCGGCACCCACTGCTCGGCGACAACCACTCCGCCGTTGCCGAGACCGAGGAGGAGAAAGGCCATCAGCGCGATTCCACCCCAACTCTTGCGCGACGGCAGCGGCTCACCACGCATCAGCACGTAGCCGCCGAGCAGGACACCAGCGATCGTCCAGCGCAGGCCGCCCATCAGCGCCGGCGGAATCGTTTCAAGGCTGATGCGGATGCCCAGGTAAGTGGTCCCCCAAATCACGCAGACGAGCGCCCAGGCGAAGTAGGCCAGACGTCTTTCGCGAGCCGAGGAGGGCGTCAAGGTACGAGCTCCTGTGCGCGCCCCATGTGCAGTCGTGGTGTTTCTTTCACGGTCTCGAGCACAATCGTGGTGCGCGTGGATCGAACGCCGGGAATCCGCGCGAAACGCGTGCGCAGCAAGACACCCAAATCCTCCGCGTCACGCGCCCTGACTTTCACCAGGTAGCAGTCGTCGCCCGCCACGTGATGGACCTCGAGGACTTCGGAGATTTCGGCCAGTGCGTGAGCGACTCGATCTTCGGCACCAACCTCGTCGCTGCGGACAGCGACGAACGCCAGGAGCGGGAGGGCAATAGTCCGGGGATCGATGAGCGCGCTATAGCCCCGGATCACGCCGCGTGCCTCGAGTTTCCTGACCCGTTCCATGACCGCGGACGGAGCCAGACCCACGTCGCGGGCGATGTCCGCCTGCGTCTCGCGAGCGTTGGCCTGCAGAATCTCGATGATTCTCAGGTCGAGGTGGTCGACGCTTCTCTCCATTCCCATCTCGCAAGAATACTATGGCGGTATGACGGCTAGATACCATCCAATATTCTGTTGGTACGGCTACAAACAGCTGAATATTCTGTCCGATAGCCACAAGTCCGAATGGCTGGCCTGCGGAGATGAGCGATGGATTATGTCGTGAGCCCGGCCCTTAGGCCCTCTGGGTGCGTAGGCCGGGCCTTAAGGCCGGGCCTGTGGAATCACTCGCGGGGACGTCACACGAACCCGAACGGTCCCTTGCCGAGCCAGGCGCCACCGTCGATCGTCAGTGTCTCTCCGGTAATGAATCCAGCCTGCGGCGAAATCAGATAGGCCACGGCGTTCGCAATTTCCTCGGGCTTTCCCCATCTGCCGAGCGGCACCATGCTGGTGATGCGCTCGACGACCTCGCGACTGTTCCACAGCTGTTTGGCGGCGCCTGGGGACTCGACAGGGCCAGGAGCCAAGGCGTTTACCCGGATCCCGTACTTGGCCCATTCCACGGCGAGCGTCTGCGTCATCGACATGACACCAGCCTTGGCAGCGGCTGAGTGAACGGTGCCGGCGCTGCCAGTCCAAACGTAGTTGGCGAGTATGGAGACGATGGACCCGGGCGCGCGGCGAGCGATGAGGTGGCGTCCCACGGCCCGCGTGCAATAGAAGGAGCCGTTCAAGACGATGTTGATGACGGCGTTCCAGCCGTTCGGCGACAGCTCTTCGGCGCGGCAGATGAAGTTGCCGGCCGCGTTGTTGACGAGGACGTCGATGCGGCCGAAATGCTTGACCACACGGGCCGCCATCTCGTCCACCTGATCGGGCAGTCGGACGTCCACCTGAACGACCAGGGGATCCAGTCCGGCGTGCCTGAGCTCCGCCGATCCGTGTTCGAGGTTCGCCGAGTTCCGACTGCCGATGGCGACCTTAGCACCAAGCTCCCCGAGCCGCTTCGCGGTGGCGAGGCCGATCCCCGTGCCGCCACCGGTGATAATGACGACCTGGTCTTTCAACAGATCTGGCGAGAACATGCGCGTCAGATTACCGGCCTCGCGCCCACAGTGTCCACGCCGGTGTACCATCAGGCAGATGTTTCGCAATTGCCTCCTTCGTTTCATGGCCGTCGCCATCGCTTTGAATGCGTTCGGCTGCGCTGACGAGCGACCAGCCGATACCACCACCGGCACTGCGCCGCGGCCTGAAGCCCGCCCCGCTCAGCGTCCAGAGCCGACGCCTGCACCGACCGCCACGCCGCCGCCGACGCCGCAAGTCGGGTATCGCGGTCCGTTGCCACCAATTCCCATGTCGCCGGATGCGGCCGCGGCGCCCGATGTCGTGCGCGCGATATACGAATTCGCGGCGCGCCGTCCCGACGTGATGCGATACGTCCCGTGTTTCTGCGGGTGCGAGCGCAATGGCCACAAGGACAACGAAGACTGCTTCGTGTCGGCGCGCGCGGCCGACGGGCGACCGGAGTGGGACACGCACGGCCTCACTTGAAAGATCTGCATAGACGTCGCGCGTGACGCGATGCAAATGGACGCCGCGGGCCGCTCCGTCGCGGAAATCCGTTCCACGATCGAGCGCACCTACGCTCCGCACTTTCCAACGATGACGCCCACCCCGCGACGATAGGGGCAGACGAGCTTGGCGCTATAATCCGCGCGTGAGCACGCCAGTCTCACGTACATCTCCCTCGCCAGAGGCGTTCGCGCGACTGTTCGAAGCCGTTCACGAAGGGGTCTACATCGGCGCGGTCGACGATCGCTCGTCGCAGACCTTTTCAGCCAATCCTTACCTGAAATTGATGTTCGGCTATTCGTCGGACACGCCTGAAGAGGACGTGCGTCCGTTCGAAGTCGAGCGTTTCGCCGACCCGCAGGCGCGCCAGGCTTTTGTCGATCGCTTGCGCCGTGACGGCGCCGCCACCGACTATCTGCTGCGGCTGCGTCGTGCCGACCGCACGTTCATGTGGGTGGAGGTGACGGCTCACGCCGAGGTCGAGGACCAGCGGCTGCGCGTGGACGCGTTGATGCGCGACGTGACCGAGCGCAAGCGCCTCGAAGACCAGGCGCGCGATCTCTACCATCAGCTTTTGCAGGCCGAGAAGCTCGCCGCGCTCGGCCAGACGATCAGCGGCGTGGCCCACGAGCTCAACAACCCGCTGGCGACGATCCTCACCTGGGCCGAGCGACTGTCACAGCGTCATGTGGACGAACAGACGCGCCGTGGGCTCGAGACCATCCTCAGCGAATCGGAACGCGCCGCAAAAATCGTACGCAACCTCCTGACCTTTGCCCGGAAGCGCCACACCACGCGGGCGATGGTCGATCTGAACACGGTGGTCCGCGAAACGCTGGCGCTCAGGTCGTACGAGCAGCAGTTGAGCAACATCACGATCCTCGAGGCGCTCTCGGCGGGACTGCCCAACGTGTTTGCCGACCCGCACCAGATTCAGCAGGTGCTCCTCAACCTGATCATGAATGCCGAACAGGCCATGCTCACGGCGAACGGACGCGGCACGCTCATCCTGCGCACCTGGCACGATGTCGATGGCGAGGCGGTCGTGCTCGAAGTGAACGACGATGGGCCGGGTGTGCCCGAGGAAGTCCGACCGAAGATATTCGATCCCTTCTTCACGACGAAAGACGTCGGCAAAGGCACCGGACTCGGCCTCACCGTGGCCTACGCCATCGTCCAGGAGCACGGTGGGCGCATCACGCTGAAGTCGGAGCCGGCGCGCGGCGCCTCTTTTTACGTCGAGTTACCCGCGGGTGACGGACCGGTCAAGCCGCAAGCAATGCCGTCGAGTGTCGAGCGCAACACGAGTGTCGGTGCCGGTGCGTCCGTCCTCGTGGTCGAGGACGAAGCGGCACTTGGCGCCGCCGTCGCGGACGCCCTGCGCGACGCCGGCTTCACCGTTCAGCGTGCCGGCGACGGACAGGAGGCGCTGGATCGTGTGCGCGAGCAACCGTTCGATCTGATCGTCTGCGACTTGAAGATGCCGAGGCTGGATGGCGCCGCGTTCTACCGCATCATCGAAAAAACGGATGCAGCGATGACGCGTCGTATTCTTTTCGTAACCGGTGATGTGGCCGGAACGGATGCGGAACGGTTTCTGGAAGACAGCGGCTGTCGCTGGCTCGCAAAACCGTTCCGGCTCCGTGATCTCCTTCGAACTGCGGGCGAGATGATCGGGTAACCGACCGTGGTTTCCGGCTTTAGCCGGAAGATGTCTGCTGTCGGCAACAAGCACACAGCAAACATCCGCCTGAAGGCGGAAACCACGCAACAGGCGCGATCGTCAGCGCGCAGCGGCGACAGCTTCGCGTGAGGCCGCCGTGCGTTTGCGCGTCATCAGCTTTGCCGGCTTTGCCGGAACCTTGTAGGTCAACACCACGCCGGCTCCTGGCAGCTCGGCCTTGGCCATGCGCGCGCGTGGAATCATCTGCTGGAAGGCGAGGATCGCCGGGCGGATGGCCGCCACGGCCTGTGCGGCGGAGCACTCCGCGCTGAGCGCCTGTCGAAGGCGCTGCACCGCGCGGGCGTGCAACTGCGACACCCGCGATTCGTTGACGCCAATCGATGCGCCAATTTCCTTCATCGTGGCTTCGCCGTAGTAGTAGAGCCCGATGACCTTGCGCTCGCGTGGCGGTAACGAGGCAATCGCTGCGCGCACACGGTCGCGTATTTCGCGGTCCTCGTAGGCCTTGTCCGGCGCCGGAGGCTCGGACGGCACGAGTGCCGGCGGCAGCATGGCCCCGTCGACGTTCTCACCCGCGGACAGCGGCGAGGTGGATTCGATGGTGCTGATGCGGAGGATCGTGCGACCGAGCCGCGCTTCATCCGATCCCATGCGCGCCGCCAGGTCAGCCAGCGACGGTTCCGCGCCCAGCTCACGCCGCAGCTGCTCACGCGCCGCTTCCAGCTCCCGGCGCTGCCGGCGCACGCCGCGCGGCCAGGCGTCACGGCGCAGCGCGTCGATCATGGCGCCGCGCACGCGACGCTCGGCGAACGTTTCGAATTTGATCCCGCGCGCTTCGTCGAAGCGACAGGCGGCGTCGATGAGTCCCAGCATGCCGTCCTGGACGAGATCGCTGAGCTCGATCGAGTGGGGCATCGATGCCGCGACGCGGCGGGCCAGCGACTCGACAAAGGGAAGACCGGCGGCGATTCGGTCACGTTGCCGCGCGGCAAGGGGTGCACGCTGCATAGCTCGACTCTCCTGAGATGCCGAATTTGCTGTCTGCGAATCCCGCAGACGAGTCGTCGCTAGCGCAACTGTAATACCAGGTTTGTGAGCCGCTCACGCGGATGCGCTTACCGTGCGCTGAGCCTCGGCGTAAATTGCTGTGCATCCAACGTTTAATCTGTGCAGACGCCCACTAACTCATCCGTAATCGGACCATACGGAAGAGCATTTTTTGCCAAATTATTGACGATTTGACGCCTTGAGGTGTCGTAACGCTTGACCCGCGATCTTACAGAATTGTCTATGACTGACGGGAACGTAATCGGATTTCGCGGGCGGTAGACATCGCGTCGAGGACGCTGGAAACCACTTGCGAGGCGCGGGCGCGCGTCGCATCGTCTTTGAGCTTGGCCTCGAGCAGCTCGGCATTGGCGAGGATAATGCCGAGCTGATTGTTGAGGCGGTGAAACAGCAGACCGAGATCCTGAGGCTCGTTCACGGACGTGCTCTGCATGGGATCGACGGCCCGCATCATGAGGCTTCTTTGCTGGTCAGCTCCGGCGTCCGCCCCGGCTCGCGCCAGAGCGTGTCGACGAAGATCCTCACCGAGCCGCCCGCCGTGCGGACGTACTCGACTTTGCCGCTCGCGATCCAGTTGTAGATCGTGCGACGGCTTACGCCGACCAGCTCGCAGGCCTTCATGATCGAGATCGTCTTACGTTCAATCATCATGAGCAACCTTTCCACGTTCGGTTTGATCTATCGGAGCGGGGGCGGGACCGCTGTCAGTACCCATGCCAAGCAGGGCGCCCCAACCGCGCGCTGAATTGACCGGCTGGAGTCGGGGTGTCAGAATACCGGCCGCACGGCGTAAATGTCTGAGAGCCGGAAACATCTGCTGATCGTCGACGATGAGCGCGCGCTTCGGGAGGCGATCGCCGAGCGCCTCACGGATCACCATTTCGACGTCGAACAGGTCTCGACGGGCGAAGAAGCGCTGCAACGACTGTCGGACTTCGCATTCGACGTCCTCATCACCGACCTGCGTTTGCCCGGCATCGACGGCCGCCAGGTCCTCGATGCCGCGCTCGAACGATATCCCGACATCATCGCCATCGTGATCACCGGCTTCGGTACGGTGAAAGATGCCGTGGACGCCATCAAACAGGGCGCGGCGGATTTCATCACCAAGCCATTTCAGTTCGATGCGCTGCTGCACGTGCTGTCCTCGGCAGTCGAGCAGCGGCGCCTGCGCGCGGAAAACGCGTACCTGCGATCGCAGCTCGAACAGCGCTATCGCATCGACGGACTGATCGGTCAGAGCCCGGTGATGCGGAGCCTCGCGCAATTACTCGAGACCGTGGCCGCCACATCGAGCACCGTGCTCATCACCGGTGAAACCGGCACGGGGAAGGAGCTCGCGGCGAGAGCGATTCACCACGGCAGCCCGCGACGCAACAACCGGTTCGTCGCCATCAATTGCGCCGCGATTCCGGAAACGCTGTTGGAAGCGGAGCTCTTCGGCCACGTCCGCGGTGCGTTCACCGGCGCCGTCGGCGCCAGGCAGGGACGTCTCGAGCAGGCGCACAAGGGCACGCTGTTCCTCGACGAGGTGGGGACGATGAGCCCGGCGCTGCAGGCCAAGCTGCTGCGGGTTTTACAGGAAAGAGAGTTCGAGCGGGTAGGAGATTCTCATACGGTCAGAATCGATGTACGCGTGATTGCTGCGACGCATTCCGACCTCGCGAAAATGGTGGCGGCGGGGACGTTCCGCGAGGATCTCTACTACAGGCTCAACGTCATCCCGGTGCATGTGCCGGCCCTGCGTGACCGGCGCGATGATATCCCGCTTCTCGTGCAGCATTTCCTGCAGAAGCTTGGGGCCGAAGCCGGTCGAACGCCGCCCGCCGTGTCGCAGGACGGCATGCGCCGCCTGATGGCGCATCAGTGGCCGGGCAACGTCCGCCAGCTCGAGAACGTCGTCGAACGCGCCGTTGCCTTCAGCGGTGCCCGCACGCAGATTGAGCTGCACGATTTCGGGCCGGAAATTCAGCAGCCGGTAATCGCCGTCGAGGCTGGTGCCGTGCTGTTTCCTGAGGATGGGCTCGACTTCGATCAGTACATCGAAGGCGTGGAGCTCTCGCTCATCAAGCGCTCTCTGGAGCGGACGCACGGGAACAAGCGACAGGCAGCGAAGCTGCTGAAGCTGAAACGGACGACGCTCATCGAGAAGTTGAAGCGTCTCGACCCAACCAGCCTCCCCTTGCGCGCTCACGGTGTCGCCGCCAACCAGGAAAAGCTGCCCTGACGCATGCCGCCCCGTTTTACGTACTGGACGATTCTCTTGGAAGGGAAGCCGACCGCCTTCCGGGCGCGCACGAGCGAAGAGCTGATGCCGACGCTTAGGCAGCTGCAGGTCCGTCATCCGGAAGCGGTGATGCTGTGGTTTGCGCGCGGCCGGCTGTGGAGCTCACCGGAGGAAGAGCGCGCCGCGGCGCAGGCCCGGCGTACCGAGCGCGAACGACGGCGGCCCGACTGGCGGCCCGGAGGCGAGCACCGCGATCCCCGCGATCGCTTCAAGGTACCTCGGGATGAAAAGCGTCGGCGATTTGCCGCGAAGCTTCGGCACGATCGAGATACGGGACCGCCGCCGGAGCCGACGAAGGACAAGGCCGGCGGACCTTACGGTCGGCGCCCGCCTTCCGGCGGACGCAGCCCCACTACGGGTGGACGGGTCCCTTCAGGCGGGCGCAGCCCCACGACAGGCGGGCGCAGCCCCACGACAGGCGGGCGCGGCCCCACGACAGGCGGACGCGGTCCCACGACAGGCGGACGGGGCCCCGCGGGCGAGCGCAGTGGTCCCGGCGGAAGGCGAGGGCAGCCGCCCTCGGGCAGTCGTGGCGGCACGCCCGGCTGGAATAGAGACAGGGGTGGACGCGGCCGCGGTACCGGCGGCGGACGCGGCGGGCGCGGCGGCAAATGATCGCCCACGTCATCCTCTTCCAGCCTCGCCCGGACCTCACCGAAGACGAGCGCTACTCGCTGTTGGCTGCGCTCGAGACTGCCGCACGCGAAGCTCCGTCCGTACGCTCGTGCCGCATCGGCCGGCGCGTCAAACACGGGCTCCCCGGCTATGAGCAGGTGATGCCGGAGTTCGATTTCGCCGCCGTTATCGAGTTCGACGATGTGGACGGCCTGCGATCGTATCTGCAACACCCTGCGCACGAGGCCGTCGGCAAGCACTTTTCCGCATCAGCCTCGGCTGCGCTGGCGTACGACTATGAAATGTGGAATCTGGCTGACGCGCCCAAACTTGTGAGCCTGAACTAACGACTGACGGCTTCGGCCGAGAAGAACTCCTCTATCACCATCCTCAGCTGCGCGATCGAGTCTGCCGCGTTGATCGCCACCCGAAGCTGCGAACCTCCGTCCAGCCCCTTGGTGAACCATGAGTTCAGCGCTCGCAGCTTGTTGATGACCCACCGGTCGTGACCGCGCGCGGGCGCATGCGCCGCAGCAGACGGCTGGCCGGGAGCGACGTGTCGGAATCCCTTGGATTCGTTGAGCCGTTCGGTGAGCAACAAGTCGATGTACTCGAGGAGGAACCTGGCCCGGTCGGCTGCGGTCACGGAGCGCGGCGTAGAGCCGGATACGAGGGCCGCCGCCTGTTCGAAGATCCACGGATTGCGAAGTGCGCCGCGGCCAACGAGGACGCCGGCAACGCCGGTGTGCCGCATCCGCTCGACGACCTGACTGGCTTCGATACAGTCGCCGCTGCCGAGCACCGGAATGTTGACGACCGACGCGACACGACCGATCAGTTCCCAATCGGAGCTTCCGGAGTACGACTGCGCCGCTGTTCGTCCGTGTACGGCAACCGCCGCCGCACCCACGTCTTGCACACGCTGCGCAAGCTCGGGGGCGTTGATGGCGTCGTGATCCCAGCCGGCGCGCATCTTCACGGTTACGGGGATCTTCACGGCGCGCGCGATCGATCGGACGACGCTTGCCGCGTGCGCCGGTTCGCGCATCAGGCTGCATCCGGCGTTGTGCTTGGAGATTTTCGGGACAGGACAGCCCATATTCACGTCGACGATATCCGCCCCCATGCCCTCGACGATCTGAGCGGCGGCCGCCATTTTCTCCGGATCGCCGCCGAAAATCTGGATGGAGACCGGCCGCTCTTCCTCGGTGTACTCGGCGTATTCCAGCGTGCGATCGATCCCGCGAACGAGGCCCTCGGAGCTCACCATCTCGGTGACGACGAGCCCGCATCCGCCGTGACGCTTGACCAGACGGCGGAATGCGCTGTCGGTCATGCCGGCCATCGGTGCCATCACGACTGGCGTGGTCAGATCAACGCTGCCGATTTTCAATAGGCCCTCACGTCAGCCGCATCCACTTCGACGCTCACCGCCTGCCCGATCAGATCCACAGCCAGCACCAGGCGCGCGTGTGCACCCTTGCGCAGCAGCCGGCCGACGACTCCCTTCAAGGGACCGTGGGAGACTTCGACCATCGACCCCTCGGAGATGAACGGGCAGGGATCGTATTGCAGCTCGCTCGTCACCAGCCGGCGGATCCCGTCGATCTCGAAGTCCGGTATCGCCGCGATGTCCCCGTCGACGGACACGATGCTGACGACGCCGGCACATTTGAGGATCGACAGCCGCTGAGTCGGCTCGAAGCGCGCGAAGCAGTATCCGGGAAAGAGCGGCCAGTCGACGCGTTTGCGGCGGTCCTTCCAGCGGCTCCATCGCGTGACCGTCGGCAGAAAGGCCTCGATCCCCTTCTGTTCGATCTGACCGCGAACCACCTGCTCGTGGCGCGATCTCGTCCACACGGCGTACCACGCGGGTGCACTCATCGTTCCGCGTTGGCCGGAGTACTTAGCCGGCGGTCGGCGCCGCCTGAGCCAGCTGCTGTTCGTAAGCCTTCTGCAGCTCTGCGTTCTTCCATTCGATGATGGCCTGGCTGCGAATGCGCGACAGGAATTTGCGAATCTCCTGCTGCCGCCGTTCTCCGTGAACGCGCTCGGCCACGAGATCGCGCACGCTGTCGAACTGCTGCACGGCCGAGGCCTTCAACGTTTCGAGCTTCAGGATGTGGTAGCCACGCTGCACGCGCATCGGTTGGGTGATGTCCCCAGGTTTCATGCCCTGCAGCGTCTTCTGGAGGCTTTCCGAGATCTCCGAAACGGCAATGGGACCGATCAGACCACCGTTGGCCTTCGACGCCGAGGCGGAGACTTCCGCGGCCACCTTCGCAAAGTCCTCACCGGCGGACAGCCTCGCCCGCACCTCCGCCGCTCGCTTCGCCGCCTCATCGTCGCTGGAGACGTTGACGCCAGCCTGTCCGTCTTTTGTGGTCGTGGGCACTTCAATCAGGATTTCCCGCAGCGTCACGGACGACGGCTCGGTGAATTCGCGCTGATGGTTCAGATAGTACCTGTCGTGCTTCCTCTTCTGTGATTGTCAGCTTCGAACCCACTTCGTCCTGCTGCACGCGCTGAATGAGCATCTGCCGTTCGACGTTCTTCCGAAGATCGTCGACGCTCATACCCTCTTGTTTCAACGCGGCCATGAACTTCTGGTCGTCCAGGAGGTTCTGTTCCTTGCGGAGCGCCGTCAGCCACTCCTTGAACTGCTGATCGGACAGCTTGTAGCCGCGCTCCTTCCCGAGCTGAATGAGCAGGAGCTCGTCGACGGCTTCGACGATCAGTCGAGGCGTCACCTCGGCGAGGGCTTTCTTCAGCTGCTCGTCGTTCTTCAGCGAATCGGGAGCGATGTCCTGGTTCAGTCGTGCTCGCAGCGCCGCGATCTGACGCTGCTCCAGATCGGTCTTGGTGAGGATGTCGCCGTTCACCTTCACCAGCACCTGCTCGATGATCTCAGCTCGAACCGGGATTACGAGCGCTGCGACGAGCCCCAAACCGGCCGCGACGTTGAATTTCCGTCTCATTTGGTTCACCTAACTTACTGGATGAGAATATGTTAGCCGATCGACCCGCCGGAGCTCAATTCGAGCAGCAATCCCCCAACCCGGGCAAAGATGCCGTCCTCCGCGCGCGGGTCTTCCTTGGCCGGCCGCATGATTTCCTCGCGGCTGAACCCTGGAGCCACCTCGCCGGCCCGCGCCCGCGTCGTCCACCAGGAACCGGTGGCGGCGCTGTCCACGCGTTGCGCGCGGCGCGTCGCCCACTTGTCCCTCGCCCCGCCCGCCGGACCGGCGGCTGGGCGCTCGTGAGGCTTCCGGCTGGCCGGGGCGCGGAGATCGAGCTTGAGAGTCGCCGGCGGGTGCAGCGCCACATCGCCCCGTGACTGGACCACTTTGAACAGCCAGGTCGGATCGAGCTGCGCGTCGGGCCTGAATTTTAGGACGACCAGCTGGCCCTCCCGGTCGACGGACTCGACGCGCAGGCGGTCGGCGAGGAGCCGGATCGACGCATATTCGGCGAGATTCAGCACGGACACCGGCGGCGCGCCATATCGGTCGCGCACTTCGTCCATCATCTTATCCAGTTCCGGCGCAGTCCGGACCGCCGCCATTCGCCGGTATACCGTCAGACGCTGGTTCATGTCCGGAATGTAGGACTCGTCTACTCGGAGATCGACGCGCAAATTGACGTTGGCGCGGAGCTCGTCTTCGATTTCCTCCCCTTTGAGCTCTTTCATCGTCTGTTCGAGGAGCTTCATATACATGTCGAAGCCCACCGCCTCGATGTGGCCGCTCTGCTCACCGCCGAGCAGGTTGCCGGCGCCGCGAATTTCCAGATCCAGTGCGGCGACGCGGAATCCACTGCCGAGGTCGCTGAACTCTCTGATCGCAGCGAGCCGCTTCTTGGCGACCGGGGACAGCGAGTCCTCTGGCGGAATCAAAAGATAGGCATACGCCCGGCGATCGGATCGTCCCACCCGGCCTCGCAGCTGATAGAGCTGTGAAAGCCCATAGCGATCGGCGCGGTTCACGATGATCGTGTTCGCGTTGGAAATGTCGAGACCGTTCTCGATGATGGTCGTCGCCAGGAGCACGTCGTACTTGTGGGCAACGAAATCGACCATGACCCGCTCGAGCGCTTCCTCGCTCATCTGGCCGTGAGCGACGGCGATTCTTGCCTCGGGAACGAGGCGCGTCAGCAGGTTGCCCAGCGAGTAGATCGACTCGACGCGATTGTGCACGAAATAGATCTGCCCGCCGCGCTCGATTTCCGTCCGTATTGCGCGCGTGATGACCGGCTGATCGAACTTGACGACGTTTGTTTGAATCGAGAGGCGATCCTTGGGCGGTGTCTCGATGATGGACATGTCGCGGATCCCGGCGAGCGACATGTTCAGCGTTCGCGGAATCGGCGTGGCCGTCATCGTCAGCACGTCGACGCGCTTGCGAATCTGCTTGATGCGCTCTTTGTGCGCGACGCCGAACCGCTGCTCCTCGTCCACGACCAGCAGGCCGAGATCGCGGAACTGCACGTCTTTCGACAGCAGGCGGTGCGTTCCGACGATGATCTCGATCTTGCCGGCCTGCAGGTCGTCGACGATCTGCTTCTGTTCCGCCTTCGAGCGGAAGCGGCTGACCATGTCGATGCGCACCGGGAACGCGGCAAAGCGATCGCGCAACGTCTTCAGGTGCTGGAATGCGAGGACGGTCGTCGGCGCGAGAAACGCGACCTGCTTGCCGTCCATCACGGCCTTGAACGCCGCCCGCATCGCCACTTCCGTCTTCCCGTAGCCGACGTCGCCGCAGAGCAGGCGATCCATCGACACCGACGTTTCCATGTCGCCTTTGATATCCGCGATCGCCGTCTGCTGATCCGGCGTGAGCTCCCACTCGAACGCGTCCTCGAACTCCTGCTGCCAGTGCGAGTCGGGACTGAAGGCATGCCCCTGTATCGCCTTGCGCGCCGCGTAGAGCTTCAACAGCTCCTCCGCCATGTCGCGCATGGCTTTCTTGACGCGCGTCTTCGCCTTTTCCCAGGTCGTGCCGCCGAGCTTGTCGAGCGACGGGCGGGCGGCACCTGAGTACTTCTGAACGAGGTCCAACCGCTCCACCGGGACGAAAAGCTTGTCCTCGCCCGCGTAGTGGAGCTCCATGAACTCCTGTGTCTCGAAGCCGACTTCGATCCGCTTCAGACGCGACGAATACGCCGATGCCGTGATCGACGTGGACAACCAGGTCACCCGTCTTCAGATCGCGGAAATCGGAGAGAAACGTCCGGGTCGCCGAGCGCCGCCGCTCGTAGACCTTCCGCTCTTCCTCGAAAACGTCGGTCTCGGCCCAGATCTGCAGCGATGCGTCCGGGAGGCGGAAGCCGCGGGACAGGTGGCCGGTTCCCACCAGGACCGAAGCCGTATGAGCGTCCTCGGCACGCTCGATGGGGACGGCAAAGACCTCGTAGTCGGCGAGGAGCTCGATCGTGCGCTCGGCCCGTCCGGCGGAGTGTGCGATGAAGACGGTCGTGTCGCCGCGCTCGCGGCTGCGACGAATCTCGGCAACCCAGTCGGGATAGCCGTCCACCGAACTCGAGGGCCGGCTGGCTGGCAATGTGGGCGGATGGCCCTGTCTCGCCGCCGATTTCGAGCGTCTCGAGCGCGGTGGCGCCGATCAGCCACTCGTCGACGTCGTTCCAACCGATGACGAGCCGATCCGGCTGCACCGCGGGAACCCCTTTGGCGATCGCCTCGTCGTAGCTCGCCTGGATTTGCTGAGCGAGCTTGAGGCCGTGCGTCCGAACTTCGTCCGGTTCGGACACGAAAACGGCGGGACGCGCTGCCGAACGGAAGTAGTCGATGACCGTCGCGCCACGATCCGGCTCCTCTGCGCCGGGAACCAGTTCCTGCAGGGGAACGATCGCTGCGCGATCGAGGGCGCCCGTCGAACGCTGCGTCGCGGGGTCGTACGCGCGAATGGATTCGATGTTGTCGCCGATGAACTCCAGACGAAGTGGCTGCTCGGCGCCGGCGGGGTAGAAGTCCACGACACCACCGCGTACGCAGAATTCTCCGGACTCGTCGACGGGATCCTGCCTGGTGTAGCCTGCCGCCGCGAGAACATCGGCCAGATCGACGGGTGAAATCTCGTCGCCGGGCGCGAGCATGCGTGCTACCGCCGCCAGTCGACCGGGAGCACTGACTCGTGGGAGCAGAGCCGCCGCTGATGCGACGATGAGCTTGGCACTGCCGGAGGCCAGCGCGTGAAGCGCCCGGGCGCGCGCGGATGCGATTTCAAAGTGCGGAGCGAGCCCGCGGTAGGGGTCGACCTCGTGCGACGGCAGCGGCAGAACCGATCGCTCGACCTCGAGATCGCCGAGGCCCTCGAGCGCCGCCAGAAAGAAACGCGCATCGGACGTCATGCTCTCGACGTCCGCGTCTGTGGGCACTACGACCACCGTCGGAGCCTTCGACGCCGACGCCGCTGCGAACATGGCCTTTGCCGGCGCCGTCAGGCCGGTGACCCGACCGGCCGACACACCCATCCCGAGCCGGCCGGCGGCTGTCTTCAGGATGGCCCGCAGCGTGAGTGAACTGGATGTGTAGGTGGTCAAGGTCGAGAATCTGGCCAGTGCTGCAACTGATTATTGTAGCGCGACCTGCCGCCGCCGACGACGTCAGGTCGGCAGGCGCATGAGCTCGGTTGTCGATGGGTTCAGCGCTGAGACCTTACCGCGCGGCTCGTTTGATGCGCTCGACCAGCGCCGTGGTCGAGTAGCCGGCCTCGACCGGCATCCTCACGACTCGACCTCCGCGCGCTTCGACCGTGTCGCGGCCGACGATCTGATCCGCCGGCCAGTCCGCACCCTTCACGAGAACGTCGGGCTGGCAGGCGCGAACGATCTCAGCCGGCGTGTCCTCGTCGAAGATCACGACCGCATCGACGCATTCGAGCGCCGCCACGACCTCTGCGCGTTCGGACTCCGGATTAATCGGCCGTTCGGGTCCCTTGTTGCGTCGCACGGACGCGTCGGAGTTCAGTCCGACAATGAGCATGTCGCCAAGGGCACGCGCCTGTTGGAGGTAGCGCAGGTGGCCCGGGTGGAGCAAATCGAACACGCCGTTGGTGAAGACCACGACAGCGCCCGCCGCCCGGCGACAGTCGATCAACGATCTCGCGTCCTGGCGCGACAGAACGCGCGAGGCGTCGCCTTCCAGCCTCACGGCGAGTCGGCTCCGGAACTGCTCAGCGCAATCCCTTCCGAGAACCGCCACTCGTGGCGAGGACGATAGATGCCGACGTCCTTGCGGCGCGACTTCACACGGAATGTATAGAGGAGCCGGTGGTAGTCGTAGGGATAGCCGTCGCGCTTGTGAACGGCGACGTCCAGCTTGTAGGTTCCCTCCACGAGATCCAGGCTCTCGATGGTGAACGTCGCATCGGCGTCGCCAAAAATACGCTCGCTCTGCAGATCCTCGATCTGCGTGTTCGTGCCGAAGCAGCACACGCCTTCCGCATTGAAGACGCCGATGCCGATGACGAAGTCGTCCACGGCGAGCGGGGCGCGCAGCCGGATGCGAATGTCCACGCGATCGCCGCTGTGAAACACGTGACTGCGCTCGCCATCGGCGGCGGCAAGCATGACATCGGTGATCTCCACCTCGCGCGATCCCCACCGCCCTTCGGTCGCCCGGAACATGTCGGACGGCGCGACGGCCGCTTCAATCGGGTGATCGGGAAGCACGGCAGCCGGATCGTCAGGTGAGATGGCGACCGTGTCCTGCGCCTTCGCGTCGCCGGCAGCAAGCTGCTGCTCCTCCGACGTCTCGACGTCGGTGATATACGCGCCGACGACGCGCTTGGGATCGCCCATCGCTTTCATCTGGCCGGCGTCGAGCCACAAGGCTTCGTCGCAGAAGCGCTCGACCAACGACAATGAGTGCGTGACGAGGAGGATCGTTTTCCCGCGTCGCTTGAATTCCGAGAACTTGTCGAGGCACTTGTGCGTGAACCCTTCGTCGCCGACGGCGAGGACCTCGTCGACGAGGAGGACATCGGGATCGACGTGTATCGCCACGGCAAAGCCGAGACGCATATACATCCCCGACGAATATGTCTTCACCGGCGCGTCGATGAACTCTTCGAGCTCGGCAAACTCGACGATCTCTTCGAAGCGGGCGGCAATCTCGCGCTTGGTGAGACCGAGCATGATGCCGTTGATGAAGACGTTCTCGCGTCCGGAGATCTCGGGGTGAAACCCCGCACCCAGCTCGATGAGCGCCGAGACTCGACCGTTCACCACCACCGTCCCCGTCGTCGGTTTCGTAATGCCGGCCACCAGCTTCAGCATCGTGCTCTTGCCCGACCCGTTGCGGCCGATGACACCGAGCGTCCGACCGGCCGGTACAGTGAAGGTCACGTCGCGCACGGCGGGAAACGTCTCGTCAGGCTTCAGGTCGCGAATCAAGCTGCCCGACAGCAGCGCGCTCTTCAGCGTCGCAAACTGACGGCGCCGGCTGTAGCGGCGATAGATTTTCGAGGCGTGGCGCACTTCGATGGAGTTCATAAGGTAGCTTCCCGCTTCCCGCACCTTTAGCCCGGGCTTCAGCCCGGGCGTCCACGACTCAGCAACGTGCCAATTTCAACACATCTACCGACTAGCGCCGACTAGCGACTGAGCGACTAGCGACTTAGACTTACACTTCTTCGGCAAACGTGTCGCGCAATCGATCGAACACGAAATAGCCGAACAGAAAGAACACGACGCTGGCTGCGCCGACCGCGAGCAGCCACTTCCAGTGACCGACCGGGCCGTTGAAATACAGAATCTCCTGGTAGGTGATCGTGAGATGCGTCATCGGATTCATATTCAGAAGGCGCATCTGCCACGGCTCCATCTGAAAGTACGGATAAATGATCGGCGTGATGAAGAACCAGAACATCATCACGTGACCCAGGATGTCGCGGACGTCGCGAAAGTGCACGGTCAGCGCGGACAGGAGGAGCGCAAAGCCCAGGGTGAGAATCAGCTGAACGAGAATGGCGACGGGAAACCAGGCGAGCTCGACCAGGTGCAGCGGCCGCTGATAGTAGATGAGGAATGACGCGAGAATCGCCAGGCCGAGCAGAAAATGCACCAGGTTCGCGAGTACCGTGACGATCGGCAGAACCTCCGCCGGAAACAGCACCTTCTTGATCAGATTCCCGCCCGAGATGAGCACCCCGGCCGACTCGAGCAGCGACGAGGAAAACCACGTCCAGGGCAGGATCCCGCAGAACAGGAAGAGCTCGTAGTGTTCGATGCCCTGGAAGCGCGCGGGCAGGATGTATTTGAAGACGAAAGAGTAGACGAGCAGCAGCAGCAGGGGATTGATGAACGACCAGAAGAATCCGAGAACGGAACCGCGATATCTCGCCTTCAGTTCACGGGCGACCAGACTTTGAATCAGCCCGCGGTAGCGGCGCAGGCGCGCCAGGTTATGGAGCATTGACCTCCAGCACCAGCGCGGTGATGTTGTCCGGACCGCCCGCGGCATTTGCGGCAGCGACCAGACGCGCACAGACCTGCTCGAGCGTCAGGTCGCGCGCGGCAAGGATCCCGGAAATGCGCTCGTCGCCAACGACGGAGAAGAGGCCGTCGGAGCAGAGCAGGTAGCGCTCGCCGCGCGCCGGTTTGATCTCGGTCACGTCAACTTCCGGATCCTCTCCGCCGGACAGCGCCCGCGTCACGACGTTGCGCCAGGGATGCTGTCGCGCCGCCATGGGCGTCATCGTGCCGGCACGGACCTGCTCCTCGACCCACGAATGATCGTGCGTGATCTGCTCGAGCGAGGATTCGCGAAGGACGTAGACGCGGCTGTCGCCGACGTGCGCGACGCAGACGCCGTCACGACCGGACGCCAGCAGCGCGGATGCGGTCGTCGCCATGCCTCGCAGATCTTGCGAGTCGGCGATCGCCGACGCGATGCGCCGGTTCGCGAGTCGGAATGCGGCCTTGATGCGGTTCGCCGCCAGGCTCAGCGCCGGTTCGAACGGGAAAGGCCACGTACGGTTCTTGTCGGCGCCGGCCGTTTCCTGGATGAATGCCTGGATCGCCTCGACCGCCACGCGCGAGGCGACCTCGCCGGCGACGTGGCCGCCCATGCCGTCGGCCACGATGTAGAGCCCGAGGTCGGGACGGCTGCAATAGCTGTCTTCGTTGCTGGTCCGCCGCAGCCCGGGATCGGAGCTGACCGCCCACGAGAACGAAGTCGGGCTCATGATGCGGGCGCTCGCGTTACGTGCGCACCCGCTTCAGCGCCCCCGCACGTGGTGAGATGCCGAGGCGGGAGGCCACCTGCAGGCGTGTGAGCGCTTTGGCCAGCGCCGCGCGCGCCCGTTCGTAATCCACGTCCGACTTGTTGGCCAATCGCTCTTCGGCGCGCTGCCGCGCCGCCTCGGCGCGTTCGGCATCGATCTCGTCGGCCCGTTCGGCGAGCTTCGCCAGAATCGTCACGCGATCCGGCAGCACCTCGGCAAAGCCGGAGGCGATGGCGAGGTAGGTCTTTTCCTGGCCCTGTCGATACCACAACTCCCCCACCGCGAGCGACGCCAGCATTGGCGTGTGTCCCGGCAGCACACCGAAATAGCCTTCAGAACCAGGCACCTGCACCTCATCGACGCGCGCCTGCACGACGAGTCGGTCCGGTGTCACGATCTGAAGGTCGAGGTGTGTTGGGAGCGCCATCTTATCCGAATCCTCAGCCCTTCATCTTCTCGGCCTTCTCCACGGCCTCTTCGATGGTGCCCACCATGTAGAACGCCTGCTCCGGCAGATGGTCGTACTTGCCATCCACGATTTCCCGGAAGCTCCGGACCGTGTCGGCAATCGGCACGTACTTGCCGGCAAAGCCGGTGAACTGCTCGGCGACGAAGAACGGCTGCGACAGGAAGCGCTGAATACGGCGCGCGCGTCCAACCGTCAGCTTATCCTCTTCCGAGAGCTCGTCGATGCCGAGAATCGCGATGATGTCCTGCAGGTCCTTGTAGCGCTGCAGCACCTGCTTCACGGCGCGAGCGACGTTGTAGTGATCGTCGCCGATGATTCGGGCATCGAGGATGCGTGAGGTCGACGCCAGCGGATCGACGGCCGGGTAGATCCCAAGCTCGACGATGGCGCGCGACAAGTTGGTGGTGGCATCGAGGTGCGCGAACGTGGTCGCCGGCGCCGGATCCGTATAGTCGTCGGCGGGCACGTAGATGGCCTGCACCGAGGTGATCGAACCCTTCTTGGTTGACGTGATCCGCTCCTGCAGTTCGCCCATCTCGGTCAGCAGCGTCGGCTGGTAACCGACGGCGGATGGCATGCGTCCGAGCAGAGCCGAAACTTCCGACCCCGCCTGCGTGAAGCGGAAGATGTTGTCGATGAAGAGCAGAACGTCCTTGTTCTCGGCGTCGCGGAAATACTCGGCGACGGTGAGGCCGCTCAGCGCGACGCGCAGGCGCGCCCCAGGCGGTTCCGTCATCTGTCCGTAGACCAGCGCGGCGCGGGATTTCTCCAGATCCTGCATGTTGATGACGCCGCTCTCCTGGAACTCGAGCCAGAGATCGTTGCCCTCACGCGTGCGTTCGCCGACGCCTGCGAAGACCGACACGCCGCCGTGCTTCATGGCGACGTTGTGAATCAGCTCCTGGATGATGACGGTCTTGCCGACCCCGGCGCCGCCGAAGAGGCCGATCTTGCCGCCGCGCAGATACGGCTCGAGCAGATCGATGACCTTGATGCCCGTTTCGAACATCTGCAGCTCGGTGGACTGCGCTTCGAGCGGGGGCGCGGCGCGGTGAATCGACCAGCGCTCTTTCGACTGAACCGGACGGTCCGGAAAGTCCACGGGCTCGCCGAGGACGTTCATGACCCGGCCGAGCGTCGCCGATCCAACCGGCATGGAAATCGGCGACCCGGTGTCGACCGCCTGCATGCCTCGCTGCATCCCGTCGGTCCGCTTCATCGCGACCGTGCGCACGCGGTTCTCACCGAGATGCTGCTCGACCTCGCAGATGACGTCCAGCGTTTCGCCGTCGACGCTTTTCATCGGGATGCGCACGGCGTTGTAGATCGCCGGCAGCTGCCCTTCGAACTCGATGTCCACGACCGGTCCGATGATCTGGACGACCTTGCCGACTTTTTCCGTTGTGGCTGTTGTCATTTCGCTTTCCGTTGTGACGACCGTAGCGCGCGGCTTTAGCCGCGCGTCCGACCGCCCGTACCCATCCCTACCCGAACTCTGATCGCCTGACGCCGCGCTAAAGCGCGGCGCTACGGGTGTCGCTACAATGCTTGCGCGCCCGAAACGACCTCGATGATCTCCCGCGTGATCGCCGCCTGTCTCACTTTACTCAGCGCTCGCGGGGCCCCACCCCCGCTCGCTCTCGCTCGGCGGCTTCGCGCCTCGCTCGGGCCGCAGGCGCTATTCATCTACAAGGCTTGAGCACCGGAAACTACTTCGATGATCTCCCTTGTAATCGCCGCCTGCCGAACCTTGTTCATGTACAACGTCAACTGATCGATCATCTCCGCCGAATTCCGCGTCGCGGCGTCCATGGCCGTCATCCGCGCCGCGTGCTCGGCCGCTGCCGATTCGAGGAGCGCGCGAAAGACCTGAACCTCGACGTGGCTCGGCAGTAGAGTCGTCAACAGCTGTTCCGGCGTAGGCTCGTAGAGGTAGTCCACCACGACCCCCTCCGGCGGCGCTGGTGTCTCGTCGTCCTTCCCGCCTTCGCCGCTGAACGCACCACGTGGAATCGGCAGCAGGCGCTCGACCACGACCCGCTGCACCATCACGGACTTGAACTCGTTGTAGACGAGATAGACGCTGTCCACGTCACCCTGACCGAACGCCTCGATCGCCGCGCGGGCGATTGCCACTGCATCCTCGAACTTCAACGTCGCGAACAGGTTGATCTGTTCGTAGCGGACCTCGAATCCGCGGCGCGCGAAATAGTCGCGTCCCCGCCGCCCTACCAGCCCGAGCGCGACCTCGCGATCGCGGCTGTCGACGACGAACGCGCCGGCCGACTTGATCACGTTCGTGTTGAAGCTCCCGCACAGGCCGCGATCGGCGGTGATGACGAAGAGCAGCGCGCGGCCGCCGGCGCGCGGCGCCTTGCGTTCGTCGAGCAGCGGGTGCGCGCCGGGATCGACGCGCGAGGCGAGGCTGTTCAACACGCGCAGCATCTGCGTGGCAAATGGCCGCGCATGCTGTACGCGCTCCTGGGCACGCCGCAGCTTCGACGCGGCGACCATCTTCATCGCCTTGGTAATCTGCTGCGTCGACTTGACCGCCCGGATGCGCCGCCGGATGTCGAGGAGTGAAGGCATGCGTCAGGCCGCTGTGGTCTTCGTCGTCTTCCGGGCGGCCAGGAACTGATCGCCAAATTCCTTCAACGTCTGATTCAGGTCGTTCTTGATTTGATCGTTCAGCTCTTTCTTCTCGGCGACGGCGGCGAGCAGCTGGGCGCGGCGCGTGTCGAGGAATTTGTACAGCTCCACCTCGTAGTCGCGCAGCTGTTCCACGGCCACCGCGTCCAGAAAGCCGTTGATGGCCGCGTAGATGATGATGACCTGCTTCTCGACCGGCAGCGGCTGATACTGCGGCTGTTTCAGCACTTCAACCAGCCGGCGGCCGCGATTCAACTGGTTCAACGTCGCCTTGTCGAGATCGCTGCCGAACTGCGCAAATGCCGCGAGCTCCCGATACTGGGCCAGGTCGAGGCGCAGCGAGCCGGCGACCTGCCGCATCGCCTTCACCTGCGCCGAACCGCCGACGCGCGACACCGAGTTACCGACGTTGATCGCCGGGCGCACGCCCTGGTGGAACAGATCGCTCTCGAGGAAGATCTGCCCGTCGGTGATCGAGATGACGTTGGTCGGGATGTAGGCCGACAGGTCGCCGGCTTGCGTCTCGATGATCGGCAGCGCCGTCAGCGAGCCGCCGCCGAGCTCCTTCCGCATCTTGGCCGCACGTTCCAGCAGGCGCGAATGCAGATAGAAAACGTCGCCGGGATAGGCCTCGCGGCCCGGCGGCCGCCGCAGCAGCAGTGAGATCTCACGATACGCCTGCGCGTGCTTCGAAAGGTCGTCGTAGACACACAGTGCGTGCCGGCCGCTGTCGCGGAAGTACTCGCCCATCGCGCACGCGGCATAGGGGCTGGTGTACAGGAGCGGCGCGGGATCGGAGGCGGAGGCGGCGACGACGATCGTGTATTCCATCGCGCCGAATTCCTCGAGGGTCTTCACCACCTGCGCGACCGTCGATTGCTTCTGGCCGATCGCGCTGTAGATGCAGATGACGTCTTTCCCCTTCTGATTGATGATCGTGTCCACCGCCACGGCGGTCTTGCCCGTCTGGCGGTCGCCGATGATCAACTCGCGCTGACCGCGGCCGATCGGCACCATCGCATCGATGGCTTTGAGTCCCGTCTGCAGCGGTTCCTTCACCGGACTGCGATCGACGACGCCTGGCGCCAGCCGCTCGATCTCGCGGAACTGCTTCGACACGATCGGTCCCTTACCGTCGATCGGCTGTCCCAGCGCGTTGACGATGCGACCGACCAGCTCTTCGCCGACTGGCACCGAGATGATGCGGTTGGTGCGCTTGACGGTGTCCCCTTCCTTGATTTCCGTGTACTCGCCGAGCAGCACCGCGCCAACGCTGTCTTCTTCGAGGTTCAGCGCGATGCCGAAGACACCGTGCGGAAACTCCAGCATCTCACCGAACATGGCCCGCTCGACGCCGTGCACCCGCGCGATGCCGTCGCCGATCGAGACGATCGTGCCGACCTCGGCGACGTCGACATCAACGGCGTAGTTGCCGATCTGGTCGCGGATGATCTTGGAAATCTCTTCAGCTTTGATGTTCATAGTCGCTGCTATTCGCTATTCGTATCTCGTTGTTCGTTGCTCGTGGTTCGTTGTTCGTTGTTGGCGAGCCACGAGCCGAGCCACAAGAAATCACACTTCGGCTTCCCTCAATCGCTCTTTCAACTTCTGCAGCTGGGTCGTCACGCTCCCGTCATAGACGGTGCTGCCGATGCGCGTGACCGCACCTCCAATGATCGACGGATCGACGCTGGCGTCCAGGTGCACCTTCCGGCCGGTCGCTCGCGCGATGCCTTGTTGCAGGGCGGACACCTTGTCCGGTGGCAGCGCCACCGCGGTCGTCACCTGCGCGCGGACGACTTGCTGGTAGTCCATCATCCGCTCGCGAAAGGCCTGCGACAGGTCGGGCAGCAACGTCAGCCGATCACGATCGGCCAGCAGGAGCAGCAGCCGCGCGAGCGGCGCCGCGAGAGAGCCATGTGCGAGCAGCTGCTCCACGATTGCACGCTTGCGCGCCATTGGAATCGCCGGGTTCGTGAGGGCGCGGTTCAACGCGTCGTTGCTTTTGACGAGCTCGCTGAAATCCGCGAGCTCGCGATCGATGCCCTCGAGATCGAGCCGCTCCTTCTGCGCGACATCGAACAGCGCGCGCGCATAGCGGGCGGCGGCGGCGCGTGATGTCATGGCGCCTCCTTGGAGATTTGCGCCGTGTAGCGATCGAGCAGGCGAATCTGGTCGTCCGGCGTGATGCTGCGGCGGATCCGATCCTCGGCGATCTGCACCGCGAGCTGCGCGGCGTGTTCGGTCAGCTCGCGGCGCGCCACGCGAAGCCTCATGTCGATCTCACGCCTCGTTTGTTCGAGCAGCCGGGCCTTCTCGGCCTTTGCTATTTCCGCGACGCGAGTCTCCTCGGCCGCCGTGTCCTCGGCACCGCGCTTCTTCAACGCGTCGAGCTCGGCGGGGAGCGACGCGAGCCGGCGCTGGATTTCTTCCAACTGCGCAGTCGCCGTGCGCCGCATCTCCGCCGCGGTGACGAGCGCCTCACGAATCTGCGTCGACCGCGTGCGGAGATACTCCGCGATGGGCGCGCGCAGGAAGTAGACGAGCACGCCGACGAGGACGGCGAAGTTGAAGAGCTTCGCGATCGTCGGCAGGATCCCCTCGTGCTCACCCTCCGCCGCGGCGAGAACCTCCGCCGGCACGAGAGCGAAAACCGCCAGCGTCAGCACGGCAGTAACCATCCAGGGCCGGAAGGCAGTCGGGTTGTGTGAACGAGCGGAAGTCATCAGTGGACGTTTAGTCAGGGACGTCGTTTCAAGAGGCCTTGCGGCCAAGGATGCGATCTGCCGCGGCTGCTCCCAGCATTTCGGCGTCCGCTTGGAGCCGGCGCCGCGCTTCGTCCGCATCGGCCTGCAGCTGGGCGGAGGCGGCGGCAATCTCCTGCTCGGCTTGTGCCCGCGTCTCCGTGAGCAGGTCCGTGCGGGCCTGACGAGCCACACGCAGCACGTCGTCCATCTGCCGGTAAACCTCGGCGCGCGCCGCGGCTGTCTTCGCCTCGAACTCAGCCGTCGCAGCCGCCGCTTCACGTGCGGAGCGATCCGCGAGCTCGCGGGCAGACCGGCCCGCCGCTTCACGCTCTTGAATGACTCGCTGAATCGGCCGGAACAGGAACCGGTCGAGGATGACAGTCAGGACGAGCAGGAAAAAAATGACCCAGACAACCGACAGATCCGGGAGCACGAAACCTCCGAAAAGCTAGCGCACGGCGGGCGCGTCCGACCGACAGGCAAACGTCAATTTATACCATTCATTCATGGGGTTGGGCAAAGGGTCGGGCTCACCGGACGACGAGCCTGAACGCCTGATCAGCGGTGACGCGGCCAATCCGCCAGGCCTCGCAGCCTTCGTCGGCCAACCGCTCGAGTGCGGCACTCGCGGCGCGACCATCTATCGAGACGAGAAGGCCTCCGGACGTCTGTGGATCGTGCAGCAGCTGCAGGACATCCGGCGACACCCCGGCGCCGACCTGGACTCCCAGCGCGAAATACTGTGCATTGGTCCGTCCGCCGCCGGGAAGATTCTGCGCCGCGATCGCGAGAACGCCCTCGAACAGCGGCACCGCGGCCGAATCGATCTCGAGCGTCACACCGCTCGCCGCCGCCATCGCGGATGCGTGGCCGACGAGACCAAACCCGGTCACGTCGGTACACGCGTGAACTGCCGCACTATCAAGGGATTGCAGCGCCGACGCTGCAGCCCGGTTCAGGGTCGTCATCGATCGCACCGCGGCCCCGACCAGCGCCTCGGGCGCCCGTTCGAACTTGATCGCCGTGGACACGACGCCCGTGCCCAGGCGTTTTGTGAGCAGCAGTTCATCTCCCGGACGCGCGCCGGCGTTGGTCCACATCCGATCAGGGCGAACGTCGCCGGTGACCGAATAGCCGAACTTGATTTCCGGATCCTGGACCGTATGCCCGCCGAGGAGTGCGACTTCGGCGGTCCGCAGCATCTCGACGCCGCCCGAGAAAATGGCCTTGATGATTCCCCGATCGACCTCGGTCGGAAACCCGGCGACGGCGAGCGCGGTGAGCGGACGGCCACCCATCGCGTAGATGTCGCTCAGCGCATTGGCGGCCGCAATCTGACCATAGAGGAAGGGATCATCGACAATTGGCGTGAAGAAGTCGACCGTCTGCACGAGCGCGCGGTCGTCGCTGATCTTGTACACACCCGCATCGTCTCCGGTCCGGTAGTCAACCAGAACCCGGCCATCTTTCTCGAACGGCAGATCGCCCAGCACCTGGGCGAGCTCACCCGCGGCGAGCTTGCTCGCTCAACCGGCGCAGGCGGAGTACGACGTCAGTCGCTTCATCAACCTTCAACCTCCTGTTTGGGATGGAATCAGCGCTCGGTAAGGTACTCGAACAAGCGCTGTAGTTCGTTTTCGTTCGTAAAGTCGATCTCGATCTTGCCGCCGCGGCCTTTGCGCACAATGCGGGCGCGAGTGCCCAGCGAGAAGCGCAGCCGATCCTCCGCCGCGCGGGTATGCACGTCCTTGGGCTGTTCCACGCGTTTCGCCGCCGGCTCGCCGGCTCTCGCAACGAGCGCTTCGGTTTCGCGCACGGACAGGTGCTTGGCGACCACGTCGCGAGAAACGCGAAGCTGCGCGGCTTCGTCCGCGAGACCGAGAATCGCGCGCGCGTGGCCCATCGAGAGTGTTCCCGCCGCCAGGTTTTCACGCACCTCGTTTGGCAGCCGCAGCAAGCGCACGTAATTGGCGATCGACGAACGATCTTTTCCCACGGCCTCGGCAATTTGATCTTGCGTCAGGCCGAGATCGTCGCCGAGGCGGCGGTAGGCCTGCGCCTCCTCGATCGGGTTCAGATCTTCCCGCTGAATGTTTTCGATCAGTGCAGCAGCGAGCAGCCGATTGTCGGGAATGTCCCGGACGACGACGGGGACTTTGAGGAGACCGGCGCGTTGCGACGCACGCCAGCGACGTTCGCCGGCCACGATCTCAAAGCCGCCGTTTTCGGCAGGGCGGACGACGATTGGCTGAATCACTCCGTGGGCGCGGATCGATCGCGCCAGATCGTCGATGCGCGCGTCGTCCACCTGGCCGCGCGGCTGGAACGGATTCGGACGCAGCAGATCGGTGTCGACATCTAGGCCGCGTTCCACGGTCGGCGCGGCCACCGGCGCGTCGGGAATCAAAGCGCTCAGGCCACGGCCGAGCGCTGGACGTTTGTCAGCCATGATGCTGCTCCTCGTTAGCGGGGGCCGGAGGTGCGGCGAGGACGTCGCGCGCCAGAAGCTCGCGGGCGAGTGCCAGGTAGGCCTCGGCACCGCGCGATTTCGCGTCGTAGACGATGGCGGGCAGGCCATGACTGGGCGCTTCGCCGAGGCGGATGTTGCGCGGGATGACCGTCTCGAAAACGCGCTCCTGGAAGAAGGCGCGGATGTCGCGGGCCACCTGCTGACCGAGGTTCGTGCGATCGTCGTACATCGTCATCAGCACGCCGGCGATGTCGAGGCCGGGATTGAGCGAGCCGCGGATGCGGCGCAAGGTCGCAATCAGATCGGCGATGCCTTCGAGCGCGAAGTATTCACAGGTGAGCGGGATGAGCACGGCATCGGCGGCGACCAGCGCGTTGAGCGTGAGCAGCCCCAGCGACGGCGGCGTATCGATGAAGACGTAGTCGAACCGATCGCGCAGGGAGTAGACCAGCGCACGCAGCCGGCGCTCGCGGTTCTGCATGGTGACGAGCTCGAGCTCCGCGCCGGTGAGGTTGCGATCGGCGGGCACGAGGGACATGCCGTCGACGCGGGTGGGCAACACGAAGGCCCCCGCATCGGCAAAGTCGGCGGTCAACGCCTGGTAGACGGTGCCGCCGCTTGCGGTCTGCCCTTTGAGGCCAACGCCGCTCGTCAGGTTGGCCTGCGGATCGACGTCGATGAGCAGGACGCGCTGTCCGGACAGGCTCAGCGCAGTGCCGAGATTGATCGCGGTTGTGGTCTTGCCGACGCCACCCTTTTGATTGGCGACGGCGATGGCACGGGCAGGCATTTGGGCGAATGCCAGAATTGTTGCATTCTGGCCAGTGGTGAGGATAGACCGTAACAGCGGCTGGTTCAAGTCAAGGATTTTTCGGGGTCAGATCTTGTTTCTTGCACGGTTTCATCAACCAGCGTTGAATCCTTCGGCTTGGAGAACCCGCGGGAGCACCGCGCCTTGGGCAACCACCGGCGTTCTTCGTGCCTTGGGGTGCACCTCAGGACGCTGGGGTCAGATCTTGCTTTTTTCCACCGTTCATCAGTTGAGTTCCACTTGAGGATGGAGAACTCACGCCGGGCGGTACGCCGAACGCCGAACCGAGCCACGAGCCACGAGCAAGTGTTCCACGTGGAACACTCACTCGACGCGCCTGAAGACGCTGACCCGGCTGCGCAGGCTTTCGAGGAGCGGGTAAGTCCCAGTCCAGGCGAGGGGATCGGCGTCAGCCAGAATATTCGGGCCTGATGGACCACGAAACAACAAGGCGACACCGTCAGGGGCGAGGAATTCCGCGACATCCCGGAGCGCCGACGCCTCAACGCGCAGAGCCCGGATCGACAGAGCCGTGTAGGTGCCGCGATGCCCAGTGCCGGCGAGCAGGTCCTCGTAGCGAGCCGTCTCCACCAGCGCTCGCGGAAGTTCAAGGACACGGACGGCCTCGCGGAGGAAGGCCGCTTTCCGCGCCTTGGTCTCCACCATCATCAGGTCGAGGTCCGGGCGCGCCAACGCCAGGGGAATTGCCGGCGATCCCCCACCTGATCCCAGATCGATCAGCCGACCCGAACCTGGTGGGACATGTCGGAGGCCCGCCAAAGGCTCGATCAGCAACCTGTCGATCGCGTCGTCTGTATCGCGGAGCGACGTCAGGTTGATCTTGCGATTCCAGCGGAAAAGCAGCTCGAGAAAGGTGGAGAGTCGATCGCCGAGCGGGCCGGGCAGCGGAACGTCCGCTTTGGCAGCGCGCCGGATCAGGCGTCCTCGAGTGTCGCGCGCACCCACGGTCGCAGCGTATCAGACGTCAGCCGGCGGGCGATCGAGATATGCGGCGATTACGGCGACGGCCGCTGGAGTGACGCCGGGGACGCGTCCGGCCTGGCCGAGCGTGGAAGGCTGGACCTGCGTCAGGCGATCCACGACCTCGCGGGAGAGCCCGGGCACTCCCTTGAATCGAAAGTGCGGGGGAATCCGTCGGCCGCCTTGCCGTTGCTGTCGATCGACTGCGGCTATCTGCCGGCGGATGTAGCCCTCGGTACTTGACATCGGTTTCCACGCTGGCGAGGTCGAGAGCGCCACTGATCGCGTCGACTTCGAGCGGGACTTGACCCCGAGCGACGAGATCCGCGAGCGACACACCCGGCTGCTTGAGCGCACGAGAAGCCGGAACGATCTGCCCCGCGATCCGCACGGACGCCCCGCGGACAACCTGGGAATTCCTTTCGAATCGCATCCGGCGTCGCTCGAACACCTCCCACCGCGCGTCGTCAACCAGACCCACGGCCCGACCCTTGGACGTGAGGCGCAGATCCGCATTGTCGATCCGGAGCAGCAGCCGGTGCTCGGCCCGCGAGGTGAACATTCGATAAGGCTCGAGGCACCCCTTGGTGGTGAGGTCGTCTATCAAAATCCCGATGTAGGCCTCGTCGCGCCTGAGGACAAATGCGGGAGCACCAGTGGCCGAGTTCGCGGCGTTCAGCCCGGCGATGATCCCTTGCGCCGCTGCTTCTTCGTATCCCGAGGTGCCGTTGATCTGGCCGGCCAGGAAGAGACCAGGAACGCGGTGCGCCTCGAGCGACAGGCTCAACTCCGTCGGCTGGATGAAGTCGTACTCCACGGCATATCCCGGGCGCAGCATCTCCGCCTCTTCGAGCCCGGGCAACGCGTGAACGAGCTCGCGCTGCACGTCGGCGGGGAGGCTCATCGAGAAGCCGTTGACGTAGATCTCGTCGGCGTCCACACCCTCCGGCTCCAGGAAGATCTGGTGCCGCTCGCGGTGCGGGAATCGCATGACCTTGTCTTCGAGCGACGGACAGTAGCGTGGGCCAATGCCGCAGATCTGCCCGTTGAAGAGCGGTGACTGGCCGATGTTCGCCCGCACCAGATCGTGAACGCGATCGGTCGTATAGAGCAGATGACAAGGTATCTGCATCCGTTGGATGCAGCGCGTCACGAACGAGAAGGGGACTGGCGGATCGTCGCCACGCTCCTCGGGAAAGCGTGAAAAGTCGATGCTTCGCTTGCTCAGTCGCGGCGGAGTACCAGTCTTCAGTCGGCCCATGCGAAAGCCGAATCCTCTGAGCGATTCGGCGAGCTCGTGGGAAGGCGGTTCGCCTGCGCGCCCGGAGGGCCGCTGTTCGGGACCTATGTGGACGAGGCCGTTCAGGAACGTTCCCGTCGTGATGACGAGTGCTCGACACGAAAACCGCTCGCCGGTTTCCATCGCCAGGCCGCTGACGCGTCCGCCATCCGTCAGCACACGTGCGGCTTTGCCGAAAATCCACTGAATTCTCGGTTCCGCCACCAGGGCCTGGCGCACCCAAGCGGAATAAGCGCGCTTGTCAGCCTGCGCCCGCGGCGACCAGACCGCTGGACCGCGGCTTCGGTTGAGGAGCTTGAACTGAATGCCCGTGGCATCGATAGCCAGGCCCATGAGGCCGCCGAGCGCATCGACCTCGCGCACGAGGTGCCCCTTGGCCGTGCCGCCAACCGCCGGATTGCACGGCATGTGGGCAACGGTGGCGTCCGAGAGCGTGCAAATCGCCACGGATCGGCCGAGACGGGCGGCGGCCCACGCTGCCTCCACTCCTGCGTGGCCGGCGCCGATGACGATCACGTCGAAGCCGCTATCGGTGAGGATTTTCATCTTTGTATTACAAACTACTTTCCTATGCAGAACCTGTCGAAGATGGCGTGCACCACCGCATCCGGCGCGCGACGACCGGTGACTTCCTCGAGAAGCGCGCGCGCCTCGTGGATGTCGGCAAGCAGAAACTCCTCGGGAATCGCGCTACGCGCGCCATCGCGCGCACGGCCGAGCGCGGCATGCGCATCGCTCAACAGCGCAGCATGTCGACGATTGGTGATCGCCGGTACATCGCGCTCGAGCGTTGAGGCATGCATGACGCACAAAATCTCCCGCCGCAGCCTGTCGACGCCGTCGCCGGTGATCGCAGACACGTTCACGACGGGCTCTCCCACGTCCTCTTCGTTCCACGCGCGTGCCAGATCGCACTTGTTGGCGATGACGACGCGTGGCGATCCTGCAGTCTGGTCGAGCAAACGGCGATCGTCGGATGTGACAGGCCGCGACGCATCCAGCACCACGAGCGTCACGGCTGCCACCTGCCGCGCGCCTTCCGCGCGAGCGATGCCCTCCGCTTCGATGGCGTCTCCCGGAAACTCACGTACCCCGGCCGTGTCGACCAGCGTGACGGCGACACCGCCGATGTCGACGACTTCCGTCAGCAGATCGCGCGTAGTGCCCGGGACGTCGGTCACGATCGCTCGCCCCGCACCAGCCAGTCGATTGAACAGCGACGACTTTCCCGTGTTCGGGCGACCGGCAATCACCGCGTGCACGCCGTCGCGGATCAACGTTCCACGGCGAGCATCGTCGAGCAGCAGCGTCGATTGCGGAGCAGATGGTTTCGAGCTCGTCACCCGCCGTCGCGTGATCGATGAAGTGGTAGCCCTCGGCGGGGAAGTCCAACGATGCCTCCAGCCGCGCCGTGAGATCGAACAGCATCTCTTCGATCGATCGGATGCGCGCCGTCAGCGTCCCCTCGAGCTGATCGAATGCCGCGCGCGCCTGCGCCGGCGTCACCGCATCGATCAGATCCCGAACCGCCTCGGCCTGCACCAGGTCGATTCGGCCATTGAGGAAAGCGCGGAGCGTGAACTCGCCGGGCTCGGCTGCTCTGGCGCCGGCCGCCATCGCCGAATCGATAATCTGGTGGAGGAGCACGGGACTTCCGTGCGCGCTGATCTCCACGACGTCTTCGCCGGTATACGAATGCGGAGCCGGAAAGCTGGTCACGAGAACCTGGTCAATCGCGCCACATCGACCGGCCACGCGCGCCAGCGTGGCCCGTCGCGCCTCGAACGGCGTCGCACATGTCGTCAGCACCCCGGCGACACGTGCTGCGTCGGGCCCGCTCAGTCGAACGACGCCAATCCCGCCCCGGCCTGGCGGCGTGGCAATCGCAACGATGGTATCGGAGGGGTCGAACATTGGCCTCTGGAGATCAGGAGACCACAGCTTCTCTACAGAGTTAGGAGGTCAGGAGAAAATGTCCATGACTCCTGATCTTCTGATCTCCTGTTAAGTCACTCCTGATCTCCGGTCCCGGAATTTACCGGCGAACCGAAATGATCACCGTCTTCAGAAAAGCATCCCCGATGCTCTCCGACGACAGCTGCGGATCCTCGGCGACGGTCAGGTGCACCAGCCGCCGGGCATAAGGGTTGAGCGGCCCCATTTCCTGCGGCGCTCCCGACGACTTGGCTTTGTCCATCATGAAGCGGGCCATCTGTTTCAGCTCCGCATCTTTTGCCTTTCGATAATCGAGGCAATCGACGACAAACGTGCGGTCGTCCTTCAGCTCCCGCCGGAACGCCGTGTTGACGATGTGCTGAAGCGCGTCGAGCGCCTCGGCGCGCCTGCGCAGCAGCACTTCACCCGCGTCGCCGGTCAGCTCGATACGGACGCTGTCTGGCGTCTCGACCAGTTCGATGTCGAGGGGCACGCCCATCGCTTCGAGCGTGCGCTGCAGGAAGTCTCGAACGCGATCGTTCAGCTCCGCCATTACTTCCGCTCCTTCGCCGCCGGGCTCTTACCCGCGCCCGCGCTCTTGACGCGGCGCTCAGCCGGCGGACGCACGGCACGCTGCTGCGCCGGCCCAATCAGGCGATTCGTCAACGCCTGCTGACCGATGGCCCACAGGTTACTGACCGTCCAGTACAGAACCAGCCCGCTCGGCGCCCAGATGAACATCGTCATGAAGATGAGCGGCATGAACAGCATCATCTTCTGCTGCGTCGGATCGCCGGTGGCCGGCGCCATCTTGGTCTGGACGAACTGCGTGGCGCCCATGACAACCGGCGTGATGAACCAGGGATCGTAGACCGAGAGGTCCTTGATCCAACCGATGAACGGCGCACCGCGCAGCTCGATCGCCACCGACAGCATTGCGTAGAACGCAAACAGCACCGGCATCGTCAGCAGCATGGGGACACAGCCGCTCGCCGGATTCACTCCGCGCTCGCGGTACAGGTTCATCAACTCCACGTTCATCTTCTGGCGGGCCGGATCGCTCATCTTCAGCTTCGCGTAGCGATCCTGGATCGCCTTCACTTCGGGCTGAAGCTCCTGCATCTTGCGCATGGAAACGACGCTCTTGTGGCGCAGCGGGAACATGGCCAGGTTGATGAGCACGGTGAGCGCGATGATCGAGAACCCGTAGTTGCCGATGTAGCCGTTGACCCACTTCAATGCGCGCAACAGCGGGACGACGAGCCAGGAGAACATTCCGAAATCGATGGCGCGCACGAGGTCGCGATCGATCGCGGCCAGAACGTCGAAATCCTTGGGTCCGAAGAAGAATCGCGCGCTGACTGCGGCTTCGGATGCGTCGATCGACCACGACACGAATTGCAGTCCCTGCTCTCGATCCCTCAACCGGCACGGGCACTGGTTCGTACTGCACGCGGATCGGCTCGGTTGGAGACAGCTCCGCGGCCAGGAAGTAGTGATCGTCGACACCAACGAATCCGAGCCGCCCTTCGAGGCTCTTGGTGCTTCTGAATGTCGTTGAAGCCGACGCGTGTCACCTTGCGGTCGCGATAGAAGATCGGCTGCGACGATGGGGCGTACGTCATCCCGCTCGACACGGCGCCGGTTCCAAGCGCCGGGCCCCATTGGATCGTCGAGTTCAGCGGCGCGCCGTTCTTGGTGACTGATGCCGAGACCTCGACGACGTAGGGGTGACCGGCGTGAAGCTGAACTCCTTCCGCGCCGTCAAGCCGGATGCGTCGCTGTAATCGAAAGCAGAGATCTGGCCGGCGGGCGGCTGTCGACGTCTGATTCGCCGCTCGGTTTGAACAAAGCCTTGCAAAGCGTTGCGTCGATCGCCGGATCGCCAACCGAAGAGCGAAAACGGTTTCGGCTGTCCGGGCGTCGGCACCGAAGGCACCAGGTCGAGAGGCTGGCCGGAAGAATCCAGGTATCGCTTCAGACGCCAGTGCTTGAGGACGCCGCCGCGAGTCGAAAAGACAGCCTGCACTTCGGCGGCCGTCAACGGGAATATCCCGTTCGGCAGTGTCGTGAACGAGAGCCTCGGCGGCGGGCGCGACATTCGCGGGCGCAGGCGCTTCGGCGGTCGGAGGCACTTGTGCGGTCTGCCCCGACACAGCAGGCGCCGGGGGGCGGCCGGACGCGTCGCCGCGGCGTTCGGACGACGGGCCGGTTCCGGAGCAGGAAACAAGGCCTGGTATCCGTACAGGACGACGAAGGAAAGAACGACTGCCAGCAGGACTCGCTTTTCCATCGGCGTCAGGCGCGCGGCCGCGGGGCCGGAACGGGATCAACGCCAGCGCCGCCGAGTGGGTGACATCGAGCCAGGCGCGTCGCGGCCATCCAGACCCCGCGGACGACGCCGTGGCGTCGAATCGCCTCGGCCGCATAGTCCGAACACGACGGGAGGAAGCGGCACGATCCGGCGAAGAGGGGCGACAACAGCAGTTTGTAGGTGCGGAGCGCCGCAAGCGCGAGACGTTGAGCCGGAGTCAGTTGCACGAGATCACCGTTCGGCGGCCGCGAGACGCGCGGCCGCTCGGCGGCAGGCGCCTCGGAAGTCGTCCTCGAGGCTCGTGAACACAGCATCGAACAGCTCGCGCCGGGGAATCACGAGGATGTCCACCGGGCGTCCTGCCTGCGGCGGATGATGACGGAAAAGCTCTCGAATCAGACGCTTAGCTCTATTTCTGGCGACCGAGCCGCCAAGTTTCTTCGAGGCGACGATTCCCAGGCGACTCCGCGTGCCGGGAGCCGGCGCGACGAGCAGCGTCAGGTAACGGCCGTGAACCCGTACGCCGCGGTCGAAGACCTTTTGAAATTCTACGCGGCGGCGGACGCGCCGGGTCCGGTCAAAACGCCCGGTCAACATGACGGAGGGGCGGTTAACCTGGACCGCCCCCGGTGCCTACGACGAAACCGTCAGGCGCTTGCGTCCCTTGGCCCGGCGGCGCTTGAGGACGAGCCGGCCCTTTTTCGTGCTCATGCGCACCAGAAAGCCGTGCGTGCGCTTGCGGCGCCGGCGGTTGGGCTGGAACGTACGCTTCATGATGTCGGATCCCCTGCGGTCAACAGCTACGTGCGGAGAAACCTAAATACTAGCCAACCACCGCGCACAGTGTCAATTGCGGTGGCCACACAATCGGTCGTTTGTCAGAGGTTAAGGGCTATGTTAGAGTCCCGTCCCTGCGCCCAGCGTAGGGTCTCCCCCCGAAGTTTTCCACAACTGTGGAAAAAAATGTGGAAAAGCCACGGTTTTCGCCTACCGTTCTCGCCCGGGAGCCGCAGTGATACGGTTTTCCGCGGGGCGAAGGCTGTAAACGCCCGTGATTACGGCAGGAATTCGGTGGCTGAACGGTAAACTCCGCGCGACGAACGGTACCGAGAGGGCGAAAGGCCGGAGCGACGGGTAATAACGGCACAGGCGGGCTACCATGACCGTCAGCAGCAATATCTGGGATCAGGTCCTCTCCCGCATTGAGGCCAAAGTCAACCGGCATAGCTTCTATACCTGGTTCAAGCCAACGTCCTACGTCGCCGATGACATCGGCGCAATTCGGGTCCGGGTGCCGAACGCGCTGTTCCGTGACTGGCTCACCAAGCACTATTCCGGCGTGCTCTCGGAAGCGCTCGGTGAGGTGGAACGGCCCGAATCACAGGTCATCTTCGTCACCGACGAGCCCGTCGTCATTCCCGAAACGCTTCCTGATCCGACGCCTGTCGACCCGATCGAGCAGGATGACGTGGTCGGCCAGGGCGGGCTCGGACCGCGATACTCGTTCGATACGTTCATCGTCGGCCCCTCGAATCAGTTCGCCCATGCGGCGTGCCGCGCCGTCGCTGAGGCACCATCCCGCTCGTACAACCCGTTGTTCATCTACGGTGGTGTGGGACTGGGGAAAACGCACCTGATGCACGCCATCGGGCATTACGTGCTGAACCATCTGAAATCCCTGAAACTCACCTACATCTCGTCCGAGCGGTTCATGAACGAGATGATCAACGCGGTTCGCTACGACCGCGTGCTCGACTTCCGTGAGCGCTACCGGAGCGTCGACGTTCTGCTCGTCGACGACATCCAGTTCCTCGCCGGTAAGGAAGGCACCCAGACCGAGTTCTTCCACACGTTCAACGCGCTCTACGACTCGCAGAAACAGATCGTGATCAGCAGCGACTGCCCTCCGCATGAAATTCCGTCGCTCGAAGAGCGGCTGCGTTCGCGGTTCGAGTGGGGACTCATCGCCGACATCCAGCCGCCGGACCTGGAGACCAAGGTCGCGATCCTCAAGAAAAAGGCGGAAACAGAGGGAATTCCGCTGCCTGATAACGTCGCGATCTACATCGCCGGCAAGATCAAATCGAATATCCGCGAGCTCGAAGGATCGCTCATCAGGCTGATTGCCTATGCTTCCCTGACCGGCCGCGAAATCTCCCTGCAGCTGACGCAGGACGTGTTGCGCAACCTGCTGCAGCACGACGATCGCGCGATCACGATCGAAATCATCCAGAAGCACGTGGCCGACTACTACCAGTTGAAGCTGGGCGAACTGAAGTCACGTAACAATTCGAAGTCGGTGGCCCTGCCCCGGCAGATCGCCATGTACCTCTGCAAGATGCTGACGAACGCCTCGCTGCCCGAGATCGGGAAGAGCTTTGGCGGAAAACATCACTCGACCGTGATTCACTCCATCCGAAAGATCGAGGATCTCCGGCAGCGGGACGGAGATTTCAACACACTTTTGAACAACTTCGTGGCCTCATTCAAATGAGCTTTTGCACGGTTTGGCACTTTTGCACAGGCTCAGCTTCGACAGCGCTTGCGGACCAGATGTGGATAGTTCGGAGCCCCCGAAACATGCACGGGAAAGGCACACGGATCCGGGCTCGGTACCGAAAGCTCATGCACAGCGTAAATATCTGAAAAGAAAGGTGTAAGTTCGAGGTAGATTGTTTTCCACAGCACCTCTTTCCTGTTATAATTCTTTGTTCTCTTGATCTCCCTCATCAACGATAGGGATCAGCGGCCGCTAGAGCCTGCCGGTCCCCGCGAGGTCACCACCACATGGAGCTTGTCGTCCGGAAGGCTGATCTGCTGCGCGAACTGCAGTTGTTCCAGGGCATCGTCGAACGTAAGAACACGATCCCGATCCTGGCCAACGTGCTGCTCGAGGCGACAGCTGATGAGGTGAAATTCCTTGCGACAGACCTCGAGGTTGGGCTGCGAAGCCGGTGTGCCGCGGCGGTGGCGAAAGTCGGGTCGCTGACGCTGCCGGCCAAAAAGCTTTACGAAATCATCAAGGCGCTGCCCGAGACCGATATACGCATCGAGGAAGACCGCAACGGCGTGAAGGTGGCCGCCGATCGATTCGACTCGCGCATGCAGACCCTGCCGCGCGAGGACTTTCCAACGCTGCCCGAGGGCACCGGCACTTACAGCGCGTCACTGCCGCGCGACATCCTGAAGCAGATGGTCGCGAAGACGCAGTTCGCGATTACGGGGGAAGACACACGCTATTTCCTGAACGGCGCGCTCTTCATCCTGCGGCCGGACTCGATGAGTCTGGTTTCGACCGATGGGCACCGGCTGGCGCTCATCACCGTGCCGCGCGAGAAGAGCAAAGTGAAGAAAGCGGACGACGAAGTTCGCGTGATTCTTCCGCGCAAGACGCTGCTCGAGCTCGGACGCCTGCTGGGAGAAGGGGAAGGCGATATTCAATACGAGCGCGGCGAGAATCATCTGTTCTTCGACATCGGCGGCCGACTGTTGATCTCGCGGATGATCGACGGGCAGTTCCCGGCGTTCGAGCGCGTGATTCCGAAGAGCAACGACAAGAAAGTGGAGTTCGATCGCGATCGGTTGACGAGCGCCGTGAAGCGTGTGGCGCTGCTCTCCAACGAACGATCGCGAGCCGTGAAATTTCAGATGGACAAAGGCAAGGTCGAGATCGCATCGAGCAGTCCGGAGTTCGGCGAGGCGAAGGAAATGTTGATCGTCGATTACGCCGCTGCGCCCGTGACCATTTGTTTCAACGCTCAGTATGTGCTGGATTTTCTCGGTGTGGTTGAAACCGATTCCGTGAGCCTGGAGTTCAAGGACGAAATGAGCCAGGCCGTGATGAAGCCGATCGGCGCCGAAGGTTACGAATACACCTACGTCATCATGCCGATGCGGGTTTGATCGCTTTGAGTTGATGTCTCAATCAGAAATCCCACAACGACGACCAGAAGCAGCCGGAAAGTCAAGCCAGCCCCGCTGTCGACGCCTGAAAGGAACGTGTCAGGCAACGGCAACGGGCTTGTTGCGGACGATTACGGCGCGGACAAGATCAAAGTCCTCGAGGGCCTTGAAGCCGTCCGCAAGCGACCGGCGATGTACATCGGGTCCACAGGCGCACCCGGTCTGCATCACCTTGTCTACGAGATCGTCGACAACTCCATAGACGAAGCACTGGCCGGGTTCTGCGACCAGGTCAACGTCACGCTGCACATCGACAACTCGGTCACCGTCGTCGATAACGGCCGCGGCATTCCCGTCGATCAGCACACGAGCGGACGGTCGGCCGCCGAAGTTGTCCTCACGGTGCTGCACGCCGGCGGCAAATTCGACAACGACAGCTACAAGGTATCCGGGCGGTCTGCACGGCGTCGGCGTGTCGGTTGTCAATGCGCTTGCCGAGAGCCTCGACCTCGAGATCTGGCGCAACGGCCAGGTTTACAAACAGAGCTACGAACGCGGCAACCCGGTCGGCGATCTCGAAGTCACGGGCACGACGAAGAAGCGCGGCACGAAAATCACGTTCAGGCCCGATACGCAGATCTTCGAGACGACGGAGTTCAGCTTCGACACGCTCGCCCAGCGGTTGCGTGAACTCGCGTTTCTCAATGGCGGCGTGACCATCACCATCGACGACGAGCGCGATGGCAAGGCGCACAAGTTTCTCTACGAGGGTGGCATCAACTCGTTCGTCCAGTTCCTGAATCAGAACAAGGCGGCGGTCAACGACAAGCCGATCTACATGCACGGCGACAAGGACGGCATAGACGTCGAGATCGCGCTGCAGTGGAATGACGGCTACACGGAGACGGTCTACTCTTTCGCCAACAACATCAACACGCATGAAGGCGGCACCCACCTGTCCGGGTTCCGCTCGGCGCTGACGCGCACCATCAACTACTACGTCAGCAAGAACAACCTGGCGAAGGACCTCAAGGACGCGAACATCGGTGGCGACGATATTCGCGAGGGGCTGACCGGTGTGGTCAGCGTCAAGATTCCGCGTCCGCAGTTCGAAGGTCAGACGAAGACGAAGCTGGGAAATACCGAGGTCAAAGGCATCGTCGAAGCGATTCTCAACGATCGGCTGGGTGCCTACCTCGAAGAGAATCCCAGCGTCGCCAAGCGCATCATCAACAAGGCGGTCGACGCCGCTCGCGCGCGCGAAGCGGCGCGCAAGGCGCGCGACCTGGTGCGGCGCAAGGGCGCGCTCGACAACAGCAGCCTGCCCGGCAAGCTCGCCGACTGCCAGGAGCGCGATCCCGCCCTCAGTGAGCTCTACATCGTCGAAGGCGAGTCGGCCGGCGGATCGGCCAAGCAGGGACGCGATCGGCGCTTCCAGGCGATCCTGCCGATCAAGGGCAAGATCCTGAACGTCGAGCGCGCGCGGTTCGACAAGATGCTCAGCAGCGACGAGATCAAGACGATGATCGCGGCGCTCGGCTGCGGTATCGGCAAGGAAGACTTCGATATCGGGAAGCTGCGCTATCACCGCGTCATCATCATGACCGACGCGGACGTCGACGGCTCACACATCCGGACGCTCCTGCTGACGTTCTTCTATCGTCAGATGCGCGAGCTCGTCGACAACGGCTACGTCTACATCGCACAGCCGCCGCTGTTCCGGGCAAAACGTGGACGCAGCGAAACCTTCATCCGCGATGAGCGTTCTCTCGAGGCGTGGTTGATCAAGCGCGCCGTCGAGTCACGAGTCGTCGTGCTCGCCGACGGCACCGAGATCAAGGGCGAAGAGCTCGAGCGTCGCGTCGAGAAGCTCGGCGCGTTCCGGAAGTTCATGCAGATCGTCGAGCGGCGCGGGCCGACGCACGACGTCGTCATGACGCTCCTCGATAGCGGAGCGAAAGACAAGACCTTCTTCGCCGACCGCGCCAAGGTTCAGGCGCTTGCCGATTCGCTCAACAACCCGACGCGCACCGCCACCGTGCAGCCGGACGAAGAGCACCAGGCACACAGCATCGTGATCGAGGATCGGACTGGCGGCTATCCGCGTCATCACCGCATCGACATCGACTTCGTCAGCACAACGGAATTCCGGGCACTCGCCGGCAGCTACCAGGAAGTTCGCGGCATCCGCGGCCCCATCGTGGTTCGTACCTGTCCAGGCTCAGGTCGCCAAAGAGGACGAGGAGCAGCCCGGCGCAACAGCGAACGAAACCGCGATCGGCGGCGCGCCACTCGATCAGGCGACGAAGCTGGCGGCGGAACCGAAGGTGCCTGACGTCAGCTCGATGCCGAAGGGAGCCGTCAAGGGCAAGGACGCCGAGGTTCGCATCCAAGGGCTCGACGAGCTCGTCGAGTTTTTCATCGGCGCCGGCAAGAAGGGCTTCGACATTCAGCGCTACAAGGGCCTTGGCGAGATGAATCCCGACACGCTGTGGGAGACAACCATGGATCCCACCAAGCGCACGCTGCTGCAGGTTCGCGCCGAGGATCACCCGCAAGCGGATTTGATGTTCACGACGCTGATGGGCGACCAGGTCGAGCCGCGCCGTAAGTTCATCGAAGACAATGCGCTCGACGTGAAGAATCTGGATATCTAGAACGTCGCAGTAGGCCCGGGCTTCAGCCCGGGCGTGGTCGAATCGGCACGTTGCTGATTCGTTGCCCGCCCGGCCTGAAAGGGCCGCCCGGCCTTACAACGCGAAGCCGGCCGTGATCGCCGACCGCCGATCGCCGGATGCGCCGGCACTGAATCACCATGACCGATTTCGCCTTATCGAAAGTCCCCGTCAACATCGAAGACGAGATGAAGCGCTCGTACATGGATTACGCCATGAGCGTAATCATCGGGCGAGCGCTGCCTGACGTCCGCGATGGGTTGAAACCGGCGCACCGTCGGGTGCTCTACGGCATGCGGACGATGGGGTTGGCTTCGAACAGGGCCTATCGCAAGTGCGCCAAGATCGTCGGCGAGGTGATGGGCAACTATCACCCGCACGGCGACGCCTCGATCTACGACACCCTCGTGCGTCTCGCGCAGGACTTCAACATGCGATATCCCCTGGTCGACGGCCAGGGGAACTTCGGTTCGATCGATGGCGATCCGCCCGCGGCCATGCGTTACACCGAGGCCCGGCCGGAGCCGCTGGCCGAAGCGATGATGTCGGATCTCGACAAAGAGACCGTCGACTTCGTTCCCAACTACGACGAGACGACGGAAGAGCCCACTGTTCTTCCCACGACGTTTCCCAACCTGCTCGTCAACGGTTCGGCCGGCATCGCCGTCGGCATGGCGACCAACATTCCGCCGCACAACATGCGCGAGGTGCTCGACGGCGTCATCGCCGTCATCGAGCGTCGAAAGGACACGAAGGACTCGCGCTTCCGTGCGGTGATGATGGCCGTCCCGGGCCCCGACTTTCCGTCCGGCGGCTTCATCGTCGGGCGCGAAGGCATCTTCAACGCCTACAAAACGGGCCGTGGCAGCATTACCCTGCGAGCGAAAGCGAAAGTTGAGGAGAGCAAGAAGGGAGACAAGCTCTCCATCATCGTCACCGAGATCCCATACCAGGTGAACAAAGCGCGGTTGATCGAAAAGATCGCCGAGCTGGCGCGTGAGAAGGCGATCGAAGGCATCGCCGACCTGCGCGATGAGTCCGACCGCGACGGCATGCGGATCGTCATCGAGCTCAAACGCGGCGAAGTGCCGGAGGTCATCCTCAACAACCTCTACAAGCAGACGCCGCTGCAGACGACGTTCGGCATCATCATGCTGGCGATTGCCGGCGGCCGTCCGAAGATCCTGCCGCTGCTCGACGTGATCGAGCAGTTCATCGAGTTCCGCCGCGAAGTCGTGCGCCGCCGCACCGAGTTCGAGCTGCGCCGCGCCGAGGCGCGCGCCCACATCCTCGAGGGCTTGAAGATTGCCCTCGATCACCTGGACGCCGTCATCAAGCTGATTCGCGGATCGCGCAATCCGGCCGAGGCGCGCGAAGGCCTCGTCACGCAGTTCAGCCTCACCGTCATTCAGGCGCAGGCGATCCTCGACATGCAGCTCCAGCGCCTGACCGGCCTGGAGCGGCAGAAGATTGTCGATGAGCTCGCCGAGCTGCAGAAGACGATCGAACGCCTGCGCGCGATTCTGTCGGACGACGAGCTGCTCATCAAGCTCGTGGTCAACGAGCTGAAGGACATCCGCGAGCGGTTCGGCGACGAGCGTCGCACCATCATCATCGACGAGAGTGGCGAATTCCGAATCGAGGATTTGATCGCCGACGAAGACATGGCGATTACCGTCACCAATACCGGCTACATCAAGCGCACGGCGATCTCGACGTATCGCATGCAGCGCCGCGGCGGCAAGGGTCGGATTGGGATGCGCACGCGCGAGGAGGATTTCGTCAGCCACCTCTTCGTCGCGTCGACGCACGCCTACATCATGATTTTCTCGGACCGTGGCCGCGCCTACTGGCTCAAGGTTCACGAGATTCCGGACGTGGGCCCCGGCGGTAAAGGCAAGGCCATCGCCAACCTGGTCTCGATGGAAGAAGGCGAGCGAATTGCCGCGCTGCTTGCCGTGATGGAATTCCCCAAGGAAGACGGTCAGCAGTTCGTGGTGATGGGGACGCGCAAAGGCGTCATCAAGAAAACCGATCTCTCAGCGTTCAGCAACCCGCGCGCGGGTGGCATCATCGCGATGGGCGTTGAGGAGGGCGACTCGGTGATTGCCGTGGAGATGTCCGACGGCAAGGAGCAGATCTTCCTCGGCACGCGCAACGGCATGGCGATCCGCTTCGACGAGACCGACGTCCGGCCGATGGGGCGCACCGCCTACGGCGTCCGCGGCATCAGCCTGCGTGAGGACGACGAGGTGGTGGCGATGGAGGTCGTGCGCGAAGGGGGCACGCTGCTCACGGTCGCGCAGAATGGATTCGGCAAGCGAACCGAGCTCGACGAGTACCGGCTGCAGTCGCGCGGCGGTCTCGGCATCATCAACATCCAGACGTCCGACCGCAACGGCAAGGTTGTCGGCATCGCCTACGTGCACGAGGACGATCAGCTGATGCTGATCAGCCAGCAGGGCATGATCCTGCGGATGCGAGCGGGAGATGTTCGCGCCATCGGCCGGGCCACGCAAGGCGTGCGTTTGATCGGGATGGGCGAAGGGGATCAGGTCGTCTCGCTGGCAAAGCTTGCCGAGAAGGAAGAAGAACCAACTGGGGAGCTGGGTGGAGCTGGGGAACTGGGGAGCGAGGGAACTGGGGAGGGGGAACCGGGGAACTGGGGAGCGGGGGAACTGGGGAACTGGGGAGCGGCGGGAACCAGGGGAAGTGGAAAGCGACGAACCCGAGCCTGGCGACCAGTCGTGAGCTCGACGGAATAGCGCCAGCGTCGGTCGACCTTCACACGAGCGGCCGAACTTTGCAGGCGGTCGCGGAGAGCCAACCGCGAGGCAGGGCTCTATCCTACGCCGGCTCGAGCTTCGCGTACTTGGCCAGTAACTTCTTCACACCGACCGCGTTGAAACGGACGGTGACCTTCAAATCGTCGTTGTGTTCTTCGACGGCCACGATATTTCCGACGCCGAATTGCGGATGGCGGACCCGCATGCCAGCCCGCATCCCGACGGCTGATTGATCCTCGCTCTCGTACGCGTACGCCGTTTCGTTCTCCCGGAATCGGCCGCCGCGTCCCTTCCGGCCGCCGTAAGGGTTGGTCCGGAACTCGTAGTGGCTGTGCAGGAAGCTCCCCGATGGTGCGTGCGCCGGTGTCATCCGCTCCACCAGCTCTGACGGAATTTCGTCGAGGAACCGCGACGGCTCCGTTGACTGATATTCACCGAACACCCGACGGCGCGCAGCGCTGGTCAACACCAGTTGAGTCTGCGCGCGGGTCATGCCGACGTAGCACAGACGCCGCTCTTCTTCGAGCTCTTCCTCGTCCTCGCTGGATTCTCGAGTGCGGGAACAGGCCTTCCTCGAGCCCCGCGATGACTACCATCGGGAACTCCAGACCCTTCGCCGCATGCATCGTCATCAGCCACACACGCGCTTCGCGGTTTCCGGATTCCTCGTCGGCCTCCGAAAGAAGCGACAGCCGGTCGACGAATCCACCGAGCGAGGCCTCTGCTTCGCGCGTTTCATATTCACGCGCCGCCGAGACGAGCTCCATCAGGTTCTCGAGCCGCTCGTTTGCCTCTTCGCTGTTTTCTTCGCGCAAATCGTTCAAGTACCCGCTCTGATCGAGCATCTTTCCGATAGCCACCGAGAGCGGTTCCCGGCGCGCGACTTCCGCGAGTCCGGCGATGAGATCGCGGAATCCTCGAAGCGAAGCCACCGCACGGGGAGTGAGCCGCGCCTCCTCGACCGCATAAACGAGCTTGGCCCAGAGAGATCGCGCAGAGGTCACTTCCTGCAGCCCGGCTGCAAGCAGCGGGGGAGCGTCGGCGCGGACGGCGTCGGGATCGATGGCCTGCAGTGAATCCATCACGCCCTTGCCGACACCACGCGTCGGCACGTTGATGACCCGCCGCAGGCTCACATCGTCGTGCGGGTTGATGATCAGCTTCAGATAGGCCAGCGCGTCCTTGATCTCCTTGCGTTCGTAGAAGCGGACGCCGCCGATGACCTTGTAGGGGATGCGCTCGCGCATCAACGCGTCTTCAATCGCGCGCGACTGCGAGTTGGTGCGGTAGAGGACCGCCACCGTCGAATCGACATCGGCGGCACGCGCATCCTTGATCGAGCGCATGATGAAATCCGCCTCTTCGATTTCGTCGTTGCCGCGGTAATACACGATCCTCGTCCCACCGCGACGGTCGGTCCAGAGCCTCTTGTCCTTGCGGTTCCTGTTCTGGCTGATGACCGCCGACGCCGCGTCGAGGATCACCTGGGTCGATCGATAGTTCTGCTCGAGCTTGACGATGCGCGCTTCGGGGAAGTCGTGCTCGAAATCCATGATGTTGCGCAGGTCGGCGCCGCGCCATTTGTAGATCGATTGGTCCGGGTCGCCGACGACAGCGAGGTTTCGATGGTGCGCGGCCAGGCGGCTAATCAGCAGGTACTGCGGCCGGTTCGTGTCCTGGTACTCGTCGACCATCACGTAGCGGAACTTGCGAGCGTAGAAGTCGCGCGTCGCCTCGGACGTTTCGAACAGCTCGACGGTTCTCAACAGCAAATCGTCGAAGTCCAGGGCGTTACTGTCGCGCAGCGCCTGCAGGTATCGCTCGTAGATCTTCGCGATCTGCTCGTCGCGCAGATTCCAGGTGCCGCGCATGGACTCGGGTCCCTCCATGCGGTTCTTGGCCTGGCTGATGCGTCCGAGCGCCATTCGCGGCGGCACCAGTTTGTCGTCGATCCCGAGATCGCGCTGCGCCTGACGGACGACCGCGACCTGATCCGACGAGTCGTAAATCACGAAGTCGCGTGACAATCCAATCTTCGGCGCCTCGCGCCGCAATAGCCGAGCGCAGAGCGCGTGGAACGTCGAGAGCCAGATCCCCTCGCACTCCGACCCGATGAGCGCCTCGACGCGCTCGCGCATTTCCTGTGCGGCTTTGTTCGTGAAGGTCACGGCCAGCACCTGGCCCGGTTCGGCGTGTCCATCGCCGATGAGATGCGCGATGCGATAGGTGATGACCCGTGTCTTGCCCGAACCCGCTCCGGCAAGGATCAACAAGGCTCCATCACGATGGAGCACGGCCTCACGCTGTTCGGGGTTGAGCTTTTCGAGGAAGTTCATGGGGAGGCGAAATGATTATAGTTCCCGGCGGTCGGCGATCGGCGCCCCGCTCGAACCTGCGAACTGACTGAATCGAGAATGTGGCAGATTCCGCCACACGCTCCCTCCGCTGAACGAGTTGCGAAGGGGACACCCATCTACTGGCAATTCTGGCTCCGAGGCCGAACCACAGACGCGCGAACGCGGACGGGCGACCGACCGCCGAGCGCCGGAGAGTAGTAACATCAGTAAGAAATGCCCTCGACGCTGCTCCAGAAGGTGTGGGACGCGCACACAGTACGCCGGCTGCCCAACGGGCAAACCCAGCTGTTCGTAGGACTTCATCTCGTCCACGAGGTGACCACCCCACAGGCTTTCGACATGCTTCGCGCACGCGGGTGGCGTGTGCGGTTTCCAGAGCGGACGGTGGCGACGGTCGACCACATCGTGCCGACGCGCGATCAGCGGCGGCCGTTCGGCGACGTGATGGCCGAGGACATGTTGTCGGCGCTCGAGCGGAACTGCCGTGAGGCCGGCATTCGATTGTTCGACCTGTCCAGCGGCTCCCAGGGCATCGTCCACGTCATAGGGCCCGAGCTTGGACTGACGCAGCCGGGGATGACGATTGCCTGCGGCGACAGTCACACCTCGACACATGGCGCGTTCGGCGCCGTGGCTTTCGGCATCGGCACATCGCAGGTCCGCGACGTTCTGGCATCGCAATGCCTGGCGATGGAGCCATTGAGGGTGCGGCGTATTCGCGTCACTGGGCGCCTGCCGAATGGCGTGTTTGCGAAGGACGTGATCCTCGAGATCATCCGCCGGCTCGGCGTACAGGGCGGTGTGGGTTACGCCTACGAGTACGCCGGCGAGGTCGTCGATCGGATGTCCATGGACGAGCGCATGACGATCTGCAACATGTCCATCGAAGGCGGAGCCCGAGCAGGCTACGTCAATCCGGACTCCACGACGAGCGATTACCTGTGCGGCCGGAAATTCGCCCCGTCCGGAGACGCCTTCGACCGAGCGGCCACGTGGTGGAGGAGCATGGCGTCGGATCCCGGCGCCAGCTATGACGACGAGGTCACGATAGACGGCGCGTCGATCCGGCCGACGGTGACGTGGGGAATCAACCCGGGGCAATCCGTATACGTTGACGAGCGCCTGCCCGTGGCGAGCGATGTCGATCCTGGCAGCCGCGTCGGGACGGAAGAAGCGCTGGAGTTCATGGGTTTTCGACCGGGCGATCGCATAGCCGGCACGCGCGTTGATGTCGCCTTCATCGGTTCGTGCACCAACGCCCGCCTCTCCGATCTGCGCGAGGCGGCCCGTGTCGTCCGCGGACATCACGTGGCGCCGCACGTGAAGGCGCTGGTGGTGCCTGGGTCGCAGGGCGTGCGGCTGGCGGCCGAGCGCGAAGGTCTGGATCGCGTGTTCGTCGAAGCGGGATTCGAATGGCGCGGCGCCGGCTGCTCCATGTGCCTGGCCATGAACCCCGATCGGCTCGAAGGCCGGCAAGTGTGCGCGTCATCTTCGAACCGGAACTTCAAGGGCAGGCAAGGGAGTCCCACCGGTCGCACGCTGCTGATGAGTCCGGCGATGGTCGCGGCCGCCGCTCTCGCCGGAGAAGTGGTCGACATCCGCAGCTTCGGTGAGCAGTGAGTTCTGATGGCTATCGAAAAGATTGAAAGAATGCGCGGGCGGGCCCTCCCGATGCGCGGCGACAACATCGACACCGATCGCATCATTCCGGCTCGTTTTCTGAAGTCGATCTCCTTTGAAGGCCTCGAGCAGCATCTCTTCGAAGACGATGTGCTGCAGGCGAAGGAGGCGGGCGCGACGCACGCGACGGCTGATCCGAGGTATCAGGGCGCGACCGTTCTCGTCGTCAATCGCAACTTCGGCTGCGGCTCATCGCGCGAGCATGCCCCGCAGGCCATCCGCCGCCGTGGGTTCAACGCTTTGATAGGCGTGTCGTTCTCAGAAATCTTCTTTGGCAACTCTGTGGCGCTCGGCCTGCCTTGCGTCACGGCGACGGAAGAACATGTCGTGGAATTGCAGGACGCCATCGAGCGCGCACCGGATACGCAAGTGACCGTCGACCTCAATCGCATGACGTTCGCGTTCGGCAGCACCGAACGGCCGGTCATGCTGCCTGCGCCCGCGCGCGAGTCGTTCCTGGCGGGAACGTGGGACGCGACGGCGCTCCTCCTGGATCGCTTCGAAGAAGTCGAGCAGACCGCCAAACGTCTCCCCTACGTCGCGGGGTACTGACTGGGGGGACCCGGGGGCACTCGGGGGTCAGATCTTGTTTTTTGCACGAACGTCCTCTCGCACGGACGTTCACCCTGGAGCCCAGAACGGCAGGTAGCTAGGCTGAATGTCACCCGGTGAGGTCAATCCTGCAAAAAACAAGATCTGACCCCCGAGACTCCGTCCCCTCGCGGCGACGTCGTGCTTGTAGCCGTCAGCCGGTGGTCATGTCGCGAAATCTAGGACGCCTCAGACGCGGTATCCAGAAACGCCTGCGCCGCGTGCGACAGCTCAACCCCGCGCCTGAAGACGAGACGAATCTGCCGCGGTGAGGCGAGCTCGGGCACCTTTACCGCGGCGAGCCGACCGGATGCGATCTCTGCCAGCGCGCACCGCCGCGGCAGCACGGCGACGCCCAGACCCATTTCGACAGCGCGCTTGATCCCATCGAGGCTCGGCAACGCAATCTGGATATTGATCGCGGCGTGACGGCGTTCGTACAGGCGGAGCACTCGCTCTCGCGCCGGCGACGGGTCGTTGTGCGCGATGACGGTTTCCCGGCCGACCTCCTCGATCGTCACGCGGCGCCGCGATGCGAGGTGATGACCGGGCGGCGCCAGCATCACGAGCTCGTCGTGACCGAGTGAAACCGCCTGCAGCGCTTTCTCAGCCGGCTGGAAGGTCAGAATGCCGAAGTCGAGGGAGCGGTCGAGGACCGCTTCCGCCATCTGCCGCGACGCCACGCGCCGGACTTCGACGTGCACTTGTGGATGCGCGGCGGCAAACTTTCCGATCCCCGGTAGCAGCGAGTGAACGGCGGCCTCGTTCGCACCGATGACCACCCGCCCCCGCCTGACCTGCTGCAGCTCTCGAAGCGCCACGCTGGCGTCGGATGCCAGGCGGAGCAGCCGGCTGGCGTAGTCCTGCAGCAGCCGTCCGGCTTCGGTGAGCGTGCCGTCGCGCGAGGAGCGATCGAACAACCGATCGCCGAGCTCGTCCTCGAGCCGCCGGATCGCCTGACTCACCGCCGGCTGCGTGCGATGAAGCCGCTTGGCCGCGCGCGAGAAACTGCGCTCGGAGGCGACGGTCGCAAAAACCGTCAGGTCCTGCAGGTGCATACGGGCACTATAATAGATGGTTATATAAAACAAATAATTATAAACTGGACGCGCTCACCGTGGGACGTTACAACTGAAACGTGGAGGTATCCCGAATGTCGGGCAGGAATCTCATCATCTTCGACACGACGCTCCGCGATGGCGAACAGGCGCCTGGGTTCTCGATGCGCATCGACGAGAAGCTCAGACTGGCGCGGCAGATCGCCAAGCTCGGCGCGGATGTGATCGAAGCGGGATTCCCCATTGCCTCGGAGGCGGATGCGGAGGCCGTACGCGGGGTGGCCACCCATGTTCGCGGTCCCATCATTGCCGCGCTGGCGCGCTGCCGTTCGGCCGACATCCAGCGCGCCGCCTGGGCCCTCGAGCCCGCCGAGCGCAGCCGCATCCACGTGTTCATCGCCACGTCAGATTTGCACCTGGAACGCAAGCTGCGAATGACGCGCGCCGAATGTCTCCGCGCGGCGATGGAAGGTGTAGCGCTCGCCCGTACGTTCACAGACGACGTCCAGTTCTCGGCTGAGGACGCGACCCGGAGCGACCCGGAGTTTCTCTGGCGCGTCATCGAGGGCGTTATCCAATCGGGCGCGAAGACGATCAACCTGCCCGATACGGTTGGCTACTCGACGCCCGACGAGATTCAAGCGTTTTTCAGCGGCACGATCGGCCGCGTACCCAGCTCGGATCAGGTGACGTGGAGTACGCACTGCCACGACGATCTCGGGCTTGCCGTGGCGAATACGCTCGCCGCGCTGTCCGGCGGAGCGCGGCAGGTGGAGTGTACCGTCAACGGCATCGGCGAGCGGGCGGGCAACGCCTCGCTCGAAGAAGTCGTGATGGCGACGAGAGTGCGCTCCGACAGGCTGCCGTTCGACTGCCGGATCGACTCGCGTGAGATTTTCGCCAGCAGCCAGTTGCTCACGGCGCTGACCGGTGAGAGCGTTCAGGCGAACAAGGCGATCGTCGGCCGCAATGCCTTCGCCCACGAAGCCGGCATCCATCAGGACGGCATGCTGAAGGATCGCCGCACTTACGAAATCATGAGGCCGGAAGAAGTCGGCGTGACGGAAGCGACGCTGGTTCTCGGAAAGCATTCCGGCCGCCACGCCGTGCAGCGACGCTGCGAGCAGATTGGCATCACGCTCGCGCGGCATGAGCTCGACCAGGTCTATCGCGCGGTCATGACCCTGGCCGATCGCGAGAAGGTCGTCACCGACGCCAATCTCCGGCAGATCGTGGAGACCCTCGGCAAACGGAAGCGGCAACCGCGTCCGGAACCGGCCCGGCAGCGCCCGATTTCACGTTGACGCCCGCCGAAAGCGGCTACGGCCACGGGGTGTGACAAGTCCGGGGGTCAGATCTTGTTTCTTGCAGCGATGTCCTTACGAAGTGACAGTTTCCTGCGCGCTGCAAGAAACAAGATCTGACCCCCGATAGACACTCCGTCAAGGGCCGACGTTCTCGCCGTCCTCTCCCTTGGCCAGCCGCGCCTGTCTGAGTGCCGCCGCACCGAGCAGCCCGCCCATGCCCATCGATTCGACCGCGGTACTGGGCACGAGCATCAGCGCGCCTTTCTCCTTCAGTCCCTCATAGAGCATGTTCATCGCGCGCAGGTGCAGCGCCGTCGGGTTGTCGCGATACGCGTGCGACGCCTGCTCGAAGGAGTGCGCGATTTCCATTTCCGCCTGCCCCAGGATGATGCGCGCCTGCTTCTCGCGAGCGGCCTGCGCTTCGCGCGACATCGCGTCCTGAAGCGACTCGGGGATGACCACGTCGCGCATCTCGACGGACTGCACCGTCACACCCCACGGATTCGATCGCTGATCGATCAGGCGCTGCAGTTCTTCCTCGATCTTTTCCCGGCCGCGGAGAAGGTCGGTCAGCGAGGTGCGGCCGATGATGTCTCGCAGCGCCGTCTGTGCCGCCCAGCTCACCGCTTGAGCGTATTCCTGAACTTCCAGCGCGGCTTTCTCCGGGTCGTACACCATCCAGAACAAGACCGCATCGACGTTGACGGGAACCGTGTCTGACGTCAGCGTCTGTTCGGCGGCAAAGCTCGTGGTTATCACCCGCTGATCGATCCATTTCGTGACGGAATCCACAAACGGCACGATCCAGAAGAGTCCGGGACCCTGCAGGCCGGTAAACCGGCCGAGACGCAGCACGACCGCCCGTTCCCATTGCTGCGCCACCCTCGGCGACACAGACGCAATGATGCCAATGACCACACCGGCAATCAGCCAGGCTGGCTGCCGCGTGGCGAGGGTCAGCGCGAGTCCCAGCGTCGTCATCACGACGACGACAATCACCGCGACAACGTTGATTCGAGCCGGCGGACCAGGCTCGGTAAAGGCCGGTTCCGATTTATCAGTCCTCAACCCGATTCTCACGGCGATGCTCCTTTGTGACGGCTTGAATCTGCCGCAGCACGTCATCTGCACTGAAACCGTGGCGCGCGGCGTCAGCCAGCGCCCGCAGCGCGAGACCGCGCAGGGCCGAGTCGCGCGCTTCTTCATGCCGATTGCCGCTGCCGCCCGCGATGAAGGTGCCGACGCCGCGACGCGTTTCAACAGCGCCGCTGCGTTCGAGATAGGCGTACACCTTCGCCACGGTATTGGCGTTCACGCGGAGGTCGACGGCAAGTTGCCGGACAGTCGGGAGCTTGTCCCCCGGCCGTAATGATCCGGTGGCGATGGCCACCCGTATTCCGCGCTCCAGCTGGGCGTGAAGCGGCGTCGCGTCCGAGGTATCAATCTGAAGGCCCTGCCACGCCATATGACTCAGGCGGATTGTACTAAGACAATAGAACAATTGCAAATGAGCGGACCGGGTCGGATGTGCTGGACAGGCCCGCCCTAAAGGGCGGGCCTACGGTGACGGCTGCAATCGCCTTGGAGGGGCCGCCCTTCAGGCCGGGCGTTACCGCCCGGACAGTCGGCGCTATTCGACCGTGACGCTCTTGGCGAGGTTGCGCGGTTGATCCACGTCGCACCCGCGGCGAACGGCGACGTGATACGCGAGCAGCTGCAGCGGCACCACCATCAGGACCGGTGTGAGCAACGGATGTGAATCGGGAATGGTGATGAGGAAGTCACTCGCGGGGTTCAGCAGATCCTGAATGGGACTCGAGCCCTGGTTCGTCAGGGCGATCACCGACCCGCCTCTGGCCTTGGCTTCCTGCACGTTGCCGATCATCTTCTCGAAGACATGATCGCGCGGCGCGATTGTGACGACGGGCAAGTCTTCGTCGATGAGCGCGATCGGTCCATGCTTCATTTCACCGGCAGGATAGCCCTCCGCGTGAATGTACGAAATCTCCTTCAGCTTCAGCGCCCCTTCGAGCGCGATCGGATAGTGAATGCCGCGTCCGAGATAGAGGAAGTCACTGCGCTGATAGAAGCGCTTCGCGATCTCCTCGGTCAGCGGTTCGCATTTGAGCGTCTGCTCGAGGAGCAGCGGCAGTTGCGTGAGCGCCTCCAGATGTGGCTTCGCCGCTTCCGGCTTCAGCGTTCCACGGATCTGACCAAGGTAGACGGCAAGGAGGTGCAGCGCCACGAGCTGCGAGGTGAACGCCTTGGTTGACGCCACGCCGATCTCCGGACCGGCGTGCGTGTACACCGTTCCGTCCGTCTCACGCGTCACCATGCTGCCGACGACGTTGCAGATCGCGATGCTGCGCGCCCCTTTCTTCTTGGCCTCGCGCAGCGCCGCCAGCGTGTCCGCAGTCTCGCCGGACTGGGTGATGACGATGGCGATGGTGTTGGGCGGCACGATCGGATCGCGATAGCGGTACTCCGATCCGTAGTCGACTTCCACGGGTATGCGAGCGATCGACTCGAGCAGGAATTTTCCGATCAGCGCCGAGTGCCACGACGTTCCACACGCCAGGATGACGACACGCTCGGTCTGACTCAGAACTTTGTCGGGGATTTCGATCTCGTTCAGGAACACTTTCCCGGTCTCGACCGAGGCCCGGCCGAGCACCGTTTCCCGCACGGCCCACGGCTGCTCGAAGATCTCCTTGAGCATGAAGTGCTTGTATCCGGCCTTCTCCGCCATCACCGGATCCCAGGAGACGCGCGTGCTCTTCGCCGAGACGGCGCGGCCCGAGTAGTCCGTGAACTCGACACCGGCCGGCGTGATGATCGCCATTTCCTCGTCGCCGAGAAACACGACGTCGCGCGTGTGGCTGAGGATCGCCGGAATGTCCGAGGCCACGAAGAACTCGTTCTCGCCCAGGCCGACGACGATCGGCGGGCCATTGCGGACGGTGACGATCTTGTTTGGATCGTCGGCGGAAATCAGCACGAGCGCGAACAGTCCGCGCAGGTAGATCAGCGCGCGGCGCACGGCATTCTCGAGTCCGTCGCCCTGCATCTCGCGTTCGACCAGGTGCGCGACGATCTCGGTATCCGTCTCGGTGACGAACCGGTGTCCTTCTTTTTGCAGCTGGTGCTTGAGATCGAGGTAGTTCTCGATGATGCCGTTGTGGACGACGACGATGCGCCCCGTGCAGTCGCGGTGCGGGTGAGCGTTCTCCTCGGTCGGGCGGCCGTGCGTCGCCCACCGCGTGTGGCCGATCCCGTACTCGCCTTCGAGCGGACTGCCGGCGATGACCTCCTCCAACCGCGCCAGTTTCCCGGCGCTTCGCCGCAGCTCGATTGAGCCATTGCGGACGACGGCGACTCCCGCCGAGTCATACCCGCGGTACTCGAGCCGCCGCAAACCATCGATCAGGATCGGAACCAGTTGTTTGCCGCCGATGTATCCAATAATTCCGCACATGTTGGTGAATCCTCGATCGATTCTCTAAACGTTCGGATCGCGTGATACGAACCGCGAACCCGCCTGCGCTAAAGCTACGGCGCGGCAGGCTCGAGCGTCTTCTTCGGCGCTCGCGGGGCCCCACCCCCGCTCGCTCTCGCTCGGCGGCTCCGCGCCTCGCTCGGGCCGCAGGCGCTGCCCGGGCCCGAGCCCCGAGCCCCCGAGCTCCCGACTCAGCTCTTCTTCGCCTTCTTCTTTTCGACCCAGCCTTCTTTGTTCAGCTGCTTGCCGCGCGAAATGGCCAGCGACCCCGCCGGGACGTCCTCGGTGACGGTCGATCCCGCGGCGACGTAAGCCCCTCGACCAACGCGAACCGGTGCCACGAGCTGCGAATCGCTGCCGATGAAGGCGCCGTCTTCGATGATGGTCTGATGCTTCGCGACGCCGTCATAGTTGCAGGTGATCGTCCCGGCGCCGACGTTCACGCGCTCGCCGATGGTGGCGTCACCGAGATACGCGAGGTGATTCGCCTTGGAGCCGCGGCCGAGGACGGTCTTCTTCAGCTCGACGAAGTTGCCGACGTGCGCATCCTCACCAACCGTGGACTGCGGGCGAATGTGCGCGAAGGGTCCCACCTTGGCGCCTCGCGCCACCGTCGAATCGAGGATCAGGCAGAAATTGTTGATGGTCACGCCGTCTTCGAGCGTGGAGTCCACGATGCGGACGCAGGCGTGAATCTCGCACCCCGATCCGATGCGCGTGCGCCCTTCCAGGTGCACGCCCGGATGGATGATGGTGTCTGGCCCGATCTCCACTTCCGGGCCGACGTAGGCCGTCGCCGGGTCGACGAGCGTGACCCCCGACTCCATCAACGCCACATTCCTCTGCCTGTTCATGATTGCCGCCACATCTGCCAACTCCCGCCGGCTGTTGACCCCGAGGATCTCGTTCGGGTCGTCCACCGTCACCGTTTCCACGCCGAGCCCGCGCGCCCGGTAAATCCGTACCAGGTCCGGCAGGTAGTACTCGCCCTGCGCATTCGCGGAGCCGATTTCCCGCAGCGCCGCGAAAAGCGGCGCCAGGTCGAACGCGTAAATCCCGCTGTTGATTTCGTCGATCCGGCGCTCCTCGGGGGAGGCATCCTTGTGTTCGACGATTGCCGCAATCTTCCGGTCCTGGCGCACGATCCGCCCGTAGCCATCCGGACGCTCGACGCGGGCGGTCACGACCGTCGCCGCGGCCGCCCGCTCGTTGTGCGTGCGAACGAGCCGGATGAGCGTCTCGGCCCGCAGGAGGGGAACGTCGCCTGAGAGCAGAAGGAGCGTGCCGGCGGCTCCGGCCAGTTCCGGTTCCGCCTGCAAGAGCGCGTGTCCCGTGCCGAGCTGGGGGGACTGCAGGGCAAAACGCAGGTTCGGACGCCTGCTGAGCGCTGATTGCACCTCGTCTGCCTGGTGGCCGACCACCAGCACGCTCTTTACCGGCTCTACCGCGTCCGCAGTTCGGAGAACACGCTCGATAAGCGTCAGGCCGGCCGCACGGTGCAGGACCTTGGGAACGCCCGACTTCATGCGCGTGCCCTTGCCGGCCGCGAGAATGACGACGTGAGTGTCGGGCATAGCCGACTAGTGTAGCGCCTTGACCGCGGCAGTCAGCGACGGCGGCGCTGGCGGGCGCGCTGCAGGCCGGCAGGCGTTTCGAGGGTCTCCCGGAATCCGTCCAGGTCGCGGACGTCCTCGAGATCCGGATCCTGTTTGGCTAGTGCCCTATTTTCTGGGTTGAGCTCGATGGATCGCCTCAAATGATCGAGCGCATCGGTCGATTGACCGTGGGAAGCGAGGGCCACCGCCATGATGTAGTGCGCGTGGTCGCTATCCGGCGAGTCGGTCAGCGCGCGGCGCAGGTGGTCAAGGGCTGTGGTGGCGTCGCCAGCGTTCAGGGCCACTGTGGCTGCGTAGACCCGTTCTTGCGGAGTCTGGGGGCCGGACGGGCGTCGCGCCGTCTCCCGCTCGCAGACCCTCAGGTAGAGCACGGATCGCTCGTGCAGCTCGCGCTCCTGTGGGTAGCGGCCGATGATGTCGCGGAACTGGTCGGCGGCCTTCTCGTAGTCGTGGCGCTGCAGCGCGCGTACGCCGCTTTCGTAAATCGCGATGGCTTCGTAATAGCCGGGTTTGCGTGGCGGCGGTCCTGGTGGCGGCGGAGGCGGACTCTTGCGTTCGATCATCGCGGCTGTGGATACCGCCGGTGGGGCGACCGTCGCCGCTCGCCGCGCGGCGGCAGCTGATCGACCTACGGATTTCTTACGGATGGGCCGGGTCGGTTTCTGCCGAGGTTGCTTGGCCATGCGGCTCCTGTCATCCAGCGTCGCAGACATTACTAAATAGCCCGGAAATTGGTCAAGACTCCCAAACGCGACAGGAAGACGCCTGACGTGGATTGGTCTATCGACCAAATTTCTTCGCCTCCTCGATCATCGAATAAACTCGTCGGGAGGGAAGCTTGTAGCGAACTGCGAGGGATTGTAGTGCCTCTCGCCGCCCAAGACGTCGTAAATTGGTCAATTCACCAAATTCAGACAGCAGCTCGGGCCCGGTTGGCATCGGCGTGTCGCTCCCTGACCGGGAGTTTGACGGGTGAACGAGGAGGGTGAACTCTCCACGGGGGCTGGTGAGTGCGTTCAAGTGTTCTGAAATTGGTCTGTACAACCAATTCCTCGTGTGCCTTAGTCAACTCGCGACCCATAGCCACGAGGCGGTCTCCGAGAATCTCCTTCATGTCAACCAGCAACTCTCGTATCCGGTGGGGTGCCTCGAAGAGGATGATGGGGCGAGGCTCGGTGGCGACGGTCACCAACCAATTTTTTCTGGCTTTTGACCGACTCGGCGGAAACCCGACGAAGACAAACCCATCAGCGCCGGTGCCGGCTCCCGAGACGATCGCCGCCACGGCGCTCGGTCCCGGAACAGGTTCAACCTTGATGCCCTGCTGGTGCGCCGTGCGGACGAGCAGGGCGCCCGGGTCGGACAGCACGGGGGTACCGGCATCCGACACGAGCGCAATCGACTCGCCTTTTTTCAGCCGATCCAGCAGCGCCGGCGTTCTTGTTCGCTCGTTGTGTTCGTGCAGGCTCGTGGTCGGTGTATGAATAGAGTAGTGTTGGAGGAGACGGGCAGTCCGCCGGGTGTCCTCGGCGGCGATCACCGACACTTCGCGCAGCACACGCAGCGCGCGGAGCGTGACATCTTCCAGATTGCCAATGGGCGTCGCTACCACGTACAGGATGCCCGGCATGGCTCGGCGGCGGATTGTAGCAAATGTATTCAGCCGAACCCCTTCCCCACTTTGTCGACGAATATCTCGCGTATCTCTACGAAATCCACCCGACCAGCGCCACGTTCGACGGCGTGCATCTCCACGATGACCTGCTCGAGGATTTCAGCCGACAGGCCGTTGATGCGCACGTTCGCGACCTGGGTGGATTCGCGCGCCGGCTCGCGGCCATCGATCCCGCGCGGTTGACGGACATCGAGCGGCTGGAGCGTCCGGCCCTCGATGCGAGTATCCGCGCCCGTCTCTTCGAGCTGGAAACGGTGCGCACGTGGGAGCGCAATCCGCAGCATTACGCCGACGTGCTGTCGACGAGCCTCGCCGGGCAGACACTGTTCGACTACGCACCGCTCGCCGAGCGCGCCCGGCGTGTCGTGTCCAAGCTGCGCCAGGTGCCGCGCTTCGTTCAAGCGGCCAAGGACAACATCAAAGATCCTCCCGGTATTTTCGTGAAGGTCGGCCTGGAGAGTCTGCGCGGGACGCTGCGCTTCATCGACGAAGATCTGCCGCGCGCATTCGGCTCCCTCGGCGATCTGCACATCCTCGGCGATCTCGCCGACGCATCCGTCGAAGCGTCGGCAGCACTCGGTGGCTACATCGAGCATCTGGAACGCGAGATCGCGCCGCGCGCGAAAGGCTCGTTTCGTCTCGGACGCGCTGGGTTCGAACAGAAGCTGCAGCTGGACGAGGGCGTGACGACCGATGCCGCGCGGTTGCTGGACGTCGCGATGCGCGAGCTCCGGGCCACGCAGGAGGAATTCCGTCGCGTGGTGTCGCGTCTCGACGGCGGTGATCCGGTCACCGCCTGGACGCGTGCGAAAGCCGAGCACCCGGCGCCGGGACAACTGGTGCAGGTGGCGCGACAGCAACTGGACGAGCTCGTCGAGTTCATCACGCAGGAGCGCGTCATCACGATTCCGCCCGGCGCTCCCGTTGCCGTGGCCCCGACGCCGCGATTCTACCGCTGGACGTTCGCCAGCATGTGGACGCCGGGGCCGTTCGAGGCGCGGCCGGTCGGTGCGTTTTACTACATCACCGACGTCGAGCCATCATGGCCGCCGGAACGGCAGGAAGAGCACCTGCGCGACTTCAACTACGGCGCGCTGTGGTCGATCTCGATTCACGAGGTCTTCCCCGGACACTTCCTGCACTATCAGCATCTCCGCCAGCTCGATTCGAAGCTGCGCAAGTCGATTCTCTTTTCGTCCGCAGCTTTCGTCGAAGGGTGGGCGCACTACTGCGAGCAGATGATGATCGACCAGGGCTTCCGCCGCAACGATCCAGTGGTGCGGCTCGGTCAACTCGCAGAAGCGCTGATCCGATTGTGCCGATTCGTCGTGGGCATTCGGTTGCACTGTGAGGACATGTCGGTGGAACAAGGCGTCAGATTCTTCCGCGACGAGGCCTATCTCGAGGAAGCCAGCGCGCGCCGGGAAGCCGAGCGCGGCACCTTCGATCCTTCTTACGTCGTCTACTCCGCCGGCAAGCTGATGTTGCTCAAGCTGCGGGAGGACTACAAGGCGCAGGTCGGCGGCAAGTTTTCACTGCGGCAGTTCCACGACACGCTGCTGTCGAACGGTACTGTGCCGATCTGGCTCCATCGGGCGCTGATGCTCGGCGAGTCGAACGGCGCGATGATCGAGTAGCACCCCTTCATGCCTCTATACGAATATCAGTGTGAGTCCTGCGCGCATCGATTCGAACGGATCCAGAAGTATTCCGATCCGCCGATCGAGACGTGCCCGTCGTGTGGCGGGAAGGTCAAGAAGCTGCTGTCGTCGCCGGCGATCCAGTTCAAGGGATCGGGTTTCTACATCACCGATTACGCGAAGAAGTCGAAGTCGAGCGACGGCAAATCTTCGAACGCGGGTAAAGAATCGGGGGAGGGAAGTACCAGGGACGACCGCTGAGAGCACCACCAAGGATTCGAAAGAGTCGCCGGCCGCGGCGCCGGCGAAACCGTCGTCATCGAAGACGGAATAGCGTCAGCGCCTCGACGCTGCCGACTGCTCGAGATCGATGCTGCGCAAGTAATCGGAGAATGGCCCGGCGATGTCCGGCCGCCGCAGCGCGAAGTAGACAACCGCTTTGAGGAATCCCAGCTTGTTCCCCGTGTCGTGGCGGACGCCGTCGATGCGGCAGCCGTAGATCGGCCGATCCTTCAGCAGTCGACGCAATCCGTTGGTCAACTGGATTTCACCAGTGCGGTCGGTTGCCGTGGCCTCGAGAGCGGGGAAGATATCCGGCGTGAGGATGTAGCGCCCGATGATTGCCAAATCAGAGGGTGCTTCCGCGCGCGGCGGCTTTTCCACCAGGTCGCGGATGCGATACACACCTGGTTTCACCTCCTCCGCATCGATGATTCCGTACGAGCTGACGTCGGCGCGGGGCACACGCTCCACGGCGAGTACCGGACCGTCCACTTCGTTGTACACGTCGATCATCTGCTGCAGCGCCGGCGGATCGGCGTCGATGACATCGTCGCCCAGGATGACGGCGAAGGTTTCGTCGCCGACGAGCGGCTTGGTCACGAGCACGGCGTGACCGAGTCCGAGCGGTTCGCCCTGACGTACAGTACGAAAAATTGATGAGGTTTGAGATCTTGCGGATTTCGGCGAGCAGTTCGGTCTTGCCGCGCGACTCGAGGAAGGTTTCGAGCTCCACCGAGACGTCGAAGTGATCTTCGATGGCGTTCTTGCCGCGTCCCGTCACCAGGATGATGTTCGCGACCCCGGATGCGACCGCCTCCTCGACACCATATTGGATGATCGGCTTGTCGACGAGCGGGAGCATCTCTTTCGGCTGCGCCTTCGTTGCGGGCAGGAACCGCGTTCCAAGTCCAGCGGCCGGGAACACCGCTTTCCGTATCTGTCGTTTCACAGCATCACTCCGTGCAAAAACGGCACCGCCGCATCGGTACTCCAAGGGCTCCGCTCCGGTATAGGATTTACGGATGCTCGATCCGGCGTATGTCCGCGAACACATGGAAGATGTCCGCACCGGCCTGCGAAACCGCGGCCTGCAGGCGGACGCCGAGCTCGAACAGCTCGCGACGCTGGAGTCGCACCGACGCCGCTTGATCCCGGAGCTCGAAGGGCTCAAGCGCCAGCAGAACGCGGCGGGCGACGAAATTGCGCGCGCCAAGCGCCAGGGCCTGGACGCGGCCCCCATTTTTGCCGCCAACAAGGCGCGCTCGCAACAAATCCGTCAGCTCGAGATCCAGGTGGATAACGTCGAACAGCAGCGGTCGGGGCTGCTGATGACATTACCGAACCTTCCGCACGCCAGCGTGCCGATCGGCGGATCGGCTGCGGAGAACGTGGAAGTGCGACGCGAGGGTACGCCCTCCGCGTTCGATTTCGATCCGCGTCCGCACTGGGAGCTCGGACCCGCGCTCGGCATCCTGGATTTCGAGCGCGCGACGAAGATGTCGGGGGCCCGCTTCTCAGTGCTCTTGGGCGCCGGCGCTCGTCTCGCGCGGGCGTTGATCAACTTCATGCTCGATCTGCACACGCGCGAGCACGGTTACGTCGAAGTCGAGCCGCCGTTTCTCGTGAGCGCGGAGGCGTTGCGGGGAACGGGCAACCTCCCGAAGTTCGAGCAGGATCTGTTCAAGATTGCCGGCGAGTGGGACCTCTTCCTGATTCCGACCGCGGAGGTTCCGCTCACGAATCTACACCGTGCCGAGATCCTCGATGGGCGGCAGCTGCCGCTCAACTACACCGCCTACACGCCCTGCTTCCGCAGCGAAGCCGGATCCTATGGCGCCGACACGAAAGGGCTGATTCGGCAGCACCAGTTCGACAAGGTGGAGCTCGTCAAGTTCACGATGCCCGAAGCATCGTACGAAGCGCTCGAGACCCTGACCAATAACGCCGAAGAAGTACTCCGCCGTTTGCAGCTGCCGTTTCGGACGATGCTGCTCAGTACGGGTGATACGGGGTTCGCGTCGGCGAAGACGTACGACATCGAGGTCTGGCTCCCCAGCCAGCAGGCGTATCGCGAGATTTCGTCCTGCAGCAACACCGAGGCGTTCCAGGCTCGGCGGGCGAACATCAAGTTCCGTCGCGAGGGCACGGGACGCGCCGAGTTCGTGCACACGCTGAACGGCTCCGGCCTGGCGGTCGGCCGGACGCTCATTGCCATCCTGGAGAACTTCCAGCAGAAGGATGGGTCCGTCGCCATTCCCGCGGCCCTCCAGCCCTACATGGGTGGCGTCGATCGCATCACCCGCTAACAGTTTTGTGTTGGGTCAATCGTCCTTAATTTCTCCGCCAACTGTCATCAAAGAAGGAAAACAGTCGGCTTTAGTGGTGTCTTTCGCAGCTGTAGGTGAGAAATTCCGGCCTGTTGTGGGTCCTGGGAGTTGGTAAGAAGATTGCGTAAGCAGATGCGGAACTCTCGGGGGATGGCCGGCGAGCCTGCGGCGCATCGTCCGCACCTCGCCGCCGGCCTCCACCCGAGTTCCGAATCAGCTACCAGTTTCAGCTCCCAGCCGCCAGCTTCCAGCTTTGAGGTCCCAGCTTTGCGAAGGTAATGAGGTGAGGTCCGCCTTCGCCGCTGCGCGGCTTCGGCGAGACAGCCTTCGCCGATATGCCTGCCTAGCCGAAGCTCACGCTTCGGCGTCTTCAGGCGTGAGCGAAGGCTGTTTGAACCTCTAAGACGACCGGCAGCCTGGTCTTTTCCTTCACCATGCGAGTCCTCCTGTTGTGCACTCGACGTTGCGCCGAGGATTCCAAGGTGTCGTGGCAGGACCACCACGGAGCAAGGCGCAAAGTGCGCCCGTCGCACTTTGTCGCGCATTGTCGTCCGGCTGCGCGGAGCCGGTGATTGAAGGGGCGGCGGTGATCTGATTCACTGCACGACAGTAGAGTCCATCTCATGGATGAGTCTGCACGGACGACACTCGAGTCCTGGAAGGAGATCGCCAACTACCTGAAGACGTCAGTCCGCACCGTTCAGCGCTGGGAGAAGGACGAGCTCCTGCCAGTTCACCGTCACGCGCACGCGCGTCAGGACACGGTCTACGCCTACAGCGACGAAATCGACCGCTGGCGATCGGATCGGGATCGACACGGCACGAGCGACACCTCTTTCTCGTCGGAGATCGCATCCCTGCAGCGTGAACTCGCGAGGCCATCTTTCACGCTGCCTGGTATCTCGCGGTCGCTTCTCGGGCCATTCCTGGCTCGAGACGAAGAACATCGGATACTCCTGGAAAGCCTCGAGGCGGTTCGTGGGGGCGGTGTCCGCATGGTGTGTCTGACGGGTGAGCCAGGCGCCGGCAAGACGACTCTGCTCGAGCACTTCATTTCCGGCATCGAGAACGCGCCGGGACAACTCGCGACGTTTTCCGCCTGCTCGCAGCGTCTCGCAGGCGCCGAAGCGTTTCTTCCACTGCTCGACAGTCTGGACGGCCTCACACGCGCAGGCGAGAGCGCGGTCATCACGCGGTTGTTGAAACTCACGGCACCAACCTGGTACGTGCAGATCGCTCCGCTGTGGTGCACTGCGGATCCCGCGTTCGCATCTGTTTTGAAGCGGGCCGGGGCAGCGTCACCCGGAGCGGGTGAAGCGCGAACTTTCCAGCTTCGTCGCCCATGTCACCGCCGTGCTCCCCCTCGTCATCGCGATCGATGATCTCCACTGGGCGGACGCATCCACCGTGGAGGTCCTGGCGTATCTCCTGAGCAGGCCCAACCTGAAGCGCGTTCTGCTCGCGTGTGCATACCGGCAGACGGAGATGTCGCTGTCAGCACACCCCTTCGTGTCGGTTCGACCCGAACTCGTCAAGCGCCGGCTTCTCGTAGAGCTGCCCCTGCGGCGGCTCACTCGAGAGGAGACTGCTCATTATCTGGATGTGGCGTTCCCGGACAACCGCTTTCCGACGGAGCTTGTGGCGGCCGTCCAGGCGCGCAGCAATGGGAATCCCTTTTTCCTGAGTGAGATCGCTCGCGACCTGATACAGCGCGGCGCTGTGCGTCGGCTCGACGGCCAGTGGAGCATCGCATGGTCCCTCGAAGAGGTTCGCAGCTCACTGCCCGTTTCCATACAGAGCGTCATCGAGCGCAACCTGGAGCAGCTCGATGCGGATGACAGGCTTCTGATGATGGCCGCGTCGCTTCAGGGCATGGAGTTCGATTCCCGACTTGCGGCGATCGCCGTCGGATGGCAAATATCCGACGTCGAGCAGCGCCTCACGCGACTCGAGTCGGTCCACTCACTCATTACGCTCCTCGGGGAAGGCGATCCCGGAGATGCCCTTCCGGGTCAACGCTACGCATTCGTCCATGTGCTCTACCAGGAGGCCTGCTACGCGGCGGTGACGCCGGCACGACGAGCGGAATGGAGCCGGCTGATTGCCGATGGCCTCGCCGACCTCAACCAGGACGATCCGTCGAAGGTTGCTGCAGACCTGGCGATCCATTATGCGTCCGCAAGAGAATTCGAGCGAGCCGCGCACTGGTTTCTCCAGGCCGCCAGGAATGCGGCCAAGGTGTACGCCAACCATGAAGCGAGCGACCAGTGCAAACGCGCCATCGCCAATGCCGACCGCCTGGAAGCGCCGCTCAGGAATTGGCTGGTTCTGCAAGCGGCGATGCTCCAGGCCGAACTTCATCTCAACGTCAGCGAGTTCGAGGATGCGGTTGCCGATTTCGGCCTGGCGGAAACGGCGGCCGCCAATGCCGGACTCGTCGAGCCCCAGGTTGACGCGATCTGCGGCGCCGCTCTCGCGCTGTTCAATTTGAAGCGGACCAGCGAGACGCGTGCGCTCGGGGTCAAGGCGCTCGAACTGGCGCGTGCTGCCACGAGCGCCACTGCCGTCGCGTCGTCGCAAATCGTGCTGGCAATGGAGCGCATGTGCGTGGGCGACCTCGATGCCGCGGAGACGTGGAGTACGCCGGCTCTTCCGGTCTTGCAGAGCCGCTTTCGCTCGCCGGTCCCGCTGCACGTGATTGAAGGGGTTGGGTACGGCGCGGCTCTGCACGGCTGGCGTCTGGAGTACGAGGATGCCCTGCCGCGCTGTGAATGGGCGCTCGCAGAGGCCCGTGATCGAGGTTCGAACTTCCACATCGTCTGCCTGCTGTTCATCCGGGGGCTTGGCCTCGGTAACTTCGGCCGTCTTTCCGATTCTCTGGCCGATCTGCGCGAAGGCATGCGACTCAGCGAGATCAATCACGAGCGATACTGGCTGCCGCGGCTGCCCAACACGCTGGCGTGGTTGCACAGCGAGATGTTCGACATCGAGGAGGCGGTCCGCCTGAACGGGGAAGGCAGCATCATTGCGCGAGAAATGAATTTTCCCGAAGGAGACGTGAACTCGCGGATCAATCTCGCGCTGAACTATCTGGGCCTCGGGGAACCCGACAGGGCAGACGAGCATCTTTCAGCGGCCGGAGCGTTGCTGGCCGAAGATGAGTGGTTCCGCTGGGTGTACACAATTCGTTTCCATTCCGCACGTGCCGAGTACCTGGCTGGCCAAGGGCAACCCCGCCGAAGCCGGCACATGTGCGACGGCATCTCTCGACCTCGCCAGGACCACACACCGACGGAAGCACATCGCCTGGGCGCGCAAGCTGCTCGGCGACGTCGCCGCGATAGAGGACCGACCGCGCGACGCCATCGCGCACTATGAGGCAGGGCTGTCCACCTTGCAGCGGCACCCGTGTCCTTCGGTTCAGTGGAAGATCTCAGCTGCACTTGCCGCCGCCCATGCGACGCTGGCCCAATCCGAGGAAGCAGAACGGTGGCGTGCGGCGACACAACGGGTGCTCAGGGATCTCGCTGTGTCGATCAGGGAAGGGCCCCTGCAGGCTCGCTTCAGGCAATCGAGAGTTGTGCGCGAATTTCGAGCAGACTGACCGCACGCGGTCCGCACCCAGCGTCCTGGCCTTTGTGGAACTTGGGGAAACGTGCCTGATTCAAGCCACTTGATGGGACATTACCCAAGGAGGCTGCTCCGCGTCGTGGTCCGATCAACCGGTCAAGGAGAATTGGCGGAGGGAGAGGGATTCGAACCCCCGGTACCCTCCGGGTACAGCGGTTTTCAAGACCGCCGCCATCGACCACTCGGCCATCCCTCCGCGGAGCAGTCATGGTGATGCCGATTTGATCTTACGACAATCGTCAGCGCTCGGGGCGCTTCGGAGTGTCCGAGTGAAGCTGACCGCTAGAACCTGATGCGGGGAGCTGGAAGCTGGGAGCTGGAAGCTGATTTTCAGGCCGTCGTGCTGGCGGGATCGGTGACCGAAACGTCTTCGCCGGTGCCGGACCCGGTTTGGGCTTGCCGAGAAGCTTCTCGTAGATCCAACCGACGAAAGGCCCGTCGCTGAGGATGCGCCCGGCGACCTGGAAGCCGAGCGCCAGACCGACGGTCGTCCACAGACCGGTACCGAGCAGGAGGTGCGCGAGCCACGCGAGTAGCGAAGCGATGATCGCGTCGGCTCCGGCGAGCGCGACGCGGCGGAATACCTGTCCGTGCCGCACTTCCGGCTGATCGTCCATCGACAGGCGAAGGGCGGGCGCGGCGCCGCGGCGAGCCGGTGGACGGCCCTGAGCATCGGGAAAGACGATGTCCGCAAAGGCGGCGGTGAAATCCTCGACCGCTTCATCCGCGTCGAGTCCGATGGCTTTGGCGTAAGCGCGGATGTAGGCCCGGCTGTAGACGCCGCCCGGCCACCGAGCGCAGTCGCCGCGTTCCAGAGCGGCGAAAAGGGAAGCCGGCACTTTGGTGGCGCGAGCGATGGCTTCGAGCGAGACGCCGCGTCGTTCACGCTGGCGCCGCATGCGATCGCCAAATGCTCGACGTTCGCTCACCACGGTTGTTGTTCCTCGCGTGACCGCGCCTGTGCCAGCCAGTCGTTGCTCAACTGATCAGTTGGCGGGCGTCGGGCGCGCGCGCGTGATAGGCGGACTACCGTTCCTGCCGCTAGGATCACCAGCAGGCCTCCGGCAAGCATCCAGAATCTGAGCGTCATGGTCCCCGAGATCGTTGGGCTGAGTTAAAGGCGCGCGGTACAAGAAGAAATTCCCGCCCTGGGATGGCGGAATGTCTTGGTGGCTACCGTGGCCCCACGCTGCCGCGCTCTGAGTTCGATTCTACGCCGCTCACAATGGCGGGCGTTACAAAAATGCGCACCTAATTGATGACCTCGCCAGAAAAATTCCTGGAGTGGACGCATGCCCTCGATGAGCGGCACCTCTCTGAGTTGACCGTGTCAGAGGCAGCTCGCGCGCTGCGCGCGTTGTCGTCCTGTTACGTCGAGCGCCGCGACAAGCTCGCGAAGGGGGATGCACTCGGGTCGGCTGGGAAGCGCGCGGCGTTTGCGCTCTTCTACGCCCCGCTTCATTTTCTGGTTACTCGAGCCGTCGTTCAGGCTCTCGGATCGGGCGATGTCACGCGAATCGTCGACTTGGGATGCGGGACTGGCGCAGCCGGTGCGGCCTGGGCGCTCGAAGCCGGAAGCGTACCTATCGTCGGCTTCGACGTGCATCCGTGGGCCGTCGCCGAAGCATCGTGGACGTATCAGACCCTCGGCCTGCGAGGCAGCGCCCGACGAGCAGACGTCGCGCGCCTGCGCCTTCGCGCTGAACGCGGATCTGGCGTGATTGCCGCCTATACGGTGAACGAGCTCAAGCCGGACGCGAGGACGGCGCTTCTCCCTCAGCTGATCGATGCTGGCCGCCGGGGCTGTCGGATCCTGGTGCTCGAGCCCATCTCGCGACGGGTGGCGCCGTGGTGGCGGGAGTGGGAAGAGGCCTTCGCCGAGGCCGGCGGTCGCGCCGATGAATGGCGGTTCCCGGCCGCACTCCCTGAACGCCAGGCGCAGCTCGCTCGCGCCGCCGGCCTGGATCCAAAGGAACTGACCGGACGGACGCTATATCTGTGAAAAGGGGACTGTCCCCTTTTCAGATAGAATCGCAATCCGATGGCGACGCCGGACACCGCGGCTGCGGCAACGCCGCGGCGCCCGCGAATCACTCTGACTCAGCAGATCTTCATCGGTCTCGCCATCGGGATCGTCGTCGGCTGGTTCGTCAGCAACTTCCACCCCGACTGGGCCATCTACTTCCGGCCGTTCAGCCAGCTCTTCCTGCGCCTGATCAAGATGATCATCGCGCCCTTGATCTTTGCCACGCTGGTCGCCGGCATCGCCGGCGCCGGCCATGTGAAGGTCGTGGGCCGAATGGGCCTGCGCGCGATCATCTACTTCGAGATCGTCACGACCATCGCGCTCGTCATCGGCCTGGCCGCCGTCAACATCACCCGGCCGGGCGTCGGCGTCAACCTGCCGATCGGGCAGCAGAGCGAGATCACCGCGAAGCCGCAGACGTGGGACCAGATACTCCTCCACGTCGTCCCCGAGTCGGTCTTCGACGCAATGGCCAAGGGCGACGTCCTGCAGATCGTCGTCTTCAGCATCATCTTCGCGATTGCGCTCGGCATGATCGGCGAGAAGGGCCGCCCGGTCGTCGCCTGGTGCGAGGCGATCGCGGAAACGATGTTCAAGTTCACGAACATCGTGATGCACTACGCACCGATCGGCGTCGGTGCGGCCATCGCCTACACGGTTGGCCACGGCGGACTGGGTGTGCTCTACAACCTCGCCTGGCTCGTGGCGACGCTGTACATGGCGCTGGCGCTTTCTCATCCTCGCCGTCTTCCTGCCCGTCGCGTTGATCTTCAAAGTTCCGATCCGCAAGTTCGTCAGAGCGGTCAAGGAACCAGCGGTCATCGCCTTTTCGACGACATCGAGCGAGGCCGCCCTCCCTCGGGCGATGGAAGTTCTCGAGCGTCTGGGCGTTCCGCGCCGCATCGTCTCGTTCGTGCTCCCGCTCGGCTACAGCTTCAACCTCGATGGGACGACGCTGTATCTGTCGCTGGCCGCGGTCTTCGTCGCGCAGGCCGCTGGCGTCGAGCTGACCGTCGGGCAGCAGATCACCATGCTGCTGACGCTGATGCTGACGAGCAAGGGCGTCGCAGGTGTTCCCCGCGCATCGCTCGTGATCCTGGCGGGCACGCTGGCAAGCTACGGCCTCCCGCTCGAAGGCATCACGCTGATCCTCGGCGTCGATGAATTGATGGACATGGCTCGCACGATGACGAACGTGATCGGCAATTGCCTGGCCACGGTCGTTGTCGCGAAGTGGGAAGGCGAGTTCGTCGAAGCATCCGATCGCGAGCTCGAGATGGCCGCCGCACGGGGTGAAATCTGAAAGGCGTATGGCCTTTGGATTGACGGACCGGCAGCGTCGCCGGTTCAAGGTGTGGTTCTTCGAGGGGGCTCGCGAGCCGGAGGGGCCACACGCCCTTCCGCAGCGAGTACACCAGCATCCCTGGTGGCACGTCATGTGCCTGACCGGCGTCGACTACTTCTCGACGCTCGGTTACCAGCCAGGCATTGCGTTCCTGGCGGCAGGCATGCTCTCCCCGCTCGCCACACTCGTCCTCGTCCTGCTCACGCTGTTTGGCGCGCTGCCGATGTATCGCCGCGTCGCGGAGCTCAGCCCACGCGGGCAGGGCAGCATCTCGATACTCGAGGAGTTACTGCCTCGCTGGCGCGGCAAAGCGCTCGTCCTCTGCCTGCTCGGCTTCGCGGCAACCGGTTTCATCGTCACCATCACGTTGTCGGCGGCTGATGCCACCGCGCACCTGGTCGAGAATCCGCTCGCGCCGCGCGTGATCAACCAACCGGTGCTCCTGACCCTGTTGCTCCTGGCAGCGCTCGGCGCTGTCTTCCTCAAAGGATTTCGCGAGGCAGTCGGAATCGCGGTTCCCATCGTCGCCGTCTACCTCGCCCTCAACGCCATCGTTCTCGGCAAAGCACTGCACTACGTTCTGAGCCACCCGACGATGCTCCAGGGATGGTCGACCGCGGTTTTGGAGACGAACGAAAACCCGCTTCAGACGATCGCATTTGTCATGCTCCTGTTTCCGAAGCTCGCGCTCGGATTGTCCGGCTTCGAAACGGGTGTCGCGGTCATGCCGCTCGTCAAGGGCGACTCAGGCGACACGCCGGAGCGTCCGGCCGGGCGAATTCACAATACGAAGAAACTCCTCACGACAGCCGCGTTGACGATGAGCGTGATGCTCGTCGGCAGCAGCATCGTGACGACGCTGCTGGTGCCGCCGTCGGAATTTCAACTCGGCGGCAAAGCGTATGGCCGTGCGCTTTCCTATATTGCCCACGAGCATCTCGGTCACCTGTTCGGGACGGTTTACGACCTGAGCACGGTGTCGATCCTGTGGTTTGCGGGTGCGTCCGCGATGGTCGGCCTGCTCAACCTGGTTCCCCGGTATCTGCCGCGATACGGCATGGCACCCGAATGGGCGAAGGCGAACCGGCCTCTGGTCGTCATCTTTACGGGCATCACGTTCCTGGTCACCGTCCTCTTCAAGGCTGACGTGACAGCGCAGGGCGGAGCCTATGCGACCGGCGTCCTCGTCCTCATGGGATCGGCGGCACTCGCGGTGACGCTCGAGGCCTGGCGGCACGGTCGACAGCCGTTTGGCTTCCTCCTCCTGACGCTGATCTTCGGCTACACGACCGTCGTGAATATCTACGAGAAACCAGAAGGGTTGAAGATCGCGTCGTTTTTCATCATTGCGATCGTCATCACGTCGCTCGTGTCACGCGTGCTGCGATCCACCGAGCTGCGCGTGCATGCCGTCGAGCCGGACGAGATGGCCGCGGCGTTCCTCAAGGAAGCCGCGAACCACCCGGTCCGCATCATCGCGAATCGGCCGGATACCGGTGCTGTCGAAGAATACGAACACAAGCTGCGTGAGGCCAGAGACTCTCATCACCTGCCTCCTGACGAACGCGTCTTGTTCGTCGAGGTTCGACCTGGCGACGTATCGGAATTCAGCGACCGACTGAGAGTCTCGGGAGTTGACGTCGGCGGCCACCACGTACTGCGTTGCGTCAGCCCCGCCATTCCAAATGCCATCGCCGCGCTGCTGCTTTTCGTCCGCGACTTCACCGGCAAGATTCCGCATGCCTACTTCGGGTGGACCGAGGGAAACCCGATTGCCTACCTGCTGAAGTTCCTGGCGTTCGGCGAGGGGGATACGGCGCCGGTCACGCGCGAAGTGCTCAGGCAGTCGGAGCCGAACCCTATGCGTCGTCCGCGCATTCACGTCGGATAGCCAATCTTGTGGCTTCCGCCTTCAGGCGGAAGATCAGCGGCGCCGGGACTGCGCCTAGAGGCGGAAGCCACGGGTTCATGTGCGAAGCAACGAGTTCATGTGCGAAACAGCGTCACCGCGGCTTCTTCGACGCCGCGCCCCTTCACCGCCGTGACGTCGAAGCGCAGGCGGTCGTAGCGGACGCTGTCTGCGACGACGGGGGGTCGGCCGAGGAGCGTCAGGACCAAGCCGCTGACGCTATCCACATCCTGGTGCTCCAGGTCGAGATCGAAAAGCTTCCCGACCTCGTCGAGCCGCATGGTGCCGGGTACTCGAAGCCGGCCCTGGCGGTCGCGATAGACCTGCGGTGCGCCGGCGGGGCTCTCGTCGATGTCTCCGATCACCTCCTCGAACAAATCCTCCAAGGTGACGACGCCTGCCGTTCCGCCATGTTCGTCGATGACCACGACCATCTGCGTGCGGTCGCGACGCATGACGCCGAGGACGCTGTCGATAGGGGCGGTCTCGGGCACCATGGGAACCTGCCTCGCGTGGGACGGATCGATCGCTTCGTTGTGCAGCAGAAGCCTGAGCAGGTCCTTGATGTGGATGACGCCGACGATGTGGTCGAGATCCCCTTCGTAGATCGGATAGCGCGTGTGCGGCATGCGGCCGAGCACCTCGCGTATGCGCTCCGGCGGCGTACCGATCGGGATGCCGCAGATCTTGACGCGCGGCACCATGACTTCTCCGGCGGTTCGGCCGCCAAACTCGAACAGTTCCTGCAGTACCTGCCCCGACTCCGCGCGCAAGGCCCCGAGATCCTCGCTCTCCTGCACGATGAGCTGCAGTTCTTCCGGCGTGTGATAGTGCTCTCCGGTCCGCACCTGCCGATCCACGCCGAAAATTCTGAGAAGCCTGTTGCCGAGGCCGTTCAGTGCGACCACGAACGGATACAGCAGGTTCTTGATCCAGAGCATCGGCGGCGTGATCCACAGGACGAGCCGCTCTGCCTTCTGCAGCGCCAGCGACTTCGGAACCATCTCGCCGACGACGATGTGGAAATAGGTGAGAACCGCGACGGCGATGACGCTGGCGAAGCCGTGCGAGAGGACGAACGCCGGCAGGCTACTCGACTCGAGCCAGCCGTAGATCGCATCGGCAAGTACGTGCTCACCATACATGCCGAGACCGAGGCTGGCGAGCGTGATTCCCAGCTGCGCCGTGGCGATGTAGCGGTCCTGTTTTTGCGGATCGTGCAGAACGCTCTGAACGAGCCGCGCCAGACGATCGCCGCGGCTCGCACGAGCGTCGATGGCCGCGCGCGGCGCACCGACGATCGCGAACTCCGCCGCGACGAAGAGGCCGTTCAGCAGGATCAGTCCCGTGATGATCGCAAACTCGATCACGACACGTCCTCTTCCCGCGGTCGCGGCGGACGCGCGCGTACGCTCTTGAATTCGTCGGCGACTCCGCCGAGGAGCTCGGCGAGAACGTCCTCGAGCGTGATCAGCCCCTGAACGCGCCCATCTTCGTCGACAACGAGGGCTTGCTGGCTGCGGCGCTCTCGGAGAAACGCCAGAAGGCGGTCGGCGGGCATGCGGTCGCGGACGCGCACGATCGGTCGCAGCAGCGACGTCACCGATCCCCGGCCCTCGTTCACGAAGTCCATGACGACATCCTTGGTGTGCAGGATGCCGAGCACGTTGTCGAGCGAGCCGCGGTGGATCGGGAGCCGGCTGTACGGGCTGGTCGCCACTGCACGCAGCACCCGGTCGTAAGGCATCTCGACGTCGATTGCCGCCAGCTTCGAGCGCGGTACCATCAGCTGATTGGCGGTCCTCAGGCCGAGGCGCAACGCACGGTGCAAACGGATTTGTTCTTCCGGTTCGAGCAAGCCACCGTCGAGGCTCTCGGCGATGAGAAGCTCGATTTCTTCCGGCGAGTGGACGTGTCTGTGTCCCGTCGACGGCACCCGCAGGAGACGCAAGACGATCAGGCCGCTGCCGTTCAAGAAATCGATCGACCAGGAGAAGAGACGGCGCGACCACTGCATCGGCAGCACGGTGAGGAGTGCGACCTTGGTTGGATCCTGCAGGGCCAGCGATTTCGGAACCAGCTCACCCACCAGCATGGCCAGCGCCGTGAGCAAGAGGAGCACGGTCATGGCCGCGGTCGACTCGGCGGTTTCGGCGTCCAGACCGGTCACACGCTGGAGGAGCGGGGCTACGCGAGGTGCGACCGACGCCTGGCCGTATGCGCCGAGGATCAGGCTCGACAGCGTGATCCCTATCTGGGATACGGCAATGTAGCGATCGAGCTCACGGGGGTCCTCGACAACCGGCAGGATCCGGGCGGCGAGCGGGTTGCCGTCCTCGGCCAGCCGACGAAGCCGGCTCCGCCGGGCCCCTACCGCGGCGAATTCGGCTGCTACATACAGCGCCGTCAGGAGGATCAGGAAGACGATAATCGCCCCGGCAACGAGCATGCGGAGGGATCGTAGCCCATCGGCCGCTGGCCCGCTTGGTGCGGCTCAGCTGGGGCGCCGTGGCTTCCGGCTTCAGCCGGAAGATCTGCGGCGGCCTGCTCTTCCGCCTGAAGGCGGAAGCCACACGAACACGGGACGGGCCTACTCAGCGCGAAGCGCGACGACCGGATCCACGCCGGCAGCCCGACGCCCCGGAAAGTAGCTGGCAGCCGCGGCGACGGAGGCCAGAAGGACAGCCACGGCGGCGAACGTCACGGGGTCGGCTGGCCGGGTGTGGAATAGCAGGTCGCGCATCAAGCGGGTCAGTAACAGCCCACCGGCAGCGCCAATCACGATGCCCGTCAGCGTCAGAGCCATGGCGTGGCCGACGACCATTCGCAGGACATCGGCCTGACGCGCACCGAGAGCCATCCGAATCCCGATTTCCTGCGTCCGCTGCGACACGCTGTAGGCAATCACACCGTAGATGCCGACCGCGGCGAGCAGCAGCGCGGCCACCGCGAACACCGCCAGCAACATCATCGTGACGCGACGCTCTGCCACCGACTCGGACACGATCTCCCCCATAGTCCGTATGTCGGCCACTGCGAGCGCGGGATCCTGTTCACGCACGATCGCGACCACGGTGTTCGCAACCGCACGTGGATCGCCGGACGTCCGCAGCGCGATGGTCATGCCTGGATAGGAGAACCGCGGATAAGGCCAGAACGTCATTGCGCGCGGCGCTTCGTGCAGGCCCGCGTGCCTGATGTCGCCGACGATGCCGATGATCTCGTCGTCACGCTCGTTGTTCCAGGCGACTCGAACCTTGCGGCCGATGGGATCCACGCCGGCGAAATACTTCTCGGCCATCGTCTGGTTGATGACGATGCGATTCTGACTGTCGGCCGGGTCGTCCTCGTTGAACAGTCGTCCCTTCAGCAGGGGAACGCTCATGGCCTTGAAGAAGTCCCTGGTCACGACGCGCACGTCCGCCACCGGTTCCTCGCCACGTGCCGGCGGCGGTTGGCCAACAACCGCGAAGCCCGTGGCCGCACCGAGCCCGCGCAGGGGAATGAAGCTGTTTGCTCCGGCCGCCTCGACTCCGGGCAGCGCCTGGATGCGATCGAACAGTCGACGGAAGAACTGCACGCGCTCAGCGGGTTGTCCGTACCGCGATCCTGGCAGCGACACACGCATCGTGATCGTCTTTGCCGTGTCGAACCCGGGATTGACGTTCATCAGCTGAATGAAGCTGCGAACGAGCAGGCCGGCGCCGGCGAGCAGTACGAGCGCCAGCGCCACTTCGACGACGACGAAGGCACTGCGCGTCCGGCCGCCACGTGACGCGGATCCTGTGCGCCCGCCTTCTTTCAGAGCGTCGTTGAGACCGCTGGACGACGCGGTCAGCGCAGGGACCAGACCGAAGAAGAGTCCGCTCAAGAGCGACGCGCCGACGGTGAATCCGAGCACCCAACCGTCGATGCCGACCATTTCGAGCCGCTGAATGGGCAGGTGTTCGGCCACCGCCACGCGTAAGAGGCGCAGTGCCCACCAGGCGAGCAGCAAGCCGGCCATTCCCCCGGCGACAGCCAGCATGCTGCTTTCGACGAGGAGTTGACGTATCAGCCGGCCGCGTCCGGCGCCGAGCGCGGCGCGCACGGCCAGCTCGCGCTGCCTGGCCGTCGCACGCGCGAGGAGCAGGTTCGCGACGTTGGCGCAGGCGATGAGCAGGACGAATGCGACGGCGCCGAGGAGCACGAACAACGCCGGCCGGACTTGCCCAGTCAGCTGTTCGCGGATGGGTACCACGCGCGCGGTCCATCCGGTATTGAAGTCGGGGAAGAGGCGTGTGAGCTCGCCGTGAACGCGCTCCATGTCCTGCTGCGCGCGAGCGAAGGTGACACCGGGCTTCACCCGTCCCAATCCGATCATCCACCGCCCGCGCGGAGTCCGCGCCTGTGCGGAAAAGCCGATCGGCAGCCAGACGTCAACATTCTTGTCGAGAAAGGAGAAGCCGGCGGGCATGACGCCCACGACCGTGTAGCTCGTTCCCTCCAGCGTGATTCCACGATCGACGATCGAGCGATCACCGCCGAATCGTCGTTTCCACAAGCGGTCGCTGATGACGACCACGCGGCTCTGAGGGCGATCCTCCTCCACGGTGAATGGCCGGCCGATCGTCGGCTTCACGCCGAGCAATGAGAAGAACGAGGCGGTCACGAACTGCATGGGCAGCTCTTCGGGCTCGCCGGCAGCGGTCAGCGTCACGGTGAACGTCAGGCCGACGGCCGCCAGATCGACGAACGTCTGCTGCATTTCGCGCCAATGAATGAAGTTGCCTGGGGAGATGACGTTGTTCTTGCGATCGCGGGGGATGTTGTGCTCCCAGAGCACGGCGAGGTCGTCGGCACGCTCGTAGGGGAGCGGCCGGAGCAGCAGGGTGTTGACGACGCTGAAGATTGCGGTGTTCGCACCGATGCCGATGGCAAGCGCAGCGATGGCAATCGTGGTGAAGCCTGGAGAGCGGAGGAGCAGGCGTACCGCGTGTTTGAGATCTTGTGTCATGGGCGGGGGTCAGATCTTGTTTTTTGCATCAGATGAGCGCGAGGCGGGGGACATATCGCTCTGATCTCTTGCACGAGCTGAGTCCTGTTTCAGGAACCAGTGTCACCGAAAGAGGACAATCGTGCAAGAAACAAGATCTGACCCCCGCGTTTTACTTACCAATCGCTCCGAGGGCCCAGGCGGCCTGGCGGCGCACGCCGGCGTCCGCATCTTTGAGCGCCACGATCAGGCCGGTGGTGGCTCTCGAGTCACCAATCGCGCCGAGTGCCCACGCGGCTTGTCGGCGCACACGTGGGTCGTCGTCTTTCAGGGCGGCGGTCAGCGGATCCATCGAGGCGGAATCATCGATGGCCCCGAGCGCCCACGCCGCCTGCGCCCGCACGTCCGGCTCCCGGTCGCCGAGCGCTTTGATCAGCGTCTTGACGGCGCGGGCGTCGTCCAGGGCGCCGAGCGCCCAGGCCGCGTTGCGGCGCGTGACCCATTGAGGCTGTTGCAGTGCGGCGAGAAGCGGCTCGATGGTGCGGCTGCCGATCGAGACGAGCGCAGCGGCGGCTTGTTCGCCAGGCGTGGTGAGCTTGTCGTCGTTGCGCCACCAGTTCTCGCGGCATACCGAGCGATCGACGGGAGCGGCGTCGCCAAGCGTGCGGACGAGAGCACCGATCGCGTCGACGGCTGCGTCCCCTTCCCGTTTCAGCTGGCAGGCTGCCGTCGCGCGCGCCGCCGGATCATCGGACGACAGAGCCGACACCAACGCGGGAACGTTCCGCGACTGCGCGGATGGAACAGTAGCGACCGCGAGCGCAAGACATCCGCCGAGCAACCGCGCTGCCCAGGCGGATGCAGCAGACGCGCTCACCGCCCGACCTCGAAGCTGACCGGTCGCGGGCGTGGATTCGGCCGCGGGCGCGGGTTGGGATTCGGGTTGGGGTTCGGATTCGGATTGGCCGGCTGTTGATTCGCCACGCATGGTGATCGTCACCGTCGCCGATTTCCGCGATGGCCTGGATCGCCTGACGGCGGACGCCGGCATCCTCGTCCTTCAACGCGGCCGTCAGTGCCGGCAGGGCGCGCTCGTCGCCAATCTCGCCGAGCGCGTGAACGGCGCGACGACGAACTTCCACATTCGAATCTTTCACGGCGGCGATGAGCGCATCGACGGCGCCCTTATCGCCAATCTCCGCGAGCGCCCCGGCGGCATGCGATCGCACCCGCGGGTCGGTGTCCTTCAACGCCGACGCGATCGCCGCTGCCGCGCGCGCGTCGCCGAGCTCTCCCAATGCGTGCATGGCCTTCTGCCGCACCTCGACGTCGGCGTCCTTGAGCGCGTCGATCAGTGCGGGGACGGCGCGCGCGTTGCCGAGCTCGCCGAGGGCATGTGCCGCCTGTCTGCGGACGCCGGCGTCGCTGTCCTTCAGCGCACCGATCAGTCCATCGACCGCCGCATCCTTTGGCGCCGGCTGCGCGGTTGTTCCCGCCAGTCGGAACTGCGACCACGACGGCTTGAAACGCGCTAATGACGTGGCGCTCGGCCTGGCAGCGGACCAGTCGAGCGAGGGGTTGATGAAGATGACACCCGCGCCGAGGAAGATCGCGCTCGACTTCAACAGCGTGCGGAAGAACACAGCGATCGGACTCATGAGCTACTCCTGCTAGAAAACTAGCACTACCAGCGACGCGTCCCGCCGAGCGGCTCGTGGTGCTGCGAGCCGCCTGCGGCGGGAAAAGTTATCGAGCGATTTGACCGAGCGCGAAGGCGGCCTGCTGGCGCACGCCGGCTTGCGGATCCTTCAGTGCTGTTGTGAGTCCTTCGATGGCGCGCGGGTCGCGAATCTGCCCGAGCGCGAATGCCGCCTGCTCACGAACGTTGGCGGCGCTGTCCTTCAACGCGATGACCAGCGCTTCCACGGCGGCGCGGTCGCGCAACTGCCCGAGGGCGAATGCGGCCTGCTCGCGCACGTCGGCAGCCTGATCTTTGAGCGCCGAGATCAACGGTTCAACCGCACGGCGATCGCGAATCTGACCGAGGGCGAACGCGGCCTGCTGCCGTACATCGGCGTTTGCATCCCGCAGCGCCAGGGCGAGACCATCAACTGCCCCAACGTCGCGAATCTGACCGAGCGCAAAGACCGCCTGCTCCCGAACGTCGGCATCGCTGTCCTTGATGGCCGTGGTCAACCCGGCGATGGCCGCGCGATCGCGCAACTGCCCGAGTGCAAACGCCGCCTGCTCGCGCACGTCCGCATTCTGATCCTTGAGCGCATCCGTCAACGCCGCCACCGCACGACGGTCGCGCAACTGGCCAAGACCGAATGCCGCCTGCTCGCGCACGTCGGGAGAGGCGTCCTTCAGTGCCTGCAGCAGCGGGTCGAAGATCGACGGATCGCGCATCTGAACGAGCGCGTGCATGGCCGTTTCCCGAACTTCTTTGTCGCTGTCCTTGAGCGCTGCCGTCAGCGCCGCAATCATCCGCGGATCGCCTTTTCCCGTCACGGCCTTGTCTTCCCGCTCGGCCTGGCGCTCTTGCTCCTGCTCGTCCTGGCGCTCCTGCTCGTCTTGTCGCTCTTGCGCCGTTTGCCTGGCAGCGTGGGAGCCCAGCACGCTACCGATGACAGCCTCGACATTCGACGTTGCGGCAGCGGCTTTCTCCGCGATGTGCTCTTCGCTCTTTGCGTCGGCTGGTGCGGGAGGCGGAGCCGGTTCGGTCGCGGCTTGCGAACGTGGCGCGGTGGCACGAGGCGCCGGCGCTGGTTCTGGCGCGGGCGTAGGCTGCGGCAACTGTGCGGGCGCTGGCTGAACGATGACCGTAGCCGCCGGCGTTTCGGACAGGCCCGACGTCCAGGGCTGAACGGCGGCGAGCGGCACCACGGCGGCGCAACACACGGCCGTTGCGGCAGCCGCACGCAGCTTCGTCAGCGCGGCGTGTGGCACGCGTGGATCGAGAATCGCCATGAGCCGTCCCTCGAGTTGTGATCGGTGCGCCATGGCCAGAGTTGCGCCCGCCAGCACCGCGGGATAGTGGCCGGAGCGCATCACGCGAGCGATTTCCAGCAACTGGTCCGCGTAGTCCGGCCCGCGCGTTCCTGCGGCGAGGACCAGGTCGTCGCACGCGCGTTCGCGCTCGGTGCGCACGTTGCGCGCGGCAATCCACGCCAGCGGGTTGAACCAGTGAAGCGCGCACGCCATCTGCGCGACGAGGTGCGTGAGGCAATCGTGACGTTTGACGTGCGCCAGCTCGTGCAGCAGCACGATGCGCAGCCGCTCCGCCGGCCACACGTCGGCTTCCTTCGGCATCATGACCGCCGGCCGGAGGACGCCGCACGCCATCGGCATTGCGGCCCGCTCGCTTCGCAGGAACGTGATGTTCGACGTGACACCGACTTCCGAGGCAAGCTCGATCGCCATCTTCATCCACGGGGCATCGAGCACACGATCGCTGCGGCGCGCCATCCACTGAACGGCAATCACGCCAACGAGCATGCGGCCGGCAACCAACAGGAGGCCCAGCGCCCAGATGGCGAACAGCGCGCGCGGCCAGGAGATGGCAAAGCGGGACGAATCAGAATCGGTTCGAGTGGACGCGCCACCGACGGTGACGGTCGGCGTCTCGTTCGCGCCACGTGCCTGCCGATTCGACCGAGGCGGCGCCGCCACATCGGGTTCGCTCGCGATCGGACCGGCCACCGGGCTGGACGATTTCACCGTGACGATCGGCATTTCCCAGCGCGGGAGCGCCATCGAGAGCAGCGGCATGACGAGCGCGCTGACCAGCGCGAGCGTCCAGATGAAATGGCGGAGCGCCGCGGACGCACGACGCAACGTATACGCAGCCGCGCCGGCCACGCCGAGTACCGACCGTGGCTTTCACGACGTTGTCGAACAGCAGCATCCAGCCGGACGGAATCTCGAAAATCGTCATCGCTATGCTCCCGTCCGGCGCGCCTGGTCGATCATGCGGGCCAGCCTGTCCAGCTCACGATCCGACAGGCGCGTGGAAGAATCGTCGAGGAGCGCGGAGATAGCCTGCTCCGCCGAACCATCGAAAAACGTCTGAAGCATGTGGCGCAGCGCCGAGCGCTTCGCATTGTCCCGGGCGACGGTCGGTACGTAGACGTAGCGTGGCCCGTCCTGCTCGTGCTTTACATGCCCTTTTTCCTCGAGAATGCGCAGCATCGCGCGCACGGCGGAGTAGCTGGGCGGGTCGGGGAGAGACGCCTGAACTTCGGCCGCTGTCGCACGGCCCTGGGTGTAAAGAATGTCGACTATCTGCCGCTCGCGTCGGCTGAGGTCGTGATGAGTTTGCTTGGTCATTGTCTGTTCGGTTCCTTAGACGACGGTCGGTCGCAAAAGGTGCTATGAAAATAGCATAGAGCGAAAAAAATAGCAGCCCCGTCCTCCGGTTGACGTAGCATCCCGGCACGTTGGAGGCCAAATGTTCAAGGAATTCCGTGAATTTGCGGCTCGTGGCAGCGTCGTCGACCTGGCCGTTGGCGTCATCATCGGGGCTGCGTTCGGCAAGATCGTCACGTCGGCCGTCGACGACCTCATCATGCCCCCGATAGGCATGATCCTGGGGCAGGTCGATTTCAAGGACTTGTTCGTGGTGCTCAACGGGGCCAGCTATCCCTCGCTCGCCGCGGCCAAGGCGGCCGCCGCCCCGGTCATTGCCTACGGGAACTTCCTGAACACGGTGATCCAGTTCCTGATCATCGCCTTCGTCATCTTCCTGATGGTCCGGCAGATCAACCGGCTGAAGTCGCAGCCGGCGCCGCCATCCGATGACGCGCGCGATTGCGCATTCTGCCTGTCGCGGATTCCGCGGAAGGCGACGCGCTGCGCGCACTGCACATCGACCGTGCAGGCGATGTGAAGCACGCCTCCCCACACCTTATAGAAAGGAGCACCTCGCGCTCCAATTTGAACGGCCGAGGTTGAAAGCCCCCGCCATGACCCATACTGGCGCGCTCACGAATTTGTAATTTGAACAGGCGTGAGCTGCCGGATCGCTGGGGATGCAAGGGAACGAGTCAATAGGGAGAAAGTGGCGACTGTTCTGCGGCGCAATCGCCGCGGCAATGGCGATCCATCTGGTGTGGTCGGGCGGACCTCTTCGATCACCTCCGTCGTCCAGGCACAGACTCCCTCGACCAGGGTCAATGGTCCGCGGTGCAGCCTGGCCGCCGTACGGTTCACTCGCACTTGCTTCCGACCGGACAGGTCCTGTTCTGGCCTTACTCCGATGAGCCGCGACTCTGGGACCCGCAAACCGGCGCGATAACCGCGGCCACGAATTTGGGATTCAATCTGTTTGTACTGGCCATTCCTTTCTCGCGGATGGCCGTTTGTTCGTTGCCGGCGGTCACATCAGCAACAGCGTGGGGTTGCCGACTGCCGCCATCTACGACGCCTTCGCGAACAGCTGGACGCGACTGCCAAACGTGAATGCGGGGCGCTGGTATCCGACGACGACCACCCTGCCAAACGGAGACGTGCTCGTGTTGTCGGGGGACATCGACACCACTACGGGCCGAAACAACCTGCCGCAGGTCTGGGAGATGGCAACAGGGCGATGGCGGGATTTGTTGAGCGCGCAGCCCTGGACCGCATTGTATCCGTTCATGCACGTCGCGCCGAACGGCCAGTTGATCATGACGGGTGCCGACGCGACCACGCGCTACCTCGATCCGTCGGGCACTGGAAGCTTGCGCGTCGTCGCCGACTCGAACTTCGGATTCCGCGATTACGGAACGTCGGTGCTCTACGACGACGGGAAGATCTTGCTGGTCGGTGGCGGCAATCCGCTGACGGCCACGGCAGAAGTCATCGATTTGAGTGCGCAGACGCCGACATGGACGTACGTTTCGCCGATGGCGGTTGCTCGACGGCAGCTGAACGCGACGATTCTTCCCGACGGTAAGGTTCTGATCACCGGCGGGAGCAGCGGAGCGGGCTTCGACAATGAGGCAGCTCCTGTTTTCACGACGGAGCTCTGGGATCCCGTGAGCCGTCAGTTCAGCTCGCTCGCCAGCGCGACGCAATACCGCGGATATCACTCGACGGCCGTTTTGTTGCCGGATGGACGAGTACTGTCCACAGGCGGCGACCACTCGCAGAACGCGGAGGTGTTTTCACCTCCCTACCTTTTCAAAGGTACGCGTCCGACGATCTCCTCAGCACCAGCCACCGTTGCCTACGGGCAGACATTCTTCGTAGCCACAGCCGACGCGGCATCGATCGCAAGGGCGACCTGGATTCGGCTGACGTCCACGACCCATGGCTTCAACATGGACCAGCGGATCGATCAGCTGACCTTCACGCCAACGCCAGGCGGCTTGAACGTCGTGGCGCCCGCGGATCCGAATCTGTCTCCGCCCGGCTACTACATGTTGTTCGTGCTCAACGATACCGGCGTCCCGTCCATCGCGAAAATGATCCGCATCGGCGTGCTGCCATCAGCACCACCGGCGGCGCCGACGAACTTGACCGCGGTCGCCGTCTCCAACAGCCAGATCAACCTCACGTGGGCGGACAACGCCACAACCGAGAACGGATTTCAGATCGAGCGTGCGCTCGACGGCACCACCTTCACGCCAATGGCAACCGTTGCTGCAAGTGTGAAGACGTATGCGAGCACGGGGTTGAGCGCTGCAACGACGTATCACTATCGCGTGCAGGCTACGAACGTAGCAGGCGCGTCGGCGTGGTCGAATGTCGCGAATGCCCGTACCGGAAATTCCATGCCGTTTGGGGCCGCACCGATAGCCATTCCCGGAACGCTCCAGGCCGAGGACTTCGACCATGGAGGGGAGGGCGTCGCCTATCACGATTCGAGCGCGGGCAACGAAGGCGCGCAGGTACCGCTCTACCGACGTCGACGTCGACGCGACGGCGGACACGAATGGCGGTTACAGCGTCGGCTGGATCGTCGCGGGCGAATGGCTGAACTACTCGGTCAACGTCGCAGCGGCGGGCACCTATACGCTCCAAGCCCGCGTCGCGTCGAATGGTGATGGCGGCACCTTCCACGTTGAGGCCAACGGCGTGAACGTTACCGAACCGCTGGCGGTTCCGAACACCGGCGGCTGGCAGCAGTGGCAAACGATCACCAAGTCCATCACGCTTGCCGCCGGCGCCCAGAACTGGCGCATCGTTTTCGACACGAACGGGCCAACCACCGCAGTGGGCAACTTGAACTTCATTCGCATCTGGAAACCGCACCAGCGGTCCCTGCCGGTCCGACGAACCTGACGGCGTCGGTAATCTCGAGCACGCAGATCAACCTGGCGTGGACCGACAACGCAACCGACGAGGGCGGATACCAGATCGAGCGATTGAGCGGGGCGGGAACGTTTACCTCGATCGCGTCCGTCGGTCCCAACGTGACGACCTACTCGAATACGGGACTCACGCCGGGCACCTCGTACTGGTACCGCGTGCGCGCGGCCAACGCGAACGGCATTTCGACTCCATCGAACGTGGTAACGGCTCGCACTTCGGGGGGCGGTTCGCCGACGCCATTCAGCGGCGTTCCAAGTGCCATTCCCGGCACCATCCAGGCTGAGGACTTCGACAATGGCGGACAGGGAGTTGCCTATCTGGACGGCAGCACCGGAAACCTCGGGCGTGCGTACCGCACCACCGACGTTGATATCGACTCAACGACGGATACCGGCGGCGGCTACTACGTCGGATGGATGCGCGCGGGCGAGTGGCTCTTGTACTCAGTCAACGTGGCCACGGCCGGCACCTACACGCTCGAGGCACGGGTAGCGTCGAGTGGGCTGGGCGGGACGTTCCACGTCGAAGCCAACGGCGTGAACGTGTCGGGGACGATGTCGGTTCCCGATACCGGCGGCTGGCAGGCGTGGCAGACGATCACGAAGCCGGTCACGCTCACCGCCGGTACACAGAGCATTCGCATCGTGCTCGATACCATCGGACCGAGCGGCGCTGTCTGCAATCTCAACTTTGTCCGTTTCATTTCCGCGGGCCCAACCGTGCCGGTGGCGCCGACCGATCTCACCGCGACGGCGGTGTCGAGCACCGAGATCAATCTGGCGTGGACAGATAACGCGTCGAATGAGACGGGCTTCGCGATTGAGCGGTCGCCCGATGGGACGACGTTCGCGCCGCTGACGACGGTTGGGGCGAACGTGACGTCGTATCAGAACACGGGGCTGACGGCGTCGACGACCTATCACTACCGAGTGCGCGCGACGAATGAGGTCGGTCCATCGGCGTGGTCGAACGTGGCGAATGCGCAGACAACCGGCACCGGGCCGGCGCCGCCGACCAATCTCATCGCGATGGCGGTGTCGAGCACTCAGATCAATCTGACGTGGACGGATAACGCGTCGAATGAGACGGGCTTCGCGATTGAGCGGTCGCCCGATGGGACGACGTTCGCGCCGCTGACGACGGTCGGGGCGAACGTGACGTCGTATCAGAACACGGGGCTGACGGCGTCGACGACCTATCACTACCGAGTGCGCGCGACCAATGAGGTCGGTCCATCGGCGTGGTCGAACGTGGCGAATGCGCAGACAACCGGCACCGGGCCGGCGGCTCCAACAAATCTCACGGCAACGGCCGTGTCGAGCAGCCGTATCAATCTGGCGTGGATCGACAACGCGACCAACGAAACAGGCTTCGCGATCGAACGGTCGTTGGACGGCGCCACGTTTACGCCACTGACAACGGTCGGGGCGAACGTGACGACCTATGCCAATACCGGGCTTGCCGTCGCAACAACGTATTACTACCGCGTCAGGGCCACCAATGCGGCCGGACCGTCCGCGTGGTCGAACGTCGCGAACGCCCAGACGGCCGAACGCGGTGCCGCTCTCGCCATCGAATTTGACGGCGATCGCCGTATCGAGCAGCCAGATCGATTTGACGTGGACCGATCGATCGACGAACGAGACGGCGTTCGTGATCGAACGGTCGACGAACGGGAGCGCGTTTTCCGCGCTGGGCACGGTTGGGCCGAACATTACAACGTATTCGGACACTGGCCTGGCGGCGTTCACCAGGTATTACTACCGGGTGCGGGCGACGAATGCGGTCGGCGCGTCGGGCTGGACGAACGTGGCGAATGCGAGGACGAGGAGATAGCTCCCAGCTGCCAGCCTCCAGCTTAGTCATCGTGTTGAGACGTTGCTGGAAGCGGGAGGCTGTAGCTGGTGGCTGGAAGCTGGAAGCTGGGTTTCGCAGCACGAAGAGCAAGAGATGTGCTGTGAAGCTCAAAACGAGACAGCTAAGACGAGAATCCATTTATGAGATCGCGAGCATTCCATCAGCTCACCGTCGCAACCTCCGTCGCCCTCATGCTCCTTGGCCGCCCGTCTCGTCCGGCTGCGCAAGCTGGAACCTATGAAGTGACCGATCTCGGGACGCTCGGCGGCACCCGGAGCGCGGCGTTCGGCATCAACACCGCCGGGCACATCGTTGGCTACTCCGATACGGCCGAGGGACAGCAGCATGCGTTTCTCTATAACGGCGGATCGCTGATCGATCTCGGTACGCTCGGCGGCGAGAACAGCTATGCGAATCGAATCAACGATCTTGGCCTGGTGGTCGGCCGTGCGGAAACGGAGAAAGGTGAGTATCGAGCGTTCGTCGCCCGCGCCGGCATGCCGATGCTCGATCTGAGCTCATTGGATCAGGTGCTGCGCGGCCCGTTCTCCATTGCCACCGCCATCAACAATCTCGGGCAGGTTGTCGGATATTGGCAGACGCCGCAGCACCACCAGGCGGCCCGCAACCGCGTGTTCCTGTACCGCGACTTCAGGGTCACCGATCTGGGTGCGTTCGGCGGTGAAGATGGCGTGGCGACCGCGATCAACGAATCGGGACAGATTGCCGGGTACTTTGGTACCGAGCCGCATGCCGACTACGCCGACCACAAGGCCTTTCTGGTCACGGACGGAAAGATGATCGCCCTCGGCACGCTGGGCGGAAGGGTCACAACCGCCGTCGACCTGAACAACGCCGGTCACGTCGTCGGCCACGCGCTCACCAAGCGTGGCGCGTCACACGCATTCCTGCACACGGGCGGCTCACTCATCGATCTGGGCACGCTCCCCGGCGGCCTCCAGAGCGCTGCGCACGCGATCAACGACTCGGGCGAGGTGGTCGGCGCGTCGGAAACGGCCGCCGGCACACAGTCGGCGTTCGTCTACAGCGGCGGCGTGCTCCGCGACCTGAACACGCTGATACCGGCGAACGCCGGCTGGCACCTGGCCGAAGCGCGCGACATCAACAATGCCGGGACGATCGTCGGCGTCGGCCACCGCAATGGTCAGCAGCGGGCTTTCCGGTTGATGAGCAAGTAGCGCTGGAGATCAGAAGGCTTTTACAGCGTTAGCCTCCTGATCTCATCCCCAGTGATTCACCCGGTATACTCGCCTGGCGTTGCCCCTCAGCCCCGGAACTGCCATCGGCCACTATGAAATCCTGGATGCCATAGGCGCCGGAGGCATGGGCGAAGTCTACCGCGCCCGCGATACGAAGCTGCTTCGGAATCTCGCGCTGAAAGTACTCCCGGTCGACGTGGCGACGGATGCGGATCGGCTGGTGCGTTTCGAACGCGAGGCACGGTCAGCGTCGGCGCTGAACCATCCCAACATCGTCACGATCTACGAGATCGGCCGCTTCGGCACGACGTCATACATCGCCATGGAGCTCGTCGCCGGTCGGACGCTGCGCGATGTGCTGATGGATGGTCCACTGCCGATTCGTCGCTTCATTGCCATCGCCGCACAGATCGCAGATGGCCTGGCCCGTGCCCACGACGCCGGAATCGTCCACCGCGATTTGAAGCCCGAGAACGTGATGCTCACTCGCGAGGGTGTGGCGAAGATCCTGGACTTCGGCCTCGCCAAGCTGGTTGACGACCCTGGCCATTCACAACTGGCGACCGTCTCCCAGACCTCGCCGGGACTGGTGCAGGGCACGGTCGCCTACATGTCCCCCGAACAGGCGAGTGGAACGGCGGTGGACGCGCGATCCGATCAGTTCTCGCTGGGCGCTGTCTTGTACGAGATGGCCACGGCGAAGCGTCCTTTCTCTCGCAACACGACCGCCGAAACGCTCGCGGCGGTCATACGCGACGAGCCGGCCACGATCGAATCGCAAGTTGCGGATTTTCCCCTTCAGCTGCGATGGATCATCGAGCGTTGTCTCGCGAAGGATCCGGATGGGCGGTATGCGTCGACGCGCGATCTCGCGCGCGATCTGGCGCAACTGCGCGATCACATCTCCCAAGCTTCTCAGCGTGTCTCCGTCGCCGCACCATCGTCCGGCCGTCGATTCGGTGGCTGGACGCGGGCTGTTCCATGGGCCGCCGCCGCATTCGCAGCGATCGCAGCATTCGCACTGCTGCGCACCCGGCCGGAACCGGCGGCCCGTCTCCTCCGATTCACCATCTCCCTGCCGGCGGGAGTGACGTACGCGCCGTCCGAGATCTCTCGCGCATTCTCTATTTCCCCTGACGGAACCCGGATGGTGATCGAAGCCGTCTCGAACAGGCGCAGTCACCTTTACTTGCGCCCGCTCGATTCTGAGCGAGCCACCGAACTGGAGGGCTCTACCGACGCCACCTCACCCTTCTGGTCGCCGGACGGTCGATACCTGGCATTCTTCGCAAACGGGAAGCTCAAGAAGATTCCAGCAACCGGCGGGCAACCGCAGGATCTGTGCGTCGCGACATTTGCCCTGTTGGGTACCCGGGGTCCCGACGGATCGATCCTGATTCTCACGGTTCGACCCACCAGGGATTTATCGTGTGCCCGACACCGGCGGCGAACCGGAACGCATCGTCGTTCCCGACAGCACACGGAACGAGCAGGCCTTGATGTGGCCGCAGTTCCTGGCGGACGGTCGGCGATTTCTCTATATCGCCAACCACGAGCTGCGACTCGCGTCGCTCGATTCGAAGGAAACTCAAGCGGTTGGACCTGTCACCTCTCGCGTCGAGTACGTGGCACCCGGGTACCTGCTGTATGCGCGAGACGGCGCTCTTTTCGCGCAACCCTTCGATGAGCGCAACGGTCGGCTTCACGGTGAAGCACGTGAGCTCGCTTCCGACATTCAGTATTTCTTTGGCCCGAGCCTCGCCGTTTTCTCGGCCTCGCAAAATGGTGTCATCGCTTACCAGACTGGGCGTTCCTCCCTCGCGACTCGCTTGGTTTACCCGCGACGGTAAGGAGGCAGGGCAACTCGGCGAGCCGGCCATCGTGCGAGGGATCCGAATATCGCCGGACGGGACGAACGTCGCGATGGACGTTCGCGACAATCGGGTCGGTAGCGCCGACATCTGGGTTTCGGACGTCGGGCGTCGTACCTCACGCGCCTACATTCCGATCCCACGGACGAGATCCTGCCAGCCTGGTCGGCCGACGGGTCAAAGGTGATCTACCGTTCGGATCGGCAGGGTCCGCCTGACGTCTGGGAAATTACCGTGGGCAATCCGGGAAGCGAAAAGCCGCTTCTGGAATTACCGGCTGTTCAGCAGCCGGAGGATCTTAGCCGCGACGGCCGCCGGCTGCTATATCTCAACGAGACGGCGACAGCCATCTGGAACATTTTTCTCCTGCCGCTCGGTGGCGATTCCAAACCGACCCCCTGGCTTCCCTCCCGTTTCAGTCAGACGAGCCCGCGATTCTCACCCGATGGGCGGTGGATCGCATACGAGTCCGACGAGTCGGGCGCGCCCGGAGATCTACGTGGCACTCACGGAGGGCGGCGGGCAGAAACGGCGCATCTCTCCGAGCGGCGGGCGCTGGCCGCGCTGGCGCGGGGATGGCAAGGAGCTCTATTACAACGCGTCCGATGGTTTCATCATGGCCACAGCGGTCACGCCGGGCGTTCAATGGAACGCCGACGCTCCTGCTCCTCTCTTCCAGGTTGGCCCGTCAATTCAGAACTACGATGTGATGCCAGATGGGTCACGTTTTCTCGTCGTTTTGCCTGTCGAGAAAGTCGCCGAGTCGCCGCTGCGGGTAATCCTGAACTGGGCGGCGGCGCTGAAAGAAGAAAAGTGAGACGGGTGTAGAGTAAGGTCAATCCCGGGGGGTTCCTCACTTGAGCGAGTGGTCTGCCGGCGGCATGCTCGACGACGGACTGGATGTCCTGTGGCTGACGGCCGGACTCGGCTGCGACGGCGAGTCGATCGCCCTGACGGCGGCCACGCAACCGGCTGTCGAAGATCTGCGCGCCGGGTCGTTCCCCGGAGTCCCTCCGCTGCGTATCCACAATCCGGTCTTCGCATACGAGGTCGGTGACGCGTTCGTCGACCGTTTTCATCGCGCCGCCCGCGGCGAGATCAATCCGTTCATTCTCGTCGTCGAGGGATCGATTCCCGACGAGACCAATAAAGCCGAAGGCTACTGGGCGACGTTCGGCAGTCGCTCCGGAAATGGCAGCGGCCGCGCTCGCCGCCCTGGCCGCCGCGCCCGGGGGTCTGCTCGCCGCTGATATCGGTGAAGTTCGTCAGTCGCCGATCGGGACGGTGATTGCTGAAACCAACTACGGCGGCAGCCGGGTCGTGGACATGCTCGTCGGCGACGCGCTCCCTCGAATCTGCTGAGGCCGGGGCCGTGCCAGCTATGATAGGCGCCCTGTCCCTCGTCGACACCGTTCAGAAGCGTCTCGGGTCGCGCAACGAGTTGTCGCGCGCATTCTTCGCCCGCGAGGCACCTCGCCTGGCGATCGCGTGTCGTGCCATGGCCGAGCGGTTCCTCAAGGGCGGACGCCTGCTCGCCTTCGGCGAGGGCGCCCTCGCGACCGATGCGCAGCACGTCTCCGTGGAATTCGTGCACCCGGTGATCGTCGGCAAACGGGCGCTGCCCGCCATGGATCTGTCGCTCGTCTACGGGCCCTGGCTCGATGCCATCTGCCGCGCGGACGACATGGTGATGGGCTTCGCGCCGCCGGGGGCGATCCCGGCATTCGAAGAGCGCTCGAGAAGGCGAGACGCCGCGGCGCCATGACCTTTGCCCTGCCGGGCGAGGAAGGCGATTACGCGGTGCAGATCGACGCGCCCGCGTTCGTTCACCAGGAGCTGATTGAAATCCTGTATCACACGCTCTGGGAAACCGTTCACGTCTTCTTCGAGCATCGTGAGCTCGGCCTCGACACGGGGCCTGCGGGGTTTCTCTACCCGTTCCTCGGCAATGAAGAGCAGAACAGCGAGGGCCTCGTAGACGATGTGGCGCGATCCATCGTGATGAAAGCCAACGACGTCGAGAGGCTGCGGGAAGAAGCCGAGACGCGCCGAAGCCGAGAACATTGCCGACGACGATCGCTGCGCTCGCGAGGTCGTGTGCGGAGCGGTGGCAAGCTGATTCTGTTCGGCAACGGCGGCTCGGCGACCGATGCCAACGACTGGGCGATCGATTGTGTGTCACCACCGCCGGGCTATCGTCCCGTACCCGCTATTTCGCTCTCGCACGAGCCAGCAACGATCACCGCCATCGCCAACGATGTCGGCAACGAGCTGACATTCCTGCGTCAGCTGATCGCCCACGGACAGCCGCAGGATGACGGCGATTGCCATCTCCACCAGCGGCGGCTCGAAGAACGTCGTCGCCGCGCTCGAGGAGGCGCGAAAGCGCGGCCTGCTCACGGTGGCTCTGCTCGGCTACGACGGCGGCGAGATCGGCCGTCGCGGCCTCGCCGACCACTGCATCGTCGTCCGATCGGACTACATTCCGCGCATCCAGGAGGTGCAGGCCTCCATCTACCACGTCATGCGCGAGCTGATGGAGCCTGAAAGTCATGTCTAGATTCGAACTGTACGGAACCGCAGCCTGTCCATTCACGCGTGACATGCGCGAATCGCTGCAGTGGAAGCGGCAGTCGTTCGTCGAATACGACGTCGACCTCGGATGCCGATGCGCTGCAGCGCCTGGCCTCGCTGACGGGGCAGCGCGCGGTCCCGGTGCTGGTAGAAGACGGCCGGGTTGTCGAAGTCGGGTGGCAGGGCCGATGCTGTTATATCGGACCGCCTGTCGAGGCGCCGACAACGTGACGGAGTCACTCGAAGCCGTACAGGTCCGTGTGCGTGGTGTCGTGCAGGGCGTGGGGTTCCGCCCGAGCGTATTCCGTCTCGCGCGCGATCATGCCCTGACCGGCTGGGTGCTCAACGCTGAGAACGGCGTCGAAATTCACCTGGAGGGGCCCGAGCTCGCGCTCGATGCCTTCCTGCGCGACCTGAAGACGCACCCGCCCCCGGCTGCGGCCATCGATTCGCTCGACGTCGAACCGGCGACATTCGAGGGGTTCCGCGACTTCACGATCCGCGAGAGCACCCGGGTCGACGAAGCCGACGGTGCGAGTGTCCCCGGATCTCTGCATCTGCGTGGATTGCCTCGTGCGAGCTGTTCGATTCAGGCGACGCGCGCGCCGGGTATCCGTACATCAACTGCACGAATTGCGGCCCCCGTTACTCGATCGTCGAAGGTCTGCCGTACGACCGTGCGCAAACGACGATGAAGGGCTGGGCACTTTGTGCCGCGTGCGAGGCGCAATATCACGACGCCAACGATCGGCGATTCCACGCGCAGCCGATCGCATGCTCGACGTGCGGCCCGCAGTACTCGCTTCGCGGCGCCGATGGGAAGCCGCGGATCTCGGTGACGTCAGCCCGATCCGCGCCGCTGCGATGCTGATGGCCAGTGGTGGGATTCTTGCCGTCAAAGGTCTCGGCGGGTACCACCTGGCTTGCGACGCGACTGATGATGGCGCGGTAGGACGCTGCGCGCGCGCAAGTTTCGGAAAGAGCAGCCGTTTGCGCTCATGGCAAGAGACCTCGATGTCGCGCGAGGCGCCGTCGAGCTCTCTGAGGTGGCGATCGAGCTGCTGCAGTCGGTGGCACGTCCGATCGTCATCGGCAGGGCTGTGAAGCCGCTGACTGATGTCGCCCCAGACAATCGCGACTATGGCGTGATGCTGCCCTATGCCCGTTGCATCACTTGCTGTTTGCCACCGGCGCACCGCCACTGCTGGTCATGACCAGCGCCAATCGCTCGGGCGAGCCCCTGGCCTATCAGGACGCTGATGCACTCGATCGGCTGTCGGGCCTTGCCGACGCGTTTCTCATTGGAGAGCGTCCGATCGCGCGGAGGATCGACGACTCGTGATTCGCATTGGCCCGCACGGGCCGACAATCCTGCGTCGCGCCCGCGGATAGCACCGGGTGCTGTAGCGACGATCCCGGTCGATCGCCCGGTTCTCGCGGTCGGTGCCGACCTCAAGAACACCGTCACCTGGTCGTCGACAATCAGGCGTTCATGAGCCAGTACATCGGCGATCTCGAGGACGCGCGCACGGTCGAGTCGTTCCAGGCAACGATTCACGATCTCATGCGCCTCTACGAAGTGTCGTGGAAGGACGTGCTCGTCGCCTGTGACGCGCACCCAGGCTACCGGTCCACGGCCTGGGCCGAGCAGCTTCCTGCGGGACCTGTGCGTCCATTCAGCATCACCGCGCGCACATCGCGTCGGTGCTCGCGGAGCGGCAGCAGTGGGACACGCGCGTCGTCGGCGCCAGCTTCGACGGTACCGGATACGGCGACGATGGCAGTACGTGGGGCGGTGAGCTGTTCGCGGGCAGCGTGCGATCCGGCCTGGTCCGTGTCGGGTGCCTTCGGCCGTACGCATGGTCGGCGGTGACGCCGCCGCCCGTCATCCCGTGCAGGCGGCTGCCGGGTTTTCTCGAACAGCTGGACGAGGTGCCCGACTTCACCCGCGCACCTTTCAACTTTCCGACACGCTACTGCCAGGCAACCACGCTGTTGCACGCCGGCGTCCGGGTTGCGGCGAGCACGTCGATGGGGCGTCTGTTCGACACGATTGCTGCGCTCCTCGGCTTCACTCGGCCGACGACTTTCGAGGGACAAGCGGCCATCTGGCTCGAGCATCTTGCCGCGGACGCAACCGGCGCAGACGTCTGTCCGCTCCCGTTCCACGGATGTAGAGCTGGACTTCCGCATCCTGCTGGAAGATGTCATCGCACGCCGGCTGGCGGGCGAGCGGCCGCGAACATTGCTCGAGCGGCACAGGTCGGCATCGCGCATGGCGTTTACGGTGCGCTGATCGCGCTGGCCGCTGAAAACGCCGTCGACACCGTGGTTCTCTCCGGCGGTGTTTTTCAGAATCAGCTCTTGTTGAACGAGCTGCACTCCCGCTGCGAGGGGCGGCTGCGGGTGTGGACGAACCACGTGGTGCCGCCTAACGACGGTGGAATCAGTCTGGGCCAGGCCGCGATGGCCGCGCTCGGCACCAGGACGGCGAACTGACGTGCACGAACTGTCGATTGCGATGGCGCTCGTCGAGATGGCAGCCGAGGAGGCGGAGCGTCGCGGCGCCCGTGTCGTCACGGCGCACGTCAGACTTGGCATACTCTCGGGTGTGGTGAAGGAAGCACTGCTGTCCGCGTACCAGATGGCGTCGGAAGGGACAGCCGTCGAAGGGACCACACTTGTGATCGACGAGATTCCCACGGTCATTCACTGCGCTGTGTGCCAGCAGGACCGGCCGACGCGTCCGCACGAATGGTTTTCGTGTGAGGTATGTGGCACGACGGCGACCAAACTCGTCCGCGGCCGTGAGCTCGAATTGGCCGCCCTGGAGCTGGAGTGATGGGCACAGCTCGTCTCGTCGAAGTGCGTCAACACCTTCTCAAGAAAAACGATCTGCAAGCGCGGGCGCTGCGCGACACGGTTTCGCGATGCCGGTGTTTTCGTAGTCAGCCTCGTCTCGAGCCCGGGCGCTGGCAAGACTGCCTTCCTCCAGCAGACGCTGACGGAACTTGCGCCGCAGCACCGTGTTGCCGCGCTCGTGGGTGACCTTGCCACCGAGAACGACGCCGTCCGCCTCGCTCGCAGCGGCGCGGCGGTGAAGCAGATCGTCACCGGCACCGTGTGCCACCTGGAAGCGGAAATGGTGGATCGCGCCCTCGCCGAGTGGCAGCTGGCCGACCTCGATCTGCTTTTCATCGAAAACGTCGGCAACCTGGTCTGCCCGTCGTCGTACGACCTGGGGGAAGCGCTGCGCCTGGTCCTGCTGTCGGTGACGGAAGGCGAGGACAAGCCCCTCAAGTACCCGACGATCTTCAATACCGCTGATGTCGCTATCATTACTAAGATAGACATGACCGAGGCCGCCGACTGCGATCTGGCCACGCTTCGGGAGAACATTCAGCGGGTTCGACCTGGTATGCCGATCTTCGAGATTTCCTCGAAAAGCGGCGAGGGGATGCGTGAGTGGCTGCTCTTCGTGACAGCTCGCGCCCGCGAAAGCAGCGAGCATGCACTTTCTTGACGACTGGATTCTCGGACTCGGCGGCGGCGGCCTGTCACTTGGCCTCGTGGTCGCGCTGCTGCTCGGCGCGCGGCACGCGACCGACGCCGATCACCTGACGGCTGTCTCGACCCTCATTCTCTCGGATGACCGCCGCGGCGGCAGACGCGCCGGCGTGCTCGGCCTCTTCTGGGGTCTGGGCCACGCGACGACGCTCTTTCTGTTCGGCGTGCCGATCGTGTTGTTCGGGGCGCAACTGCCGGAAGTGGTCGGCCGCGCGGCCGAATTCCTCGTTGGCGTCGTCACGGCGTTTCTCGCGGTGCGGTTGCTTCTGCGCTGGCACCGCGGCTACTTCCACGCGCATTCGCACAAGCACGGTGCGATCAGCCACACCCACCCGCACGTGCACGAGCACGCGCCGAAAGCCGGCCATCCCACGACGCACGCCCATCGCCATGCGGATGGCATCGGACGGTCGCCGGCCACCGCCTTCGGTATCGGGTTGATGCACGGGCTCGGTGGTTCGGCAGGGGTCGGCATCCTGCTCGTCGCCTCCGTTGCCGATCGCGTCAACGCCGTCGCCGGTCTACTCCTGTTCGCCGGCGCGACCGCACTGTCGATGGCGGTCGTTTCGGCGATGGTTGGTTACGGTCTGGTACGCGGCCCTGTGGCGCCCCGCCTCGAGCGCGTGGTTCCAGCCTTCGGCGCAGCGAGCCTGCTCTTCGGCGTCTGGTACGCCCTCAACGCCATCCAGTAGTAGGGGTCAGATCTTGTTTCTTGCACGGCTGCCCTGGGAGACCGGCCGGGGTCAGATCTTGTTTCTTGCACGGCTGCGCGCTGAGTCTCGAGTGCGGCAAAAAGAGGACAATCGTGCAAGAAACAAGATCTGACCCCGACGTAAAGCGCCGCTTGCAGCGCCTGCGCGGGCAGTGAAACGATCCGTTCGTGGACGTTCACATCGCGGCGATCGAGTACGCGCTGCCGGACCGCGCCGTCAGCCTCGACGATCTGGCAAAAGAAGGGCGGCTCGGCACCGCGCCCGAAGCGCTCCGCAGCTTCGGCTTCGAACAGGCGTGGATCGCCGGCTCCGAGGCGGATCAGCTGGCGCCGCGCGCTGTCACGCACCTGCTCGAGCGCGCCAGCATCGATCCGGCCTCGATCGACATCCTCTTATACGCGGGCGCCACTCCCACCAGCCACGCAGCTGGTAACGGCCTGCTCGGCGGCTTCAGCTATCCGGCCGCGCGTCTGCAGTACGACTTCGGTCTCGTCAACGCCCGGACCATCGGCGTCAGCCAGACCGGATGTCTCGGGCTGATGACGGCCGTTTCAATGGCGCGCGCCTTCCTCGTCGCGAACCAGGGCATCAGCCGCGTGCTCTGCGTCAGCGTGGACGTGCTGCCTGCCGGAAGCCGGCGGGACATTCTGTACAACCTGATTTCCGACGGCGCCTGCGCGGTCCTGGTCGAACGCGGATCGGGTCGGAACCGCCTCGTCGCCGAGCGTCAGATCACGAAGGGCTATTACTGGGATTGCGAGGCTCTGGCGAACGAGATCGTTGCCGCGTATTTTCCCACCGCACGAACGATCATCCGAGACACACTGGCGGATGCCGGCCTGAACGGCGAAGGGTTGGCGCAGATCGTTCCCCATAACGTGTCGAAGCGGAGCTGGGACATCCTGATGCAGCTCACAGGGCTGCCGGCCGACCGCCTTTACGCTGACAACATTGCGACCAAAGGACACGTCATCGGCGGCGACAACTTCATCAACTTGAAAGATGCCGAGAGCGACGGCAAGCTCCGCGCTGGCGACGTCGTGCTGATGTTCAATTTCGGGTTTGGAGCGAGCTGGGCGTGCATGTTGTTGGAGCACTGAAAAGAAAGGATGAAGGACGAAGGATGAAGGAAGAAGAGCGCCTGCGGCCCGAGCGAGGCGCGAAGCCGCCGAGCGAGAGCGCTTGGGGGTGCCCGCCTCCGCTGGTCGCGGAAGCGGGCGACCAGCTACGGCGAGGTCTCGCCGTAGCGCGCATGGATTGCCGGCGCGCGGAGGCGGAGGGCCCCAAGCGCACTGAGTAATGCAAAAGAAACGACGCGGACATGATCTTCCTCACTGGCGGAACCGGCGCAATCGGCGGCCCACTTGTTGACGCGCTGACGGAGGACCCAGCTCCGGTTTTCCTCCTCGCTCGAGAACCGTCTCTCGCCAATCGGCCAGGCATCACACCGATCAAGGGCAACATCGTCGAACGCAACGCTCTGGGGATGACCTCCGCTTATGCCGCCTTCGTGCGAGCCAACGTAACAACGATCATTCACGCTGCGGCGATGACGCGGTTCGACGCCACGCTCGACGTCGCGCGACGTGTGAACGTCGAAGGCACACGCAATGTCCTGGAATTTGCGGCGACGTGTCCCCGCTTGGAGCGGATTTGCGCACTCAGCACGATCTACGTGGCGGGTCGCAGAACGGGACTGATCGGCGAATCGGATCTCGATCACTCCTGCGGGTTCGTGAATGCTTACGAACAGTCGAAGTTCGAGGAGGAGCAGCTTCTGCGCGAGCGAATGCCACGGCTGCCGATCGTCGTGTGCCGCCTCAGCACGGTTCTCGGCGACTCAACGCATGGCACCGTCCGCCGGCTTGCCGCCATTCACCATGCCATCCGCTTCCTCTATCACAGCCTGCTGCCGATGATTCCGGGTTCGCCGGACAGCCCGGTCGACTTGATTTCAACGGACTACGCCGTATCGGCCGTGCGACATCTGTCAACCGCCGGTTTCGTCCCCGGCAGAACATTTCACATTTGCGCTGGTGATGAGACGGTTTCAGAGAATGAGTTGATCGATCTGGTGATTGAAGCATTCCTGCGATATCGTCCGGCGTGGCGCCGTCGACGGATCGAGAAGCCGGCAATCGTTGAGCTCGAAACGTTCGAGCTGTTCCGGCAATCGGTGGAGGCCGTCGCCGACCAGGGCTTGCGCGCTCCGGTCGCGGTGCTCGGCCATTTCGCGCCCCAGCTCGCATATCCGAAGCGATTCAGCGACGAGGGTTGCCGTTCGGCGCTGCGGGCAGCAGGAATTGTCCGGCCGTCGATCCGTCAGACGGCGACGAAGGTGATTGAGTATCTCATCGCGCACAATTGGGGCGGCGTCGCAAACGGCATCGCCGAGGGAGCCGCCCGGTGAGTGATTTGACGAGCGAGCTGCTCGCGTTCGTCCGCAGCGATCTCCTCAAAGAGAGGAACGTGACGATCGACGCGGATACCTACCTCTTCGACGACGGTCTGGTGGATTCTCTGGGTATCCTGTCGCTGATCGCGTTTCTCGAGCTGCGAATCGGTCGTTCGATTCCCGATCAGGAAGTTGTGATGGAACACTTCCGAAGCGTCCGCGCGATCGACCGCCGGTTCGGTCACGCCCACGCCCGAGACGATGAGCGCTGACCTGATTGGGCCCTTGCGCCAGCGGGGTGAGATCGAGCTGGACGGAGATGGCGGTCTGCACTTTCATGGTGAGGCGGGCCGGCTGTATCGATGGCTGGACGACGCGCTCGAACGGATAAGTCTCGCGGCTGGTGCGACGGCATTCGTTAGTGCTGACACGATCGACCGTGGAATCCTGGAAACCGCGGACTACTTCGAGTCGTTTGCCGACGGCGCGATTGCGACGTCTGAAGAGGGAACGACGTATCTGCCGCCGGCGGCGTGCTATCAGGTATACCCGTCGATGCGAGACGTTCGACTCGATGCTGGCCGCCATGTTTGCGTCGCTGCCGGTTGCGGACGCCGTGAGGTTCGCACGGCCGAGGAACTTGGAAGGCTGCAGCGCTTCCGGATGCGTGAAGCAGTCTTCCTCGGTTCGAGCGACTGGGTTTCGGCCGAGCGCCACGCGTGGATGGATCGCGTGAGCGCGTTTGCCGAGTCAATAGGGATCGCAGGAACGCTGGAGACGGCAACCGATACGTTCTTCGGCAGCGAAGGACGAGGCCGGCGGCTGATTCAGCAGCTCAAGAATCTGAAGTACGAGCTCCGTGTCGACGCCGGGTCGGCCGGTCGCCTGGCCGTGGCGTCGTTCAACCTGCATGAGACGTTTTTCACGAGCCGCTTCGGGATCGGCCCGATGGCTGACGGATCGCAGGCAGTGTCGGGCTGTGTGGCATTCGGCCTGGAGCGCTGGACTTTGGCCTGCCTCGCCCGGCACGGCTCGAGTCTCGCCGAAATCGACGCGATCGTCGAGAGAGGTGTCCCACGATTTACGACGAATACCTGACGCAGGCCGAGCTGCAGCGCTGGATCCTCGAGGCGGACATCTCGTGGGGACGGATCGATCCGTCTCTCGCGCTGGCGCAGCCGGATCTCCTCGATCAGATTCGCGACTCCGCGCTCATCGAGTCGTACTTTCCCGTGTACACAACACGCCTGATGCGTGCGCTGTGGGACGACGTGGAAGCGACGGCTGTGTTCTCGATTCAGTTGTACGAGTCGTACAAACATTTCTACGTCTTGAACCGCTATCTCGGCCTGGTCGACTACCGGCCGATCGAGGAGTCCGAGCTGCTGGAGATTCGCCGGCGCAATCTGGACCGCCGCGTGGACGATGCGGAAGCGGAGCTGGCCCGGTATATGCTCAGTGAGCATTTCGCCGCGTACTTTTTCCTGCGGCTGTCACGCCAGGCGAAGGAACCCGTGCTTGCGCAGATTGCCGGCTTCATCGCGAAAGACGAGTTCCGGCACACGCAGTTCGCATTCGATCTGCTCGACGCCCGGCTGAAGAAGGACCCTGAGTTGCCGCGATCGGATTCTTCGCGCGGCGAGCGACTTCCGGCACGTGGGCGCCGACGTCGTGGCGACAGTGCCGATCTCCGAGAAAAACGATCTTCCGGCCATTCTCACGTTGAACCGGCGCATGCGCCGGCTGTGTGGCGTCAGCCTCGCCGATTTTGCCAGGAGCGGAATGCGTGCCCTTGACTGACCGCGAGCTCTGGCTCGTGAACTTCTACCGTAACAGCGAGCTGCACGGAGCGCTGCTCATGGGCCGGCTCGCACGCACGGTGTCCGACAACACTCTGCTCGTGGAGATGACGGCACACTGCGCAACCGAAGCGCGGCATGCCGCGATGTTGTCGCGCACCATTGCCGCCGCCGGCGGCCGCCTCGATCCGACCATCGCGCCGATTCAAGAGCGTTATTCGGACGAAGGCGGCGTGCCCGCGGCACTCGTGGACATCCTGGTGCTCTCCGAAACGCTCGAGCGGCGTGTCAGGGACAGCTACCATCGCCATCTTTCGCGCGAGTCACCGCATCCCGCGGTTCGCGAAACGCTGGATTCCATCGTTGCCGAAATGGAAGCGAAGCGCGGCGCCGAGCACGCCGGGTGGATCGATCAGGCAATCGATCGGTTGGATGCCAATCAAGTTGCCGCCGCCCGGAAAAAATGGCAGGAAGTCGATCGCAAGGTCGCCGCAGGTCTCGAGCGCAGCCTGGACGAGCGGTTCGGCGCAGTCCCCACACAACAATGAGCACATCGGTCGAAAACTGCGTCGTCCGCATCGTAAGCCGTGCAGCTATGGTGCCCCGAACCTCGATCACGCCGGAGACGACGCTCGCGACGCTGGGGATTGGGTCGCTCGAACAGATTGAGTGCGTGCTGGCGGTCGAGGAGGAGCTGAAAGTGGAGCTCGACACGCCCGAGCTGTGGCGGACGCGAACGGTGCAGGACGTCATCGACGCCGTGAAGAACGCGATGGCAGCCGCCGGGCATTCGCCTTCTTCATGAAAGGGCCATTCACGCCGCAGCACGATCGGTTTCGAGAGGACGTGAGGCGCTTCGTCGCCAGTCAGCCTGCAGCCCCATGCCGATCGTTGGGAACGATCGGCACGTCTTCCGCGCCGGGCAGTGGCGGCGTGCGCCGCGCGCGGCTGGCTGTCGCTCGGTCCGTGGGAGCAGGCCATCCTCGCCGAGGAGCTGCCGCGCTGCGATTCGCTGGGCCTCGCGCTCAGCGTTTTCGTCCAGGCCAACCTGATTGCCCCGTTGCTGGCCGACCTCGGCACGACGGCGCAAAAACGCGCGTGGCTGGAGCCGCTGCGTCGCGGCCGCGTCATCGGTGCGCTCGCCGTGACCGAGCCCGACGCGGGCTCCGACTTCTCCGCGCTGACGACGCGCGGTCGTGTTCGAGGCGGGCGGCTCACGCTCGACGGGACCAAAACCTACGTCACGAATGCGGCTGCGGCGGATCTGCTGTTGGTGGCCGCGCGGACGTCGAACGATGGCCTTGCCGGTTTGAGCTTGGTTTTGGTGCCCAGGCCGACGCGGGGCCTGCGTGTCGAGCCGCTGCGAACCCTCGGTCTGGTCACGTCGGCGATGGGACGAATCACGCTCGATGGCTGTCGCGTCTCAACGGCCAATGTGCTCGGGCGGCAGGGAGACGGATTCGGCTACATCCAGCAAGCGCTGAACCGCGAGAGGCTGCTCGGTGCGCTCGCGGCCGTCGCGTGGGCTTCATATGCGCTCGAGCGGGCCATCGCCTGGGCGAAGCGTCGTCGTGCATTCGGACGGCCCTTGACGAGCCTCCAGGTGCTTCGTCATCAAATCGCGGAGGCAGCCATCTCGCTCGAAGCGGCGCGGCAGTTGAACTACGCGACGTTCGCGCAGTGGGTTGACGGCCGCGACGTCTCGAAAGAGATTGCCATGATCAAGGTGTTCAGCTACGAGGCGGCGCAGAAGGTCATCGAGCGCTGCTTGCAGCTGCACGGAGGGGTCGGCTATCTGGCGGATCACTGGACCACACGCTTCTATCGTGACGCCCGGGCGCTGACGATCGCCGCCGGAACGCCGGAAGTAATGAAGGAGATCGTCGCCGCCTACCTGAGGCTATGACCGACCGTCCGCCGCCGACGTTCTACAACCGCACGCGGCAGTCGGCGTCGCTTCCGATGGCGCTGCTGCGGCGCGGGCGTGTGTTCGCCCTGCCGCTGTATGCCGCGCTCCGCCGCAGCGATCTTGCGCGGGAAGGGTTGGATCATTCGGGCAGCTTTCGCTTTGCCGATCACATCTACCGCGGCGAGCCATCCGGCCGCGGCGCGTTCGGCCGCTGGCTCGATGCCCGCCTCCTCGGCCTGCCGGCGGTCCGTTCGTTCCGCAACCGGTTCCACGCGTCGCGCGACGAGCTGACGGCGTTTCTGCGCGAGCGTGCCGGCCAACCAGGTCGTCTCGACATCCTCAGTGCCCCGTGCGGCATCCCGCGAGAGCTTACCGATGGCTACCAGGCGTTCGTCTCGACGGGATCCACAATCCGAGCCGCGCTCGAATTCCACGGCCTTGATCTGGACCAAACGGCGCTCGGCGAGGCCGTCACTTTCGCTCGCGATCGGAAGTCTCGCGCCATTCATTCCACGGCAGGGCGATGTGTTCGATCGCCGCGTCTATCCGTCTGGCGTCGACTTCATTACTTCCACAGGCCTGGCGGAGTTTCTGGACGATGAGCGGCTGTCGAAGTTGTACGGAATCTTCTACGAGTGTCTGCGTCCCGGCGGTGTGCTGGTGACCAGCGGGATGCGAGGCCGGCCGCTCTCGGACTATCTGCTGCGGTTGGCGGAGATTCCCGTCAACTACCGAACCGCGGCAGACCTGGAACGCCTCGCCCGCGCGTTACCGTTCACCGAGGTGCGGACGAAAGTGGACGAGCTCGGCATTCAGTCGATCCTGATCGCGCGGAAGTGAGAAAACGACTGACGACTAACGACTAACGACTGACGATGAGCGTCCGACTGTTTCACAAGCATGCCCGCTTCGTAGTGGGATTGCCGAAACGAGATGGTTGCCATCGATGGCTTGCTCTCCATCGACGGCCAATCGCATGGCGCGAGATATTTTCGCCGGCGCTTGCGCTCGTGGGGTTTGCCAGCGCGAGCGCGGACGAAGCACTGCAGTTCGGCGAGGGTCGTCTTGACTGGACGAAGGGAGCGTTCTGGACGACAATCCGTTTGCGGCTGCCTCCCTGCTCTCCGAAGAAAGCGGCACTGCTGGCGGCCGGATTGTTCAAGGCCGCGCGCTACGCCAGCGAGGCCGCCTTAGTGGCGGCGATAAACGAATGATTTTCGTAGGCCCGCCCTTCAGGGCGGGCAGAACGTCGTAGGAGCAATCATGCCGAACGTCAGCGAGAGCGTGGAGATCGCAGCGAACCCGGAAAAAGCGTTCACCTACATTGCGGATGCACCCGAGCGGGCCACCACGTTCATACCCGGCCTCAACCGAATCAGCAACGTCTCGCAGGCACAGGCCGGCGTCGGTCAGTCGTGGGACTACGAGTTCAACTGGTTCGGCCTGGTCATTTCCGGCAACAGCAAGTGCACCGAATACAAGAAAGGATCGGTCTACCAGTTCAAAACGGTAACCGGCAATCCCAGTACCTGGACATACCGCTTCCAGCCGGCAGGTAACAGCACACGGCTGACGCTCGATGTGGACTTCGAGCTCCCGCAGAGCCAGCTCGCGCGCTTTGCGGCCGGCGATGCCCTGGAAAAGATGAACCGCAACCGGGCGCGGGAGATCGTCGACAATCTGAAGGCGCTGATCGAGCCGTAGGGCTTCACTCAGAGCGCTTGGGGCCCCACCCCCAAGAGCTCTCGCTCGGCGGCTTCGCGCCTCGCTCGGGCCGCAGGCGCTCCGCCTGAAGGCGGAAGCCACTGTCTCGGCGCTCGGGGCTCGTGGCTCGGCAACCTCTCTCCTTGACGTCCTAGGAGACTCGGCGCTACTCTCCTAGAGACGCTAGGAGACTATGAATCCGCTCACACGTTTCCGCTCGTTTATTGCTGCTGCCTTCAATCGCGACCGATTCGAAGACGAGATGCGCGACGAGCTGCGTTTCCATACGGATGCGTACGCCGACGATCTGAGTCGCTCTGGCGTACCGGCGGACGAAGCCAGCCGCCGCGCCCGTCTCGAGTTCGGAACCATCGAATCGATCCGGAAGACTGCCGTCAGAGCCGCGGGCTCCGGCTGTTCGACGAAGTGCGGCAGGACCTGCGCTACGCACTGCGGACGCTGGCAAGGACGCCGGTGTTTACGACCGCGGCCGTTCTGTCTCTGGCCCTGGGCATTGGTGCCAACACGGCAATTTTCAGCCTCATAGACGCGGTGCTCTTGAGAACCCTTCCGCTCGAGAAGCTGGATCAGCTGTATTTTCTGGCGCACGATCCTGGTCCCAATATCAGCACGAGCGCGAACTACCCGTTGTTCGAGCGGTACAAGACGGTCACCGCGTTCAGTGCCCTGACTGCCTACCGGCCACGAACGTTCAAGGTGACGACGACGGACGGAATCGAGCGGGTGAGCGGTCTGTTCGCCAGCGGCAACTATCACGCCGTGGTTGGCGCGCCGATGTTCATGGGGCGCGGCTTCTCCGCCGAACGGGACTCGCAGCCCGGCGGGAGCCCGATTGCAGTCATCAGCTACGACTATTGGAGGAACGCCCTCGGCGCCGACGCCAACGTACTCGGCAAGCCACTCATCGTCGATGGACGAACCGTATCGATTGTCGGCGTCACCGGTCCCGGGTTTACCGGTTTGAATCCCGGTGACCGCGCGGACATCATGCTGCCGATCTCCGTCATGGTCCTCGATTCGCCAGGTTTCCTGACCGATCACGACGGCTGGTTCGGCCTCTTCATCGTCGGACGCCTTGCGCCGAACGTCGGCGAGAAGGAGGCACTGGCTGCGGTCAACGTGATCTTCCAGCGGTTCCACGCGGCAGCTGAGAATCAGTGGGCCAGGAAACTGAATCGCGATTCTTATCGGTCCGCCGCGCTCGTTCCAGCCGCGAAAGGGATGTGGAGCCTTCGCCGCACCTACGGCACACCTCTTCGGATCTCCATGGCCATGGTTGTCGTTGTTTTGCTGATCGCTTGCGCGAACATCGCGAATCTCCTTTTCGCGCGCGCCAGCGCACGAGCACGAGAGATGGCGGTGCGTTTGAGCATCGGCGCCGGGCGCGCCCGTCTCGTACGCCAACTGCTCACCGAGAGCCTCGTGCTCGCGCTCTGCGGCGGTGCAGCCGGAGCGATCCTGGCCGTCTGGGGAACTCAGGCCATCCTTTCTTTGTTGACGGCCGGGCCCGCACCCGTGTTCATCGAGGCTGGGATCAACGTCCGTGTCCTGGGGTTTACTGCCGCAGTCGTTGTGCTGACCGCCATCGGCTTCGGCCTCGTCCCCGCATTTCGGTCTACCCGCGTCGATCTGACGCCGGCCTTGAAAGCTGGTGTGCAACCTGTTCGAGACGCTCGGCGCCCGACCTTGGGGAAGGCACTCGTCGCCGTACAGTTCGCGCTGTGTGTCCTGGTTGTCGGCGCGGCGGGATTGCTTTCGCGGAGCCTGGCCAACCTTCACGGCCTCGACGCCGGTTTCAAGCGTCACAACATACTGATGGCCGAGATCGACATCTCGGCGGCAAAACTGCAGACGGCCGACAGGCTGGGTGTATACGCCGAGATCCTCGATCGGTTGCGCACTGCGCCTGGAGTGGTGAGCGCAGCGATCTCAGCTGGTACCCCCATCGACTTCAGCGCGCAGCAGCGGCGCATCGACGTCCCGGGTGTTCCCGCCGTGCCCGGCCAGGGCGTTTCCACGAACCTGGTGACGCCGGACTACTTTCAGATTTTCGGCATCGACCTGGTGCGTGGCCGGCCGATGACCGCAGACGATCCGAGCTCCGTCGCACTCGTCAGCCAGAGCATGGCGAAGTTCTACTTCGGAGAGTCAGATCCGATCGGACGTACCTTTCGGCTCGGTGGCGACAAGCAGACAACGACAGTTATCGGTGTGGTAAAGGACGCCCGGCACGAACGATTGCGCGGCGATGTTCCGCCCAAAATGGTCTACACCCTCCTTGCTGTTGGCTCGCGGCGCTTCGACGCCAGTTCTGCCGGCCCTGATGGGGTGACCGTCGCCCTACACACCGAAGTGGATCCCTCCACACTTGCTCCGACGATCCGCAGCGAGATCCGCAGCCTCCGGAAAGACGCGCTCGTGCCTTACGTTCGAACGATGGAACAGCAGATTGATCACACGCTGGTGCCGGAGCGTCTGCTGACGTCGCTGTCGACGTGGCTCGGCGGCGTCGCGTTGATTCTCGCGTGTGTCGGCTTCTATGGCGTCATGGCCTACAACGTCAGCCGGCGGACCCGCGAGATTGGAATCCGCATAGCTCTGGGAGCTCTATCCGCGCACGGTCCTCACGCACGTGCTTCGCGAGACGTTCGTCACGCTGATAGTGGGTCTGGTTCTCGGACTGGCGATCGCCGTCGCGGCGACGAGGACGCTGTCGACCTTCCTCTTCGGTCTGACACCGCACGATCCGGCGACTCTGCTTTCGACAACGGCCCTGCTCTTCACCGCCGCCATGCTCGCCGGCTTCATGCCGGCCCGCCACGCCGCCGCAGTCGACCCGGTCAAGGCTCTGAAGAACGAATAGCAGCTCTTCCTACACAAACACCGCCGACCGAACGATAAATGTAGAGACCACAACCTAGGGTCTACTCAGACCAGCGCAACCCCTCGGAGCAACCATGGGACGTTCCCTCGTTCGGCCGGCGCTTCTCGTTCTCGTCGGGTTGTATGGCGGTCCACTGCACGCGCAGGACGCAATCAGCGTGGACGTCACTTCGACCCTTTCCGATGTGTCTCGCCGCCCGTTCGGTATCAACCTGAACTTCCTGTTGGACGACGACCAGAATCGCCCGGCAGCACTCAAGAAGCTGGCAGAGGGACTGCGCGCGGCAGGCGTCAAATACCTCCGCTACCCTGGCGGGGAAAAGGCGGACGGTTATCTCTGGTCGATTCCGCCTTACACGTCATCAATTCCTACGCTGGCGCGATGGGCGCCCGGTGAATGGCCCGACAACACCGAGTGGCCGTCGTACGATCGCTCGCTGGTGGAGCGCGACGGCTTCACGTTCAGAACCAATCCTCTGAACTTCGACGAGTTCATGGAGATCTGCCGCCAGATCGACTGCGTGCCGACGATCGTCGTCTGCTACGACTCCATGTACAAACCCGCGCAGCCTGGCGGGTTTGCGCCGTCACGGGCGACCGTGCTCGAGGCCGCGCGAGAATGGGTGCGATACGCCAACGTCACGCGCGGCTACAACGTTCAGTACTGGGAGATCGGAAACGAGAGCTATCTACCACATTACAACGGCCAGGCGTCGCCGTCGGACTACGCCCGCGACCTCGTTGAGTTCTCTCGCGCAATGAAGGCCATAGATCCAACCATCAAGATTGGCGCAAACGGCGAGTCATCGGACTGGTGGCGAACCGTTCTCGAGGGCGCGTCTTCCGCGATTGACTTTCTTGCCGTTCACAACTACCCGCCGTCCGGGTTGGGCTGGTACTCGCAATACCAGAACAGCGATCCTCCCTTTCTCGACAGGGTGGAAACGGCGCGGGCCGCAATAGCGAGCGACGCACCTGCTGCAGATCGTCCACGCCTCGAGGTCGCGGTCACCGAAACCAACGCCACAGACTGGACTGGCGCTTGGCCGAACGAGAACGACACAGGTCACGCGCTGGTCGTCTTCGACATGGTGGGCAGGCACCTGACGAGCGGAGTCGCCTTCACACAGCTGTGGAATACGCGCTGGTCTGGCGCAGACACAGCACCATCTCCACGGCTGATCGACACCTTCGACAGCAACAACAATCTTCAGGCGACTGGTACTGCGCTGGCAATCTGGGGGCAGTTCTTGAAAGAAAGGATGGTGGCCTCCACCAGTCCGAGCATGATCCGGACGTACGCGATCGTACTCACCGTCGAATCGGACCGTGAGTGTTTTCTTGATCAACAAAGACACTCGGCGAAGAGACGTGACGGTGCAGATAGAGAACCTTTCCACATCTGTTGCCGTGCAGACGTGGGTGTTCAAGGGAACAGGCCCGGACGATTTCAAGCCGTCGTGGGGCAGCACTGGTTTGTTGCCGAGCGCCGCAAATCTCGTCACGACAACACTCGATCCAATCTCGGTCACGGTACTGGATATTACGAGACGATCGCCGTCGGAACCGCCCAGGCCGCCATCGAACGTGAGGATTGTCGGTGCGTTCCGGACTCCGTAGGCAACTGCGGTAAGGCCGCCTGGCAGCTGATCTGGCCCTCCAGGTAACTACAACGGCTTCCACCCCCCGCGCGGGCGAACACCGACTCCGGCGACATAAATCAACGACTCGCGTACACCGCCGAGCTGCAAGTCCCGCTCGATCAGTGCTCCGAGGGTCGTCGTTTTCGCAGCAGCTTGAGCGCCACTTCGCGGGATGCTCCCGTTCAAGCGCCACGGCGCATCTCCTCGGACCAGGTGCAGCAAGGCCGCGATTACCGCTCTTCGTGCTTCGCCCGCGGAGGAGCAGCCCACGGCATTCGCCACGTTGTCGGAGCTGTAGTCGAGCTCGACGCGGGCGATGATCGCCTCGCGCTCCTCGGGCACCAGCCTGCCCAGTGCCTTCTCGTAGCGTTCGACCGCTTCGCGGCCGATGGCTTCATCGAGCGGCGATCCCGACGCGCGGTCGCCCGGCGTTGGGTGTCCGGCATCGCCGATCCGCGTGATGATCGCCTGCCGCAGATAGGACAGCGCGCCCTCGTGCCGGAGCTCCAACGCATCGCGGCGCGACAGGGTGCGCATCACCGTGTCGTGAACGAGGTCGTCGGTTTCGGCGGCCTTGCGCGCGCGGGGCAGCCGTCCGCTGGCCCACCGCTGCAGCGAGGGAACATATCGCCGAAGCAGCGCATCCACGGCATCCTGGTCGCCGTGCTGGGCCTGCTGCAATAGGTGGCGAGAGGAGTTGGTCTTCATGCCGGCGCGGCCAGGCCGCTCGACCCGCGCATCATACATTGAGGGGTCAGATCTTGTTTCTTGCACGTTTGTCCTCTTGTAGAGACGCTTCGGGTCGGAGTAACTGTGGCAGGCCTGCGCGCCATTTTTCGTGAAGCGAAACGGCCTGCTCGCAATCGTTTCCCGACACGAATAACGAATCGGCCCGGCGTGCAGAACATCCCGTGAAGAACCCTTGTCGAGAACGAGCCGTGAAGAACCAACCACTCGTGACAACCCACCCCTCCCCGCGCTGGGTCGAGGGGACCTCGACCGTGACGGTCACGGACGGTAGGCTGACAGTGCGGAGTGCCGGCGGGTCGACCAACAACAAGCTCTGCTTCGTGGAGATCACGAGGCAGTCAAAGAGACTGAACAGTTGGGCGGAGGTCGAGGCGCGCGCCGCAGGCCACGTCGAACCACAGTTTCAATCAGGGCCTGAATTGAGTCTGCCTCTCAGATGTTTTTGACAGTTGGCTGTTTGAGCCGTGCTGTCAGTAACTCATAGGAATGAATACGCTTGCAACGAGTGCAAATCTGGGCAACCGTGTTGCACAGTGCACGCTACGCCCCAATCCCCTCTCACCCTATCAATGATTGGATTCGGCCGGCGAGCCCTCAACTTGTCGGGCGTATGAGTCGCGCGATCTTGTCGAACAACGCGTCACGACGGGTTGCAAGAAATCAGCTTCGTGTCTCGGCGACGCGAATGGCTGAATTCGACTGCTGCACTGTCCGCATTGAGCAGCGGGAGTTTGGGCCGGGAATTATGGCGCGGAGCGCGGAATGCCGTGACATCACACAGGCGGTTGCGAATGGCATGTGGCCCGACGGCTGTCGGCCACACAACCTCACCGTCGGACAGCTGCATCGCGCTCGGCGTAGTTAGACGAAGGCGGTGGCTGGGTCGGACTTAGGATGCGGCGCCTGAACTCCCGCGATGACTGAGCACCGTACCGAGCAGCCGCACGTTGGCCTGCTCCAGCGACTGCGCCGCCGCACGCACGACGGTGGACTTCGTCGCACTCGCCTCGACAACCAGGATGACCCCGTCGAAAACCGCCCCGAGATAAGCGGCGTCGTTGTAGAGGCCGATGGGCGCGGTGTATCCAATCACGTAATAGAACGTCGCGAGCAGATCCCCGAGCCGGCGCTGTGTGTCGGCATCGTTGAGCCGCGGAATCACGTCGAGCGTCGGGGCGCCGGCGGGCAGCAACCAGAGATTGGAGTGCGACGGCGCACCATGCGTGCAGGCGCGCAGCGGACCGCGCTCCACCACGGAATCGGCAAACCCGCGCTGGCCTTCGATGGCGGGCACGCGATTGTGAAGCGTCGGACTGTGCAGGTCGAGATCGGCCAGGCACACGGATCGATTCGACTGCGCGGCGAGCGCTTCGGCGACGCGCGGCGCGATGTCGATCGAACAGCGCGTGTCGTCGACCGACGTGAAGAGCAGCCGGCGAACGGCACGGTCGGTGGCGGTGCGCACCTGGAAGATATTGCGGATGAGACCGGCGACGGCTTCGTCGTTGCGCGCGGGTTTCGGCGGCGCTTCCGTGCGTGGCGGCGTCACCAGCGCTCGAGGCTTGTCGGGCTCGGCGGGCGCCTCGGTGACCTCGGGTTCCAGAGCGGGCGGTGCGAGAACAGCGCTCGTCGTTTCTCCCATGAACCATGGAATTTCAACTTGCGCGAGCAGACGCAGCGGTTGCAAGTCGCGACCTGCTGTCTGATCGCTGCCGGGGTTTTCAGTGCGGGACTTCTGCAGTGCGTCGGCGATACGGCTCATACGAGGGATACCACGAGACTAAGGATGTAGATTCGGTGAGACTGGAGCGTGTTCAAACGCGCCTACCGTCTCAGCCCCCAGCGGCGGAGGCGTTCGACGACGCCGGTTTCCGCCGGAGCGGATTCCTCGGCCGTCGTCATCGGTTCGTCCGTTTCGAAGATCTTTGATGGCGTCGGCGATGCGATTTGCGCCGCTGCCACTGGTGCCGCAACTGGCGCAGGGACAACCGCCGCGGGCGCCGCGGTCACAGCTGCGATGGCCACAGATGATTTGCCAGCCTGCGGCAAGTCGAAGTCGCGGCAGACAGTTTCGATCAACCGCGCGCCGACCGGCCGCTGCTCTTCCGCGTAGCCGGTGAGCAGCGCGTTGTCGCAAATGACGCTGATGGTGCGCGGGATGCCGCGCGAGCGTTCGAAGATCCTGAGCACGGCCTCGCGCGAGAAGATCTGCGCGGGCTCGCCGCCGGCGATCTCGATGCGTCCGGCGATGTAGCCGGCCGCTTCACGCAGCGACAGCGCATTCAGCGTGCAGCGCAGCGCCACGCGCTGCTTCAGCTGACGCAGCGCGGATTCGTTCAGACGGTCGGCCAGTTCCGGCTGTCCGACGAGAATGACCGGCAACAGCTTCTCGGTGTCCGATTCGATGTTCGCGAGCAGGCGAACCTCCTCGAGCAGCTCGAGCGGGACGCTTTGCGCTTCGTCGATGACGAGCACAGCACGGCGACCCTCGACGAGCTGCGCCTCGAGCTCGTCGAGCAGCTTCGTCTTGGACGCGGCCATTTCGGACGGCAGGCCGAATCGCGCGGCGAGGAATTCCAGGAACTCCGATCGCGTCAGTCGCGGATTCTTCAAGTACACCCACGACGTCGGCCGGCCGGGATCTGAGCTCGCGCGTGAGAACGCGGTACGGATCAACGTCGTCTTGCCGGTCCCGGCTTCGCCGGTGAGTACCGTGATCCCTTTGCGCGCGCTGATGCCGTATTCGAGATTGCCCAATGCCTCCCGGTGCGTGTCCGTGAGGAGCAGATACCGCGGGTTGGGCGTTAGATCGAACGGTCTTTCGCGCAGGTCATAAAAGCGTTCGTACATCGCTCGGCTCTTTGATTTTGTCGCCCCGGAGGAAGCCTTTATACGGCATCCCAGGTGCAGAGAGGAGCATAGCAGAGGTGAGCGCGAAGCGATCCCCCGAGAGCGACAAGATCTCGTGGAAACAGCATTGACCCATCAATTTTTTTCAGCGAGAATCCGTACTTCCCCAGTTTCAACAGGGTCGTTTTCCTTGGTCAGACGGTTCCAGGCAAAAATTGTCAATTGTCGCATGTGCGGGAGCGGCGCACTGCGTTCAAGATCGTTACTTCACGGTCATAAAAGATGTCGAGCAAGCCGAGAGGAAACAACGAGCCCGACTGGGGTTTCGATTGGCCTCCGAAACAGCGAATAGTTCCGAGCGAGATCGTCGAGCTCGAGAAGTCCCCCTCCGAATCGACGAAACCGGTGGCATCCCAGCAACAACAGATGCTGGAGAATCCGCTGCTGGAGTTCAACACCAGGTCGCCGATCCCGCTGCCGCTTCCGGTGCGGCTGCCACAGCCGCAACCCGCCGCGGCCGTTCCGGAAACGCAACCTTCAAGCAACGGTTCGAGTGCACCGGCTCTCGTTCGAGAGGAATTGCCGGAAGAGGTGCAGGAGGAGCTGCGCGGCCTCGACGCAGACTTCTGGGGGCCGATCGCCCTCGAAGGCTATCTCAAGCGCGGATGGATGATGCCGGCCACCATCGTGATGCTGGCGCTCGTCGCAGTCGTCGAGGGAATCTTCCTACTACGCGGCGGGTCGCAATCGGCGGACGATGTCGCACGACCCTTCACGCCTCCTCCGGCGGTTCAGAGCGTCACTCAGCCGGAAACACCTCGTGCCACCGGCGCGACTTCCGGTCCGTCGAGTCCACTCACGTCGAGCCCACTTGCGTCGAGTCCGACGATTCCGCCGAGCTCCGCGAGTCGCCAACCCGCTCCGACAGAATCTGACAAGCGGACGACGCGGCGCCGACACGCCCCCGCAAACGCCGCGCGCAGAGACTGCACGTCCTGCCGCCGCCGGTGTACCGCCCCAACCGTCAGTCCGTGAGCCGGGGTGGGTCACGATTTCCTCGCCGATTGAGTTGAACGTGTCCGAAAAGGGGAGTGTGCTCGGCTCGACGCGCGGCCCGCGTATCCTGCTGCCCGCAGGTGGCCACGTCCTGCAGCTCGAGAACACGAGCCTTGGCTATCGAGAAAACCAGTGGGTGCGGATTCAAGCCGGGAAGGAAACGACGCTACCTCTCAGCCTCCCGCAGGGCGTCGTCCACGTGAACGCCACGCCTTGGGCCGACATTTCGATCGATGGCAAGTCAATCGGTCAGACGCCAATCGGAAATCTGAAGCTGACCATCGGCTCGCACGACGTAGTGTTCCGTCATCCGGAGCTCGGTGAGAAGACGGTGTCCGCTCTGGTGAAGGTCGGCGGACCCACTCGGGTATCAGCCGATCTAACGCAGAAATAAGGATTCCTTCTTCCTTCCTCCTTTCTGACTACCAGAACTGATACCCCTTTCGTTCCCCGCCTGCGGCACGTAGTCCACGTCAATCGGCTCACCGGTCAGCGCTGCCCTCGGATTGTCGACGAACAGCGGCTCGACTCTCTCCGCTCCCCATTTACGAGTCATCGCCGCGTGCGCCTCGCGGAGGCTTGGCGCAGGAGTGATCAAGCCGGAGCTCAGGGGACAAACAGGAGTTCACGAGATCAGGAGTTTTCTCCTTTAGGAGAACAATACTCCTCGGGGCTGCGTCGGCGGTCAGCGGCGGGTGAGTGCCGTGTGCGAATTGGTAACAATCAGCTGATTGATGTCCGCTTCGCTGAATCCTGACGTCTTGAGTGCCGGCAGGAACGACGTGAAGAGCGTGTCGAAAGGCCGGAACGCACCGCCGCCCGGCTCTCCCACACGGTACCAGCCGGCATCGTGCGACACCAGCACGCGATCGAGCAGTCCATGCGTCTTCATGTGCTGCACCAGCTCCACGTGACGGGCAACACTCGTGGGCGAAATGCCGTCGAACTCCACCCAGGCGCCGCGCTTCGCCGCTTTCACATGGAACGACTGGTCGCGCTCGTTGTGGGCGTGGACCCAGATGAAAGCCGAGAGCGGCACGCCCGCTCCTTCGAGCAGGGCGATCTCCTCCATCGCGGCGACGCCCGTGGCGGTGTGTGAGGCAATCGGGAGCCCGGTCGCGCGATGGGTGATCGCTGCCGCGCGAACGAGCTTGGCGTCGACCTCCGACAGCGGGCCCTCGTCGACGCCGATCTTCATGAACGCAGGCTTGATCGACGTGCCGTCGATGCCACGCTCGGCCTCACGAATCCATCGAGCGGCGAGCTGGTCCGCCGTCTCGGTGAAGGCGTGGGCGGGGAGGTGCTTGTCCTTCGCCGCACCGTAATAGCCGGTGTTGGACAGGATGTGGAGGCCGGAGGCTTCGGACAATCGCTTCAGCAGCTGCGGATCGCGTCCGAGATACGCCGGCGTGCACTCGACGAGCGTCGCACACCCGAGCGCGCGGGCCTGTCGAAGATGAGGAAGGACGGCGGTGAAGACCTGGTCCGGGTCGTAGCGGCTCGGGCTCACCTGGCCCGCGCCGATGAAATCCACCAGCACATGCTCGTGCATCAGCGTCACGCCGAGACGATCGGCTGGAATCGGGCCGCTCACGGTATCAATCGCCGTTCGAGGTGTGCTTTTCGCGGCCTGACCGCTAGCGCTCGAGGCGCGGGCGGTCAGGAGGGCGATGCCGGTCGTCAGCAGGTCTCGGCGCGAGAGCGGCTTCATGCCGTGAATAAGATAACTCCCAACCTCCAACTCCCAATTCCCAAACGGAGATATTCGTACCATCTGGGTGAAACTCGCTCGATTCGGGCATGAAGGTGCGACTTACACCCAGCTCGTGCGAATTTGACTAGTTTGGGAGTTTGCCTCCTACCGCGCCACGTGCGCCGCGTCGGAATTGGACGCGGACGAGACCTTGCGCCGCGACTGCCAGCGGTACGTCTCGCGGGCGATCTCGATCAGACTGATGATCAGCGCGACGACCAGCCCGATCTCCACGCTCTTGTTCGCAACCTCGACGATCCGTTGCGCCGACGGGCCATCTCCGAACGTCGCCCCCTCCTTGGCAATCAACCATGGCTCGGACCGCATCAGCACGAACAAGATCACCGATGACGCCGCGTTGATGGCGATTCGCGCCACCGATCGCGCCGGCGTCCAGACGGGCCACGTGAAGTTGACGAGACTCAATACTCCGGTCGTCACGGTCAGCGCCAGGATCGGCACGTAGACGAGGCTCCAGATCGGAGCGAGCTCGAGCGAAGCCGCGAGGGGTCCCATCACAAGGAACGGACTCTTGGGTACGGCCAGCAGGAAGAAGGTCGCTACAGCGATCGCCAGGAACTCACAGAGCGAATTCGCGCGAGACATCCGATCCTCGTGTCGAACAAGCTTCGGGAGCGTGCGCGGATCCCACTTGTGCGTCAGCTTCAACTTGGCTTGAGCGTAGTCGAGCGCCGCGAAGCCGAGCGTCGTCCAGGCAAACACCATCAGTGCGCGGCCTGGATAGGCGAGCAGCCCTTCCACAAAGCGGCGAACGGTGTCGTCGTGAACGGCCGCTGAGACGGCAGCGACGATCACCGTCACGATCAGCGCGGCGCCAAACCCCATCTTCAACGCGAACAGGTAGATCGGCATGAACAACGGGCCAATCAGCTGCTGATGCGATCGGTACTTTCCGGCCACCATCATCGGATGCCCATGACGTCGCAGGATCTCGGCCTGCTCGTCTTCCGTGAGCGGCCGACCCAGCTCCTCCTCGCGGTCTTCCACCTGCGCGACGAGGTTCTCCGAGAGCTCACGGACGATGTCGTCCTGGTTGTGGCGAGGCAGGAAGAACCTAACTGCCTGCAGATACTTGTCGAGCAAATCCATGTGATGACTCCGAAAGAATGTTGTTCAAGGATGTGTCGATGCTCCGCCACTCGGCGAGGAGCTGCGTGAGCATCCGGCGGCCGTCGTCGGAGAGCTTGTAGAACCGCTTATTACGCTTCCCCTCCTCGCGCCACTGACTGGCGAGCAGTCCCTGGGTCTCGAGGCGACGGAGAAGTGGATAGAGGGTGCCTTCGTCCACGACCAGCCCGTGCTCGCCGAGCAGCTTGCGAAGCGTGTAGCCGTACTGCTCATTGCGGAGGGCGGCGAGGACGGCGACGATCAGGCAGCCGCGCCGGAGCTCCAGGCGCAGGTTGTCGAAGAGGTCGGGGTCGGTGATCTGGTTACCGTGTGCCATATACTGTCTGCCACTCACTATATGGCACACAGTATATGTCGTCAAGGGGTTTTTGAGCCTTGACGGCCTGGCACACTCTAGGGCGCCTTTACCCCATCAGTATTGAAGCCAAATCCCCCGGATTCGTGGGCGAGGTGTTTGGAGCGCCGCAAGTCAAAAGGATGGCGCTGGAACGAACAGCCGAAGACGCGGGGGCCGAGGGAAACCTCCGTCTACAACGCTGCCGTCAACTCATGGTGTATCTCAAACCCGCGCGCGGCGTGGACCGGTCGATACGCTGGGGTATCTCGCACACGTGCAGTTCTTCGATCCCGCGAAGGACCTGGCCGCATTGCGCTTCGATCAGACCCGGGAGGTCCGCTGCTCGATGATGGCGCCGCGGTCGTCGGCGTCATCAGCTTCGGGCTCGACGAGGCGCAGAACCTCAATTACGCAGTCGCTGCAGACGAGGTCCGCAGCTTTCTCGAGGCGTACGACAAGAAGGAAGCCACGCGGAAGCCACACCCGCCAATTTGCAGGCAAAAACTATTGACGACCAATTTGGTCCGATTTATCCTACGGGTTCGAATCGAGGTCGAGCCTCATTCGTAAGAAGGCCCGCCCGGTGCTGACACACCGGCGGGCCCGGTCGAACGGTCCGGATAGACCTGGCCAATCGCGTGCGCGCTTGACGTGTCCGACGGCTCTCATTGTAGGGGTAGGCGGCACCAGGCGCAATTTCGTCAGGAGATTTTGCGATGCGTCGCTGTTTACCGCTTGTCCTGTTCCTTTTTTCCTCTTTTCCCCTCCAAGCCGCACCGTTGACGCCAGCGGCACAAGCCGTCCCCACACAGGTCGCAGTTCAAGGCCGCGTCGTCGATCCGAGCAAAGCCCCGATCGTCGGCGCGGAAATTACCGCTATTCCGGCCGGACAGTACGCCGGACCATCCGTTGTGACGGACCAGCGTGGTGAGTTCGCGCTGACACTCGCGCCCGGCCGCTACACGCTGCGGATCAGAGCGAACGGCTTTCGAGAGATCTCTGAAGCCGCGAACTTCTCGAGCGCGGAACAACAACAGCGTGAATTCACGCTCGAAATCGCCGGCGTCCGCGAAGCGGTCACGGTCAGCGCGCCCGGCGGCTACCAGGTCCCCGCCATCAGCACGGCGACGAAGACGCTGACGCCGCTGCGCGACGTGCCGCAGTCGGTCACGGTGATCACGCAAGCAGCTGATCAAAGACCAGCTGATGATGAGCATCGGCGACGTCGTCCGCTACGTTCCGGGGATCAGCGCGCACCAGGGCGAGAACAATCGCGATCAGATCATCATTCGCGGCAACAGTTCATCCGCCGACTTCTTCGTCAACGGCGTGCGAGACGACGTTCAGTACTATCGAGATCTCTACAATCTGGAGAGAGTCGAGGCGATCAAGGGGTCGAACGCGATGATCTTCGGTCGCGGCGGTGCCGGCGGCGTCCTCAACCGCGTGACGAAGGAAGCGCTCTTCCGGCCGATTCGCGAAGCGTCGTTTCAGGGCGGCCAGTATGGCAATAAGCGGTTCACCGCCGACGTGGGTCAACCGCTGAACGACAAGGTGGCGCTGCGCTTCAATGGGCTGTACGAAAGCTCCGATAGCTTCCGCAATTCAGTCGGGCTCGAACGCTTCGGCGTGACGCCGACGGTCACCATGGCGCCCAGCACCAATACGAAAATCACGCTTCGTTACGAGTATCTAAGCGACAGCCGCGTCGCCGACCGCGGCATCCCCTCGTTCGAGGGTCGGCCGGTCAACATGGACGACTCGACGTTCTACGGAAATCCCGACGCCAGCGACGTGGACGCCGACGTCAACCTCGCCGCAGCTTCGATCGAGCATCGGTTCGGCGGCGTGACCGTTCGCAATCACACGTTCGTCGGCAATTACGGTCGCTTCTACCAGAACTTCGTCCCGGGAGCGGTGACGCCGAACGGCAGTCAGGTCGCGCTCACGAGCTACAACAACGCCACGGATCGCACCAACGTCTTCAACCAGACGGACGTGTTGTATGCGCTCTCCACCGGAAGGTTCCGCCACACCTTGCTAGCGGGGACGGAGTTCGGTCACCAGCAGACGGACAACTTCCGCAACAGCGGGTTCTTCAACAACACCGCGACGTCGCTGCTCGTGCCGCTCGGCAGTCCGACGATTGACACGCCGGTCACCTTTCGGCAGAACGCCACCGATGCCGACAACCATGTCGAAGCAAGTGTGATGGCCGCCTATGCTCAGGATCAGATCGAGCTGTCGCGCCACGTCGACGTTCTGGCAGGTGTGCGGTTCGATCGATTCGATCTCGAGTATCACAACAATCGCAACGGCGAGGCGCTCGGCCGAGTCGACAACCTGGTGTCGCCACGCGTTGGCCTCATCGTGAAGCCAATCACGCCTGTCTCCCTCTACGGGTCGTACAGCGTGTCGTATCTCCCCAGTGCAGGCGATCAATTCGCCTCGCTGACAGCGGTCACCCAGCAGCTGAAGCCCGAAAAGTTCAACAACTACGAGCTGGGCGCGAAATGGGACGTGACGCCAACCCTGGCCCTGACGACGGCCGTGTATCGGTTGAACCGGCTGAACACGCGATCAACCGACCCGAACGATCCGACGCGGATCGTCCAGACCGGCAGCCAGCGCACGAACGGGTATGAGATCGGCGCCAACGGCCGCATCGCGCCGAACTGGAGCGTCGCCGGCGGCTACGCGTATCAGAATGCGTTCGTCACCAGCGCAACCGCCGCGGCACGAGAGGGAGCGCAGGTGGCCCAGGTGCCGAATCACACGCTGTCGCTGTGGAACCACTACCAGGTCCATCCGAGGGTTGGAGCGGCGCTCGGCGTGATCTATCGCACGGACATGTTCGCGGCGATCGACAACACGGTGACCCTGCCTGGCTACACGCGTGCCGATGCCGCGGTGTTCGTGTCGTTGACGAGACAACTGCGGCTGCAGGCCAACGTGGAAAACATCTTCGACAAGCGGTACTACGTGAACGCGGACGGCAATACGAACATCACGCCGGGGTTTCCGCGGGCGCTCCGGGTCAGTCTGACAACGGCCTTCTGATCCAATCACGCTCGAGATATGCAGGTCGGCCTACTATCCGTGAATCGACTCAGGGAGTACTCAATGGGCGCGATGGTCCTGGCGATGACGGTGATGGCTGTTGCGCTCGTGCCGGCTCAATCCAAGCCACCGAAGTCGATGCCCGCGGATGTCGGGCCGGGGCGCGTTGCCTGGTTCGACATCACGACGACGGACCTGGCAAAGTCGAAGGAGTTCTACGGCAAGCTCTTTGATTGGAAGTTCAACCCCGTTCAGGGAACTAACCAGGCGGTTGAAATCGTTTCGGGTGGAGTGGCCATCGGGACGATTCGAGGTGCGGAGGGGCAGATCAGTCCCTTCAACGGCGTGGTCTATGTTCAGGTGCTGAACATTCAGGAGAGCTGCAAAAAGGCGAAAGAACTGGGTGGAACACTCGTTCCCGGATTTCCCTTCGACCTCCCAAACGGCACGGGAGCCATCGGGCTTGTCAGTGATCCAGCCGGGCATCCCGTGGGGATGTACTCAAGGACTCCACTCGCGCCGCAGAAGCCCGGGTCCAAGTGACCGGTTCATGGTGGGCCACACGCTGCTCTCGTCGTGGCGCGAGCGCCATATCCCAGCGCAAAAAACCACACTCCCGAAGCCAGTAAGGCGAGTAACCCTTGTTTCAATACAAACGCATTTTGACCGCCGATGGCCATAATTAGCCCGGCTGAAATCAATTGCGCCTTTTAGTATCATTTCTACTTAGTCATCATCCGTGAATTGATGCCCTGCACGGCTCTTTATCTTCTGTTTGTTTCCTCCTGACCTCTGATTCTGAACATCACCTTCAAGCTCCGGCGCGCGTCGGCGAACGCCGACTCGTAGTCCTCCAGGCTCGTCACGCGCGTCACGAGAGGCTGCACTCGTACAGCGCCAGCGGCGAGAAGCTCGATGGCGCGGGCGAAAGGTCCGCATCGTGAACCGACGAGCGTCACCTCGTTGACGACGATTGGCGCGGAGGCGACCGGCGCCTCGCCGTGAAACGTCGACTTCATCACCACGATGCCTCGTGGCTGCGCGAGCTCGACCGCGCGCATCAGACCTTCGGGGCGCCCGGTCGCGTCGATGACGATGTCGAAGAGGCGTTCGCCTGCAATCGTCGCACCGGCTCGCCGGCACGTGAGGCCAAGCGCAGTCCCGATCGCGAGCTTTTCATCGTGTCTGCCGAAGACAGTCACGGCGGCCCCGGTGGTCGCGATCACTTGCGCGATCAGTAGTCCGAGGCGTCCATCGCCAAGGACGGCGACGCGCGCCTGACGGTCGATCGCAATCTGCTCGAGAACTCGGCACGCCGCGGCCGTCGGCTCGACGAAGACGGCCGTCTGGTCGTCGATGGAGTCGGGGATCTCGTGCAGGTTGCCGGCGGGAACGGAAACGAGCTCGGCAAACGCGCCACCCCGTCCGCGAATCCCAACCACCGTCCTGCTGACGCAATGCTCCTTCACTCCCCGCCGGCACCAGTCGCATTGGCCGCAGCCGATGTTGATCTCGGCGACGACGCGTTTGCCGATCCACGTACGGTCCGGTTCGGGAGCCGATTCGACGACGCCGACGAACTCGTGGCCTGGGATGCCGCGAAAGCCGGCGTATCCGTCGAGGAGCTGCAGATCGGTCCCGCAGATGCCGGCCATTTCGACACGGATGCGGCATTCGCCGGTCTGGACCGGCGGCGGTACATCCTGGAGCGAGATCGAGCCGTCGCTTAAGACGAGCGCTTTCAAGGTCGAATCGTTACTGTCCGCCCGACCACGGCGGCGCGAGCAATAGGGCCGCCACGGTGCTCACGCCAAATTGGAATCTTCATGCTGGGTCCTCCGGGACCGAATTGTAGGCGAGCGGAAAGGGGACACTCATCTTTTTGCGGGACTGTCCGATTTCGCAAAAAGGTGAGTGTCCCCTTTTCGCCCGGGGCGGTCCATCTTGCAAAAAACAAGATCTGACCCCATTGTGTCAGCGTTATGCGGCTCTCGGCCTTCAAGTTTGTTCTAACCGCAGTCTCGGTCAGTGCTTCGCTCCTCTGGCCCTGTGCAACCTGGCACCGCGCTGCAGTTGCGCAATCACGGCCACCCAATATCGTCTTCATCCTCGCCGACGATCTTGGCGTCAACGATCTCGGCGTCTACGGGCGGAGCGAGCATCGGACGCCACACCTCGATCGGCTCGCGACCGAAGGTCTGCGCTTCACAGCGGCTTATGCTGCTTCGCCAATCTGCTCTCCGTCACGCGCCGCAATCATGACCGGTCGTGCGCCGGCGCGACTGCACTTGACGACGTTCATCCCCGGCCGTCCCGACGCCCCGTCACAGCGCCTCCTGCATCCGACGATGCGTCAGCAACTGCCGCTGGAGGAGTCGACATTGGCGGAACGGCTGCGCGCGGCGGGTTACAAGACGGCGATGATCGGCAAGTGGCACCTCGGCGCAGCGGGCTTCATGCCCGGCGATCAAGGATTCGACGTCTACCACCCGGGTGAAGCGGTGACGAAGCCAAGCGACACGGAAGGTGGAAAGGGTGAGTACGATCTCACCCGAGAAGCGGAGTGGTTCATCGATGCCAACCGGGATCGTCCGTTCTTCCTCTACCTCGGGCACAACAACCCGCACATCACGTTCCGCTGGGCGAAGCCGAGCCTGGTCGAGGCGAACAGCAAGGCGTTCGAGCCGTCGTATGCCGCGACCGTTCAGACGCTGGATGACAGCGTCGGCCGGCTGCTCGCGCACCTCGATGCCAGTGGTCTCCGCGAGCGGACGATCGTCATCTTCACCAGCGACAACGGCGGACTGCACATGCCTGAGGGTCCACACCCGCGGGTGACGCACAACACGCCTTTTCGCGCCGGCAAGGGCTACCTTTATGAAGGCGGCCTTCGCGTCCCGCTCATCGTCCGCGGTCCAGGTCTCGCCAGCAACGTCGTGATCAGGACGCCGGTGATCAATACCGACTGGTTGCCCACGCTGCTCGATCTCGCGCGTGCTCCAGCCACCGACACGCTCGACGGTGTGAGCCAGGCGCAACTGCTCCGCAGCGGCAAGCCCTCTTCAAACCCGCGAACGTTCTACTGGCATATTCCGCACTACACGAACCAGGGGAGCCGTCCGGCCGGCGCGGTGCGCGAGGGTCGAGTGGAAGCTCGTGGAGCACTACGACGACGAGCGGGCCGAGCTGTTCGACCTCGAGGCGGACGTCAGCGAATCCCGGGACTTGTCCAAGGGCGAGCCGACGCGAACGGCCGATCTGCGCAGACGGCTGCGCGAGTGGCGCCGGTCCGTGGGCGCGCAGGAGAACACCGCGAATCCTCAGGTCGATGTGGATTTGTACAAGCGGATCTACGTGGACTTCGATTCGACGCGATTCGATCCGCTGCGGGCGGACGAGGCGGGGTGGAGGGCTGCGGCGGCGTGGCGCGAGCTGATGGATGGTGCGGTAAAACGGTGAGTCGGGGGTCAGATCTTGTTTTTTGCACGTGTGTCCTCTTTTGGATGCGTCCTCGATGGATGACACACGTGCAAAAAACAAGATCTGACCCCCAAGGCACCGCCGCCTAGCGCAGCGCCGCCTCGTACTCGCCGAACAACTTGAGCTCACCGCTGAACAACCGTGTGATCACCATGCCCCAGCGCGGCTCGCGGGCGAGATCGGCGTCGATGTGCTCCGTCCAGCGTTGCTGTTCTTCTTTGGTCGATCCGCGAACGTGCTCGGGCATCTCGGGTCTCGGCCGCGGCACGTCGCGATAGCGGACGAGAAACGATTCGTATTCCTGACGGAAGTGGCCGATCAGCTCGAGTGTGAGCGCGGCACTCGCTGGATCGGTCTGCCGCAACGGTGCGCGATCGAGCGGCTTCGACGCGAGCCTGTTGATAACGGACGAGAGATTGCGAAGAGAGCCCTCCCAATACTGCGGCTCGCTGGACAGGTCTGCAATCGCCGCCCGGCGCCGGTTCTCGACGTCGATCACGAATATCCCTGGGCGCGACATTGCCATTTTATTGAACGACGCCCAGGCGTTGTGCATTCGCGGCACGTACACCATCTCGGTCCACACCGAAGGATGCGTCTCGAGCGGAAACGGAAGATGAACGAGCAGCGCCGTGGGGATGACGACGTTTCCCTCAGCATCCCCGCGCGCGAGGGCCAGCCCGCGTGCCTGATAGCTGACAGGGTGCACCGGGTTGAGACGATGACCGGTGCGGGAGTAGGCAATGTAGCTCGGCGCGAGCGGCGCGCCGGCGACATCCATGACGTGAAACGTCATGCGAGTATTGAAGGAAATGCTCGCTACCGCGAGCAGCACGAGGAGAATCAGTGCGGCCAGTCGAAGACGGCGCATGGACGTCTGGGCGCAATCCTACGCGACGCGCACGAGGTGTCAATCGGCCTCGTCAGCCTCGGAGCACGAGAACCGCCGTTGCGGCGGTGATGGTTTGCCGACCGGTTCGCTCTAAAACGCGAATTTCACCGCCAGCTGTACTTGCCGCGGATCGCCGACGCCCGTCCGCGAGAAGCCGGAGAAGTCGAACAGCGCCGGCGTGCTCAACGGGTTGATGTTGTTCTTGTTGTTGAACGTGTTGAACATCTCGATGACGGGCGTCAGCTCGTAGCGTCCGCTGAACCTGAAGGGACGGGCCAGGCGCCAGTCGAACGAGAAAAAGGCGTTGTCCTTGCGCTCGCCGTTGCGCCCACGATCGGTGCCGTTCAGACTCCGTGGATTCGCCGTGATCGGCTGCGCCGTGCGGCCCTGGATGCGAGCGTTCAACTGGAAGTTGTGCGGAATCTGGAAGTAACCGAATGCATTGACCTTGTGTCGGATGTCGCGAGCGGCCGGTCCCCAGTCCTTGTCGAGGTCGAAGAAGTTGAAGCTGTAATCGACGAACGGATCGCGCTCGTTCGAATCGTTATCCTCGTCTTTTGCGAGGACGTAGTTGGCCTCGAGCTGGTAGCCGCGCGTGAACCGTTTGCGTAAGCCTATCGTCAGCCCCTTATAGCGCGACTCGCCAAGGCTGTTGGCAACCATAACCTCAGCAAGCTGCGGAGCCCACGGCCCGGCCGGATAGACGAAGGTGTTGCCCGTTTGATCGCAACAGGTACCCGGACGCCGGTTGTAGTTCAGGAACCGCGTCAGGTTGCGGCCTTCGGCCCACGTGAAATCGGCGTAGCCCGCCCAATCCGGCATCAACTCTTGTTCATAGGCCACGTTGAACGCGTAGATGCGCGGATTCTTGTAGTCGCGGTGGAAGACGCGCACGCCGCTGAACAGCGGGAACTGTCCGGCCGGCACCGGCGCCGGCGTCAACACGCCTGGCCAGGTTGGCAACGTGGCGAAGGTGACAAACGTCGAGTCGGCGTAGATCGTCTGTTGCTGGATTCCATTCGTCGTGACCGAACCGACCTGCGACAGCATGTTCTGCCGTGCTGAATACACCCCGGCGCTGGCGCGGACCAGCGACGTCCCGTTGCCCTTGACGTCCCACGCCACGCCGACGCGCGGCTGAAACATGTTCCACTGATTCGGAATCGTGCCGTCGGATGGAAACGCGGGATCGTTGAGGAACGCGCCGTAGGCCGTAGTCCGAGCGTCGACCGTTTCGGGCATGATCTGCGCGTCCCAGCGGATGCCGTAGTTGATCGTCAGGTTGCTGCTCGGCTGCCACTGATCCTGGACGAACAGCGAGAACTCGTCGTTGGTGATTTTCGATGCGCCCGCCGCGTCGGTTGCCGGGCCGCTCAAGCCAGCGCCCTGAAGATAAAAGAGCAGCGGCCCTCCCGTCGCTGTCCCTCCCCCGGGACAAGAGGCAGGAAACGTCACATAGACGCCGTTCGGGCAGCCGACGGTGTTCGGCCCGAAGCCGCCGGCGGCCGGTGGTGAGGCGTAGCGCAGAAAACCGGTCACGCTGTCGAACAGGTATCGCCCGGTGAAGAAGCCGCGAAACACCTGGTCGTTCAGCGTGTGCATCCATTCGCCGCCAAGCTTCATGGTGTGCTTGCCGAAGACCATCGACACGCTGTCCTTGAACTGCGTGCGCCATATCAATTCGTCGACGTTCGGCTGAAGGAAGAACGGGTTGCCAAAACGGAACGTCGGAACGAATCCGATTCCCGTGTCGGCCTTCAACGGCGAATCGACGGCAGTACGGGGTCTGGTCTCCCGTGAGTAGGTGAAGTGTGCTTCGTTCAGCGTCCGCTGCGACAGCGTCGTGAACCAGTTCAGGTTGGCGACGTTGATGCGCGCGGGATTTCCCTCGATGCCATTCGCCGACGTTCCATACGTGGCCACGTCGAACGTCTCGTTCGTTTTCTTCGAATGGTTGAAGTTCCACGATCCGGAGACTGTGTTGCTCGGAGAGGCCGCTACGTCCATCTTCGCGAGCAGAGCGATGGTCTCGACGGGATGCTCGATGGGACGGCTCTCATCCATGCCGAGCCTCGTGTTCATGAAGCTCAGAAGCGACGTCCGCTGACAATCCTCGTTCGAGTTGATGAGCGCTTCATTGGCCTGCACCGTGGGGTTTGCGACGGGGCAGGGGGTCGATCCCAGCTGACGTCCCAGGTTCGGCCTGGTGAAGTTGCCGTGGATCCCCTCCAGCGCGCCGAAGAAGAACGCCTTGTCCTTTTTCACGGGGCCACCGAAGGTGCCGCCCCATTGCTCGCGGTGAAAGTCGTCGAGGTTCGTGCCGTCCGACAGCTCGCCCGTCAGCGACTCGTGACGTTGAAAGTAGAAAATGCTTCCGCGTGGCACGTTCGTCCCCGACTTGGTGATGACGTTGACGACGCCGCCTGCGGTCCGGCCGTACTCCGCCGGCGCACCGGTCGCAATCACCTGGAATTCCTTGACCGCCTCCAGCGTGATGTCGACCGCCGCGCGCTGGCCGCCGGCCTGTTCGCCGAAGAACCCGTTGTTGTAGTCGCCGCCGTCCAGGCTGATGTTGTTGAAGATCCCGCGCTGGCCGGCAAACGTGATCTCGTCGCCATCCGGCCCCTGGACGATGCTGACGCCGGGGGTCAGGGTGAGGAGATCCTCGAATTTACGGCCGAGAATGGGCAGGTTTTCGACCGTCAGCTCGTTCAGCGTGGTAGCCGCCGCCGTGCGGGTCGATTCGATGACCCGCGGCGTGCCGGAAACGGTCACCGTCTCGGACAGGCCGGAGACTTTCATGGCGATCGGCAAAGTGATCGTCTGTCCGACCGTCAGCTCGACGTTGTCCTGGACGTGCGTGGCGAATCCCGTCAGGGAGAAGTTCAAACGGTAGGTGCCGGGCGGGAGCTGCAGGAAGACGAAACGTCCGTCGCTTTCGGTGACCAGGCTTCGCACGAGGTTGGTGTTGACGTTTCGCGCCTCGATGGTCACCCCTGGCAGGGCGGCGCCTGTCGCATCGGTGACGGTGCCTTGGATGACGCCGGTCGTGATTTGTTGCGCACGCGTCGTGACCGTTGCGATCAGGGTGATGAGGATGGCGACGAAACAGAAGCGAGTGCGCATCTGCGGCTCCTAGCGTTTGACGGACAATCGCTGAGCGTACATCCGAGCTGATCGGTTTTCAACCTGTGGTTGCTGCCTTGGGGGTCAGATCTTGTTTTTTGCAACGATGTCCTCGCCTGATGACATCGGCCCGATTTTGATCGATTGGCAGCCAATATTTCACCCGAGCGGTCAGGCGCTTCGCGTCGCCGATGTCTCTGAAGAAGGACAATCGTGCAAGAAACAAGATCTGACCCCCAACGTTCAGTTCAGTTGCTTGCGCTACCCGGGTTGAAATTCTGAACACGACACATCCGGGTTCCAGTCGACGAAGTCGCCACCCGGGTTATCTCGCCAGGCCCACACGTGGAGTTCATAGAACGCGGGCAGACGATACCGGTTGGGAGTTCCGACGAAGTGAAAGTGCTGCCCCATCAGGACGGGCGGCTCACCGTTCGAGTGGCTGGCATTCCACGCGTCGGCGAGGACGAGGAACTCGACGCCAACCAGACGCCGCCGTCCGTCTTTCGTTCGTAGACGAGGAGCTCCGGCGCCCTCGCGCCAATGAGACCATCGCCGATGAGCGTGCCGTTCGCGTAGTGGATCCCCATGGCGCCCTTCTCGGGTCCAGATACGCAGCTGCCGGTCGACTCGTACCCCGCGTCGATGGCCTTCCTCACGTTGCGGAAATCCTGTGGCTAGGCGCACTTCCTTCACGAGCCCACCGGCGCGTCCTGTTTTTCGTGATCGTGAGTGGCCAGAACGGTGGGTCGAGCGCCAAACAGAACGTCACCGAGAGTCCGATACTGAAGAGCTGTTTCGCGGTCATGACGCCTCCTTTTTTGTGGCGCCCTTGTGCGTTCTTTTCGCACGAAATCACAACAGGCGATCGCGCGTGATTGTGGGGTCAATCGCGCGTGACTTTGGGGTCAGATCTTGTTTCTTGCACGGTTGTCCTTCTCCGGAGACATCAGGGAGGTGGACAGCCCAACGAGGGAGGAGACTTCGGTAATCGATCAGTCGCCGCGGATGTCATCGAGCGAGGACAGCATTGCAAGAAACAAGATCTGACCCCCCTGCACAACCGGAAACATCGGTAACAGATCAGACCGGACACATCGGTAACACTTTTTCTGATCCGGTTCATCTCTCCGTGACGACGATCAGCGGTGGAAATGTGGGAATCTCGCGGTCTGGGCGAGATTTCCAAGTCCCGGTGGGCCTCGGTCTGTGAGGTCCACGGGGACGCCATTTCCACGGCTGCCACGCCGAGGTCACCCGAGGCGCCGGCCGTGCCACGCTGCCGCAAACTTCCGCGTCTGGCGATCGATGCGCCCCAGTTCGACGTGCATGAATTGGACGGTCCAATCGCCGCCGTCGGTCTCGGCCAGCCCGACCAGTTCGCCCACCACGGCCTCGCTCACAAACACCAGGTCGCCCCGCCATTTGATCTGCCCGTTCGGGCTGACGCGCCGCACTTGGCACGTGGCGTCATACCAGGGATCCTCGAGCCGCGCGGGGTAGGGCCGCGGGGACGCCTGATAGGCGCGCGCCGGTGGCGTCTGGGCCAGCGCTTCGTGCGGCCGGACCTCGTTGAATTCCTGCCGCAGTCGATCGAACCGGCGTTGTTGCGCCGGTTTCGACGGCGCCGGCGGGACGGTCGCCTCGGTCTGCAACGTCAAGTGAAAGCGCTCGTGCCGCCCATTCTGCTCCGGGTGCCCGGGATCGATCCGATCGAGCTGGATGCCCAGCTTCAGCCACCACACCGCCAACCGCGATAACCGTCCGGGGCCCGTCGACGCAAACGGGGAGCCGTTGTCCGTGCGCAACGCGCGCGGCAACCCGTAGGTGCGAAACGTGCGCTCGAACCACGGCCGCACCCCGACGCCGGTCGGGGCGACGATGCGGCAACACAGCACGAACCGACTACACGCATCGGCCACGGTCAGGGGGTCGCACCGCGTGCCATCCCCCGTGCGGAACCAGCCTTTGAAGTCGGCCGTCCAGACGTCATTCGGATGCCCCGCCGCCGCCAAGGGCCGCGTGAGCGGCACGATGTACCGCAGCCGCCGGCGCGGCGTGCTCAGTCCTTCCCGGCGCAGCAGCTCGCCCATCGTGCTCGGGGCCGGCCACCGGCCGCTGCGGCTCCCGCTCCCGCAGGATCGCCGCGAGTTTGCGCGGGCCCCAGTGCGGATGCACACGGCGCAACGCCAGGATCGCCGTGCGCGCCTCTTCCCCGATGGCGCGTCCAGGATGCGCCGCCGCGCGCGACCGCTCCAGCAATCCTCCCGCGCCCTCGGCTTCGTAGCGCCCCACCCACTTGTACGCCGTCTTCCGCGTGATGCCGTACCGCGCCGCAAGCTCCGTCATCGTCCACTCATCGCGCAACCAATCCGCCAGTAACGCTACCCGTTGATCCATCGCACAGGTCTCCTTCCAGGGCATCCGTCCTCCGACGCCCATCAGACCTGTTACCGATGTGTCCGGTCTACTTTGTTACCCTTGTATCCGGTCTGGACCGCCCGCGCCCCTGACCCCCCGCGCCCCCGCCCTCCCTCACAGGCACTTCACGCGAGCGCGATGACGCGGAGCGGACTGCCGCTCCCCCGCACAATCTTCAGCGGTGCCGCGATGACGATCGCGCCGGTCGCCGGCAATTGATCCAGATTGCACAGGCTCGCGAGGCCGAACTTGCCCGCACCGTGCATGATGGTGTGATTGGGAAACGGCGGATCGAATCCGCCCGCCTGGCCCGCATCGGTCCCGATCGTTTCCACGCCCACACCAAGCACGTCACGCTCGTGAGCCAGCATCCGTGATGCGTCGGCGTCGAAGCCTGGGCTGTGCGGCCCGTCGGCCGCCACGTTCAGGAACGCCGCCGGATCGGTGCGCGTGCTCCAGCCGCTGCGCATCAAGACCCAGGCACCACCGGGTATCCGGCCGTGCTCGCGCTCCCATGCTTCGATGCGCCCGCGGGTGAGCAGGAAATCAGGGTTCGCTTGTACGTCCTTCGTGACATCGATCACGCAGGCGGGGCCGACGAAACGCCGTACGGGAATCGAGTCGCAGGCGTTGTCGGGCAGATCCTTGCCGGTGATCCAGTGAATGGGCGCGTCGAAATGCGTGCCGGTATGCTCGCCCAACCGCAGCGTGTTCCAGTACCACGCCGGCCCTTTGCTGTCGTACTCGGAAATGACGTCGATCGTCACACCTGGCGAGGCAGCAAAGATCGGCGGTAGTCCGATGACCGGTGTTGCAGGTCCGAGAGGCTGCGTGAGGTCCACGACGCGCATCGTTCCGCGGCTCAAGGCGTCGGCGACCTGCGTCAAGAGCGCATTCATGAGCTGCGTCCCTCGCGAAGATATCGCTGAAATGCGAACCGGTTCTCGAGCAAAGACAGGTCGGTGACGTATCCCTTCGGGCCGACGGCTTCCACCTTCGCCACGATCGTCGTCAGCTCGCCAGCCGACAGCGCCTCGTCGAAAGCGCGTGTGAAATCGTCGAGCGTTCGAACGGTGGTGGTCCTCGGCACCCCGGCGGCCGCGGCGATCGCAGCGATGTCGCTGCCGGTCGCGGTTGCCGTGGGAAAACCGCCGACCGAGAGCAGACTCTCGTTGTCGAACACGACGTGCACCAGATTACCCGGCCGATACCTCGCCAGCGTCGTCAGGCCGCCAAGGTTCATGAGGATGGAACCATCGCCGTCGAAGACGACTACCTGACGATCGGGTCTCGTCAGCGCGATGCCGAGTCCCATCGAGGAGGCGAGTCCCATCGCATGCTGCAGATAGAAAAAGTTCGGGCGATGACCGATCGACTGCAGCTCCGCGGCAACGGCGCCCATGATGGTGACGACGACGCGGTGTTCGAGACGCGAGTAGATCGCGCTGAGCGCGTCGAGCCGGCGCATCAGTCCTCCCACATCAGGTCGCGACACAGGAGGAGCGCGACCGGCTTGTTCGCGGAAGTAGCCAGCGTGTGAGCTTTCGCGATGCGGCGCGCGACGTGGTCGGGCTGTTCGAGGTAGGCGAAGGGGATCCGCAACGCGCGCAGCAGGTCCTCGGTCACGCCTCCACCTTCCGTCTGCCACGGATCGCGCTCGCCGAATTCGCCGCGATAGCTGATGAGCATCAGTAGCGGGATGCGATAGAGCTGCGCGCACGACACGATCCCGTTGATCGACGCGAGGAAGCCGTGATTCTGCATGAGCATTGCGGACTTCACCCCGGCCAGGTGCGCGCCCGCCGAGATGCCCACGCCTTCCTCTTCCTTGGCCAGACGCACGAGGAGCATTTCGGGGTCTTCTTCGGCGAGACCGATCAAATGCACCAGCCACGTTTCCGGCAGCGCCGAGAGCAGGCCAATCCCGCACGCTTTCAACGCATCGTAGACCAGCCTCGAATGTGCCGCTGAGACGGGCGACATGGCGGCCGGATTATCCCACGTGGGCGGTGACACTGTCGGCTGAACTATTAATTATTTAATTGCTTGTTGCCCCTTCCAGGTCTAGACTGCCTCTCATCTCTTAAAACCTTAAGAGATAGAAGGAGACTGATGCCACGCCGCCGATCGCCGGCGCTCACCGATGCCGAGGCGCGTATCATGAGCGTGCTCTGGCAGCGTCAGACGGCGACTGTCGGTGACGTGGTAGCCGCGCTGAAGAAGCGACGGCCGGTCAGCTACAGCACGGTGCAGACGATCCTCCGCATCCTCGAGATGAAGGGGTACGTCGCGCACGAAAAAGTCGCGCGCGCGTTCATCTATCGGCCAGTGGTGGACGAACGCCAGGCGCGCCGGCGCGCGCTCAAGCACCTCGTGAGCCGGCTGTTCAACGACTCGCCGAGTCTGCTCGTTCTCAACGTCCTCGAGGACGATCAAATCGAGACCGAGGAGCTGCAGCGCCTGAAGAAGCTGATCGAACAAGCATGAGGAGCCGCGAGTGGATCTGATTCTGAACTGGCTGTGGCAGGGTGGCCTGGTCGCAGTCGCGGCGGCACTCGTGTTGCGCGTCAATCCGCGCTGGCGCGCGCCGATTCGCTATCGCTTCCTCTGGGCCGCGTGCTGTGTGGTTCTGGCACTGCCGGCAATGCCATCCATTCTGGCAACAGTTGCGCAGGTGCCGTCGCTGGCGGCGGAGGTGTCGCCATCCGCTGGTCCCGCCATCGCGCTTCCGATCGCCTGGTGGACGTCACTCGAGCTGGCAATTGCCTTCTGGATCGTCTGGTCGACGGTCTACGCAGCCAGGCTGGCTGCCGCGGCGACAGCGATCCGACGGGCCAAAAGGCAGTGTCGAGAATGTCCCGCCGAGGTTGAAGAACGGCTTCCGCACTGGATCACTGTGAGAGCGAGCGGTCGCCGGACGCGACTGGTGCTCTCGACCGACATTCGCACCGCGGCCGTGTTGGGGTGCGGGTCACCCGTCATTGCCATCGCACCGGTACTTCTCACAAACCTTAGTGACGCCGATCTCGATCGCGTCGTCATCCACGAGTGGGCTCACGTGCAGCGCCGCGACGATGTGATGCAGCTCGTGCAGCGGCTCGTTCGAGTGGTTGCCGGGTGGCATCCCGCAGTGTGGTGGCTCGGCCGCCAGCTGGATCTCGAGCGCGAAGTGGCCTGCGACGAAATGGCGGTTGCGGCAACTGGCTCCGCCAGGGCATACGCGGCCTGCCTCACCACGCTCGCGGCTCTTCGTCTGCCGCCCCTTCGCTCGCTGCCAGCACCCGCTGTCGTGTCGTCGCGCGGCCTCCGACAACGGATCGTCCGCATCCTCGCCGCACATCCGGTGGCGACCACGTCGACCGGCTGCGTATTGGGGGTCGCCGCCGGCGTGGCGATTTCGGCACTCGCATTCGTCGTCGGCAACGTTCGCGTCGTTCAACCGGCAACCCGTTCAATCGTTGTTGCCGACATCGGAGAAGCAGCGGCCGCACCGACGCTCGCGACAACTCCGCCGACGACCGTGAGCCGCATGGTGCAGTCTTCGGGTTCGAGCTCGGCGACGAGACGCCGTGGTCGGCCGGCCGGCGCAACGACGAGGATTGCCAACCGCGGTAACAATTCCCCTCAAGCCGAGTACCTCGCAGCCTCGACGCTGAGCCCGGCTTCATCGGCGGATGGTGCTTCGCCGTTGCCCGTGGTTGCGCCGTCACTCGGGACTCCGACGTCCAGCGCCATCGGAACGCTGATGCCCGTGCAGATTCCGTTCACACCGGTCGACCACGATCGGTCGTCGTCGGTTGCCGACGAAACTCCGGGAGTTGCTGAAGTGACGGCACGCACGCCGTGGTCGTCAGCGGCAGATGCCGGAGTCGCAATTGGTCGCGGCTCGCGGGGCGCGGGGGTCGCGACGGCTGGGTTCTTCAGCCGCGTCGGAAAAAAAATCGCCGGTTCCTTCTGAGGTCCATGATATGCAAGTGCATTTCGTCAACCCCAGCGATCTGTCGTTCGGAACCGCCGTCATCACCCCTCGCTGGTTGTACGTGCTCGCAGCCGCGACGCCGGCCCGATTCGGAACCCCGATCATCGTCGACGAGACGCTGGAGCCTTTCGACGCGAACGAGGTTCACGCCGGCGACGTAGTAGGCATCGGCATTCACACATCCAACGCGCTGCGCGGGTATGCCGTCGCCCGGCAGGCGCGCGCGCGCGGTGCCTACGTTGTCTTCGGTGGCATCCACGCCACGCTCTTCCCGGACGAAGTCCGCGAGCACGGAACGCCGCACAGTGTGGTTACCGGAGATGGCGATCTTGTCTGGCCGCAGGTGCTGACCGACTGCGAAGCGGGGACGCCGGCCGCAACGTACGCCGGCGGTCGCATCGAAGGCGAGGCGTTCTCTGCCGCGCGCTGGGATCTCCTGCCGGCGGACCGCTACATGTGGGGATCGATCCAGACCGTGCGCGGCTGTCCCAAGCACTGCTCTTTCTGCTCGGTGTGGCGAACGGACGGACAAAAGCCGCGACAGCGGCCCGTCTCCGAGGTGGTGGGTGAAGCGGTGGCGCTTCGCCGCAAGGGATTCCGTTTCATCCTCCTGGCCGACGACAACTTCTATCCGGTAACCCTCGCCGATCTGGCGGCCGCCGAGCGCCGCGTTGACAAGACACGCGCCATGGCATTGATGGCGCTGCGGCAGGAGCGATTCGAGCTGATGGCCCAGCTCGAGCAGCTGCCTGACGATATGGTGTTCTTCACGCAAATCACGATGGAGGCCGCCGAGGATCCGGAGTTCCTCGCGGCGATGAGACGGGCACGGATCCGCGGCGCGCTGGTCGGCATCGAGTCGGTCACACCCGAAGGGTTGAAGGCGGTCCACAAGAACTTCAACGACGCCGGAGAGGCACTCGTCACCCGGTTGCGCGCGTTTCGCGAGCAGGGCGTACACGTCCTGGGGTCGTTTATCTTCGGACTGCCGACTGACAGGACCGACACGTTCGATGCGACGGCGGATCTGGCGCAACGGAGCGGTGTGTCCTTCGCTCAGTTCGTCATGCTCACGCCGTTTCCCGGCACGGTGGACTTCGCGAAGTGGGAGCAGCAGGAAGCGGAGACTCCCACGACGAGCGGGATTCCGCTCACCCGCTACTGGCTGATTCCTCAATCGCAGCGCCCGAAGGTCTATATCCCGCATCCGACGATGTCGGCAGAGGCCATCCGGCACGGGACGCAACGCGTCTGGGACGGTTTCTATTCGTTGTCGGCGATCTGGCAGCGGTCGACGTGTGTGCGTTCGGTTCGCTCGCGTCTCGCGTTCCTGCTGATCTCCAAGTTGTACCGGCAGATGTACGCCAACACCGGCATCGCCACCGACAGTGCGCGTGTGTCGCGATCGGCACGGCGCGCGCGCTGGCTCGCCAAGGCGGCGCGGCGCCTGTTCGTCGCCGCGCCGATGCCGGAGCTGGCCGATCCTGCAGGCAGCGCCACACGCAGGGCCAAGCCCTATGCCCTGCGCGTCGTCTCGTAGGCTAGCTTTCCAGACGGGAGGGTTCCATGGGTCGCTCGCACGTGCTGGTTGACGTTCGTCGATGCACTTACCGTGTTGGAGTCGCCGCCGCCCTCACGATGGCGCCTCTCGCCTTTCAATTTTCTGCGCAGGAAGTCGTCGAGCCGACTGCCGCCGCGGCGATGGAGAAATATCTCGCACGTCCGAGGCTGGCGCATCAGTACAGCGCGTCGCGCCGTCTCGAAGCTTCAGGCAGCGGACAGCGCGCCTGGCTGGACGTGCAGACCCACTTCACGCTCGAATCAGGCTTACGCTACGAAGTGACGGCAGAAGGCGGATCCGGCTATATCCGTTCTCGCATTCTGCGCTCGCTGCTCGACGAGGAGCAACGGCTGATCGCGCGTGGCGGCAGTGCGGGCGTCGCGGTCTCTGCGGCCAACTATCAATTCAGCCCCGAGGGCGTCAACGAGGAGGGCCTGGCCGTGGTGGCGCTGAAGCCGCTACGAAAGGATCGTTCGCTCTTCATCGGACGGATGTTTCTGACGGCGGCTGACGGCGACCTCGTGCGAATCGAGGGACGTCTCGCCAAGAACCCGTCGTTCTGGGTCACCCGTGTGAACGCGGTTCGATCGTATCGACGGATCAACGGGGTGCTCATGCCAGTCTCACTGGACACGACGGCCCAACTCAGGCTGCTGGGATCGTCAGCGCTGCGTATGACTTACCGCTACTCGCACATCGACGAGCAGCCAGTCGGCGATGAACAAGAATGAACAGCGATCGATGAAGGACCTGCGGTCCCTCGTTTCACGCCGCTGCTGAAGCGATTCCTTGCCGTGACCCTCGACAGCACGCCCTCGAGAAGCGGCGTCATGATCCGCAGCTGTTTCGCGCGAATCACGGCATCCCACAGCGGCTCGAATTTCTTCCAGCCTGCCGCATAGAAGAAGTGCTTGGCCTTGTGTTTGACCGAGCCGTGGGCCAGAGAGCCGCGCGCGATCGATGACCAGCGGTAGAACTCCCGGTAAGCCCAGTCGTATCCCTGCTTCAGACGCTCGGGTGTCAACCGCGCCGGTTGGTAGACGACATGCCTGGTGTCGTAGAGATCCCAGTCGCGGGTGAGGATGCGGCCGGCTGATTCGGTGCGGGCAAACAGTCGCGTGCCCGGATACGGTGTCTGAATGTGAAAGGTTGCGGTCGTGATGCCCTGCTCGATCGCCCAATCGACCGTCCGCCGGAAGACGCTCTCGTCGTCCTCATCCATGCCGAAGACGAAGCTGCCGTTGATCATGATGCCGAGATCGTGCAGCCGCCTTGCCACGGCGGCGTAATCGCGCCCCAGATTCTGTCGTTTGTTGCTGTGAACGAGATTGCCCGGTGCGAGTGTCTCGAAGCCGACGAAGAGGCTGCGGAGGCCTGCCTCGGCTGCCCGCTCGACCACGTCGCCGCGCAGGATGGAATCGACGGTCGCCGCGCCCTGGAACAGTCGGCCCATGCCGCGCATGCCATCGAACAGGGCAGCGGCGAAGCGCGGGTTGCCAAACAGATGATCGTCCAGAAAATAGAGGTGCCGTCCCGGCAGCCTCTCGATCTCGGCGAGCGCGTCGTCTACCTGCTGGGTGTAGAACGATCGGCCACCCGCGAAGAACGCGTCCTTGTAGCAGAAGTCGCAATGCTGCGGACACCCGCGCGTCACGACGATTGAGTTGGGCACGAGATACGAGCGGCGGCGGATGAGATCGCGTCGAATCGGCGGCAGCCGTTCCAAGGTCCGTCCCGACGTCGACGCATAGCGACCGAGCGGCCGGCCGGCACGAAAATCATCGAGAAACTGCGGGAAGGTCTGCTCGCCGGGTCCAAGGAAGATGGCGTCGGCGTGCGCGGCGGCTTCATCAGGCAAGGAGGTGACGTGCAGGCCGCCGAGGATGACGAAGACACCGATGGCGCGATAGCGATCGGCCAGCGCATACGCACGCTTCGCGTTAGTGATGTAGACCTGAATCGCGACCAGGTCCAGGCGCTCCTCACGGTGCACACGCGACCCATGCTCCACGTGCTCATCGAGGATCACCGCTTCGTCGTCCGGCCCGAGATACGCCGCGAGGGTTGCCAGGCCGAGCGGCGGAAACAAGGAGTACTTGATTGGTCGCCAGTAAGGGCCGGTCGCCTCGGTCAGGGCGGGGAGGATGAACTTGACGCGCAGGCGTCGCCGCGGTTGCATGTCGGGCACGCTCCAGTGCTGCACGATATTACAAAATACTTTGTATTATAAAGTCCAATCAAGTGAAAGCGAAGTGTCTGACATGTCAGCCCAGTTCTAATTGGCGCGACTCGCGGTTTGCGGGTTCTACGAGTGCTGTCGCAGCTCCCTGAGCTTCCGGTTCAGGTCAGCTGCGTTCGAAGTATTGGTCGTCGACATCGATGGGGACCGATAGAAGCGATTCAGCTTGTGCTGCCCGTCGACGACGACAGACGTGTGGGTGGCGAGAGCGAGATCAATCAGTGCGGGAGGCAGACGCCGTAGATCGGACTGGCACATGCCGGCACCGAGCACGCCATGAAAAAACTGATTCAGGAGTGCTTCGTACTCGGCGACCTGGTCGGCTCCGACGGGATCCTTCAACAACCACGACATGTCGCCGCACGTGCGCAGTCCGGTGAAACCATCGGTGAGGGCTGTTTCCATTGCTTCGTTGAGGAAACGAAGCATCCGCTCGCTATCGAACCTGCCGTCGGCCAGGTGCGCTTCAGCGTGCGTCGATTCAACGCGCACCGCGCTTGACCATGATGGGAACATTGATCCCCTGGCGGTTGAGTGTGGCCCGGAAACGATTGAGAGCGGCATCGGACTCGGCGACGTACAACACGCGTTCGCCGGCGCGCAGGCCGTCCGCCAGATACTCGGCGGCCACGGCAATCTGTTCGTCTTCCGTCTGGTAGAGCGCGCAGATGTGCTCGCCTTGCCTGAACGCGTTACCCGTTTTTTGTATTTTCTCCGATTCGTCCGTTCTCTATCCTTTATCGACTGTTTGAAAGTCAGGTTTACCTTTTCTTCGCGCCTGAGCAGCTTCCCCGATGGTGGCCTGCTGCAAGAAACCTCGACCGTTCCGTTCTATAGGGTATGAGCACAATCTCTCGCCTCGCCTTGTTGTCCGTTTTGGCAATTACGGCATCGGTACGCCCGGCAACTGCCTGCTCGTGTGCGGTCCTTCCCCTCTGCACCACCTTCTGGCAGGCGGACGCCGTGTTCATCGCCCGCGCCGAGGTCACACCGTTGGGCCCTGGAGCTCAGCGGGCACGATTTGAAGTAGAGGAGTCTTTTCGCGGACCCTCCGGCGGCGTCATCGAGATCGTCGGTCGGGGAATCGGCGGGAGCTGTGCCTATGGTTTCGTTCAGGGCACGCGCTACCTCGTGTTCGCCCGGCGCGCGCCCGACGGCACGTGGAGCTCGTTCCTGTGCAGTTCGACAGCGCCACTGA
>CAWDPQ010000015.1:0-172101 GCA_963804245.1 uncultured Acidobacteriota bacterium
GCACTCACGCTGCTGATGGCGTCATGGGTGAAACCAAAGCTCCTGCTGCTCGACGAGCACACGGCCGCCCTCGATCCGAAGAGCGCTGATCAGGTGATTCGCCTGAGCCAGGAGATCGTCTCGCGCGACAAGCTGACGACCCTTGCCGTGACCCACTCGATGACGCAGGTGACGCACCTCGGCGACCGGGTCGTGATGATGCACCGTGGCCGTGTGATACACGACTTCCGCGATGCCGAAAAGCGACGCCTGCGCGTCGACGATCTGCTCGCGCGCTTCGAAGAGGTCCGGCGGGCGGAGCAGATCGACGAAACGGCAGCCGAGATGCTTCGGCAAATGTACGCCTAGAGAATGAAACGACTGACGCGTCTTGCCCTCCTCGCTCTCGTCCTGGCCCTGGGCGCGCTCGCGCTCACGTGGGTTCGGCGGGGAGCAGCCCGCGATCCGATTCGTGTGGGCGTGCTCCACTCGCTCACGGGCACGATGGCGATAAGCGAACGGGCCGTGGTGGACGCTACGCTGGTCGCTATCGAGGAAGTGAACCGGTCGGGCGGTGTCCTGGGCCGACCGGTGGAGGCGGTCGTCCGCGACGGAGGCTCGAACTGGTCCACGTTCGCCAGCGAGGCCGAGCGTCTCATCCTTCAGGATCGCGTCGCCGCCACGTTCGGGTGCTGGACGTCGGCGAGCCGGAAGCACGTGAAGCCGATCGTCGAGCGGCGGCGGCACCTGCTCTTCTATCCACTGCAGTACGAAGGCCTCGAGCAGTCCCCTTACATCGTCTACACCGGCGCGGCGCCGAACCAGCAGATCATTCCGGCCGTCAGATGGGCGGCCGACAACCTGGGCCGCCGCTTCTACCTGGTGGGGTCCGACTATGTGTTTCCCCGCACGGCGAACGCGATCATCCGGCACGTCGTCGGGATCCTCGGGGGCGCGGTCGTCGGTGAGGACTACCTGCTGCTCGGCAGCCGCGACAGCCGCCCGATCGTCGAGAGGATTCAGGCGGCCCAGCCGGACGTCATCCTGAACACGATCAACGGCGATAGCAACATCGCCTTCTTCGAGGATCTCCACCGTGCGGGCATCACGCCGGACAAGCTGCCGGTGATGTCGTTCAGCATCGCGGAGACGGAACTGAGCACCATGAACCGCGCATACGTGGCAGGCCACTACGCGGCGTGGAATTATTTTCAGAGCATCAACCGCGAGGAGAACCGTGCGTTCCTGTCACGCCTGCACGAGGCATACGGCACATCGCGCGTCGCCGCCGACCCGATGGAAGCGGCCTACGTCGGCGTGCACCTGTGGGCCCTCGCGGTAAAGGACGCACATTCCATCGAAACGGAAGCTGTGCGGAGGGCGCTCGGCGATCAGAGCTTTCCGGCCCCGCAGGGCGTGGTGTATGTCGATCCCGAGACACAGCACACGTGGAAGATGGTGCGTGTCGGCCGCATCAGATCGGACGGCCAATTCGACATCGTCTGGGAATCCGGAAAACCGGTGCGTCCGGCACCGTATCCGCCATACCGATCGCGCGCCGAATGGGACGCGTTCCTGCAGGTCCTGTACGGACGCTGGCACGGCTGGGCCAACCCCGGAGCGGAGGCATCGCGCACGAATTGATGATGCGGCGACTCTCCCATCAGCTTCTGCTCTGGTTCATCATGATTGCGCTGGTGCCGTTTGCAATCGTGGCGTACCTGGCCTATGCAGGCGCCGAGCGCGCCTTGCGGGCGGAGGTGACCAACGGCCTGTTCGCGATCGCCCGCAGGCAGGTGGACGCAATCGGCGCGGTGGTGCGTGCCCACGAGCGAAACGTCACGGCGCTCTCGCGCTTGCCAGCTGCAGCCGACGCGGTTCGGTCGCTGGAACGGGCGTTGCGCGAGGCCGGTCCGGAGTCTGCTGCCTACGCTGACGTCGATCGGCGGTTCCGGCCGTTTCTGACGTCCTACGTGGAAGCGTTCAACTACGTGGACCTCGCGCTGATCGCATCCTCAGGAGATGTGGTCTTCTCCATCAGGCGAGGGAACGAGTTCGGGACGAATCTGAAGACCGGATCGTATCGTGCCACTGGTCTGGGCCAGGCCTTCGAGCGTGCAAACACGCTGCTGGTCACAGAGTTCTCCGACTATGCCCTCTATCCGGACACGGGAGAGATCGCGGCGTTCGTGGCCGCCCCGGTGCTGCAGGAGAACCGGCAGGTCGGCGTCGTTGCGCTCCGCTTGAACAACGACGAGTTGTTTCGCGTGATCCACGACTACACGGGACTGGGGGAGACCGGCGAGACGGTGCTGACGCGGAGCGTCAGCGAAGATGTGATGTTCATCACGCCGCTGCGGCACGACCCGCACGCGGCGTTTCGCCTCAAGGTGCCCGTCGGCGGGTCGCAGGCGGCCCCGTCTCAGCGTTCCGCTCGCGGCTATCGCGGTGAAGGACTCGCAGTGGATTACCGCGGCGAGCCTGTCCTGGCTGTGTGGCGCTATGTGCCGGCCGTCGGCGCCGGCCTGGTCGTCAAGATCGACACTCGGGAAGCGTTCCGCCCCATCGCGCGTCTGAAGATGCTGACCTTCGGCCTGGCCGGTGCGACGCTCGTCGTCGTGGTGCTGGCGGCGCTGTCGGTCGCCCGCGCGATCGCCGGACCCGTCGTGAAGCTCACGGCGGCGACTGCCCGGATCGCCGATGGAGACCTCAGCCGGCGAGTCGACGTCGAAGCCAGCAACGAGATCGGCCGCCTGGCCGCCTCCTTCAACCGCATGGCGGGTCAGCTCGCCGAATCGATCGAGCGGCTCACGTCCGCGACTGCTGCCAAGGAACGGATCGAGAGTGAGCTGCGTGTGGCGCACGAGATCCAGATGAGCATCCTTCCGAAGATCTTCCCGCCGTTTCCGCAACGGCCCGAGTTCGACCTGCACGCCCTGATCCATCCGGCGCGAGAGGTTGGGGGAGACTTCTACGACTTCTTCTTGTTCGGCGAAGACGAGCTGTACTTCGTGATTGGCGACGTGGCCGGCAAGGGCGTACCGGCCTCATTGTTCATGGCGGTCACGCTGACGCTCTTCCGATCGTCGCTCGTCTGGGGGCTCGATCCGGCGGCGCTGCTCAGCAAGCTCAATCAGCACCTGTGCGCTGATAATGACTCATCCCTCTTTGTCACGATGTTCTGTGGCAAGCTGCACGTCCCCTCGGGTGAGGTCATCTACAGCAACGGCGGCCACAATCCTCCTTACGTGCTCCGCTGCCACGGCAGCCTCGAGACGTTGCCCCGCGTCGGCGGGCCGGCGCTCGGTCTTTTCGACGCGGCGACGTACCGGCTGGGCCGCCTGACCCTGCAGCCGCAGGATGCCTTGGTCCTCTACACCGATGGCGTGACGGAGGCCACGGGTCCTGACGAAGAGTTCTTCCTGGAGTCGCGGCTCGAGGCCTGCGTGCGCACGGCGCCGGGCGAAACGGCGCGGCAGCTCGTGGAACGTGTGTCGCGCGCGGTGGAGGAGTTCACGGCCGGCGCCCCCCCCACCGACGACATCACCCTCGTGGCGCTGCGCTACTGCGGCTCGGCGGATGGCAGCCGAGAGGATGCGTCATGACGCCCTCGATCTCAGTCACGCTCGTCAACCAGCTATCTGAGGTGGAGAGGCTCAGCCGGCTCGTCGAGGCGTTCGGCGAGGCGGAGGGGCTCGGACCGGAGGCTGTCTTCAGCATGAACCTCGCACTCGACGAGGTCGTCACGAACGTCATTCGATATGGGCACGACGACGATGGCCGGCAGCATCCGATCGTCGTGCGGCTGGCGCTCGAACAGGACGTGCTGACGGCGCAAGTGGAAGATGACGGCCGCGCCTTCAATCCGCTGGAGGCGCCAGCCCCCGACATTGGCGCGAGCATCGACGAGCGGCCGATCGGCGGACTCGGCATCCACCTGGTGCGATCGGTGATGAACTCGGTGGAATACCGGCGGGAGGACGGACGGAACGTCTTGACCATGAAGAAAAAACTGTAGGCTGGAGGCAGGAGGGAGCGTGGAAGTCACGACGGTGTCACACGGCCTTGTCATCGTGCTCGCGGTCACCGGGCGGCTGAACGCAGAGACGGTCACTCCATTCGAAGCACGACTCTTCGACCTGATCGCCGAGGGACACCGGCGCATCATCGTCAATCTGGCCGGGCTCGGCTACATCAACAGCGCCGGTCTGCGGGTGCTGATCGTTGCTGCCAAGCGCCTGAACGCCGACGGTGGCCGACTGCTCCTGGCAGCTCCGGGCGATCTGGTCGGCCGGGTACTCGACGTATCCGGTTTCTCAGGGATGCTCGAAACGTGCGCGACAACCGAGGAAGCGCTCGCCCGTATAGAGAGGTGAGTTCGAACGACAGGCGTTCACCGGGATAATTCCAGCCTCATGATCGCCTCGCAGAGCAGGGCTGCACTGTAGGCCGCGTACTTCTTTTGCCAGTCCGACATCTGCACGTAGATGACCACCGGCAGGGTCCATTCGAGCAGGGCGAGCCAATACGGCACGATATCGGTCTCGAAGATCGTGACAGTGTCGGCGTGCCGGCGCAGGAGCCGAATCACCTCGTAAGCCTTGCGGACCGAAGGATCGGATCCCGTATAGGTGAACGGTGGTATCTGGTGCAGCGTCTTCGAACTGATGAGACCCTTCTCGAACTCCAGCATCTGCCGCAGGGCTGCGGCGTCGTCGATCTTGACCATCTCGAACTTCACGATCGGTTCGAGGCGGGCCAGATCGGACACGATATTGCGCGGCCGCGTCTCAGAGAAATCGATCACGTAGATGTTCTCCCGCTCGTCGAGCAGGACGTTCTGCATGTTCAGATCGCCGTGACAGATCGAGGTGTACCAGAGCCTCGACTGCTCCTTCCGGCGTGAAAACTCGTGCTGGAGGAAGTGATACGGATTGGGAAGGTCGATGCCGAGCTCGGGGCAGGGCATGAGCGGTGAGTTGGCGGAGACTCCCAGCACCTGCTCAGCCGCCTCACAGAGCGACGGAAAGAGCCGGCGGGGATCGTGCTCCTCGTAGAGCCTCACGGTCTCCCAGCGGGGCTGCCCGTACCACGGCTTGAGGATCCGCGTGAACACCGCGTCGATGATCGGCACGACTTGTTCGACCGGCCGCTGCTGATAATGATCCCGCAACCAGACGAGCGAGTCCGATCCCGTCACGCCAAGGAAGTTGTAGCGCAGGCCAGCCCAGTCGCCAGCCGCTGCGCCACCCAGAATCGTCGTGCTGTTGTTGAGGATGAAGCGTTCGACGTATTTGCGGTTGGCTTGCTCCTCCCGTCCGGTCAGCGCGCGCGATCCGATCTTCAGAACGGTCGGCAGCATCCGCCGTCCGTCGGCATCGTAGCTCGCCACGCGGAAGGTCTTCGACATGAAGCCGCCGTGAAGAGGCGTCAGAACGATCCGTCGGCAGTCGCGGTACAACCTGCGCGCGATGTTCTCCCACTCCGCGAGCACCGTTACATCGCCGTCCACCTCGACTGACAGCAGCTTCTCCCGTCCGTCGCGCAGGCCCGATGGCCGATAGCCCCAGACGAGTGCCTCTGTAATGCGCCACGCGGGATCCACGTCCGAAATGCTTTCGAGTGTTTCCAACGTCGCCACTGTCCGGATAACCTCCGTCGGGTTCGACGCCATGCGGAAGTCGGCTGAGGAGGACGAGAGGAATGCTGCGCGTCCGGCAAACAGCCGTCCCGCTGCAACCTCGCACGCGCTCAGCCATTGCGTCAAAGCGTCGAACCCCGTCTCGGCGCGCGACATCGCAGCCGCGTCGGCGACCACGCACACGAGAATGCCAGGGACGTCGGTCTCGGCACGCCTGATCACGGACACGATCGCGATCAGGTCGGGGCTCGCTGCTTCCGAGGCGATCGCCAATGTGTCCTCTACGAGATCGCCCGGCGTAAAACCGCTTGTGCATTCGACCTTCAGCGCGAACGCCGGGGAGCCGTCCAGACCGAGAGCGAAGGCAACGTGCAGCGGTGCGTCCGCCGGTTTCTCTGGCAGCAGGAAATCAGCGATGCCGTGCGCACCGCCGGGAAGTACGGCGGCAAACGTGGGCGTCGAGAGAAACGGCCCGGCTGCCTCAGACGCCTCTGCTGCTGTTTCGCCGAGGCCAGCCACGCCGAACGCAAATCCCAGATCCTCGAGCGTGAACATCTGGAGGGTGTCGGTGCCCCGCCCATCGCTCCTGGCCGGACCGCCCGATCCCCAGACCTCGAGAACACTCCTGCCGGCGAGCGGCCAGAAGCTGCACGAGCGGTTCTGGCGCAACCGCTGCACAGCACGTTCGGGTGCGACGCTTCCGGCGCGCACCAGTTCGACGGCAGCGTCCACAGATTCCGCCTCCCGGAAATGACCCAGCAGTCCCACCATTTCGAGCACGTGGCGGGTCGGCGTCGTCAACCCCACCAGCACCACGCCCCCGTGCCGCTCGTGCAGCCGCTTCTCGGCTCGGATCAGCGACCGGAGCCCCATGCTCGAGATGTACCTGTAAGGAGCCAAGGTCGAGCACCCACCAAGCCGCCTCGTGGACGAGGGGCTCGACCTGTTGATCGAACACGGTGGCGCCGTATCCATCGAAACGACCAGCCAGTGTCAGGACCGGCACCGCGTCGTGCCTCGCAACGGTAATGTTCATGTGGGCTTCCGGGACGATATCGTACCGTTGATTTCGGTACGGCAACGGTGCGAATTGGCTCGGGAGCGCAAGTTTCAAATGTCAATGAAAGGTCCCTCGGCGTTCGGTTGCGTCTGGGATGCGTCGACCTGCCGCGCGTCGCCACGTTTTGCAACCCACATGTACAAAGTCCCTCGATTTCTTAGCTATTTTGACCGATTGATGCGTCTCTTAGTCTGCGCTCACGCTTGTCAACGTCGGCGTAAGCTACGGTTGGCAAGCCACGCGAAGGTCGCAGCTTCGCTCACGCCTGCCTTCGTGAGCGTGAGGCTCAGGCTGGCAGGCCAGCGCGAAGGCTCTCGGCCGGAGCCGGCTCACGATCGCACGCCGCGGAGGCGGAGCTTCCCGCTCGCACGAGAGGCTGGCCATCCCCGTCCAATGGCTGATTCGATTGGTGGTGGCCGCTAGAATCGAAACTTGTAGGTCCACTTCGCCAGCAGTATCCGGTTGCGAGACGCCAGATGGGCCGATCGAAGCGATCCCTGATCTCGTCGTACACGAAATAGATTTCGCTGCCTGGCCGATACTCCCAGCCCACCAAGACGTTCGCCGACACCTTCTCGTCGAGGTCGTTCCACTGGATGTACGACTTCACGAACAGATCGGTCGTGAATGCATACAGGACTCGGTTGCTGAGCGTCGTCGTGTCGAAGGCGCCCGTGGGGGTGATCGACCGTGTTGTGCGTATAGATGAAGTCGACCGACAGATTGGCCGTCGGGTGGACGTTCGTCGAAAACAGCAGCTGCCTGCGTTCTCCACTCCAGTAGTCAATCAGGCTGTAGTTCACGATTCCCGAGATGGGTCGGCTGGCGTTACTCTCGAAGGTGAACTCGTGCGACCGATTGGTGTAGTCGCCGGGCTGAATGGTGATCGGGCCGATCGAGAAGGAAGCGGAGATGCGTTCCCTGGCCGGACCGTAGGAATAGCCAATCCTGTCATTGGACTCGAGGGTGAGCTCTGCCCCGACCGTGCCACGCCTTCCGAGGAAGGCGTGGTCGTAGAAGGCATCGTAGACCATGGATCCGGAGTAGATGACGTTCCGGACACGCTTGCGATTGATCCATTGCGTATAGCCAGCCGCGACGGAGGAGCGTCGTAGATCGTTTTGCGTCACAAACCCCATCTCAGGGACGAAGTCGGGACCTACCGCGTAGTAGCGGACGTCTGCAACGATGTCCCGTTTGGAGAACATCAGGCGCCCGATTCCGAGGCTGCCCTCTTGAGCCCGCTGGACTGAAGGTGTGTGCCAGCAGCAGCTCTCCCTTCAGAGAAGGACTGAACCAGAAGTTGCCGTCGAGACCCGCTAGCCGACTGAAATCGGAAGTGCTGCTCTGGTTGCTGGTGACGATGGCACCGATGCTGCTGTTGGTGAACAGGTTGCGCTTGACCCGGATCACGCTGTAGTTCGTCGACGGCACTGACACGGTGGACCCAGCGGGCAGCGACAGGTCGGCGCTCTCGGTCTGCACGTTCATCACGCCGACTGAATAAGGTCCCACTCGACCCGAGAGCTTGCCGGCAGCCAGAATCGGCACTTCCTGCCCGTCGGACAGGCCGACCCGGCGACTGTAGAACATCATCATCTCTTGATCGAGGCCAACGTTGAACAGTCCGGCGTCCTCCAGGAAGAAGTCCCGCTTCTCCGGAAAGAAGAGGGGGAATCGTGTGAAATTGATCACTTCCTGATCGGCTTCCACCTGCGCAAAATCAGTCCGAATCGAGAGGGTCCCCCGAAGGTTCGGCGTGAAGTCGTAGAGGACGTCGCCTCCTGTTGAACCGGGGATCCGATGACGTGGGCCGGTAACCGCGCTCTCCGCCGCCGAGCGCGTAGGGCTCCGCTTCCCATCGGGCGTAGGCCGCATCGGTTCGTATGCCGACCAACTGGCCGTAGCGCTCGGCTCGCCAGGTCGCACGACCGCCCAGCCACCTCGGGATCGGTGCCCAGTAGGCCGATTCCTGTTTGCGCCGAATGGCGCGACTGAGCTGCAGCCCCCAGGTCATCGGCTGGTCGCCTCCGAATCGGAGCGTGGAGAAGGGAATCCGGAACTCTGAGGTCCAGCCGGCGTCGGTTACCTGCGTCTTGACCTGCCAGATGCCGTTCCACGCCGTGTTGTACGACCGCGCATCGGTGACGATGCCGTCGCGGCGGGTTCCCAGGGAGTTCGTCGAGAAGTAGTAGAAGTTTCGATGATCGTGGTAGGTGTCGAGGTAGATCCCGACATAGTCGTCGTTCGAGAGAGGCGCATCGCGCCGCATGTCCAGGGCGATGATCCCCTTCGGATTGGCGTCGTGGCAGATGATCCCGAAGTAGAGTGCTCGATCGTCCTGGATGACACGGACTTCGGTATCCTCGGTGGCCGGGACCCGGTCAAGGGGCGCGTACTGCCAGAACCGTGTGGCCGGCACGGCGTGCGCCATACCGCCTCGTCCAGAATCCCGTCGACTTTGATTGGACGCGGCGACGGGTATGACATGCACGTTCAGCTGATCTGGCGTCGGGAGATCTGGGCGGCCTTCATTCTGCGCCGACACCGTCGCTGGCAGGACGCTGGTCAGAGCGAACAGAACCAGGACGCCCAGAAGTGCGAGGCGCCGATGGGCACAGGGATGAACCGTTGTCGTTCGAGGAAATGGCCGTCCCGCCGTGCTGCGATGTGGGCGATTGACGCAAGGTCGGCGGAAGGGATTAGCGGCTGGTGCGTTCCGTCTCCAGCTGGGCCCGGAACAGCGCCTCGTTCTTCTCCAAATACGCGCGGAACCCTGGGCCGTCGATGAAAGGATTCGGCGACGTCCGCGCATCGAGTTTGCGCTTCTTCGCCACGAGACCGAAATGGTCAGCGTGAAACGCAAGAAAGACGTCACAGGGCAGCTTCTTGAGGACGTCGAACGCCTTGGCGTAGTCGTCGACCATCTCAGGGTACTTCGCGTTGTTCACCAACCGGGCACGATTCAGCCCCATGCTGCCGACGAAAACTACGTTGTACGTCCGTCCTCCCTCATCGACCATCATCGTCCAGGTGGTGTTTCCTTTCGTGTGGCCCGGCGTCATGTGGGCAACGAGCGTTACGCCGCCGAGGGTGACTTCCTGCCCGTGGCCTACGATCCCATCGGCCGCCACGGGCCTCCACAGCTCGCGGCCGTCACTACGGAAATCACTGCGGCCGCCGTCGGCGAGCACCGGCGCGTCGGCCTGCGACGTGAGGATCTTCGCTCCCGTCCACTCCTTGAATTGCGCGTGCCCCCCAACGTGATCACTATGAGCATGCGTGTTCAGGATCAACTTGATGTCGGCGAGCCTGAACCCCAGCTGTTCGATGCTTGTCCGGACCCAGGCCTCGGTCTTGGGGTAGCCCGTGTCGAGGAGGATGTGCCCTTCAGGTGTCGAGATCAGGAATGCGCCGGCGTTGGTTGAGCCGACGTAATGGATGGTCCCGATCACTCGAAATGACGCAAATGGCTTCTGCGGAATGCGTAGTCGCGCCGTCTCCTGCGCGAATAGTGAGACTGATGCCAGTGCCACCACCGCAATCGACGCCGGGGCGATCCGGCGAGTCTCCGGCATCGCTGGCGGAAAGATGTTCCTCAATCCTTTGTAGCACCATGGCAAGAACGGTTCATCCATCGCGGCAACAGCCTACAACCTACAGCAAGATGACGTTACTCAATGACTATATCGATACCCGGCGGCCTCTGGTAGCCGCTAGCGTAACGAGGGGTGGCGGCTGTCGGCTAGGCTCGCTTTGCTACGGCCCGGTTGCGCGCAGGCTGCAACGATGTTCCGCCGTTTGCCGCATTCTGAAGACTCGACGCGCAAAATCCCTCGAAAATCTTCCTCATTCTGGTTTCTTCATGTATCTCTTCATCTGCGGGTTGAAGGTTCGACTTCCGAGGCGGCTCACCAACCTTCGCTCACGCTTGCCAACGTCGGCGTGAGCTTCGAGTTGGCAAGCCACGAGAATGTTGTCCGCCGTAGCCTTGGCGGAGGAGGACCTCACACTCCATCTTTCATCAGCACTCTCGAACCGCACCAAGTAGTTGAAAAAGTGGTGCTACTCCGAGTCGATCGACGTCACGAGCTACAGCCGGCAACGCGACAAGCTGCACGAGGAACTGCGAATTGGCTCGGGAGCGCAAGTTTCAAATCTTGTAGTCGAGCGACGCTTGGACCCACAGGTCTGACGCGCGCGGTAGGATGCGTTCTGAGAACGCCAGGATGCCCTGCACGTCGAGTTCGTCGACTGCTTCAGCGTGGTTGCTCGATCTTGGCGAGCGTCGGTTTCTCGCGCAGCTTGTCGCGTTGCCGGGCTGTAGCTCGTGACGTCCATCGACTCGGAGTAGAGGAACGCTTCGTCCAGTCGCTCGCGGTCGCGTTCCTGATCGGGGGTCGTCGTGCTACGGGCCGCTCTGAGTGTCAGGTTCGTCGCCCGTCGATTCCTTCGATCGCTCCGGTTCCGGAAGCCGGTACGCGGCCACGATTACGGTCACGTTGTCCCGGCCCCCGTTGTCGAGCGCCCGCTGCACGAGTCGATCACACGCATCGATCGACCGGGTCGTCTCCCGCAGGATATTGGTGATCGTCTGGTCGTCGACCAGGTCGGTCAGGCCGTCGCTGCAGAGCAGCAGGCGGTCGCCGTCCTCGAGCTGCAGCCGATCGGTGTCGACCTGGACATCCTCGATCGTTCCGCCGAGCGCGTTCGTCAGCACGTGGCGGTGGCCCGACGCGGCGACGTCGCCAGGCGCGAGTTGTCCGCTGTCGACCAGCAGCTGCGCAAATGTGTGGTCTCGCGTGAGGCGATGCAGACCGCCGCCGCGCAGCAGGTACGCTCGTGAGTCGCCGACGTGGGTGATCAGCAGGTCGCGGCCAAGGCTGCGAACGGCGGTCAGCGTCGTCCCCATCCCGCGCAACGCCGCGTCGCGCCGGCCGCGCTCGACCAGCATCGCGCCGACTTCCTGCAGGTATTTGCGGGACCGCCGCTCGATCTCGGGTGCATGTTCTTCGTCCACTTTGAAAATCCAGTCAGGCACCTCGAGCGCAAGGCCGACCAGAGCGGAGATCGCCAGTCGGCTCGCGATTTCGCCCGCGGCGTGGCCGCCCATGCCGTCGGCGACGACCATCACGTAGTTGACCTCCTCCGTGCGTGCCGGCACATCTTCCACGGGGAGGCTCGTGATCATCGTCTCAAGTGTGCGGCCGAGCCTGGTGACGAAGAAGTGGTCCTCGTTGCTCGCGCGGTGGTAGCCGGCGTGCGACCGCGCGCCGACATCGATCTCAACGAGCGAGGACACGGGATGGCCCGGACCGACGGCAACCCGGTGTGGTCCGACGGTTGAGAGACGTACGGTCATGGTGGCCTCCCGAAGATGTCAGCTAGGGATGGTCAGAGGCGATTGTCGTCGGTCTGGCGTTGGGCTTCAAGTGGTCGCTGCTGTCAACTCCGGGCGGTCGATCGCAACCTTCGATTTGCCGCAAGAATCCCCCGATGAGGTTCCAACTGGCGAACGTTAGGGTCAACTTCCTTCCCCCGGAAATCCTTTTCGTCTTGTTCGTCGCTGCGGGCGGCTGCTGTCGGTGCGCGTTGACACGTCGTACGGTGAGGTTCACAATCGCCTAATGCGGCGGCTGCTGGCTGCGTTGGTCATCCTGGCGCTTTCGGCGTCGGTGGCGTCCATGACGTGCGCAGGCTGGCAGGCAACTGCGGCGGCGCGCATGGATTGCTGCGAGTCCGCCCACGACGGCTGCGCCGACCAGCCATCCGCTGATGCCTGCTGCGCGCAAAACGAACAAGCGCAGCAGCTGCTGCTCGTGGCTGTGGCCACCTTCCCCGTTTCGCTGGTCGCTGTCGCAGCCGCGCCACCCAGCATCATCGAGGATCCTCGCCGCGCCGCAGCGGTCACGTTCGAACGCGCGCTGCACCGGTATCCACACAGTCCGCCTTTCCTCAGCGCCGTCCTTCTGATCTGATCCGGCCGTCCTGCTGATTGCACGCGCGTTCAGTAGCGGGCGAAGTGTTGCCCCGAACGAATGTGAGGAACGATGCAGACGGAACGTGTCAGCAGTGTCTTCGGACTGGCGTCCTCGATCACCACGCTGGTCTGTTGAGCATTCCCGATTCTCTTTGTGACCCTAGGTCTAGGGTCAGTGGTCGCTTCTGCCGTGACCGTCGTCCCGTGGCTGGCGGTCATCAGTCGGCATAAAACCCTGGTGTTCATCGCGTCGGGCCTGCAGCTGGCGCTGAACTACTGGCTGGTCGTGGTGCGCCCGCGCCGCTGCGCACCGGGCGAACTGTGTCACATCGATAGCCCATTGATGCGCTGGAATCGCCGCGTGTTCTGGCTATCGATGGTCATCTACATCTGTGCCGTGGTGTTGACCTACGGATCACTGCTGGTGCTGTCTGCGATGTGAGACGAAAGGGATCAATGGTTCCAAAACTTGTGATGACACTCGCTATCGTCACCACCTTCGTCGCTCCGCCCCGCGCGGTGGCTTCGGGCCACGGGCCGGTATTCGGCGGGGCGACACCGACGTTGGGAAAAGGCGGCTGGTCGTTCGATCAGGCTTGGATGGGACGCATGGGTGAAGGCCCCGATGGAAACGATCAGATGTTGCGCAGCATGATCAGCTTCGGCCTCACCGAAGACCTGCAACTGTCTGCCTCACTGCCGATCCCGCTCACCACCGGTGGACCCATGCCGATGGGCCGCATGATGGCCATGATGTCGGGAAACCGCGAATTCGAAGCGCTGGCCGGGTGGCGTTTTCATCGGCAGGCCGTAGGCGACGGTGCGCGGTTCGAATCTACCGCTTACATCGGTGGCACTCTCCCGTTCGAATCGCGTCGTGGTGGTGTGCGAACCGCACCATCCATCTACACCACCGTGGCCAGCGGCTATGCGTCCCGCTCGCACTACTTCTGGGTCAGCGGCGGATATCAGCGGTACACGGCTGACCGCGGTGACCGCCTCGGGGACGTGAAGCTTTACAGCGTGGTTTACGGTTACCGGCCGAAGGCCCTGCGACTGGACTACCCCAAACCCGATCTGCGTTTCTTCGTTGAAGCCGTGGGTGAATCCACCGGGCGTGCTCGACACGATGGCGCAGCAATGGCCGACAGCGGTGGTCAGGTGCTGATGGTCGGGCCGACGGCGCTGCTGCTCTACAAGGCGTATGGGATTGAAGGGGGCATCATGTTTCCAGTGCAGCAACGGACCAATGGCCGCCAGCCGGAGGAACGATTCCGATTTGGCGTGAACGTCAGTTATTTCTTCTGGCTGAAGTAAGGGGCTAACAAATGAATCGCGTCTACACGACGGCAGCGGCACTGCTGATCACGCTGCTGATCCCGTCCGCCGCGTTCGCGGATTTCCGGCACATCGAACTGAAGATCCAGGGGATGGATTGAGCGGTCTGCGCCCACGCCGTGCGCGTGGCGATTCGAAAGCTGCCAGGTGTTGAATCGGTAGATGTGTCATTAGAACGTGCCACGGCCGACATTCGGCTGCGGGAGGGGAACGCCGTCACGCTGGCCCAGCTTCGGCAGATAATCAAAAACAACGGGTTCGCTTCCAAAGAGGCCACCGTCACAGTGGTCGGCAATCTGATCGAACGTGGCGGAAAACCTGCAATCGACGTGACCGGAACGAAGATTGTGATGCTGATCGCACCCGACCCGAAAGAATCAGATGCCTACAAGCGAATCGAGGGACAGCTGCAGGCACAGCCGGGACGAACCATCGAACTGCAGGGCACCGTCGAATCGCGGTTGGACCAGCCAGATCAAATCGTCGTCAGTGGTGATGGGACACGGTAGTTTCGAGTGTGATATGCCCTGTGGCTGAACCGACGTCGCGATTCCACGTGGCGCGCTAGCTCGCGTTGTGGGCGATGCGGTCAGCCCGCGATCGATTTCACAACGCCACGGTCACTCGAGCGCTTCGACATTCCGGAGGGCACGCTGGACCATTCGGTCGGGTGACGTCGTACGTCGGCTGTCTGGTCTCTTCGGTGGTCTGGGTGCCAGTCGACACGCGAATGGTGACGCTGGCGGGTGTGAAATCGGGGAAGGACACTGGACAAGTGCCCGTCGGCGAGGTGCAGGTGGTGCTTCTCGCCGACCCATCAGGCGCGGTTACAACGACCGTCACTGGAGTCTGACCCGGCGCACCAGTCACTTCGACGACCAAGCCCGTACAGCCGATCAGCGTGCAAGCACTGGGGCCGACGACATCGCACCCTGAGCCAAAGGAGGCGACGAACACCAGAGTGATCGCCAACACTTCGCGCGGAATTGTCACCGATCGAATCTAGCATAGCGGGCGCTTCGGGATCGGCTGCGCGTTCGTTCGTGAAGCCTACGAGGCTCGGTTCCGAACCGTCTCGTCTGCTGAACTTGCATCTGCGCGCCGGCTAAGGTGCTGCTAGAGAGGATTCCGCAACTGGCCATCCTGCCGCGTAGTCGGTCTCCGCTTCACCAAACTCCCCACTCCGGCCACAAATCTGGAGAGTAACGGGGACAGGTTGTCCTTTCTCCAGACGAGAGCCAATGGCAACGACAGCTTGAGGTCGGCGACTTTCAATATCGCCACGCCGTCCGGACATCGCCAGCGGGCGGTTTCCACGACGAAACCTACGCCCATGCCTTGAGCGACGAGTGTCAGTATCGTCGCCTCGTTCGACGCTTCCTGAACGATCCGAGGCGATTTCAGGCCGCCACGGAAACATTCGTACATCAAGCGGTCGTAGAATGCCGCGCTCTCCCGCCTCGGAAACCAGATGAAACGCGCGTCCGTCATGTGACGCAGCCGGAGGTTCTTGAACTTACTGAGCGGGTGCGAGGCAGGAGCCGCCAATGCGAGGCTGTTCAACGCGACCGACAATTGATCCAGCTCCCGATCTGGTTTCGGCGGGTTGAACATGAACCCGGCATCCAGTCGGCCAGATCGAACGGCCTCGAGTTGCTGCAGACTCGGCAGCGGGTTCAGCTGCAGTTCTGCGTCGGGATAGCGCTCTCGGAAGAGGTGGAGCGAGTCGGGTACCACGCCCCGCCATGAGGCATTCTCGGTGAATCCGACCCGCAGCGTTCCTGATTGGCCGCGCGCCACACGTTGCGCGCGTTCCGTCGCCTCGTTCAGCTGTTGAAGAATTCGACGCGCCTCCTCGAGAAACAACCTGCCCGCCGAACTGATCTTCACGCCGCGACTGAGGCGATCGAACAACTGGAAACCGATCTCGCGTTCGAGATCCTGAATCTGTCGCGAGAGCGCTGGTTGAGCCACTCGCAGGCGTAGCGCGGCGCGGCCGAAATGTTCCTCTTCGCCAACCGCCACGAAGTATCGAAGATGACGCAGTTCCACTCCGATACCCTATCGCGATTAGTCCGATAGGAACAATATCTTGGACGCATCAGACGGTCTTTGGCACAGTGGAGCCGGAAAGGGTGGTGAACGATGCCTCAGATCAAGCAATTCACGAAGGAATTCAACCTGCCCGGGCCGATCGCCAGTTACCTGAGGGCGGTCAACACCGGCGCCAAGGAGGAATTTCCGGCGAGCTTCGCAGACGATGCGGTGGTCGTCGATGTGAACCGCGAGCTGCGCGGTCTCGACGCGATCACGGCCTGGGCCGGCGCCGACATCTTCGGGGCTCACGTGCATTTCGACGTCCTGGACGTCACAGAGCGCCAGGGACGAACCATCGTCAGAGTCAAGATCGACGGAACGTTCGATCGAACGGGATTACCCGATCCTCTCGTGATGAACCATGAGTTCAAGGTGGCAGAGGGGAAGATCGCCGAACTGCGAATCGGGTTCTAAAGGTGGAAGGCTTTCGTGGCCAGCCTTCGCTCTGGTACGCTGGACCGACGATGAAGGCCGCCACACTCACAAAGCGGCCGAGGCAAATCACCCTCACAGATGTGCGGAATCGCGGGGTTCGTCAACCTGGATGGTGCGCCGGCCGACGCCAGCATGCTCGGGGCGATGACGGACATGATTCGTCATCGCGGTCCAGACGATCGCGGAACACTCTGCCTATCGCTGCGCGGCGGCGTCCCTGACACCGCGCTGGGTTTCCAGCGGCTGAAGATCCTCGACCTTTCGGCCCGTGGACACCAGCCGATGACCAGCCCCGACGGCTCGACTGCGCTGCTCTTCAACGGCGAGATCTACGACGCGTTCGACTACAGGGCCGAGCTCGAGCGCGACGGCTACCGTTTCCGCACCGGCACTGATACCGAGGTCATCCTCGCGCTCTACGAGCGCGACGGCCTCGAGCGGATGCTCGAACGGCTCAATGGCATGTTTGCCATCGTGATTGCGGACACGCGCCGCGGCGCCGTCCACCTGCTCCGCGATCGTGTCGGCATCAAGCCGTTGTACTGGGCGCAGCGCGGAACGACCGTGCTTTTTGCGTCAGAAGCGAAGGCGTTTCTGGCGTGCCCAGCGTTCCGCGCCGAGATCGATCCGACCCAGGTCGATGAGCTGCTGGCATTCCGCTATGTTGCAGGCGAAGCCTCGCTACTCAAGGGCGTGCGCCAGGTCCAGCCAGGCCATCGCCTCGCGATCACGCCCGATGGTGTCAGGGAGGTGCGCTACTGGAGCATCCCCGACCACCCCGAAAAGCTGCGCCTGTCACGGGACAACGCGGTCGATCGCCTCGACCATCTGCTGGGCCGCAGCGTTCAATCGCAATTGCGGAGCGACGTGAACGTGGGGTGCCAATTGTCCGGTGGCGTCGACTCGTCGCTGGTAACCGTGTCGGCGGGTTCACATCACAGTGGTGATCTGAACGCCTTCTCAATCGTCTTCGACGAGCCGCAGTTCTCGGAAGACCGATGGATCCTGGCGGCGGCGGCCACGGCGCGCGCCACCAGCCATCGTTTTGTTTTCGATGAGGCCGCCTTCATCGGCGCGCTGGATGCCGCCAGCTGGCACATGGATCAGCCGATCAGCCATCCCAACTCGCTGGCCCTATGGTTGCTGGCTCGACATTCGCGCGAGCATGCCACGGTACTGCTGAGCGGCGAAGGTGCCGACGAACTATTCGGCGGCTACGCGCGCTTCTCCGACGCACATGCGGCGGCCAATGGCTCGTGCCGGCCGCGTGTGCACGACCCGGTCGACACATTCATTCGAGCGTCTCAGTTTCATTCCGAAGCCCGTCTCTCGAAGCTGCGACCCGCGGCGAATCTGCGGCCGGCGATCGAAAAGCGCCGGGCCCTGTTTCAGGAGGGCCACGCCGACCATCTCTCGAATTGCCTGAAGTACGAACTACGGACGCATCTCGTCGACTTGCTGGTGCGCCAGGACAAGATGACGATGGCGCATAGCGTCGAGAACCGGGTGCCTTTTCTCGACCGGCACGTGATCGAATTCGCCCGCGGCCTGCCGTCCGAACACTTGCTGGGGCCGTCGTTACCGATCGGCGTCGCAGGCACCAAGATCGTGGTCAAGGAGCTCGCAAGGCGCAGCTTCGACCGAGCGTTCGTCTACCGCCGCAAATCGGCATTCAATCTACCGCTGGCGCAGTATTTCCGTAGCCGCCGGTTCGTGGCATTGATGGAAGATCGCCTGTTGCCGGGCATGGCGGCGCGCGGGTTCGTCGACGTCAGCGTCGTTCGTCGCTGGTGGCGCCGCGCCCTGTCGGCGCCGTCCACCACCGAGGGATTCTGGAGCCCGGTGGCGCTCGAGTTGTGGGCGGAGCAATTCATCGACGGACGCGGACTACCGCGGTGACTCCGAAACCGGGGAACGGCAAACCATCAATCTGGGCGAGCTGGGCGAGCTTCGGCTCGGCCAGCCACTGTCTTCGCTCTCAGTTCACGCGAAGGTTGCCCCGCCGAAGCGGCGCAGCCGCCAATCGAATGGACAGCGATTTCTGGTGCCGCGCGGCGGGGTGTGCCCCCCGGAACTCTCGGAAGCGACAGGGCCAAGCTGGCGACCAATACCTGATACACTTGGGGCTCGTCTACACGCCGCTTCTACGCTGAGCCTGAACTGCATTCGCCTCGCCCACCCTTCCGGTGGGCCACGAACCCCTTCTGGACCACGCAGACGAGTCGGAGACAATGGCGCGGGATTCTCCGTGCCCCGGCCCGATAGGCGTTTTTCAGTTCAGATGAACTGGGAGTTTCATATGTCATCCAAGGGCACCATCAAGCGTATCGTCTCGGACAAGGGCTTCGGCTTCGTGGCCGACGAGTCGGGCCAGGAGTACTTCTTCCATCAGTCGGCGTGCCAGTCGTTCGAGACGCTCCGTGAGGGGCAGGCCGTGACGTTCCAGACCGGGCAGGGCCCCAAGGGTCCGCGCGCCGAGAACGTCCGCGAATCCTAGGCGCATCAGCACCATTTCGTGGGAGGGCGCCATGGCGCCCTCTCCTCGAATCCTCAATCGACTGGGGCGGACGCACGGAACGGACGACGTCGTCGGCCCGCTGCTGTCGTGTTCTTGATCGTCAGACAGGCGATGGCCTAGGTCCTTTTGGGCATCGGAGTGGGCGTCGTGGCGACGTTCGGTGTGGGTCGCGTCATGCGCGGCATCCTCGCGCGTCAGTAGGTCCAGCCAATAGACAGGACCACGCCGACGTCATTCGTGTCCGCGGTCGGATTCGGAGGGCGATTGTCGAAGCTGTTGTACAGCGTCAGCGCGACGAACACATCCTTCCAGAATTCGCGCTTGACGCCGGCGTCGAGCTGCACGCGCTGCCGGCCGGCATCGCTCAAACTTGGGTAGTACTGCAGGTTGATGTCGAGGTTCGTTTTCGGGCGATCGTACGTGTAGAACGACGTTCCGAACATGAAGAGCGCCTCGAGGTTCTGCGTCGGTTCGACATCCACGCCCCGCTCGTCGTTGACCGCCAGCCCGGCGCCGAGCACCAGTTGCGCGCGATTGCTGTTGACCAGACGAGGGCCGACGACGCTCCCTATCTGCGACCGCAGCTCGAGCCCCAGGCTCTCATTCGACTCGAAGCGGCCGACCCCCAGGAAGAACCAGCGCTGCCAGGGATATCGGAGATACGACATCTCCAGCGATGCCCGATCGTCGCGATCCGAGTCATCGTCTTTCTGAGTCTGGGTCAGTGACGCGGTGAGTCGTGTCCGGGATGCGAGTTTGCGGTACACGGTGTCGGAATTCAGATTGAGCTGCGCAACACCACTCGATCGTGTATAGCTGAATCCGACATCGATGGACCCATCGAGCTGCCGCCAGAAGCTCCTCCCGATCGGAGTGATCAACGTCACTTCCCACATCTGGAGTGGCACCTCGCCTTCCGCGGTCACGACGACGATCGATCGGTCGGCGGTCCGACCCAGACTGCCCAGATATCGGCTACCGTTTGTCGTCAGCACTTCGACGATCCGCTTGGCCACGACGCTGGACAGCTTGTCCCATTCCAGATACAGAGTACCGGCGTCGTCGGTCTTGAACACGAGTCGGCCGCGCTCGAGCTGTACGATCTCGCCGGTGATCCGATCGCCGTTGGCGAGGGTCACGACGTCGGTCTTGCCCTGCGCATGATTTGTCGCAGTCATGGACAGCGTGAAAACGACGGCGAGGGTCGCCTGCGCGGACCATTTCATACGACACGGTCGCTCACAGCAGCGCGACGATGACGGTGCCCCAGAGAGCCAGCAGCACGTTGCCGACGGCGTACGAGACGCCGTATCCCAGGGTGGGCACGGGACTCTTCGCGGCTTCCTGGATCGCGGCAAGCGCGGGCGTCGCGGTTCCTGCGCCCGCGCACACGCCGAGCAGCACGCCCGGGTGCATTTTGAATCCCCACCGTCCGACAACGACGCCGACGAGATGCGGCACCAGCACCGTGACCAGCCCTGCAATCACCAGGCTGGTGCCGCTCGTGCGCAGGCCGACCACGAAGTCGGGCCCGGCATTGAGCCCTACCACCGCCACGAATCCGGCAAGACCGATCGACTCGAATACCCACAGCGTCGGCGCGGGGATGCGGCCGAAGAAGCGTGGCCACATGGAACGAAGCCAGCCGCACACCAGACCGCCAAGCAAGACGCCCACGCTGAGACTCAACCCGATTTCGATTCCCCCGAGCACGAGCGCGGGAATGCCGACGAGCGCCCCGGCGACAATGCCGAACGCCACGAGTACCATATCGGTGACGTCTGTTGCGCGGTCCGCGACACCGAGGCGGCTCACGGCGGCAGCGACTCTCCGCCTGGGCCCGACCAGGGTCAGCACGTCGCCGCGTTGGATCTCCGTCGCCGGGAAGATAGGAACGGGCGTCCCGGCGCGCACGATCCGACGCATGTAGACGCTGCGCGCGAATTCCTCTCTGGCGAGATCCGCAACCGTGCGGCCGTCGATCTCCGCGGACGTCACGACGACCTCCAGCACCTCCGCGGAGACATCGAGGAGCTCGGTGTCGTCCACTTCCCGTACGGCGAGCCGTTGTTCATCGACTCGCGCCACCAGCAACTCACGGCGACCGGTGATCGCCAGCGTGTCGCCGGCCTGCAGAATGGTGGTCTCGTCGGGCTCGAGAATTCGATGGGCACGCCGGATTCGCTCGACGAACAGACGGGCATCACCCGCCAGCTCTTCGAGCTCGCGGGTCCGCCGTCCGATCATGGGCGAACCTGGCTGCACCGCGTAGGCGCGGTACTCGATATCCCGCGGCGCCGCAGACTCGGCCTCTCGCTGACCCTGCATCTCCTGCTCATACCGCCGGCATTCCTCCTCGAGGTCGACGCCCATGAGTCGCGGCGCGAGCTGTGCCAGGAACCAGGCCGCTCCGACGACTCCGATCAAGTAGGTGACCGCAAAAGCTACCGGGATCCGGTTGATCAGGCCCGCCGCCTCGGCGTCGGGCAGGCCGAGGCGCGTGATGGCGTCGCTTGCGGTACCAATCGTCGCCGACTCGGTGAGCGCGCCGGCGATCACGCCGGCGGCCGTGGCCGCGTCGTAGTTGAACAGCCGGCTTACGAGGTAGGCGACGACGAGACCCGTCGTCGCCACGATTGTGGCCAGCACCGCCTGCTGAAGGCCATCGCTCCGCAATCCGCGAAAGAACTGGGGACCGGTCCTGAAGCCGATGGAAAACAGGAACAGGAGAAAGAAACACTGCTTGACCTCACCCGATACCTGCACGTGCAGCTGACCGATGAGCACCCCCGCCAGCAGCGTCCCGGTAACCGCCCCGACCGTGAAACTCCCCAGTTTCACTTTGCCGAGCACGTAGCCCATCCCGAGCACGAGGAAAAACGCGACCTCGGGATGGTGACGAAGCACGCCGATGAGCGCTTCACCCATGACCTGTGTTCTACGCTGGACTGTGTACGGCCGTCGTGGCCGCCGCCTGAGCGGCCCGACAAGCCATAACGTATCCACGCGCCACGGCGCGGACTGCGCGTCCGATGTCGTCGTACACATCGTCGTCGAGGTTCGCGAACGAGACGCGCACCGACCAGTCAGGCGCGTCGAAGCCGCCGCCATTGAGGAGCACGATGCCGTGGTCCTCCGCCAGACGAAACACGATGTCGAGCGGGTGGACGTTCGCCTTGATCCAGGTGACCACGTCTTCGCCGCCATATTTCCGTATCCAGAATTCGAAATCGATCAGGCCGTAATACCAGTCGAACAGAGGGTTGGGGGGAACATCGATCCCCAGCCCTTCGATGGTGGCCAGAGCGCGCGTGCGCAGGATGTCGATGCAGGCCTGCTGGTAGGCCTTCTTCTGGTCGTGGAGTTCGGCCAGCGAAAAGAGCGTCATCATCACCTGCTGCGGCAGCGATAGGCCGGCGGTGTGATTGAGCGCGATGTCGCGGCTGTCGGCGACGATGCGATCGAGGAACTTGATCTTGCGTGGCTCGAGCGTGAGCGGCGCGTAGCGCTTGTCGAGCAGCTGCGCGACTGGCTCCGGGTGCGCGGCGATCTTCTCGTCGTAGATGTTGTTCTCGTGCAGGGCGATGACCCCCAGGCGCCATCCGGAACAGCCGAAGTACTTGCTGTAGGAATAGACGCCGATGGTGTTCTTGGGAAACTCGCCGAGCAGCGACCGGAATCCCGGGACGAACGTCCCGTAGACGTCGTCGGTCAGCACCATGAGATCCGGACGCTTCTGCAGGACGCGGCCGATCGCCGCGATCGACTCGCGACTCAGGGCCACCGCGTAGGGGTTGCCGGGATTGACGACGAAGAACGCCTTGACCTTGGGGTCGAGAAGACCCGCCAGATCCCGATCCGTGAATTGCCAGCGCTGCTCCTGACGCGCCGGAATGCTGACGATCTTCAGATCGTAGTCTTCGAGATGCGGCATCTCCAGGTACGGCGTGAAGATCGGCGTCACCATGGCGATGGTATCGCCAGGGTTGAGCAGCCGGTTCGCCTTGAGCGACTTGAAGAGGTAGCACATCGCCGCCGTCCCACCTTCGACGGCGTAGAGGCCGAACGTCCCGGCCGGCCGGGGCTCGCCGCCCATCGCCCACGCCAAGTACTCGCGAACGATCCGTTCGTTGTGCACGAGCATGCGATCCGGCACCGGGTAGTTGTCGCCGATAATCGAGTCGACCAACTCGTGCACGAAGGCATCCGCGTTGAAATCGAATGTCTTCACCGCCCAGGGAACGACGTTTCGCAGGAGCTGGGCGCCGGGCCGGTCGCCCTCTTTGTCGAGCCATTCGGAGAGCCGTGCCGCGATGCCCGCCGCCTTCGGCATTCCTCCGACACCGGCAGGCAGGTGCATGGTGCGCTGGCTCTCGGTAATAGCAAACTGTCCGAGCAGGAAGAACGCCGAGCGTGGCTCGGTCGCGATCCAGTTCGGATTCCCTCGTCCGGCATTCAGGTAGGCGGCCTGTGAAGCCTTGGAGGTCTTCGTCGCGACCTTCGCCAGGTCGTTCTTGATTTCAAACGGGCTGAGCGTTTCGTACCTGCCGCAGCGTGACGGCGTCCATCGTAGCCTCCTGGAAACCTAACCCAACCTGCTCATGAGCAGCACGACTGCCATGCCAAAGATCGTGAGCAGCGTGTTACCGATCGCATAAGGCATCCCGTAACCGATCGCCGGGACCTTGCTTCTGGCCGCATCCTGAATCATGCCGAGCGCGGCCGTCGTGGTCCGCACACCAGCACACACACCAAAGAGAATTGCCGGGTGAAACTTGAAGATGTAATGGCCGAGGAGAACCGCGGCGAAGAGCGGCACGGAGGTCGCCACGATGCCCCAGACGAACAGGCTCAAGCCGACCTGCTGGAGGCCGGCGACGAATCCCGGTCCGGCGTTGATGCCGACGATGGCAATGAAGACATTGAGGCCGAGGGTATTCATCAGGGCCAGCGCCGGCGTTGGAATGCGTCCAAAGGTCGGACGAACGGCCCGCAGATACCCGAGCACCAGACCCGCCAACAGGGCGCCTCCCGACGTGGACAATCCGATGGGAATTCCACCCCAATTCACGCTGATCGCACCGACGAGCGCGCCGAGCGCGATGCCTCCCGCCACCGTCATCAAGTCCGTTGCTTCCAGCGCCCGATCTGCGTACCCCAGGGCATTGACTGCCCTGTCGATGTGACTGGTGCTGCCGACGATTGTCAGGATGTCACCGCGCAGCACTTCCGTCCCTGGCAGGATCGGTATCTCCACCATGTTTCGCGTAATACGACGCAGGTAGACGCCACGCGCGAACGGCAGATCGGCGAGCTCGCGCAACGTCTTGCCACTGATCTCCTTGTTGGTGACGAAGACATCGACCCCTGTCGCCGGAACGTTCAGCAGGCTGGGATCGCTGACCTCACGCACGACGGAATCGACGTGCTCGATCAGCATCGGGCGCGGTCCCGAAATAGCCGCCACGTCGCCGGGCATCAGGACGGTGTCGGCATCGGCTTCAATCAGATGGTCGCCTCGCCGTACGCGCTCGATGAAGATGCGCAGACCGGGGAAGAGCTCACGCACAGGACGGCCCGTCAGGTTGGATCCGGGATCGATGGAGTACGCACGCAGCTCGATGGCTCGGTACGCGGAAAAAACGCCCGGCTCGAGACCCACAGCTCCACCGCCTAGACGGCGTTCGTACTCGGCGCAGGCGGCCGGCAAGTCGACGCCGATCAGTTTCGGGCCCAACTGCGCCAGCAGCACCGCCGAGCCAATCGTGCCGAAGATATAGGTGACGGCGTAGCCGATGGGGATGGCATCGGCCTGAGCCTTAGCCTCTGCCGCGGTGAAACCGAGCCGTTCGATTTGATCGGCGGCAACACCAATCGCCGCGGAGATGGTCTGCGACCCGGCATAGAGGCCCGCGGCATACCCGACGTCCAGCCCCGCGATCCAGGCGCACAGGACCGGAACGAGCAGACACAGCGCCAGCACGATGAGCGAAAAGACGATCTGTTTGGGGCCTTCCTTGCCGATTCCTCGAAAGAACTGCGGCCCGACACCGTAGCCCACTGCAAACAAAAACAGCAGAAAGAAGGCCGCCTTGATCGGACCATCGACCGTGATTCGCAACTGCCCGATGAGGATGCCGGCGAGCAGCGTGGCCGTCACGCTGCCGAGCGCGAATCCCTTGATTTTGCGCGGACCAATCCCGAATCCTGCCCCGAGTGCCAGAAACACGGCGAGCTCGGGATGTTGCCGCAACGTCTCGACGAACCAGGTCCAGAGATCACTCAACATCATCGATCTCGAGGATCAGGACTTGTCGAAGAATTCTTGAACCTTCTTCGGATCCGACGTCTCGGTGAGTGCGAGCTTCAACAGCACGCGTGCCTTGGACGGATTGAGCTCCTTCGACACGACGGTGCCGACCTTGTCGTCCTCAACCTCGATGTTGCGGCGGACGATCCCGTCGCCGACTCGCGTCGCGCGCACGACCGCCGTTCCTTTGCCAATGGCACGTTTTACGGCCTCGAGCGCCGGCGTCGTCATGTTGCCGTCACCAACGCCGGCGATGACGATTCCTTTCGCGCCGTTGGCGACCGCGGCATCGATGAGATCCGGCGACATCCCGGCATGCGCGTAGATCACATCCACGCGCGGCAGAGTCTGGCCGGCGGAGACCTTGAACGGCGTCGCGGTCGTGTGCGCTCGCGCCGGAGATCGCGAGAACTCCCGGTCGTCGAAGAGGCACACGCCGATCAGCCCGACTTCGGGCGACACAAACGTCTCGACGTCGGTCGTGTGGCGTTTGGTAATGGCCCGCGCGCCGTGGATATCGTCGTTGGCGACGACGAGCACGCCGCGCCCCTTCGCCCGCGGATCCGAGGCCACGCCAACGGCGTTGTAGATGTTCAGCGGACCGTCCGCACTGAGCGACGTGGACGGCCGCATCGAGCCGGTGAGGACGACCGGCTTGTCGGTCTTGACGACGAGATTGAGGAAATACGCTGTCTCCTCCATCGTATCGGTGCCGTGCGTGATGGCGATGCCGTCGACGTCAGACTGAGCCGCCAGCCGGTTCACTTCGGTGGCCAACTTGATCCACAGCTCGTCGTTCATGTCCTGGCTGCCGACGGAGGACACCTGCACGCCGCGAACATCCGCGAATTTCTTCATTTGCGGCACAGCGTTGATCAACACGTCGACGGCGACGGCGCCGGATTTGTATCCGGCAGCGGTCGTGGACTCTGCCGCGCCGGCAATCGTGCCGCCGGTCGCGACGATGACGATGCGCGGCTTCGTCTGGGCGCCGAGTGGGAGCGAACACGATATTGCAGCGAGCGCAACCGCGACGGCCCACCGCAGATGGGATGTGATTCTGGACATTTCTTCCTCCACGCGAACTAAGTCAGCTGCTTTTCTTCACCGTGTACGGATTTCCGCCGAGCGTATTCGAGATATCAGCGATCGCGCGCTGCGCACGCACGCTGTTGCCGGCATCGTCGAGCGGGGGTGACACGACGGCAATGCCGAACTTGCCCGGCGAGACGGCGATGATGCCGCCGCCGACGCCGCTCTTGGCCGGCAGCCCCGTGTGATACAGCCACTTGCCGGAATCGTCATAGAGACCGGCCGTCGCCATCACGGCGAGGACGCCGGGGACCTTCGCGGCATCGATCACCTGTTTGGCGGTAACGGGGTTCGTGCCGCCGGCGGCCAGTGTCGCTGCCATCATCGCGAGATCTTTCGCGTTCACGCCAATGGAGCACTGGCGTGTGTACAGATCGACCGCCTGCTGCCAGTTGTTCTTGATGTAGCCGTAGGCGAGCATCAGCGCGCCGATGGCCTGGTTGCGCTGGTTGGTGTCCGATTCGGACTTGTACACGTCCTGGAGCACACTCAGTTCGCGTCCGGCGGCATCGTTGTGGAAGCCGATGATCTTCTTCCAGACATCGTCCGCGGCCGCACCCCGCACCATGCTGGTTGCCGAAATGGCACCCGGATTGACCAACGGGTTCATTTCCGGTGCCCCCGAACCGACCACGGTGCGAACCGCCTCGACGGCGATGATCGAGTTGAACCGCGCGCCGGTCGCATCCACGCCGATCTGCTTCTCGACGGACTCCAGCCCCTGCTCCTGGATGACCTCCGCCATCGTGAACACTTTCGAGATGGACTGGATCGAGACTTCGGTTTTGACATCGCCGGCGGTGTAGACCTTACCGTCGACCGTCACGACCGCGATGCCGAACAGGTTCGGATCGACCTTCGCCAGCGCGGGAATGTAGTCGGCGTTCTTGCCTTCCTTGAGGTCCTTGAACTTCGCGTAGGCGGCGTCCACGGCCCGCTGCACGTCACCCGCCGCCTGCGCGTTCAGCGCCGGGCTCGTCTTCGTCAGCATGCCGAGGGCGAGCGCGCCTGCGCTGACGGAAAGAACTCGCATGTATCCCTTCATGGTTAGCCCCCCAGTTTCCAGGAGAAGTTGTACTTGAACGAGAACTGGACCTTGAACCCGTCGCTGCTGAATCCGTCCGAGAAGTTCTCGCGCCGGCCCCACTGCAGCTCGCCGCCGAACATCACGTTCGGCACGGGCGTGTAGAGGACGTTGCCGAGTGCGTAATGTCCGACTTTGAAGGCGTCGGGAGCCTGAGCATCGGTATTGTCGTTGTCCTGCCACGAGTACCCGATTGCGCTGGTGACGTTCTCGTTCCAGGTGTGATCCAGGAACCCGCTGAACGCGACGATCGGCACCGGCTTGCCGAGGATCGGCGTCACCGCGTTCCCAAGGTTGTTGACGATGCCGATGTCAACCGGTGAGTCGTTCATTTCGTTCTGAACGCCTTCGCCGACTGTGAACTGCAGCCGCAGGACGCTCGCGCCGGCTTTGAAGTTCGAGCTGACGTTCCATCCCCAGCCGGTGGCGTCTCCGGACAGATCGAAGGCGTCGTCGAGCGTATCGTCCCAGTGGATACGCCGCAGTATTCCAGCGGTGCGGATGTGGCCCCAATCCCCCGAGTATTTGTACGCGGCGGCAAAGTCGGGCAGCGGGAAGCGCGGACGGATGCCGTCAAGCTCGATACGGTCGGCATAGACCCCCTGGTCGCCGCTTGCGCCGGGGCGCGCGAGAGCGAACATCAGGTTACTTTTCTCGGACATGGTCGCCGTGTAGCGGAGTTGCACGTTGCGGTACCACGGAAGACCCGTGGGCCCCCAGTATTCGAGCGAGTTCGGGAACGCGTCAGGGTCGGTAAAGGGGCTCCAGTACCTGACCGGCCCCCAGCGAGCCGAGCTCTCCCCATGCATGGCGCAGGCGGAAGGTGGTCTGACCGGAGTCCACGCCGGTGCCGAACAGCTCGAACTCGAAGATGGTCTTCAGTTCGCCAATTTTGGTCGGCGTCGAGGACCTGACGCCCAGGCGGCTCTGGCGCACCCCCGCGAACGTGCTGTGATCCTCACCGAACTCGTTTTCAAACTTCGGCAGCCTGGTGAGGCGCAAGGTGTCGTACCAATCGGGGTGGATCTGTTTGAAGTCGTGGCCGATGTCGAGCATGGCGAAGCCGTAGATCTCGAGACTCGGCTTCGCCGCCTCCGCGTTGACGACGACAGTCTGTCTGGCGGGGGCGTAGGGGTTGCCGCCGAGCGCATTCGAGATGTCCGCAATAGCGCGCTGCGCGCGAACGCTGTTGCCGGCATCGTCGAGCGGCGGGGAGACGACGGCGACGCCGAACTTGCCAGGCGATACGGCGATGATTCCGCCGCCGACCCCACTCTTGGCCGGAAGTCCGGTGTGATACAGCCATTTGCCCGAGTCGTCATACAAACCGGCGGTGGACATCACGGCGAGCACGCTGGGGACGTTTGGCGGCTCCATGACCTGCTTGCCGGTCACGGGATTCTTGCCGCTTGCCGCCAGCGTCGCCGCCATCGTCGCCAGATCCTGCGCGTTGACGCCGATCGAGCATTGACGCGTGTAGAGATCGACCGCCTGCCGCCAGTCGCTCTTGATGTAGCCGTACGCCAGCATCAGCGCGCCGATCGCCTGGTTGCGCTGGTTGGTGTCGGACTCGGACTTGTAGACGTCCTGCAGCACGGTCAACTGCCGTCCGGCGGCGTCGTTGTGGAAGCCGATGATCTTCTGCCACACCGCATCCGAAGACGGTCCCGTCACCATGCTCGTCGCCGAGATGGCGCCGGGATTCACCAGCGGGTTCATCTCCGGCGCCCCGGTGCCGCTGACGGTCCTGACGCCTTCAACCGCGATGATCGAGTTGAACCGCGCGCCCGTCGCATCGACCCCAATGCGTTTTTCGACTGACTGCGGCCCTTGCTCCTGGATGACCTGAGCCATCGTGAAGACCTTCGAGATCGACTGGATGGACACTTCGGTCTTCACGTCACCGGCGGTGTAGACCTTGCCGTCGGTCGTGACCACGGCGATCCCGAACAGATTGGGATCGACCTTCGCGAGGGCCGGAATGTAGTCGGCGTTCTTGCCTTCCTTGAGCGTCCTGAACTTTCCGTATGCGGCATCAACCGCCTGCTGGATCTCGGCCGGCGACTGTGCGTGCGACGGTACCGGCAACGCGAGCGCCCCTAGGGCGATCAGGCACGCCCGGACCGACAGACTCCGAATACGTCCACCCATGTCGAACCTCCACGCTTCCATAGAGTTGTCTTCCTCTCCGATGTGTGATGGCTTCATTTCACGTTTGCCGCTTCCCAGGCGCGGACTCGTCGACGGCCTTCGTCGAAGATCCGCTCGTAGTTGCCTTTGCGCACCTTGAGGCTCGCTTCAGGCGTCAGCAGGCGCCAGATCGGCGCCCACATGTCGAACACCGCGTAGTACGGCGCCGGGCCCGACGGCGCGACGGTGTCGGTCCCGAACAAAAACCGATCGGGGTACTTGTTCAGCATTCCTGCCACGCGCTTGATTGACTCGGGTGTCGCGACGGCGTACTTGGCGACCTCGTCCCACGAGATATCGAAGCTCACGTGGGCGAACGCGGGATCGCTCACCATGGCTTCGACGATCGTCACCTGCGCTGGATTGCGTTCCGCAGCTTCAGCCGACACCCGGACGGGGTGCACGATACGACCGAGGCCGACGTGCGCCCAGATGATCGTCGTCTTCGGATGGCGCTTGAGCAGCGCCTTCATCTGAGTCAGGTAGACCGGCTCGGCGTCTTGCTTGGCGAACGGCATGTCGATGTCGTTGTGGAGGATCACGACGAGGCCGGCTTCGCCCGCGAAATCGAGGATGCGATCGAGCGCCGGGTTGGTCAGGCTGGCAGTTTCACCAGGGATCTTGGCGCTGACGAACTCCTTGTGAATGCTGAACTCGCCGATGCCGGTGAAGACGCCGGGAAACGTCGACAGCACGCGGCGGATGTGATCGACGCCGTACATGTCGGCCGGGTTGAACCCGGTGATCATCGGATCGAAGCGGGCCTGCTCGGCTTTCGACAGCGCGCGAAAGAGGCTGGCGATGTACGCGTCGGTGAACGAGTAGTAGTACAGAGGCGCATCGCTCTGCAGATAGTAGGTGGGCGCGAAGTCGCCGGAGTTCGCGTACGACCATTGCTGCTGCAGCGGGATGCCGAACAGCGTCGAACGACTGACGCGCGTGCCCATGATTTCGAGGAACTTGCGAACGTCGATCCCCTGCTGGATGTAGTTCGTCAGGTGGAAGTGCGAGTCGTCGAACTCGTTGGCCGCACCCTGACCCTGTGCGTCGAGCGGACGCGCGCGGACGAAGAAGATCACGAGCAGCGTCAGCGCGAAGAAGGCACCGAGAAGAGCCGCCGAACGGAACCAAGGTCTGCGCGTCATTTTCATTTCCTCGATCAGAAGTTCATCTCGAGGTTGATGTGGAACACAGTGCCCTTGGCGCCGACCGGCGTAGGGATAGGCCGTGTAGCCCACCGGTGATCTGTTCACGTACATCCACTCGGCGTTGAGGCGAATCCCGCGCTCCTTCATCAGGTACCAGTTCTCTCCGCCTCGCACTTCCCACGTGGTCGCCGTAGCGGCCGAACACCTGCGAGGCGCCGAAGTAGAGCTGAAGCACCTTGGGAACGGCCATCGCCGACGTCTGCAGCTGATAGCCGTGGTCGTTGATGTCGGGAATGCCGCTGGTGTTGACGCCGGTGTAGTTGCTCAACCAGCGCCAGTAGTACTCGCCCTCGAGAGACAGGCCCTTGTACTTGACTCCCGCGTCAACGCTCGACATCCGGTAGTCGACTTCGTTGACGGTGATGCCAGGTCCAAACAGGTCCGGCGTGAAGATGACGCTGCCGTCCGTCAGCCGGATCTGGCTGTTCTCGATGCCTTCGGTTCCCGGCTGGCTTTGCTTTTCCTCGAGGCTGTGGGTGTAGTGCACGCCGATCCGCGTCGCGACCTTCTGGTGATCGTCGTAGTCGCCGAACGTGTTCCACAGGCCGAACTCGCCGGTCGTCGGCAGCCATGTGACCAGCGAGAGGACTGCGTGTCCATCCTGTTGTCGAGTCTGCGCCGCGCTCACGCCGAGCGTGCTCAGGTTGTTGGCGAACATCGCCTGGTACTTGACCTTGGTGTGGAACTCGCCTTTGAGCCAGACGCCGGAGGTGTACGAGCCGCGGAAGAACTCGTCGGCGATCAGGCGATCGTCCACGCCGAGCCAGTACGGGAACTGACCCTCTGTGCTTCGCACGGAGGGCAGCGACGTGATGCCGATACCCACGCTCACGAACCGGTTGAAGGTCCAGCTCAGGTTGCCCGCGCCCACGACCTGCGCCGGATCGCCCTGCGATGCGTTCGACGACCAGACGTAGAGGTAGTAGCGCATCTTCGGCGTGAGGAACCACCCCGAGAACGGCGCGAAGAACTTCTGCAGCTGGATGTCCTGGCGCCGCTGAACGGTCTTCGTGTTGCCGAAGGCGTCGACGTAGGACTCGTCGAGATTCCGCTGGTTCAGATACCGCCCGTAGCTGAAAAGCCGGAAATAGACCTGGCCCTTGTCGCCGTCGAACGAGCAGGAAGCCGACGTTCGGAATGTGCGAGGGAGGCTTGGGCTTTTTCGTCTCCGGTTCCGCGGCGGCGCCGGTGCCGAACTCGGCGCTGCAGCCGTCCGACACCCAGACGCTGGTCTGGTCGTAGCCCCAGGTCCTTCCGAGCAGACAGGGCGCGTCGCCCATCGATCGCAGCAGCACGACGCCCTTCGACGTGTCGGCCGCGCACTGCGTGCGTTCACCTGGTTTGGATGTGCACGTCACCGTCGCGACATTGCCCTGCGACGCGGCGGCGCTCTGACTAATCGGCGAGTCGTCCTGCGTGTCCTGTGCTGCCGCAGGCGCCGCGAGAAAGACAAGAAGAAGGAGGGTAGGCAGGTGTGGAACGCTCGGCGAGCTCATTGGCAGGGCCTAGAGCACGGCAGGTGCCACGCACGCGCCGAGCAGGGTTCGCGCGATAAGTCGTTGACAGCGAACAGACCATGCGCCGCATCGTCCGGTGTTGTACTCGCGGCACCTCCGCTATCCCGGAGGACCTCCGGTACGAACCGGTCCCGAATCAGGAGCGCTCGCCTGAGCGCATGTTGACGATCTCCGCGGACTCGCTGACTGCATCGCCGGGGCCAGACACGGGCGTAGGCGTGAGCGACGAGCGGCGCGAGCACACTGCTGCGACGAGGAATATGGCCGCGCGCAGCAAGACCACATCGACGGTGTGACGCACGTCATTGATGACGACGGACGACGACGGCGCGCTCAACACGCAGGGCTGTCGATCGACCCGGCCAACTCGCGGCGCACTTCCGCGATCGCCCCCACTGACTCGCGACTCAGTCACGGCCTGCTTTACCCCCGGATCTCGGAGGGCCTCCGGCGGACCGGATATGCGATGCCTCCCCGAAACCGTGCAGACGAAAACAGGTATGATTCTGGGCCACTGTTCTGGCACACGACGTGCGTTGACGGTGATGCCGTTTCGCGGCGCTGTTGTAGTGTCGCCCACCGCGAAGGGTCTCCCTGCGCGCCGACACGGCGGCGAGCGAGCTGAATCTTAAGGAAAGAGAGCAGTTGCTACCATGTCCAACAGACTTGAAGACGTGAAAGACGATGACCGTGATCCGCTCGGTCCTTCGCCGCAGGTGCCATCGGAGATTCCGACCGGCTTCGACCGTCGGAAGTTCATCATGCGCAGCGCCGTGATCTCGGCAGCTGCGGTGATGAACGGCTGCGCGCGATCGGAGACCGAACAAAAAGCCCCTCCGCCAGCAGCCGCATCTGCACCGGCGGGCGCTGCGCCCGCTGTCCCGTTGGCTGCGGACCTGCACGTGGTGATGAAGCAAAAGGGGCCGGTGTTGACGACCGTGGACGAGTTCTACAAGGTGGGCCCTGGCCCTTCCAGTTCGCACACGATTGGGCCGATGCGCATTACCTACGATTTCTACCAGCGAGCCACCAAGCTGCCGGCCGACAAACTGGCCACGGCGACGAAGCTTCAGGTGAACTTGTTCGGCAGCCTCAGCGCGACGGGCAAGGGACACGGCACGGAACGAGCCGCGCTCGCAGGGCTGGTCGGGAAAGAACCGGCAACGGTCGACCCTAAGTTTCTCGACAGCTTGCGAGACAAGCCTGACCAGGTGTTCCCGGTGAAGCTCGGCGACAAGTCCATCGATGTGAGCCTCAAGGACGTCATCTACGATGCCACCAAGGGCGACTTCAAACACCCGAACACGATGACGGTCAAACTCCTCGCCGGCAACGAGGTGTTGCTCGAGCAGGAGTACTACTCGGTGGGCGGCGGATTCATCGAGTGGAAAGGCTATACGCCCCCGAAGAAGAACCCGCCGAAGTACCCGTTCGCGACGATGAAAGAGCTTCGGGCCCACGCCGACAACAACAAGACCACCATCGCCAAGATCATGCTTGCCAACGAGATGTCGATCTCGGGCAGGAGTGAAGCGGAGGTCAATGCCTTCCTCGACAAGATCATCAACGCCATGGTCGCGACGGTGAAGTCGGGGCTGTCGATGCCGGAGGATGACGTGCTGCCGGGCCCGATCAAACTGCACAGCAAGGCAGCGTCCGTTTACAAGCGCGCCATGGACGACAAGTTTGAAGCAGAACGCGGTATCGGCGCTCTGTCGGCATTCGCGTTGGCGGCGTCTGAAGAGAATGGGCGCGGACACCTCGTCATTACCGCTCCGACCGGCGGTTCCGCCGGTGTCATGCCGTCGCTGGTCTATGGGCTGCTCGAGGTCCGGAAGGTCGATCGGCAGAAGGTCCGTGACGGCATGCTCGCCGCTGCGGCGATCGGCTACCTCTGCAAGCACCATGCGACGCTGTCTGCGGCCGAGGGCGGCTGCCAGGCAGAGATCGGCGTGGCGTCGTCGATGGCTGCAGCATTGACCGCGACCGCGTACGACGCACCATCGCTGGTCGTCGAGAACGCGGCCGAATCGGCGCTGGAGCATCACCTGGGCATGACCTGCGACCCGGTCGCCGGTTACGTGCAGGTTCCGTGCATCGAGCGCTGCGCCTTCGGCGCGGTCAAAGCCTGGACTGCCTTCGCGATCGCCAGCAACGAGATCGCGTCCAGGCACCGTATCAGTTTCGACGAGACCGTGCTAGCGCTGGCCCAAACCGCGAAAGAGATGAACAGCAAGTACAAGGAAACAAGCGAGGCAGGTCTCGCCCTCTCCGTCGTGCTCTGCTGATCGAATCGGGCTCCTCGCTCGAATCCGGCCTGGGGACAGTTCTACGAGGAGCCCTTCATTGCTTGCCGGCGATGGCTCGCCAAGTCATGGGAAACCCCGTGGCTTGGTGAGTGCCGCAATCCCAGTACTTCAATCATTTCGGGATGGCTTCGGGTGGGAGATTAGACGTGTCGATTCCCGCGCATTCATCAAGGCTTCAGTCGCATTGGCGTTGACGTCAGTGACGTTCTTCACGACTTCTGCCTCGGGACAGTCTCCTGCAGCCCCGCCAAACAGCACGGTCGCCGTTTCGGAACCCAAACCAGCCGGTGCGGTGACAGATTCGGCACAGTACTTCCGCACAGCCGGCATCCGGTGCCGCACCACAGACAAACAACGATCGTTATAGAGATGGAATCGTCATCTGGGAAACTCCCGCAGACGCCAAGGTGCCTTTCCTGCTGAAGTTCAACGTCAATACCCAGCTCCGATATCTCAACACCATGGATAGCGACGAGACGTACACCGACCACCTGGGCGTTGAGCGCGAAGTTCATGTGCGCAACGACATCACGGTCAATCGCGCAATGTTCATCTTAGGCGGCTACATTTTCGACCAGAGGGCGCGATACAGCTTCACCGTCTGGACGTCCGCCGGGGCCGCTTCGATCGTCGTTGCCAGCAACATTGGCTGGCAATTCAACAAGGCCCTCGCGATTACCGGAGGTTACACGGGCGTTCCAGGCAGCCGATCACTGGTTGACCACGTTCCCATTTTTTACGGCAACCGACAGGAGCATGGCGGACAACTTCTTCCGCCCCGGGTTCACCCAGGGAGTCTGGGCGAACGGAGAACCCGTGAAGGGGCTGAATTATTTGGCGTTCGTCGGCAACGGTCTCAATACCCTGAGTATCTCGGCAAACAAGATCGATACGCATCTGCTGTTTTCCGGCAGTGTCTGGTGGGAACCGCTGGGGGCCTACGGGGAACCCGGCAAAGCACGCAACATGTACGATGATTATTTCGCCTCCAAAGACGTTCGCATTCGAATTGGTACCGCGTATACGCGATCCCGGGAGGACCGTTTTTCAAATCTCGATCAATCAAGTCCCGAGAACACGTCACTGTACAATTCCGACGGCGTGCTGACCTTCTCGACCGGAGCGTTTGCGCCGGGTGTAACGGTCGACCAGGCCACGTACAGGTTGTGGGCGGTCGACGGCGGCATCAAATGGAACGGGCTTGCGGTCAACGCGCAATACTTCATGCGTTGGCTGAATGATTTCGAAGCCGACGGACCGCTTCCGCTCGCATCCACATTCGACCACGGCGCCGAGCTCTCGGCGAGTTTTTTTGTCGAGCCGAAAAAGTGGCTGCTGTATGGCCGCGGATCGTGGGTGCGCGGGCAGTTCGGCGACTCTTATGAGTATGGCGGTGGGGTCAAGTGGCATTTCCTTCCGACCGAGCGACTCTGGATGAACACCGAGCTGTTCCGGGTCAACAGAGCTCCTTATAGCGGGGCCTTTACTCCCTATACCGCAGGGATGACGGGCTGGGTGCCGATGCTGCAGACGGTCATCGCTTTTTGACGATCATCAGTTTCTGACACCTGCCTCTCTTCTTCCACCGGCGCGCCTGCCCGGCTCACGTAAATCATGCCTGCGGGTCGCGCCATCGCCGCGGCCAGACACGGGCGTAGGCGTGAGCGACGAGCGGCGCCAGCACCACTGCTGCGACGAGGAATATGGCCACGCGCAGCAAGACCACATCGATCATGTGACGCAGGTCGTCGACGACGACCGCGCGCTCACCACGCAGGGCTGACATCGATCCAGCCAACTCGCGGTGCACTTCCGCGATCGCCTCACGGCGCTCCGCGGTCGCCCACTCGAGCGTGGCCAGCCGCTGCAACTCGAAGCTGCGCAGCAGTTCGCTGCGTTCCTCGGCAAACGCACGGACGATCGCGCCGACCGCCCGTTCCCGCTCGACGGAAATGGCGTCCATCACCAGGGCTCGCTGCCGACTCATTTCGTCGAGGACGATCCGCCGCTCGTTCAGGGCGAGGGGCGACATGGCTTCGGCGGTTGAAGCGATGCGATCCGCCGCTGCTGCGCTCACGTGCAGGTCACCCTGAATCGATGCCACCGCTTCAGCAGGCAGTATGTCGGAGCGCATCAGGTCGAGTTCTCCCCGCACCTGCCGCGGCAGATCGGCCAGGTAGATGCGCGCTTGCTGGGAGAGGCTGAGCACGACGTCCTCGATGGTGCCGACGGACTGCAACGTGTCGCCGCGCGCCCGCGATTGTTCCGCGAAGCGTGCAATCGGAGATTCGCGGACGAATGTGATGTCACGGAGAGGATGTTCGGCGAGCCACGGATCGATGATTCTGTGCTCGAACTCGGCCCTTGCCTCAGGAGACACGGCGATCGAACCGCCGATCTCCCGCATCTGGTCGGCGAGTCGACGCGAGACCTCGACGGCTTCAGGTTGGTATGTTCCGAAGGCGCCCGCGCCCGCGCCTTCGCTAAAGAGCTGATCCATCTGGCGTGTGAAGATCCACGCGTCGATGAGGGCACTGACCGGCTCCAGCCGAAAGCATGCCTTTCGCATCTCGGGTATTGCGCGGACCCTCCAGAGCAAGGCGTTGCGCCGGACTGTCGAATCAGCAGCCCGTCGTTCGATCGCCGTAGCAGCGAGATCGACTTGCGCGGCGAACGTGATCGAGTACTCGTGCATGCGCTGCCGGAGCGCTTCCACACGGAAGTCAGAGCGGATTTCCGGCCAGGGCGTCAGATTGGGCTGCGTCGATTTCTTGCCCAGGCTGGCGCATGCGACAAGGGAGGACAGCGCGAGGCATGCGGCCGTGCGCATCAAGCTGCCGCGCCATCGCGGCCCGGAACCTCTCTTCCGACGACGGGATGTGATCCTTGTCGCCGACATCGATCGGTGCGAACCGGATCGGCCCCGACTGCTGTTGGCATCCGGCACGTTTGTCTGACCTCCACTCGATCCGCCGAGATCTGACGCAGATCCACGAGATGCTTACGATCCCAGAGCGATCCGCAATTCTCATTCCCGCACGCGAGAGTCGACTGCCGATGGCTGCGCGCCGTAGAGCGCGTGGCGGAGAGCGCTATTTCCCCTTGCCTCGCACACCCCTGCCATGCCTGATCGCCCACGGTATTACGGGCGCCCTCCGTCAGGTCGGGGGAGCCGAGCCGGCGGTTCGCGCGCAACGGGCGGCACGTCGTGAAATCCTCAATGAAAATGCCCGTTTCTTCCGTCTCCGCGCACGGCACGCGGTCTGCAGCCTCGCGGGGTGCCCGCTCGGGTGATCGGCTGCATGTGCCGTCGACCCTCCGATCGGCGAGGCGTTTCGGTCGCGCCCCGCAAGGCCATCTGCTGTTACGCGGGCCGCGCTCGAGCGGCCTGCCCATCTGTCACCGCTCTGCTAAGGAGACGCGTATGAAAAGGCTCGTCGTAGGAATCATTGCAGCGGCAGTTCTGGTGTCGATGGCGCGCACGGCCATGGCCCAGGCCAAGACCGTCTCGTCAGAAATGAGAACGGAGACGGGCACCGTCGAGGCGATCGAAGCCTCGACGCGCACGGTGACCCTCAGGAAACCGGACGGCACCGTCGTGTCGACCGTCGCAGGGCCGGACGTGAAGCGCTTCGCAGAACTCAAGGTCGGCGACAAGGTCACCGCTCGCTATTACGAGAACGTCATCGTCCGGGTGAAGCAGCCCGGCGAGTCGGACGTGGTGAGCAGCGCCAAGGGCACGACTGGTTCCGAACAGGTCCTGCCTGGTGGCACCAAAGCCAAGCAGGTGACGATCACGGCCACGATTACGGCCATCGACCCGAACGCGCCGACGATCACTTTCACCGGGCCAAACGGCTGGAAGTACACATCCAAAGTGCAGGACACGGAGGCTCTCGCCAAAGTGAAGGTCGGCGACAAGGTCGACTTCGTCTGGACAGAAGCGGTCCTGGTGTCGCTCGAGCGCGGCCAGTAAGGGCTTGGTTTACGGCCGGGGCGGTCCGCCGTGATCGCCCCGGCCGGTCGTTGATTCCAGATCGTGCGACGACAAGCAAGAGCTTCTTCGACGTCGTCATTCTCGGCACCACTCACAAACGCGCTCCAGCAGGATTCGCCGGCCTCGCCCCACACTCAGCAGGAAGCTGGAGAGACTGAAGATGGCGAGTTCGCCGCGCGCGCACGGTATTCCGGAGCCCCTCCGTCGGCCCGTGGGAGACGCGGGGCTACTGCCTGAGCGCGCGCCTCGAAACGGCCATGATCCTCGACCTTTCGCTCTGGCACAGCACATGCCCCCGTGACAGAGCCATGAGGCAGTCCTGATCTCCGGACACCCCGGCCCACCGGAAGCGAGGGACCTGCCGCATCAGACTGATCTGCGGAGCAGGTTCAACTCGCGATTGCCTGCTGCATTACGCGGGGCAGTGGCGGAGCGCACGGCTTGGGCGTTCGGTCTTGTCTGCTTGGTGACGTGGGGCGCCCTGTACATCGAAGGGGTGACGGGCGCCCGCCACGAGCTCGAGCGCTTCGCGGTCCTCAAGGCCGCCGCGGCGCAGCAGACCGCCGCACCAGACCTGAGCCTCTGGGACCGCGAACGCATCAGCGCCTGGCAGCGTGCATTGAACGAACCCGCACCGCCGCCGCTCGCGGTCCTGCGCATCCCGAAGATCCGCCTCGAGGTGCCGGTCTTGCCGGGCACCGACGACTTCACGCTCAACCGGGCCGTGGGTCACATCGAGGATACGTCCCGTCCGGGGACGGATGGCAATTCCGGAATCGCCGGGCACCGCGACGGTTTCTTTCGCGGCTTGAAAGACATCGGGCCCGACGATGTCATCGAACTCGAAACGGTTCGAGGGAAGGAGGTCTACCGCGTCGAACGGATCTGGATCGTCGACCCTGAGGACGTATCTGTGCTCGACGCGACGCCCACGCGCTCGCTCACGCTGGTCACGTGCTACCCGTTCTACCACGTCGGTCCAGCGCCGCAACGTTACATCGTCCGCGCCGTGCGTGCCGACACGGCGGCGGCCGTTCCCCGGGCCCGCTGAACAGGTGTCATGCGTCCCGGCGCACCGCAGATCAATGGTTGGCATGTGCACTACCCGGAGAGCAGACGATCAAGGATGTGACATCCGGGCGTTTATCGTCCCCGTGTCGTGAGGCACGAAAGGACTTGCAACCGAAGTAGCAGGAGGCTTTATGACGCGTGAAATCGTTCGGGTGGTGTTGAGTGGTGCGCTCCTGTGCCTGACGGCCGCCGTCACGTTGGCGCAGACGACAACGACCTCGGAAACCAAGAAGTTCCAGGTCATCGCCGTGGACGGCAACCAGCTCGTCGTCAAGTTACCCGAAGGCACCAGGGAGCTGACCGTGCCCGCCGACTTCCAGTTCAACATCGACGGGAAGATGCTGTCGGTGAACGAACTGAAGCCTGGCATGGCAGGTACCGCGACGATCACCACGAGGGTAACGACAGTCCCCGTGACCGTGACCGAGGTGAAGAACGGAACCGTAATGCAGGCCATGGGCACGAGCATCATCGTTCGCACGGACGAGGGCATGAAGATGTTCTCGCAGAGCGACATCGACAAGCGCGGTGTCAAGATCATGCGCGAGGGCAAGCCCGCGCAGATCTCGGACTTCCGTGCCAACGACCGGCTGACGGCGACCATCATCACGACTAAGCCGCCCCGGGTTCATGACCGAGAAGGAAGTACAGGCAACGCTTGCCAAGAGCAATGCCGGTGCAGGGACGCCCGCCGCTGCCGCGCCCACGGCGTCGACGCCTCCGCCGGCAGCCGCGCCGTCCCAGCCCGCGGCAGCGACCTCGGGCGCTGCGCCGAGGAGCCTGCCCAAGACCGCCAGCCTCCTGCCGGTTCTTCAGCTCGTGGGCCTCGCGTCACTCGGTGCGGGGTTGGGCCTCACCGTCAGGCGGCGTCGCGCGACGCGCTAGCAGGTTCGCACATCGACGCCGGGCCGCGCTCGTTATGGGAGGAGCGCGGCCCGGCGCAGCATCCATCGACCCCCAGGATCTCTGCGCGTGCACTGGCTCACCTGAGAGGCGAGCACTCCCTAAAGACCGATCGACCTCCCTGCCCGATTCGCACGGTATTCCGTGCGCCGTCCGTCAACTGGGGTGATCTGCGCTGCCAAAGCGGTGGCACCGTCGGGAAATCCTCAATGAATCCCACCATTTCTACTTCCCCCTTCAAGGCACGCGGTCTGCAGCCTCCCCGTTGTCACCGCGCCGCGAGGATTTCAAAGACGCGCGACCTTGGTCATCTGTCCGGGACTTCGTTGTTGGAGTGACATTGATCCTCCGTTGTTGCTGCGAGTGCAGTCGCAATGTGCTTGGCCGGCATCCCGTCAGCGGCGCGCTTTCGCGGGTAAGAGGAAGGCTTCGACATTCTCGCCATCAGTGTGCATTACGGCAGAAGTCCTTTCGCCCGCAACCGGCTCGATTTGAGGCGCCCGACGAGCTGAAGCTGAACTTGATGATCGGTGGCGCGACACGGAGTCTAGTCATGTTGAATCAGGTCCGACCCACGCTGTTGTTTTTGTCCGTAGTTCTGACAGCCACCTTTGCGAGCGCGCAGCCCAGAGAGGTGACCCGCGACCAGGTCACGCTTCGCGGAACGATAGAGGCCATCGACCTCACCGCCCGAACGGTCACAATCCGCGGGGATCGAGGAAGCGTCGTCACGATCGACGTCCCGCAGTCTGTCGCGCGTTTCGACCAACTCAAAGTCGGCGACGTTGTGAGCGCGTCGTACTACGACCGGGTGAGCGTCCGCCCGAAGCCGGCAGGCGAGCCCGCCGTTGACCGGACCGAGCCGCCGGTCACGACGACGACGCCCGGCGCTCTGCCCGGCGCCACGGTGGCGTCGCAGCGTGTGGCGACGGTCACCCTCACCGGCTGGGACCCTGCAACGCGCATGGTGACGTTCACGGGACCAAAGGGTACGGTTTACTCGCGCCGTCTGCTGGAGACGACCGACGCCAGCATCATGGCAGGGCTCAAGGTTGGCGATCGCGTGGACGTCACGCGGACCGAAGCGGTTCACGTCGGGGTCGAATCACGCACGACGGTGGCAGTGGCCGCGACCCCCGAGGACTTTCGGCATCGCCTCACGATCTCGGCCCTCTGGGGATGGGACAACCAGTTCAGCGGCAACATGATTCAGACGGCCACCGGGGGAACGACCACTGGCCTGCCGATCAACCTGAACGAGACGACTTTCGACGACGTGTACGGCCGCATGGGCCTCTTCAAGGTTGGCGCCGGCTACCGCATAAGCCCCCGCACGGAAGCGGTGTTCAACTTGGCCATCTCGCGGAGCTCGTCGGAGACGGTGCAGGTGGGCACCGCGGGCCCGAACAACGTGCCGCTGTTCGTGGACTTCGATGACTACAACTACTGGGGGTTCGAAGGCGGCCAGCGGTTCTTCTTCACCCGCGTCCGTTTCACGCCCTTTGTGGGTTACCTGGTGGGCGTCAACCGGTACGACGACATCAGAGGCACCTTCGTCGATGTCCCTCTGTCGGCGACGCCGGGACTCGCCGCCCAAGACGGCAAGTTCTTCGAGAAGTCCTGGGCGTTCAGCCTCGGCCCCACCGGCGGCGTGCTCATCGGCCTTGGCCCTATCGAGCTGATGGCGGAGACGCAGCTGCGCTACATGGGCGGCCTGTCGGATGTCGACTGGCTCGTCGAGGAGGGCCTGCGCGACATCAACAGCGAGAGCTCGCGCTGGTCGCTTCCGATTCAGATCGGCGCCAGGATTCGGTTCTGATGACCTTCCGATCACGAGGCGTGGCAAGGTCCTCTGCCATGTCGCGCCTCGTGAGTGAACCTCTGGTTTCGTGCAGACGCACCAACGCACCAGGAAACTCGGAACCATGTAATCAACCCTCATCCAGCAAAGGAGTGCCGCCGTGTTCTTCAAGCTCACTGCCGAGTCGATCGGCACGTTCTGGCTCGTTCTCGGAGGTTGCGGCAGCGCGGTACTCGCGGCCGCCTTTCCCGACGTCGGAATCGGATTGCTCGGCGTGTCACTGGCTTTCGGCCTCACGGTGCTGACAGGAGCGTACGCGCTCGGCCCGATCTCGGGTGGCCACTTCAACCCCGCTGTCTCCGTCGGCTTGTGGGCCGGAGGTCGTTTTCCCGCCGCCCTGCTGCTACCTTACATCGGGGCGCAAGTCCTCGGTGGCGTCGCCGGCGCAGCCGTGCTGTACTTCATCGCGAGCGGCCGCGCGGATTTCAGCCTCGCCGGAGGGTTCGCCTCCAACGGCTACGGCGTGCACTCACCGGGCGGGTATTCGCTTGCGGCGGGGCTCGTATGCGAAGTCGTGATGACGTTCATGTTCCTGGTCGTCATTCTCGGCACCACTCACAAACGCGCTCCGGTGGGATTCGCCGGCCTCGCAATCGGCCTCGCACTGACACTGATCCATCTGATCAGCATTCCGGTGACGAACACTTCGGTCAATCCGGCGCGCAGCACTGCAACCGCGCTGTTCGTTGGAGACTGGGCCATTCGGCAGCTCTGGCTGTTCTGGCTTGCTCCGATGATCGGCGCCGCAATCGCGGGCTTCGCATACAAGCCGATGTTCGAACAGCCAGTCGAGGAACCTGCAGTGACCGGACGGCCGATCACGTCCGCCCGATCCGAGTCGTCGTACTAGCGGAGACCGGCGAGCTTCAAGATGGCGAGTCGTGTGCTCGTCCAGCCAGCATGAAGGCCGCCGCCACAGTGATCTATGGAAGTCCGAGCGCACGGTATTTCGGAGCGACTACGTCAGCCCGCAGGGTCTGGCTGAAGCGAGCCCTGAAACAGGCGTGATCCTGCGCTCAACTCTGGCACACGACCTGCGTTGGGGGCACGGCGCCGGGCCCGGTGCGACGGCCCGTTGGTGGAGCGCACGGGCCGGACGTTCGGCCCAATGTGCCTCGTGACGTGGTGACTGGCCCGTTCAATTCTCGAGCCGCAAGGAGATTGAAGATGAAAACAAAATGGATGACAGGCTTTCTGGTGGCCACCGCATTCCTCTGTGCGGCGCATGCGTCGGTCGCTCAGGACAAGGGAAAGACAGAAGCGGCCCAGCTCGCAAGCGAGTCGCAGGCGGCCTTGCAGCAGCTGTACGCCAGCGTGGATCTGGCGAAGCAACTCGGGCCAAAGGCTCAAGCGATTCTGGTCTTCCCGAAAGTCACGAAAGCCGGCCTCGGGATTGGCGGTCAGTATGGGGAAGGCACGCTGCTGAAGGGTGGGACCGCGGCTGCCTACTACAAGACGACCGGCGCTTCCTTCGGGCTGCAGGCCGGCGGCCAGCAGTACGGCTACGCGATGTTCTTCATGAACGCGAAAGCACTCGATGAGTTCGCCAGCGCGAGTGGTTTCGAGGTCGGCGTCGGTCCGAGCGTCGTCCTGATTGACGAGGGCAAGGCAAAAACCGCGACGACGAACACGATGAAGGACGACATCTACGCCTTCGTCTTCGGCCAGAAGGGACTGATGGCGGGCCTCGGTATACAGGGCAACAAGATCACGAAGATCACGCCAAAGTAGCGGGACCGGCGCTGGCGACGATGACCGTGGGCGCCGGGGGCCACGGAGCCCGAACGATGAGATACGCGCGCGAATTCGTGACGAGCACACTCGTTGGGGGTCTGCTTATCGTAGTGCCCGTCTACCTGGCGGTACTGCTGCTGCTCAAGGGCATGAAGTCGGTCGCGGGCCTGGTACGGCCATTCGCAGCGCTCCTCCCTGAATGGATCCCGGCCGAGCGTTTCTTCTCTCTGCTGCTGGTGCTGACGATCTGTTTCCTCATCGGCGTCGCCGTGCGCACGCCATCAGGGCGCGCGGTTCGCGAGCGCATGGAGAAGGCGTTCTTCGGGAGACTTCCCGGGTACGGCTTGATCCGCAGCCTGACACAACGGTTGGCGGGAGACAGTGAAGAGAGCGCGTGGATGCCGGCACTGGTCGACCTCGAGGATGCGCTCGTCCCCGCATTCATTATCGAGGAGCTCGATGACGGCCGGCTCACGGTCTTCGTTCCGTCGGTGCCTACCCCGCTCGCCGGAGCCGTTTATGTTCTGCTCCCTGAACGGGTGCACATCCTCGACGTCCCCTTCACCCAAGCCGTCAGGTCCATCTCTCGCTGGGGCTCAGGGTCGAGAGACCTCGTGGCCGCGATGCGAAAAACGTGAAGGAGAACGCGCGCTGGTTCAGACGATGTGGTGCCTGACGGCGTACTGAATGAGCTCCGCGGTCGACTTGACTTTGAGCTGGTCCATTATTCGGTACTTGTGAAAGGCGACAGTGCGCGCCGTGAGGTTCAGCAGGTTCCCGACCTCCTTCATGGAACGCCCCTCGGCGAGCAATTGCAGCACTTCCCGCTGCCGCGGAGTCAGTTCTGGGGCAGGCTTCTGCTCGTCGACGTTCAGGAGCGATCCCACCAGACCTGCTGTAATCAGCGGCGTGACGTACGACCGCCCTTGCATGACTTCGCGTATCGCCGTCACCAGCTCGGAAGCCGCGGAACGCTTGAGCAGGTAGGCGGACGCTCCGGATCGGAACGCATCCGCCGCCAGGTCGGCATCCTCGTGCATGGTCAAGAACACCAACTTGACCTCTCGCAACCGCCGTTTGATCTGACGTCCGGCTTCGAGGCCGTTCAACAGGGGCATCCCGATGTCGAGAACGATGACATCTGGCTTGAGCTTCTCGGCGGCGTCAATCAGGGCGCGTCCGTCGGCTACCTGACCGACGATGTCGCACTCACCCGATAAGAGGTTTTCAAATGCTCCGAGAACCAGCGAGTGATCGTCAGCCAGTAGAACTCTTGGCCGCCCCATGGGCCGTACTTTATCGCGTCTCTCGAACGCGGCACCAGCCTGTCGACTCCACCGGACGTGCTGGCGCGACAGCGACGAGGCAGTCGGGGGCTCCCTGGATAGAGGATTTCACCAGAGCCTGGAGGGTATCTCGGCCGACACAAACCGGCGGCCGGTAGTGGCGCCAAGAGCTGCCAGTGGGAGGTCGGACGCCAGCCGAGGCTTCAGGACGTAGCCGACTGCTCCGACGTCTCTCGCGGCCAGGATGATCTCTTCGTCGTTGAGGATCGTGAGAAACACCAAGGCCGCCTCCGATCCAGCCGCCTTGAGGCGAGCCGCGACCTCGAGGCCGCTCATCCCGGGCATCGAGATGTCGAGAACGATGACATCCGGCCGCAGGCTGTCCGCTGCTCGGAGCGCTGCCCGCCCGTCCTTCGCAGACCCGACAATCACGAAGCCGCGCGAGAGCACCGCAGCGCAGATTTCGAGCATTTCGTCGTTGTCGTCGACGAGAAGGACGCGGGGTTGTTCGAATCCGATACCTGATCGCATGGAAATGGGGCTCGAGGCTGCCGACTTGTTGTCGAATTGATGTTGATCCGCTGCATCGTGGGTACTGTTGTCGACGTGCCGACGCTCCGCGGCGTCAGCGGGCGCGACTACCAAGCCCGATCAAGAACGATACAGGCCGACCGACGGGGAGACTATGCAAAATCGGCACGCGCAGGTTGGCGCGTGTGTTGAGCGTCAGACGGCGGCCGTTTCCCGGTCGTTTACGACGTTAACCGGCACGGTGACCTCCAGCCTGGTCCCGGCGCCAGGACTGGAGTGCATCTCGAGCGTGGCCCCGATCGCCTCGAGGCGTTCGCCCATGCTGATGAGCCCAAGGCCTTGGCCCAATGCCGCCTCGACGTCGAAACCCACGCCGTCGTCGACAATGGTCAACGAAAGCCCTTCCGGGCGACCGTTCAAACGCACCGATATTCGGTACGCCTTGCTGTACTTGAGGGCGTTCTGCAGCGCTTCCTGAACGACTCGGAACAGACACAATGTCAGGTCGGGCGGGAGCGTCGACGGGACGTTGTCGTGCTCGAAGGTGATGGGGATCTCGGATTCTGACAGTTCGCGTTGAAGAGCGTGCAGAGCGGCGACCAATCCGAGCAGCCGCAGTTTGGCTGGATGCAGACGGTACGACAGATCGTGCACGCTTCGGGCAATGGCGTTCGCGCGGGTCAACGCCTCACCAGTCAGCTTCTGCTCGGTTTCCTCCTCATGAGCGCCGCGCAACAGCTCGAGAGTGATCATCAGGAGCGTCATCTGCTGGCCGATGTCGTCGTGCAGTTCGCGGGCAATGCGCGAGCGCTCGGTCTCCTGCGCGTTCAGCAGACGAGCCCCCAGATCGCGCAGTCGCTCATAGCTCGTGCGCAGCTCCGCCTGGCTTCCGCGCACCCGGTCCTCCGCATTCCGCCGTCTCGACCTTTGAACGAGGAGCGCCGTGATCAGCACCGTCTGCGCCAGCAGGAGCGCCACTGCACTGAGAATGTAAGCCTTGTAGCGATCCCAGGCCGAAAGCTCGCGGAACCTGACGAGCGTTCCAGCGGGGACGCGCGCTTCGCTGATGCCCCAGCGCCGAAGCTGGCGCCAGTCGACCTGACTGACATGCAGATCGGGCGAAGACATCGGGATGCTGTCCGCCTGCTCTCCTTGGAGCACTCGAATCGCCAGATTGGCGACAGCTTCCATCATGGCCTGCCGGTCGAGAAGGCTGCCGCCGACAATGCCGCGGTCCATCACCGCATCGACCCAGGTATAGGTGGGCGCACGGGCAACGGCCGCGACTCGCTCCAAGTACGCTGTTGGACTGAAGGCCTGGCCCGCCCCATCCTCGGTAGACCACCAGGTAGTAGACGATCGAATCTTCGGGCAATGTGGCCAGCCGCGCCTCGAGATCCTTTGTTGGCAGCCCCGACAGGTAGGTGATCTCGAGTCGAGATTCGAACGGCTGCAACTGTACCCGCGTTGTGCGCTCGTACTCCTTGCCGGTCTTGCCCGCGTCGCTGACGACGAAGACGCGCCGAACGTTGGGCTGCAGCGCCACGGCCAGAGTGAGCGTTCTGGCGAGGTCCAGTTGGGCGATCACTCCAGTCGAGTTCGCGAGGCGGCGAGTGAGAGGAGCGAGCGCGAGGTACACGACCGGTGTGTCGGGAAACAACTCGTCGCGATACTCGTTGATGAACTCGACGGCGGCGGGCTGTACGGCGATGACGAGGTCGATCCGCTGTCCTTTGTATTTCACGCGCAGGAACTCACTGAAGGCCGCTTGATACGCGGTGTCCGGAAACCTCCCCTGGTCGAGGTATTCGGAATAATGGAAGTTCAGGTCGTCTCCCAGACCCTGTTCGAGCAATCGCGGCAGCTCACGGTCACCCGTGACGGATATGTACCCATCTCGACTGGTCGAGTACAGGACGAGCACCTGTTTCGAGCTGGCCCACGCGGCCTCGATTGGCCCGACCACGCCGACCGTCAACGCGATCAACAGGCAACGAACGAGTGGAACGTGCTGGCGCGCCGTCCGCATACGTCAAAAAACGATCTCGGCGGTGACCTTGAGAAACCGTGGCGTCAGGATCGTCAACGGCTGCAACCAGGTTCCGCCCGGGACGAACGCGTTGTTGTACGACAGCACCGCACTCGAGTTGAGCGCGTTGTAGATGTCGAGCGCGATCAGCGTTCGTGAGCGACGGATCCTCAGAGTCTTGGCCACTCGAACGTCGAGCTGATTGATGCGGTCGCCGTACATCGTCCCGGGCGGCACCAGGTTCACGGTCACGTTGGTCGCATTCCCCGAGAGATCCCGTCCAAGCGATGGCGCCACCGCGGAGTTCGGCGCTGCGTAGTTCGCCGCCAGCATCGCTCCGGGCTTGCTCTGAAACGTCGCGGCCAGCTGGACGTCGACTTTAGGGAACATGTACGACGAGAAACCTCTGAACTGCGTGAGGACGCCGAATGCGACATGGCAGTACGGGCTCACCGGAGTCACGGCCGAGCCGGCCAGACCGGCGCCGAACGCACTCGTTCCCGTTGTCGTGGTCGCGAGCTCCGGCAGGTGCGCGCGTACGTCGCAGCTGTCGGCCACTGTCTGACCTGTGCTCGTGCCGCCCATGAGGATGAAATCCCGGCCGACACGAATGTTGGCGGTCACATCAATGCCGTTGAAGTACTGGCGCCACGCGCCATATTTGCTCGAGTCGGCAATCAGGTTATCGACTCGTCCGGATTTCTCGGGGACCACATCGTAGAGATCCGAAACCACGTAGCTCCCTCCCCCGGGTAATCGAGGATCCGACGGGGCCACCAGGCTGAACGGCGTCAGATCGGTTGGCTGGAGCGAGAGGTTGTCGGCAACGAAGAAGCCGCGATACCAGCGCCGGCTGTACGTCACGCTGACGGACGACCGTCGTGCGATCTGCTGCTGAACCGACACGGCCAGGTTCCAATCCGAAGGCCGGACACCCCATCCGTTGAGGATGGCCGGATCGAAGTTGTTGGTCAGGACGTTCTTGCCGAAGTTCGTATTCGACATCACGCCGCACAGATCGCCGCCGCTGGCCGTCAGATCCTGCGCGGCGGGGTTCAGCAGATCGCAATCGGGCACGAAGTTCTGGTTCGCGTCGGTCCAGGTCCGCGTCACGCCCGCCGTGCCAAACGTCTGTGTCGTCTGAGGCATCCTGCAGCGTGGGATTGGTGTTGGCGTAGTTGCCCGTCGTGCCTGCTCCCTCGAGGTACTTGCCGAGGCTCATTTTAAGTGCCGTCCTGCCGGTCCCGAACAGGTCGTACGCCACGCCCATTCTCGCCGTGATGTCCTTGTAGCTGTCGACGCCGCGCGTCTCGGGAATGATGATGGGCGTTGGCAGGAATCTCGACGGCCCTTCCCGCTGCTCCGGAAACCAGCTTCGAGCCCGATCGAACCGCACGGCGCCCTGCAGAGTCAGACGCTCACGCGTCCACTGGTCCTGGACGAACAGAGCGTCCCAGGCGACACGCGCGTCGTTCACCCACGGCGAAATCGACTGGGTCAGCTGATTCGGCACCCCGTTGTTGAATCGGTACGTGAGGTTCTGATTGTTCGTCATGAACGTCCGGTCGTCGGTCATCAGCGTGTGCTGGTAACCGACTTTCAGGCTGTGCGTGCCCGTGATGTATGAGACCGACCCCTTCCACAGGTAGGAGCCGGTGTAGGCCACGCTGAAGTCCTGCGATCGGTAGACCAGCCCTGGAATATTGCCGTTCGCCGCGCAGCCGCTCGCGCATTGTTCGGCGACGCGGATCAAATCCCGCGTCGGATTCGGTTCGCGCTCGAAGTTGCCAACGCCAAAGAACGCGCCGCCATAACCCGCTTCGAGCATCAGCCGGTTCGTGGCTGGTGACGACCATGTCACTTGCGTCACATGGAGCGGACGGCCGAGGACGCCCACGGCTTCCGGCGACACCTGCGCGGGCTCCGGCCCACCAGGAGTGGACCCGCTACAGGTTCTGCAGATGGCCTGCGCGTCCCAGAAGGCGCCGATTTTGTTGCGCGGCGTCACCTGCCACGTGACCCGACCGCTGGCATTCTCGAACGTCCGGTCGGAGTACTCCAGCCGGTTGTAATCCGGCGCATACAGCCACTTGGCCGGATCGGCGGCGTTCAAGTTGTAATAGACGTTCGGACTGTCCTTCGTGCTCCCTCCGGTGTGCGCGTTCACGAAGTACCACGCGCGGTCCTTCCGGATCGGGCCGCCGAGCGTGCCGGAGAAGTCGTAGACATTGGTGAGCGGAGTCGCCGCTGCTCACACCTTGTTCTTTCAACGCCGGTGTCAGGTTGTCGGATTGCAGTTTGCCGCCGGTACCGCTGGCGAAGAACGAGCCGTGCATCGTGTTGCCCCCGGACTTCGGCACGATGTTCATCACGAGTCCGGCGGTTTCGACCTCGGCCAGCGCACCGCCTGTCAGGAAAGTCACTTCCTGCGCGTGGCCGGTGTCCACGACATAGTTGGTCGCCGAATTCCCGACCCCCGGGCTCCCGACCGTCAATCCGTCGAGCAGGAGGCGCCCCTCGCTCTGCCGGCCGCCGTGAATCGGGAATGACGTCTGCGCAGGACCCGTGACCGTATCGTTGACGCTCGTGACGACGCCGGGGACGAGAGCGAGCAATGCGTTGTAGCTGCGAACCGTGGGAATCGACCTGACGACCTCGCCGTTCAGCGTCACCTCGCGCTTCGCGCTGTGCACGTCGACCACCGGAACCTCACCGGTGACGGTAATCGTTTCCGCTCAGAGGTCCAACCGCGAGCGCCGCGTTGACCGTCGCGGTGAACGACCCCGTCAGCTCGACCCCTTCCCGCCGGTAAGGGCTCCAGCCTTGAAGCGTGAACGTGACGGCATAGATCCCGGGTCGCAGGTCCTCGATACGGTACCGACCGGTGCCGTCCGTGACGGCCGTACGGGTTTTTTCGATGAGGGCGGGGCTGCTGGCTTCCACGCTGACGCCCGGGAGGGAAGCGCCGGAGGCGTCCCTTACCGAGCCGGCAATCGCTGCCTGGGCGAATGCGGCGGTGGGGGGAGCAGCCATCCAGGCGAGGATCAAGAGCGATTTCGTCACTTTCTTTCGCGGCGTATTAAAACCGTACGGGGATCATAGTCCAGCGGAGCCAATTCGGACCTGAAAATACCACGCCTCTCCCCTGTCAGTTTTACCGGTTGACTCTGACACATCCGCGAGTTCCCAAGCTTTCCAGCTCGATATACGTTATCCGGCCATGGGCCGCACCTCTCACCGCCGTCCGAATCGCCCGGCCGCAACCGCGTCGCGGCAGCGGGTTGTCGAGCGGGCGGAGGCCTTCGTGCGTGCTGACGCAGCTCCGGTACCCGTCTCCACACTCTGTCACCTCCTTGGTCTGAGTGAGCGGGCGCTCCGCAACGCCTTCTACAGCGTCCGCGGCATGAGCCCGAAGCGGTGGATGCTCGCCGAGCGGCTCCAGGGCGTGCGGAGCGCGCTGAGCCAGGCGTGCGCCGGGCCCGTAACCGTCACCGACGTCGCGACCGACTTCGGGTTCTACGAGCTGGGACGGTTTGCCGCCACTTACAAGGAAGCATTCGGAGAAGCGCCGTCTGAAACCGTTGCGCGGATTCGTCGGCAAGCGGTCCGTGAACAAAACGTGACACACGAAAGGGCACGCTAATGTTTGCACGAGCTCGCGATGAAATGCTGAACGATCCAGCCGATCGGTTCGCCTGGACGTCCCCTCTGGCCTGCGGCCGATCTGAACGCCGAGATGATGGCGCGGACAGTCCATTCCGCGCCGCCAGCGAAGGCGCGGCCACGAGTGATCAGTTGAGCGTCCAGCGGCTGATCGCCGACCTTGCCGCACGATTCGTCACCGTCGGGGCCGACGCCATCGACGACACGGTCGTGGATAGCCTGCGCCAGATCGCGCAGGCGCTGCAGCTCGATCGGGCCATTGTGTGGTCGCATGGCGCGGACGAGGCGAGAGCCGTCGCTTCGCATTACTGGATCAAGCATCCGCAGTCGTCGGTTCCCGAGACGCTGCAGCTGGCCTCAATTCCCTTCCTCGCTTCGAAGCTGGAAGCGGGCGAGGCCTCGTGGTTCAGTCGAATCAACGACGTGCCCGACCCCGTCGATCGGGAAGCGTTCCTCCGGCACGGGCTCCGATCCGCGGTGGTCGTTCCCGTTGCGTTTACCGGCGGCGCCCCGGGAGTACCCCGTGTCCTGGCGTTCAGCTCGACAACCGAGCGCGAATGGGCGCCCGCGATCATCGAACAGTTGCGAGTTGTCTCGGAAGTCGTCGGCCAGGCTCTTGCGCGCCGAGCCAGCCAGAAAGCGCTACAGCTCGCGCACGATGAGCTCCGTCAGCTGCACGAGAGCATGACCGGGGAAGATGGGCAGAGCCGCCCAGCCGTCCGAGTGTTGCCGGCATCGCGCCATGGCGGCCAGCTGCACGCGGAGCACGCATACCTGCGGAGTGAAGTCCAGCAGCGGCCCGGCACAGAGCTCATCATCGGTCAGAGCCCGGCAATCCGACGGGTTCTGGACCAAGTGCAACAAGTGGCGGCCACCGATTCGACGGTGCTGTTGCTTGGTGAGACCGGTACCGGCAAGGAATTGATCGCCACGCATCTTCACGAGCTGAGCGCGCGGCGCCGGCAGGTCATGGTGCGTGTGAATTGCGCGGCCATCCCCGCGACCCTGATCGAGAGCGAGTTGTTCGGTCGCGAGAAGGGCGCCTTCACGGGTGCGTTCGCGCGGCAGATCGGACGCTTCGAATTGGCCGACCGCTCGACCATCTTCCTCGACGAGATCGGCGACCTGCCGGCCGAGGTGCAGGTCAAGCTGCTCCGCGTGCTGGAGGAGCGGCAGATCGAACGGCTCGGAAGTCCGAAAGCGATACCCGTGAACGTGCGGATTGTCGCCGCCACGCACCGGAATCTCGAGCAGCGGATCATCGAAGACGCGTTTCGCGAAGACCTGTTCTACCGGCTCAACGTCTTTCCGATTCAGGTCCCAGCCCTGCGGGATCGCGCCGAAGACATTCCGGTTCTCGTGTGGCGCTTCGTCGACGAGTTCTCGAAAACGTTCGGCAAGCGGATCGACTCTATCCCGCGGGAGAACATGGCCGCGCTGCATCGCTACTCCTGGCCCGGCAACATCCGCGAGCTGCGCAATGTCGTCGAGCGCGCGATGATCGTGGCGACAGGCACGCAATTGACCATCTCTCTGCCGGCACCGGCCGGTCCCGGGAGAAAGCACAGCGTCGCGCTGGCCGACGTCGCAAGGGAGCATATGCGCAGCGTCCTGGAGAGCAGCGGTTGGCGCGTCCGTGGATCAGGTGGAGCTGCTGAACGGCTCGGACTCCGACCCACGACGCTCGAAACGCGCATGGCGAAGCTGGGAATCTGGCGACCGGGACAACCCTGCAGCTCGGCGGCGCGGTGAGAAACGTTCACCTGCGCGCGTTCGAATCCCGGGGCCCGGTGAATCTCCGCCATGTCGGAGGCTCTCCGGTGGGCCGGCAATCAGCGGGCGCCAGTGGTCGGCAACCGAGTTCCCACATCTCACGCTCGAAGCAACAGTTACAGGTTGGTGAACCGCGACGCTGTGGGGTGGCACGTGTGGTGCTCGAGACAAACGCCAGAAAGGATCCTTTCATGCGTTACAAAGGTGCGTTTCTGTTGGCAGCGATTTGTCTCATGGTCTCGGCCGCCCGCGTACAGGCGCAGGATCAGAAGAAGATCAACGTCTCGTTTGGCGGCGGCTACACACAACCCAACGCGGAAGTGAGCGACCGCTTGGGGGGCGGCTACAATTTCAACTTCGGCCTCCAGGTCAACCTGACACCGGCCATCGCCATCGAGGGGCTCTACAGCTTCAACGGGCTCGGCAACAAACGGCTCACCATTCCCGTGTACCCGACACCGCTGGCAAGCGGCGGGGTTGACACTGACCTCTTCGCCGACATGAACATGCAGTACGGAACGGCGAGCCTGATCGTTCAGAGACCAGGGGGCGCGATCAAGCCGTACGGACTCGTGGGAATGGGCGTCTACTATCGCCCGATCAGTGTGACGACGCCTGGTGCCGGCTGGGTGCCAGGATACTGTGATCCGTGGTTCTATGTCTGTTATCCCGGTGGATGGGTCGAAACGACGAACATCATCGGCGAGCGCAGTACCACGGACTTCGGGATGGCGTTCGGTGGCGGTGTGAACTTCGGCATCGTGTACGCCGAGCTTCGCTATCACTACATCTGGGGACCGGAGGTAGCACCGATTACACCGTCTCAGCCCATTGCGGGTGTGCCTGTCGATACTCGAAAGGCCAACGGCCAGTTTCTGGTCACGACCTTCGGCCTCCGCTTCTAAGGAACCTGCATCACCTGCCGCGACCTGCTCTCGCGGCGCTACGCTCCGCTCGTCCGGTCCAGCCAGGCTGCCCGCCTGCGCTCGCCGGACGGGAGGAGACGCCACGCGACGTCCCCTGCCCCCGATTCTCAGTTCTCCACGGAGTCTCTGGCGTGCCGTCGACGGTCTCGTGTGCATTTAATGACGCCGGCCTACGAAGGCGAACCCGTCCAGCCGAACGACGTGGCGCCACAGAACTGGTAGCGCCGCCGCCACTCTCCAGTCGGTCAGGTGTAATCGCACGTCAGCATCGCTGCGGGTCGCTCGGGCCGCTTCCATGGGGCCGGCTCTGTGACGACTTGACGAGTGCACTCCAGCTGGCGCAGTATCTCCAGCACACGGAGAAACTTGAGGAGCCCTATGCACCGCGCTGGCGCACTTGCCTCGGCGTGTTCGTTCCTATTATTCGGCTTCGTGTCAGTTGTGTTGGCCCAGCCTCCCCCGGCACCAGAATCGTCCTCCCTATCCTCCAGTCCGGCGCACGTCCAGCTGTCCCCCGATCAGGACCGCGAGCTGACGACGTGGCTGTCCGCGATGGATGAGTGGCAGCGTTACGACGCAAAGTGGCAGAATCGGCCCGTCCGCGATGGATGGGGACGGATTGTTGCGCGGAAGCCGCCGCCGGTCGCTCCTACTTGGCTCGCGGCGCACTGCGCTTCCATCGAGGCTGCCGGCACCATCGAGGTCGATGCGCGCACGACGAAGGCCTGTCGGCTGATCGCCGACGCGCTGGCGTCCGAGTCCATGCCATCTGCCGTGCAGGCCGCCGAGAAGCCGCCGAGGCACAGCTCCTTCTGGACCCGGATGCACCTCGACCTCCTGTCGACCACCACCTCAACTAGCTGGCGGTCGTATGGGATCGTCGGTGCCCACGTGAGCCTCGTGGACGTCGGCCGCCTGCAGATCTTCGGCCCGCCCGGCGTGATGCTGCTCAGCGTGCCGGATGAAGAGAGCGGCGGCCGCCGCGTCACGCTCGGCTACACGTGGGGCGTGAGCGTGCGGCTCATGGACATGCGTCTGGGCGCACCGACCAAGAACGCCACGCTCTTCCTGAACGTGTCGAAGGTCTGGGTGGACGTCGGGACACAGGCTGGCGGGGTAAGCCCGGGCTTTGACATCGTGGGCTTCTCGATTGCGCCGCGCAAGAAGCGCTGATCCTTCACCCGTCGGCGATCCGGTATTGGCTGGCCCTACGGGATCAGCCGTCCACCCATGCGGCTTTGCTCAGCACGGCGCGTGCCACCACGCCGGCGGGTGCGCGGCGAATCCCTGAACCGCTAAATCCAACCAGGGTCACACAGCGCAAGGACTTGCGCGTTGGACCGGATGTGGGCGGCCCTCCGGTATGCCGGACGTTCTCCGCGGTGCCGGAGCCGTCTCCGCCAGCCGCGGGATCCTTGGGTTGCTGCAACTCCCTGTATCGCTTCGGTTCCGCCACCATTCATGAATGGTGGGACTCCGCGGTACACCTGCTGCACTTGACGCGATACGCGCGAGAGAGGTCACACATGCATCTTCGACGCAAGGCAATCCACGGCTACGGGTCGAATGCGGTGCGGCTGGCCGACGTTAAGAAGGTCAAGTAGAGCAGAAACGTCCGTGATGGGAGCCACCATCGACACTTCGTCGCTTTTTCAGCCGGCGCTGGAGGCGCTGTCGACTGCCGTCCTGGCGGTGGACGCTGACGGGACAATCGTGCTCGTCAACCGGGAATTGGAGCACCAGTTCGGGTATTCCCGAGAGGAGCTCCTCGGTCAGAGCGTCGACGTGCTGCTGCCGGAGGATTTGCAGTCGAAGGACGCGGACGACGGCAAGAGCTTTTTCCTCGCGCTCGAGTCAGGTTCGGTGGGCGCGGGGCGTGAGGTGGCCGGCCGACGCAAGGACGGCTCCCACATCACGGTCGAGATAGGTTTGAATCCGATCCGGACGAACGAGCGCCGCTTGGTGCTGGCGACGGTGCTCGACGTCAGCGAGCGCAACCGCCTGGAGGGCGCCCGCCGCGCGGCGCTCGAGGAGCGGCTGGAGTTCGAGCGATTCATCGCGGATCTGTCGTTTCAGTTCATCAATCTCCCTGGCGATCAGGTCGACGACGCGATTGGGGATGGTCTCCGAAAACTGTGCGAAAAGCTCGGTCTCGATCGCAGCTCGTTCTTCAAGATCGACCCTGACGGCGTCTTGTCCGATCCTCTCAGTTGGACGCGCCCCGGTGTCGGCGCCTTACCGACTGGTCCTCTGCCGGCAAAGACCCTCTTCCCGTGGACGATCGAGCGCGTCCTTGCCGGCGAAGTCGTGGTGTTCTCGGCCCTCGGCGAGATTCCGAATGAGATTGACAGGTCCACGTACGGCGAGCTGAGCACGAAGTCAGCAGTGGTGATGCCTCTCTCGGTGGACGGCAGGGTTGCCGGAACGATGGGATTCAGCACCGTAGCAGTCGAACGAACGTGGCCGACCGAGGTCATGCATCGGCTGAGTGCGATCGCTGGCGTGTTCACCCAGGTCCTGGCAAGACAGCAGCGCGACGAGGCCGCTCGGGCGGCGTCGGAGGAAGTGCGGCGTCTGAAGGACCAATTGCATGCTGAGAACGTGTACCTGCGCCGGGAAGAGCGCGAGCGACTCGGCCTGACCCGCCTCGTCGGACAGAGTGCGGCCGTCCGCCGCGTGCTGGAGCAGATCCAACAGGTAGCGCAGACGGACTCGACGGTCCTGCTCCTTGGAGAAACCGGCACCGGAAAGGAGCTGTTCGCGACGCATATCCACGAGATGGGCGCACGGCACGCGAGGGCGATGGTTCGGGTGAACTGCGCCGCGCTCCCGACGACCCTCATCGAGAGCGAGCTGTTCGGACGAGAAAAAGGAGCGTTCACGGGTGCGCTGACGCGTCAGTCCGGCCGATTCGAACTGGCCGATCGCTCGACGATCTTTCTCGACGAGATCGGAGACCTGCCGCCCGATGTGCAGGTGAAGCTGCTGCGCGTGCTCGAGGAGCGAACGATCGAGCGGCTGGGAAGTCCGCGGTCGATTCCCGTCGATACGCGAATCATTGCCGCCACGCATCGCAATCTCGAGCAACGCGTTGCCGCAGGAACATTCCGAGAAGATCTCTACTACCGCCTGAATGTGTTCCCGATTCAGGTGCCACCGTTGCGCGAGCGCGTGGAGGACATCCCGCTGCTCGTCTGGCATTTCGTGGAGGAGTTCTCGAAGGCGTTCGGCAAGCGGATCGATTCAATCGACAAGGAAAACATGGCGACATTGCAGCAGTACGCCTGGCCCGGAAACATCCGCGAGCTCCGAAACACCGTCGAGCGCGCGATGATCGTCGCCACCAGCAGGCGTCTCACGATCTCGCTGCCGCAAGCCTCCGCTGCCACCACCAGACGCAGCGCCACGCTGGTTGAGGTGGAGAAGGAACACATCCGCGCGGTGCTGAACGGCACGGGCTGGCGGATTCGCGGGGCGGGCGGCGCGGCCGATCGCCTAGGCATGAAGCCCACCACGTTGGAGACGCGCATGGCCAAGCTTGGACTCAGGCGTCCCCGCCACCGCTAGGCCAGCCTCCGGCATCCCGTGTAGCCTCTGCGATACCGGGGATGTCCTTGGCATCGGCGACCTTCACGGTCTTGATGCGTTATCGCTGAACGTGTTCAGCCAGTTGGGATAAGACCCGGCGAGCGAGCATGGGGGCACTTGGAACAGTCGATGCTCTCCAACGCCGGCATGGTGCGGCTCACTGTCGCGCTGAATGCACCGAGCGCGCGGTCCGCGCAGGTGCTTCTCGATTCCCTCCGTTTTCTGGTCATGGGAACGCGACTGGAGACGGGGTGCCTGGGATGCTCTGCCTGGATGGATCCAGATTTGACGGTAAGCCATCTCGAGGAGTGGGCCACAGAAGCGGACATGCGTCGGCGTGTGCGGTCCGATGGCTTCACATCACTGCTCACGATCGCTGAGTCCGTCGAGGACGCCCGCATACAGTTCGACTTCGTCACGACGACGCGCGGCATCGACTACGTCATGCAGGTTCGAAGCGACGCGTCGACGTGATCCGGCACGGGGGCGGCGGGCGCCTGCGCGCTACGCCAAAGGATGGCTGAGCGATGAAGCGAGCCAAGTACGAAAAGAGTTGAACAAGCGGCAAGTGCGGCTCGCACTGGGGGGTGACGAGGCCTGAGTTACGCCGGCGCGGCGTTCGCCAACAAACCACTGCCGGGTGCATAGGTGATGTCGCGTTCGGCCGCGGAGATGGTGGTGCCGGCCTGTCCTGCGATGATCCGTTCAAGATCGGCGAGGGCGCCGATCGCAGACGTCTTGCCGGTCGACTTGGCAAAGCGGCACGCCGCATCCACCTTTGGGCCCATCGATCCCACCGCGAACGACATCGACTTCAAAGCCTCCACCGAGGCGCGCCTGATCGCCTTTTGGGTGGGCTTCCCCCAGTCGACGTAGACGGCGTCGGCGTCGGTCAGCATCACGAACAGGTCGGCATTCAGTTCGCGTGCGAGCAGCTCGCACGCCAGGTCTTTGTCGATCACGCACTCAACGCCCGCGAGCTTGCGAGCCCTCCCCTTCTCGTACATTGTCGGGATGCCGCCGCCACCTGCGGCGATGACGATCGCGTTGTGCTCGAGCAGCCATTTGATCGGACCCAGCTCGAAGATGCGTTTCGGGTCGGGCGACGCCACCACGCGGCGCCATTTGTCGCCGTCCGGTTTGAACACCCAGCCCTTGTCGGCCGAAAGACGCTCGGCCTCTTCTCTCAGGTACACCGGACCGATGAACTTGGTGGGATTCGAGAACGCCGGATCGTCGGGATCGACTTCCACCATCGTGAGCATGGTCGCGAAGGGGCGTTCGAACGGCAGCAGGTTCCCGAGCTCCTGCTCGAACATGTAGCCGAACATTCCTTCGGTCTGCGCGCCGAGCACGTCGAGCGGATAGAGCTCCACCCTCGCGTACGCGGCGCCCTGGAGGGCAAGCAGCCCGACCTGCGGGCCGTTGCCATGACCGATCACGAGCTGGTGCGCGGCGGCGATCGGGGCGATCGCCTTCGCCGCGATTCGCACGTTGGCGCGTTGATTGTCGGCGGTCATCGGTTCTCCCCGCCGGAGGAGGGCGTTGCCGCCAAGCGCAGTGACAACGAGCATGGTTCAATCCCCCAATGTGGCCACGAGGATGGCCTTGATCGTGTGCCTCCGGTTCTCTACCGGCTCGAACGCGAGGTCGCGCTCAGACTCGAACACGTCGTTGGTGACTTCTTGTTCGTCCATTTATGCGCCCCGCTCAGAAGCTGTAGCCAACGTAGAGCATCCCGTAGGCGAAGTTCTTGGTACGCTCGGTTGATTGCTGCACGGCCTTCCCTGGATCGGCGAAGGCAGCTACACCGCTTACCGTGAAGTGCTCGTTCACCTGCCACTCAACGTATGCGTCGATCTCGTAGGCAACGTCTTTGTCCACTGGTCGCTGAGGTTTTCGTCCACACCGGGTTCCTTCGGATTGTTGAAAAGCGAATTGCCGAAGCCGAAATTGCCCCAACCCGCGTCGAAGTTGAACGTCCAGGTGACGCGCGACGGCAGGCCGGTTGACCGCTCCTGCTCTCCTTCCGCCGGTTTGTCTTGCGGCGCGGGTGCGTCCTGGGCCTGCGCGGCCATCGCCATCGAGAAGACGAGCGCCATGAAAAGAGCCGTTCGAAGTGCCCGAGGCATACCTGTTCCAACCGTTTTCCAAAGCAGCGCGATCCTCTCGCCGATCTTTCCCCGGCCGCCGGAAAAGACCCCTCCGTCGCGGTCATCGCCGCTCGCGTGGAAGTGCAGTCCGTTTGCCACCGGGACGGCCAGCGCGGAATCTCAGCTAAGGTCCTGTTTTTGCGCTTCTTGCGATACTCGGCGGAAAACCACCGGCGATGCAGGGGAAGATCGCGCCCGGCATGCCGGATGGGACTCCGGGATGCAGGGGCTGTGGGCGACCACCCCGGCCAAAAGACGGGGTGCCGGAAGCTGTAGTCCGGTTACCTCCCAGGGCGCGTGAGTCCGAGTTTGGCCATGCGCGTCTCGAGCGTTGTGGGTGGGAGCCCGAGACGCTCCGCCGCGCCGCCGGCCCCGCGAATGCGCCAGTTAGCGCCCTCGAGCACGCGGCGAATGTGTTCTTTCTCGACCTCGTCCAGCTTCGCGCTGCCCTTTGCCGTGGCCGTGGCTGGCGTAGGCAAAGAGATGGTCAGCCGCGTTCCACTCGCCAGGATCATCGCGCGCTCGACCACGTTGCGCAGTTCGCGGATGTTGCCCGGCCAGGCGTACTGCTGCAGCGCGGCGATGTTCTCGCGGGGAATCGTCTCGATTCGCTGGGCGAAGGCTTTGGAGAACTCGTCAACGAAGCGCCAGACCAGCAAAGGAATGTCCTCGACGCGTTCTCGCAGCGGTGGAACGTGAATCGGGAAGACGTTGAGCCGGTAGAAGAGGTCCTCGCGAAACGCCCCTTCCGCGATCCGCCGTTCGAGATTCCGGTGCGTCGCCACGATGATCCGCGTGTCCACGCGAATGGGTTTCGGGCTGCCAAGCCGCTCGATCTGCCGCTCTTCCAGCACGCGCAGCAGCTTGATCTGCACCTCGGGCGGCAGGTCGCCGATCTCGTCGAGAAAAATGGTGGAGTGATCCGCGAGCTCGAAGCGTCCGACCTGCCGCGCCAGCGCCCCGGTGAATGCGCCCCTCTCGCGGCCGAATAGCTCGCTCTCGATGAGCGTGGCGGGAATCGCCGCGCAATTGATGCGCACGATCGCCCGCCCGCGCCGCGCGCTCAGCTCGTGGATCTTTGTCGCAAAGAGTTCCTTGCCGGTGCCGGTTTCGCCGAGCAGCAGCACCGTCGAATCGGTGCCGGCCACTTGTTCGACCTGAGTCAGGACGCGGCGGATGGCCTCGCTCCGTCCAACAATGACGCCCGCGCCGAAACGGTCCTTGACTTCGCGCTTCAGGTACAGGTTCTCGGCCTGCAAACGGTCCCGCGAGCGCTCCAGCGCCTGGGTTGCCTCTTTCTGTTCCGTGACGTCGATGCACGAACCGAGGTAGCCGGCGAACACGCCGTCGACGGTGTTGTTCGGCGCGCCGCGGGCGAGAATCCATCGCCACTCACCGTCGTGGCGGCGGAGGCGATACTCCGCGCTGAACGGATGGCGCGCCTCGAAGTGCGTCTCATATGTCTGAAGGAGTGACTCGACGTCGTCCGGGTGCACGTGCCGAGTCCAACCGGTGCCGAGCTCATGCTCCAGCGGCTGACCGACAAACGCCAGCCACTGACTGTTGACCCAGGTGCACAACTTGTCCGGACCGCTCATCCAGATCAGGCAGGGCGCGTTGTCTGCCAGGGTGCGAAAACGTTGTTCCATCGCCCGCAGCGCCGCGTCTGCCTGCTTACGCGCCAGGGCGGTGCCAAACACCTGCGCAACCAGGTGCAGGCGGCCGAGGACTTCCGGCGACCACGAGCGCACCGAAGTGCTGGAGGCGAAGGAAAGCGCACCCACGATGCGCCCTGCAATCGACAGGGGAAATGCCACACGGGACTTGGTGCCGTAGGAGCGAACGGTCTCGCGTTCGAGCGCATCGGGGATCTCATCGACCGACGAAAAGCAGACCGTTTCACCCTCCAGGATCCTCGTCAACGACCAGGGGAACTCACTACTCGCGGACACATGCGGCGGCGGGAGCGGCAGGCCCGGCCGCGCCGAATGATGGGTCAGGACGAGGTCGTGGCCGGCGCCCACGAGCTGGAACAGGGCGCTCCGGTCGAGGTCGAGCGCTTCGAGAATACGGCGTTGCGCGTCCCGAATGGCATCGTCAGTCTGCTCCGCGGGCAAGTTCACGAAGTTGGCCGAGAGCTCAGCTACCGTCAGGTCGAACTGAATCGCCTCTTCGAGCACACGGCGATGCTCATCGCTCAGACCACCACCTTCGCTGATGTCCAGTCGTCGCACAAAGCGTTCATACGCAACCTTGGCGCCGACGTCAACGACGAGAGCAAAAACCGGAACTCACCGATTGAACTCGACCGGCGGCTGTCACCGGCTCTACCAGTCTCCTGCCGGCGCGGCACATCGATTGCCCTCAGAGAAGACATCGACTTACGGACCAGCCCTCGGCGCGCTGCCGGCGTTGGGTTTCGAATGACGTGGGGTGACATGGCAGCCACGAAATACAGTGAGAGCCGCGGCGGGCCGCGGGCGCCACGGGTGCGCTACCTTTGTGAGGTGAACTCGGCTGGCGGCCCTCGACCACGAGAGGCGGGGATGGACTCGCCCGCCCTCCTGGGACAGAGTGCGGCGTTCCGGCGCGTCCTGGAACAGGCGGAGCAAGTCGCCACCACCGCCGCGACGGTACTGCTGCTCGGCGAGACCGGCACCGGCAAGGAACTCGTCGCGACCCACATTCACGAGTTGAGCGCGCGCCACGACCGGGCGATGGTACGCGTGAACTGCGCGGCTATTCCGGCCACGCTCGTCGAAAGCGAGTTGTTCGGCCGCGAGAAGGGCGCCTTCACGGATGCGGTGTCGCGGCAAATCGGACGCTTCGAGGTGGCGGACCACTCGACGCTCTTTCTCGACGAGATCGGCGAGCTGCCGGCTGAAGTCCAGGTCAAACTGCTCCGCGTCCTGGACGAGCGACAGATCGAGCGGCTCGGGAGTCCGAAGGGAATTCCCGTGGACGTGCGGATCATCGCGGCCACACATCGCGATCTCGAGGAACGGATGGTCGCGGCTGCCTTTCGCGAGGACCTGTTCTATCGGCTCAATGTCTTTCCTATTCGCGTACCGCCGCTGCGCGAACGCGTCGAAGACATTCCCCAGCTGGTGTGGCACTTCGTCCAGCAGTACGGCAAGGCGTTCGCCAAGCGGATCGACGAGATTTCCTGCGAAAGCCTGGCGGCGCTGCAGCAGTATGCCTGGCCGGGAAATATTCGCGAGCTTCGCAACGTCGTGGAGCGCGCGATGATCGTGACAACAAGCCCGACGCTGAAAATCGCGCTTCCCCCCCGAAAGGATGACGCCGGGAGCCACAGCGTCAGGCTGGTTGATGTTCAGAAGCAATACATCCGCAGCGTGCTCGACAGCGCAGGATGGCGTATTCGGGGAACGGGCGGAGCGGCGGACCGCCTCGGGCTCCGGCCGACAACGCTCGAGACCCGAATGGCCAAACTGGGACTGACACGGCCGAAGGCGTCGTAACACCTTTCGCCGTCGCTGGCGCGGCACTGGCGCGGACCGGCCGCCGGACTACGTTTTCTGCTTCGGCGGATAGTTCTTGAAGATCTTCTTCACGGCGTTGTTGATGCTCTTGTCGCGCTTCTCGGGGTTGGCTTGGGTGTTGACTTCCTTAACTCCCATCCCGCGCCACGCGAGCTGTCCCTTCTTGGCGTCGGCCAGATCGATCACGAGCGTGCCGACTAGAATGTCCCGCACTTGAGTGGTCGTCGTACCGCCGGCCCAGCCACCGCCCCAACCCCACCCGTAGGCACCGTATCCGCCACCGCCGGAGCTGTACGTCGAGATGTCCTTTTGTTTGTCGAATGCCACGTGATAGACGACAAACACGTCCGGGTTCGATTCGCTCTTGGTGAACCCTTTCGCCGCGAGCTCGGTGTCGATGGCCGCCACGATGCGGTCATCGATCAGAGGCTGTCCGACCTTGGTCCCGTCCTTGAAGGCGTAGGTCTTGAAAGCAGCAAAGTTCGCGGACTTCTCATAGTCGTAGCTGACCTTCTGTGCGAGCAGCAGTGCCGGCGCTAACAGCGCGGCAATCGTCAAGGCTGCGAGTTTCTTGTGCATGAGCGTTCCTCTCCTCGTATCGATACTAGATCCGATCGTCTTGGCCTGGTGCAATTGTCGGGCCTCGTCAACCAGTTTCGCCGCGGTGCGGCAGCCGAGGGCTTAGGGCGGCCCTCTTCGCGACGGCATCCGTCATTCCGGAGGAACTCCGGTCACCCGGAGAACCGAAGGCGTGGCGAAGCCGGCCCGGACGCTCGGTCTCGGCCAAAACCGCATGTGCTGTGTCACTTCGCCATCCCTGAAGGAGACGACTAAGCCGGGCACGGTCTCTGCTCCACGGGTAACACGGTAGGCTGTGCCTGTCACCATGCAGCACTTCAGCACTAGGGCGCGCTGCCAGGAACCCTCGAGGAAGGAACGAGAGGCGATGACTTACAAGAAACGCGCGGGCCGCACGGCGTCGATTGTTGTGGCGCTGAGCCTGACTATCGAACCATCGGCACACCTGCTGGCCGCCATGAACCAGGGCCAGCCTCCCACGAAGCCGGCGACACCGCCGGCGACATCGCCCACGGCGAAGACCCAACCCACTGCCAAGCCGCCGGCTGCCGCTCCCGCCACGACGCCAATCGATGGTGGCTGGCCGCGTGTCTACGACTTGACGAGCGGCGGCAGCATCCTCGTCTATCAGCCGCAGGTGGCCAGCTGGGAACAGCAGTCACACCTCTCGGCATTCAGCGCCGTGTCACACCGCACCACGGCCGGCGACAAACCGGCACTCGGCACGATCAAGATCGAGGCGGACACGAAGGTTTCCGTGACGGAGCGGCTGGTCAACTTTCAAAAGATGAAGATCGCGGAAGCGAATTTCCCGACGCTATCGAAGGACCAGGTGCGCGAGATCACGGCGGCGATTGAGAATGTGATTCCTGACGACGACCGGGTCATCGCCCTGGATAGAGTCCTCGCCAATATCGACAAGAGCCAGCTGGTGCCGAAGACCGTGGAGGGGATCAAGGCCGATCCCCCGACGATATTCTTCAGCAAGACGCCCGCGGTGATCATGAACCTCGATGGCGAGCCTATCTGGAGTCCGATCAAAGACAACGATCTGAAATACGCGGTCAACACCAACTGGGACCTTTTTCAGCACGTGCCGACAAACACGTACTACCTCCGAAACAACGATGCCTGGTTGAAGGCGAGCGACATCAAGGGAAAGTGGTCGCCCGCCGGCAAGCTGCCCGACAGCTTCAACAAACTTCCGTCGGAAGACAACTGGAAGGACGTCAAAGCCAATCTGCCGGGGAAGGCCGTCGCGGCGTCCGCCGTGCCGACGGTCTTCGTCAGCCTGACCCCGGGAGAGCTCATTCGGCTGACTGGCGAACCCAGCTACCTCCTGGTTCAGGGCACCAACCTGCTGTGGGTGAGCAACACCGAAAGCGACGTGTTCCGCATGGGGAAGACCGGACCGGTGTACTACCTGGTTGCCGGCCGATGGTTCTCCGCGCCCGACTTCACGGGACCGTGGACGTTTGCGACGCCAACGCTTCCGGCGGACTTCAAGAAGATTCCGCTCGAGCACGAACGATCGCGCGTCCTGGCATCTGTTCCGGGCACCGATCAGGCCGCCGAAGCAGTGCTGCTCGCGCAAATCCCGCAGACGGCGCGCGTCAGCAAGAAGGAAACGAAGGCGCCCGACGTTGCGTTCCAAGGCAATCCGGAGTTCGCTCCCATCGAGAAAACCACCGTGCAGCGGGCCGTGAACACCGACAAAGATGTGTTCAAGATCGGCGACTTGTACTACATGTGCTACCAGGGCGTCTGGTTCTCCGGAAAGAGCGCAACGGGCCCTTGGGAGGTCGCGAGCTCGGTACCGGAGCAGATTTATCAGATCCCCGCAAGCTCTCCAGCACACCACGTGACCTACGTGACCATCGAAGAAGACAACGATGACGATTGGGTGGTGTTTGCCGCAGCGGCCGGCTACACCGGGATGATGATGGCGTGGGGCTGCACGGTTTGGGGCACGGGTTACTACTATCCACCGTACTGGGGGTACGGCGGCTACTACCCTTATTACTATCCTCACTTCCCAACCTACGGGTATTCCGCCTGGTACAACCCGTGGACGGGCGCTTACGGGCGCAGCGCGGGGGTTTACGGTCCTTATGGCGGCGCCGGCGTAGGTGCTCGCTACAACCCACGCACCGGAACGTATGCCCGCGGCGCGGCGGCCTATGGACCATACGGCGCTCGCGGCGTGGCGCAAGCCTACAACCCGCGCACCGGAACATACGCGGCAACGCGACAAGGATCCAACGTGTACGGCAGCTGGGGATCGACCGCAGTGCAACGCGGCGACGACTGGGCAAAGACCAATCGGTACACGAACCGGCAGACCGGCACCACCACACGCACGATCAGGACCGATGAGGGCTCGGCCGTAACCCGACGCGGCGCCGGAGGTGGTGCCGTTGGCGTCGGTGAAGGTGGGAATGTCTACGCCGGGAAAGACGGGAATGTGTATCGCCGCGAGGACGGGACCTGGCAGAAATACGACAACGGCGGTTGGTCGAACACCGACCGCCAGCCTAGTGACAGACCACAGCCGACCGATCGATCGACGACGACGCGGCAAGAGCCGACGGTTGATCGCAGCACCACCGATCGCAGCACGATCGATCAATTGAATCGCGATTCAGCCGCGCGCAGCGAGGGCAGCAAGCGGACCGGAGACTACGGGAACTACCGAGGCGGCAGTGGCACGCGCGGCACCGGCAGTTACCGAGGGGGTGGTGGCATGCGCGGTGGCGGTGGCGGCGGACGAAGGCGCTAGCGCGCGTGGCAGAAGTACGACAGCGGCGTCGCGAGGGCACGTAGCGGACCGGCGATTTCGGAACTACCAGAGCGGCAGTGGCACCCGCAGCATTGGCCGTTACCGAGCGGGTTGTGTGCGGCAGGGAGGAAAAGGCGCTAAGGGAACCAAAGACCGATAAGGACTAGCGATGAGATGGAAAGTGGGAATTGAGGGTCCGCCGGGCATCATTCATCCCCTCGCCATCGCGGTTTCCGACCACGACATGCGGCTGGTTGCGGGTCAGAATGTCGTCATCCTGTGCGGATCCAGACTGGATTTGTTGGCCGACGTCTGCAGTGTCAGACGGCAGGCACAGCGTATCGTCACCATCCTGTCAGGATCTGCACGGCTATTGTTCGGCAGCACGGAGTCGCTTCAGGTTACGGACGTGACTGACGCGCGCGCGGATGTCTACACGGATGCGGTTGATCGAACTTCCACCATGTGAAGCGCGACATCGTTCAAGGCCGGGCGCCAGAACGGCGACCGACAGACCCTGCGATCGGAACGCGTGGTCCGACTCGTTGCTGTTCAAACTGCTGCGCGTGACACTGTCAGACCCGGCGATGGAGGAGGCACTCCGGCTGCGGGACGCCATCGATCTCGACTGGGCTGGGCTCGTTCGGATTTACGAGATTATCGAGGAGGCAGTGGGTGGCTGGCGCGCCGTTGCAGGCTTTCCATGCGCTACTCCGACGAAGATTCAGCAACTCTTCCACACGACGAACTGGGCGGCCGCCGCGGGCGCTTCTGTGCGGTACGGTCTCGAGGATATTCAGCCCTCGGCAGGAGACATGACTCTTTCAGAAGCGCGTTGCTTCGTAGACCATCTCCTTTTGACCTGGCTTGGCGCGGCCACACTCCAAACTCGCTAGGAAATCTCGCCGACCCACGAAAGGGAAATGGCGTCCGGCCTATTCCGCTCTGAGCACCGACATCGGAGTCAGCCGCACGGCCCTCCACGCCGGCACGAGCGTGCCGGCGAACGCCGTCAGAAGCGCCACGCCGACGGCCGTGGCGAAGGTTGCGGGATCGCTCGGCGCAACGCCGAAGAGCAATGCGCTCATTCCTCGGGCGGCCGCGTAGGCAACCAGCACGCCCGGCACGATGCCGAACACCGCCAGGCGCATCCCGTCTGCGAGGATCATCCGTCCCACGCGCGCTGGATCCGCGCCCAGTGCGAGGCGTACGCCGATCTCCTGCGACCGCTGTGAGACCGTGTAGGCGAGCAGCCCGTAGATCCCGACGGCAGAGAGCAGGATCGCCACGACCGCGAACACGCCCAGCACCTGCAGCTGGCCCCGGCGGCTGGCGGTCTCGCCCGCGATCACGTCGTCCATCGCACGTACGTCGGCAATCGGTTGCTCGGCATCGATCGCACGGACGATCTGGCGGACGGCGGACACGAGCGGGTTCCCCTGACCCGAATGCCGAATCACCAGATCCTTGGGGTCGAAGCCGCCGGGGAATGGATCCGGGGCCTGTGCGGCGGGGAGATACATCTGGGGCTCGCTGGTCCGCTCCAACCCGCGGACCTTGATGTCGCCGACCACCCCGACGACGGTTCGCGTGTCATCCAGGTGCCGGAAGGTCCTGCCGATCGGATCCTGGCCGGGCCAGTAACGCTCAGCGAAAGAAGCGCTCACGACGGCCACCCATGCACGGTCGCCGCCGTCGCCGTCTTCGACATCACGGCCGCGCTGCAGGGGAATCCCCATGGTCCTGAAATACTGCGGGGTGACCCAGCGATGGCTGACGACGTCTCTGCGGGCGCGTGGCACTTCCCGGCCAGGGATTTCGACTGCGGTGACGAGACCGGTTGTGACCATCGGCAGCCCGCTGGTGAACGCCGCGCTTTGCACACCGGGCAGCGCCCGCACTCGCGCGAGCACGCGATCGTAGAACTGGACGCGCTGCAACGGCTTGTCGTACTTCGGCCGCGGCAGGGCCATATTGAGCGCGAGCACGTTCTGCGGGCCTGAAGCCCGGGTCGATCGCTTGTACCCGCCAGACAGCCCTGATCAAGAGGCCGGACGTGATCAGCAGGACCACCGACATCGTGACTTCGACCGTGACCAGAACGGCCCGGAGACGCTGCTTCGCTCCGCCGCCTGCGCGGACACCCTCGCGCAGCGCGTCGAATGTGGTGCGACGGCCGGCACGAATCGCGGGAAAGAGACCGAATCCGAGAGCAGTGAGCGTCGTGAACAGCGCAGCGAAGGCGATCACCCGCAGGTCCAGGGCGGGTTCGGTGGCGATGGGTAGCGTGTCAGGAACGAGGCTGGCAAACAGCGGGACGCCGGCGGCGGCCACGAGCAGGCCTGCCGCGCCGCCGAGCAGCGTCAGGATCAGGCTCTCGGTGACGAGCTGCCGCATCAGCCGTTCCCTCCCGGCGCCGAGCGCGGCCCGTACCGCCAGCTCGCGCTCGCGTGCCGCGGCCCTCGCGAGCAACAGATTGGCGAGGTTGGCGCAGGTGAGGAGCAGCAGGCACAGACTCGCGCCGCCGAGCGCCATGAGCATCAGGCGGAAGCGGGGTGACATGTTCTCCCGCATCCGGAAGAAGCTGATCCCGGTTTCGGCGTTGGTCTCCGGATAATCGCGGGACAGTCGGGCGGCAATGACCTCGAGGTCGGCGCGGGCCTGCTCGAACGTGACGCCCGGCTTCAGGCGCGCCACTGCGTGAATGTAGGTGTTCGTACGATCCGCGTAATCCTCGTCCTGGAACGTCAGCGCGGTCCAGAGCTGAACATCGCGGGTGGGGAAGTAGAACGCTCGCGGCATGACGCCGACGATCGTGTGTGGCACTCCGTCGAGGTGGACCGTCCGCCCCAGCACCGATGGGTCGGCCCCGAACTGCGATTGCCACAACCCATAGCCGATGACCACTGCGCGGCGATCGTCCTCGCGCGCGTCGAACACACGTCCGAGCGCGGGCGTCACGCCGAGCAGCGGGAGCACATCCGGCGTCACGGGTGTGGTCGCGAGGCGGCGTGGCTCGCCGATGCCCACGAGGTTCACGGCGCTGCCCGTGAACGCGCCCATCGCCTCGAACGACGAGCTCATCGCCTTGAAGTCGCGATAGTTGGCCGGCGAGAGCTCGTTCATGCAGCCCCATCCCGCCCCCGTCCGCGGTCCTTCGCACACACGCACGAGCGCGTCGGGATCGGCAAAAGGCAGCGGGCGGAGCAGCACGAAATCCGCGACCGAGAACGCCGCGGTATTGGCGCCTACGCCAAGCGCGGTGACCAGGATGGCGGTGAGCGCAAAGCCGCGCGCGCGGTTGAGCGTGCGGGCGGTGTAGCGCAGATCCTGCTTCAGGATGTCCCAGTGGGCGGCCGGTGCATTCATGATCACCTCGTGAAAAACGGCGAACCACAACGTGAGGCGGGCCACACCGCGAGCCGCGCGCAGCTGGATCTGAAAGATGGCCGCCATCTCCTCGCCATAATCCGCGCGGAACGAGGCGGGATACAGATGGAGAAGCAGTCGGTAGATCCGCATCACACCTTTCGAGGAGCAAGGCCAGTGGCAGCAGCGATTCGGCTTCGCTCTTCACGGCATGAGTATATCCACAGTGCACATAGTTGGACGTGTGGAGCGGCGGGCGGTTAGCTGGATGTGTGGACGACGGCTGGACGGCCGACGCGGATTTTGGTCACGGTCGGGCGATCCTGCTCACGTCGCGTCGCGGTCCTTCTGCCCTTGCATAACCAGACCGCGGTCGACGACGTTCGACCACTCAGATGACCGGGTGTCCTCGTAGGCATCGTGCCAGTTCCACCACTTGTACGGCGGCGTCTGCGGATAGCCCGCCGGGGAGTCCTCCCACTCCTCCTGACGTCCGAGCGCAGTGATGTCGAGGTAATTCCAGGTGCTCCCCATCTGCTCGTCCCCGCGGTTGTTGATGAAGTAGGTGCGGAACACGTCGTCGCCCGCGCGGATGAACGCATTCGTGCCGTGCCACTCGTCCACCCCGAAGTCGGCGTCGAAGCTGTCCGTGATGGTGTACCAGGGCATCGTCCAGTCCATTCGTCGCTTCAGACGCTCGATGTCGGTCTGCGGCGCGCGAGAGGCGAACGCAAGCGTTGTGTCGCGGGCGTTCAGATGAGCGAGATGGGCGACCTGGTCGGCAAGGAAGGAGCAGCCGCGGCATGCATGCTCGGGCCAGCCGTACACACCGGGCTCGAAGAAGGCCCGGTAGACGATCAGCTGGCGTCGTCCTTCGAAAAGGTCGAGCAGGCGCGTCTTGCCCACAGGCCCCTGGAACTCGTAGTTCTTCTTTATGGCGACCCAGGGCATCCGCCGACGTTCAGCGGCCAGCGCGTCACGGGCGCGGGTCAAGGCTTTCTCCTTCGCGAGGAGTTGCTGCCGCGCAGCCTCCCACTCCTGCGGCGACACGACGGGTGGGGTGTTGACGGGAAGATCCGCTTTCAGCTTTTCCATATCTCTCTCCTCGGTTTCGGTCGTTCGTGCGGCCGAGTCTGCTCGCGACGATCGCGGCGATACCGTCGAGGTGACGGCCGCGGTGGTCAGGGCCAAGCTCGTCATACATGCGGGACACATCGCACGCCTCCCCGACTTTCATTCATTGTTCGTTCCGTTCTCGACCCGACCGTCGACTCAGGGGCAACGGGACGGCTGCGTAGCTGAGCCCACCAACCTTCGCCCACGCCTGTCAACATCGGGCGTGAGCTAGTTGGCAAGCCGAGCACCCCCACGACGGTCCGAGTGCCAGACCGGACTACAATCCCCCATTCAGGGTCACTGTGCCCGGGGGACCATGTCGAGACTGTTGCTGGTTACGCCGTTCCTGATCGTCCTCAGTGCAGGGGCCCAGGCTCCGGAGGACAATCGGCCGCCGCTGTTTTTCCGGGAGGACTGGAAGGAAATCGCCCCCGTCGCGCCAGTAACGCAGGAGCACGTGGCGAATCCGAAACTCCAGGTCGCGCTCTACGGCCCCGGCAAGGACGGCATCCGGAAGAGTCATCACGATACGCCGAAGGACGACCCGTACTACATCTGGCTTGGGTCGTGCCCGGCGAACTGCGCGATCGCGCTGCGGGACCAAGATGCGTTCGTCGACCTGACCGGACTCGCGAAGATCCGCTGGCGAACCAAGCAGACAGGGTTCCGAAGCGTTCGGCTCACGCTGAAGCTCGGCGATGGTACGTGGTTGGTGAGCGACTATGCGGAAGGTCCGTCGGTGGACTGGCACGAGAGTGAGTTCTCTATCGCGGGGATTCGGTGGCGACGAATGGAAATCAAGACCATCGTCGAAGGTCCGTGGGTGGCGAATCCGGACCTGAGCCAGGTCGATGAGATCGGCTGGACCGAGCTTGCACCCGGCGGCAGCACGCCCGCGTCATCTCGCGTGGACTGGATTGAAGTGTATGGGCGACCAGTCGCGCGCCGGTAGCGCCCGTAGCGAACGACGCACGCGGAGCGTCTGGCTCGCAGCCGCAGTCGGGGCCGCGATGTTCTCGTTTGTGCTCCTGGCGCCGCACTTGGGCGCACGCGTCGGACAGGCGCAAGGCGGCCGCGGCAACCTGCTGCGGTTCTGTCCGGGTCTGGGGATTCCCTGCGTCGAGATCACACGAGAGGCGTACGACCGCGGACACGACGCAGTTTCGCAAGTCGTGCGGCTTTTGCCATGGGCCAACGGCCGCGGGCGGCAACGGCGGACCGAATCTGCTCTTCTCCGCAGTCATCCGCCGGGACAATGAGGGCGCGGATATCACGAAGGTGATTCGGGAAGGACGCCCGGACAAGGGGATGCCGGTTGTCCCGTTGACCCCGACGCAGGTCGAAGACATCGTCGGCTACCTGAAAGCCCGCGTGGCTGAAGTCGACAAGACGAGCGGGCTGCGTCCGGCGCGCGACTACGACCTCAAGAAGTTGTTGACCGGCAACGCGGAGCTGGGCAAAGCCTACTTCAACGGGGCGGGACAGTGCGCCACGTGCCACTCGCCGGCGGGCGACCTCAAAGGTATCGCGACCAAGTATCCGCCGATCGAGCTGCAGGCTCGCCTCATGTATCCGACGGGCGTGCAGGAGCAGGCGACGGTGACCGACGCCGCCGGGAAACAGTTCACCGGCGAGCTGCTGCAACAGGATGCGTTCGACGTCACAATCAGGACGGCCGACGGCGTGCAGCGCTCGTGGCCGTCGCGCTCGGTGAAAATCGACACGACCGACAAGCTCGCCAAGCATCTCGAGCTGCTATCGAAACATTCGAACGCCGACATGCACAACCTGTTCGCGTATCTGGTGACCCTGCGATGAAGCTGCTGCTCAGCCTGGCGATGACCGCCAGCCTCCTGGCGCAGCAGGGTGTCGACACCGGCATGCTGCTCCAGCGGCCGACGAAGAATTGGCCGACGTTCAACGGCGACTACACTGGCCAGCGCTTCAGTCCGCTCAAGCAGATCAACACCAGCAATGTCCGGTCGCTGACGCTGGCCTGGTCGTTCCAGACGCGACAGGCGGCGATGAAAGCCACGCCGCTCGTCGTCGACGGCATCGCGTATTTCTCGGTGCCGAATCACGTGTGGGCCGCCGATGCGCGCACGGGCCGGCAGATCTGGCACTTCTCGCGGACGTCGATTGGCGATCACCTCGCCAGCCGCGGCGTGACGATGTTCAAGGACCGCATCTATTTCGGGACACCTGACGCGCACCTCATTGCGCTGGACGCGCGCAACGGCGCGAAGCTGTGGGAGGTGGAAGTCGCCGACGTGAAGTTCGGTTACTACATCAGCGCCGCGCCGCTCGTCGTGAAGGACAAGCTGCTCGTCGGCATGTCAGGCGATCAGCTGAACATGCCGGGCTTTCTCGAAGCCCGCGACCTGAACGACGGGAAGCTCGTGTGGCGCTGGGACGCGATTCCCAAGCCCGGCGAACCCGGTTCGGAGACCTGGCCCAACGCGGAGATCATGTCACGCGGCGGCGGCATGACGTGGGTCCAGGGGGTCTACGACCCCGCGCTCAACCTCACTTATTGGGGCACCGGGAATCCACATCCGGTGCGTGCAGGGAACGTCCGCAGGGGCGCGAACCTGTTCACCTGCACGCTCGTGGCGCTCGACGTCGATACGGGAAAAATGAAGTGGTACATCCAGACGTCGCCACACGATACCTACGATCGTGACGCGAACCAGACGCCGATTCTGATCGACGGCGACTATCAGGGACAGCCGCGCAAGCTCCTGGCGATGGCCAGCCGCAGCGGCTACTACTTCCTGCTCGATCGCGCGACAGGCGAAAGTCTGGTGACCGTCCCGTACGGCCCACAAAACTGGTCCGCCGGCGTGGACAAGCGCGGGCAGCCGATTCCCAAGACCGAGATCGATCCGGCCGTCGACGGTACGTTCTTCGAGGGCACGACGACCAACTGGTGGGCGCCGAGCTTCAGCCCCGAGACTGGACTCTTCTACGTCAACGGCAGCCATGGATTCAGCATCGGGTACCTGATGCCGAACGAAGAGACCGGCAACGTGGAAGATCACCAAGGCGGCGGTGCGACCGGCCTGTGGAGCGAGAGTATGCTGCTCGCGCTCGACTACCGGACCGGCAAAGTCCGCTGGAGCCGCACCGGCCCGCGCACCGGCGCCGGCAACGGGATCCTCTCCACAGCGGGTGGCCTGGTGTTCACCAATGAATCGGGACACCTCGTCGCGCTCGATGCGGGCTCCGGGAAAGTGCTGTGGCACGTGAACCCGGGAGGCAACTTGACCGGCAGTCCGATGTCGTACGAGCTCGACGGCCGCCAGTTCGTTCTCACTCCGGTGGACGGAGTCCTGTACGCCTGGGCGCTGCCCACCTAGGGCTGTATCCGAGGGGCTTCGAAATCGCCCGCGGACTCCCCTACACACTCTCTCGCGCGAATCGCCGCTTCGCCGGGTGCGCGCTCCGCGCCTGGCGATCTGCTGGAGTGGACGCCAGAAGGACGGGCGGCCCGAGGGCCGCCCGTGTCGATACGAGTTGGCGAATGCTCTAGCCCGCGATCTCCAGATCCGACCGCGCCGCGGCACGGGCGCGCGTCACTTCGGCCTTCGCGTCCAGCTCGGGCTTGAACTCGTGGATCGCCTCTGCCAACGACTGGCCCTGGTTGAGCAGGCGATCCTTGAGCACCATGAACGGTAACTGCGTATTGCGCGCCGCATGCGCCACCGTCATGAACTGCTCGGCGCTGTCGAAGTCAGCAGCCGCGTCCTCGGGACGCGCGCCCGGATTGAGTACAGCCTTCACGCGATCGCGCATCTCCGGCTCCCACAGATTGACGGCGATCGTCTAGATTGTGTTGGGGGCCTTCTTCGCCGCGACCACGTCATTCGCGCGTTCATGCGCGCGCGATGCGAGGCCCTGGCGCGCGGCGCTGGCCTGTCGGCCTTGACTGGTGCGGGCGCGCTTTTTTCGGCGGGCTGCGCCGCGACTGCCTCTTCAGGCGCATCCATCCGGGACCAGTTATCTCGAATCGTCGGACCGGTCATGACTCCGACTGCGAAAGCCGCGACAACACCTGCTGTGAGCAAACCGGCTTTACCGTACGTCATTCCATGTCCTCCTTTGTCAGAGCGGCGGCGTTCGTCGCTCGCCTCTCAGTCGCTGCTCGGGTGGCATTAGCCACTGTCGAGCAGCCTCCCATCCATGTTAAAGAGTGCAACGACCGCGTCACTTTCGACGTTTTGTTCGCCTCGCGACGCGACAAGTTGAGCCTGAGCAGGACGTTGGAAGAACCACATCCGTGGCGATGGTCGGGCTTGGGATATCAAAGATGACTTGGGATATCCAACGAGAGGAGCGGACTTACACACCATGCGCTGCGCCGAGGTTGCGCGACCTCAGCGGGTTCTCGGAGCGAAAGAACCTCATGCTTAGATCTTGGTAAGGGTCAGTTCCTCGCGAACCTTGTCGCGTTGGCGACTGTCGCTGGTAAGGTCGACCGACTCACAGTGGAGGCGCACCAGTGAAGTGGGTACTCACCGCACTGCCGATGTTGGCTCTGGTTGCCGCGTGCCAGCGAACTGAGGAGGCGACCCCGCCCACCGTGCGTCACCAGATACACGAGTTCACGCCGACCGCCTTCTACAATGAGTTTTCCGCCACCACCCCACCAGTTCTTCGTGTCGAGCCAGGCGACACAATTCGGACGGCGACCATCGACGCAGCTGGAACCGACTACCGGGGTGTGAGTCGCGGAAAGGCTGGCAATCCGCAGACCGGCCCGTTTTACGTCGTCGGCGCGGCACCTGGCGAGACTGTCGCGGTTCACGTCACTCGACTGCGGCTGAACAGAGACTGGGCGATCAGCACCGACACGCTGTCGAATCTGGCGATGACACCGGACCTTGCTGCACGGATGACGTTCCAGGGACAGCCCGTGCGCTGGCACTTGGATCTGTCACGTGGTCTGGCGATGCGCGAGAGCGGGCCAGCTGGCTTGTCCGCGTATTCAGTACCGCTGAAACCGATGCTCGGTTGCATCGCCCTCGCGCCGCCTAGTGCCGAACCGGCCCCTCACACCGGAAACTTCGGCCCGTGGGGAGGGAACTTGGACTTCAACGAGATCATCGAAGGCACGACTGTCTTCTTGCCCGTCAATGTCCCTGGGGGTCTCCTGTACTTCGGTGACGCCCACGCGGCCCAAGGGGATGGAGAGTTGAGTGGCAATGGCCTCGAGACGTCGATGGATGTGGAAGTGCGAGTGGACCTTCTGCCCGGATCCATTTCCGCCCCGCGCCTCGAATCATCGACTCACGTCATGGCTATGGGTCTCAGCTCGTCGCTCGATGACGCCGTCCGGAAAGCGACGACAAACATGATCGAGTGGCTGATGGCAGAGGTACGAGCTCACGTTGCCTGAGGTATCACAGGTCGTCGGCACGTCGGCCGAGTACAGGGTGAGCGTTCTCGTGGGCAAGAACACGGGGATGGTCATCAAGCTGCACAAGGATCGATTGCGCGGGCTGAAGCGTCGCGACTAGCGTGACTGGAGTGAAAGCTGATGACATTCGAACAATGGCGCCAGGATCTGCAGCTGGCGTGGCGCGGGTTGCGGCGGGCGAAGGGCTTCACGGCAACCGCGGTGCTCACGCTGGCGATGGGTATTGCCGGTGTCTCGGTGATGTTCGCTCTGATTGAAGGTGTGCTACTACGGCCACTGCCTGTGCGCGAGCAACATCGGCTGCTTGTCGCATGGAAGGAGCACCGTTCGGCGGGCTTCGCCCACTACCCGTTCCGCATGACCGAGATCGACACGCTGAGCAAGGACGGCCTCCTCTTCGAGAGCACTGCGGGTGTCGACTACAACGGGGCTCAGCCGTGGGTCGTCGTCGAGAACGGCTCCGCCACCTTTGTTCAGAGCGCTGCCATCACAGGCGATTTCTTCGGCGTGCTCGGTGTCGAGCCTCTTCTGGGACGCGCGTTGACTCGCGCTGACGATGTGATCGGTGCAGAGAGCGTGATTGCCATCAGTCACGGGCTCTGGCAACGCCGCTACGGCGGACGCCGCGACGTCATCGGACGTGCGCTGACCCTGCGGGACCGGCGCTTCACGATCGTCGGTGTGATGCCGGCCGGATTCGACTACCCACGCGGCTCGGAGGCGTGGGTGAGCCTGACGGCGTTGACGTCCACGATCATCGACCCGGGCTACACGCCGTTCGTCGATCTGATCGCGAGGCTGCGCCCGGGCGCGACGTTGGAGCAAGCGGCGAGCGAGCTCAGTGGCCTGATCGCGCGACTCGAGTCGGAGGCTCCGCCGGACGCCACGCGAGGGTTGACGCCGGTCGTGCGGTCCTACGAGGACGTCGTTGTCGGTGATGTTCGGCTGACGTTGTTCGTGCTCTTTGCCGCTGTCGGACTCGTGCTCCTCATCGCCAGCGCCAACGTCGCGAATCTGTTGCTCATGCGCGGGGAGGGACGGCGAGCGGAAATGGCGATCCGCTCTACGCTCGGCGCTTCTCGCAGCCGGCTGGCGCGCCAGGTGCTCGCTGAGAGTGTGGTGCTCGCGCTCGCATCGGGCGCGGCCGGACTCGTGGTGACCTGGTGGAGCCTGCCCGCGTTGATCGCCCTGGTGCCGGACGGCTTGCCACGTGTCGACTCGATACGTCTCGATCCGGGTGTCCTCATTTTCGCGATGGCGATAGCGTTCATAACGTCGACTGTCGCCGGGATGGCACCTGCCGTGTCGGCCGAGTCGCATCGATCTCGTCTCACCGTCGCGCGGTGGAGGCGCGATGCGCGGCTCAGGCGCCAGGCATGGTCGTCGAACGCTCGTCGTGGTCCAGGTTGCCCTTGCCATCACCGTCGTCGCCGCGGCAGGCTTGCTGACTCGGAGCGTGCGCCAGCTCGAGGCGGCGGACATGGGACTGGCCGCGGAAGATCTGGTTCTCGTGCAGTTTGCGTTGCCTGAAGCGAAATACGTCGGAGCGCGATCGACGGCTGCAATTCCTCGACGGCGTCGTGAAGGAGCTCGAAGCCGTACCCGGCATCGCCGGGGCGACACCCGTCAATACCCCCCCGTTCGCGGGCACCGGCGGGTGGGATGCAGCGACGTTCACCGTGGAGGGACAGAGCGCCGATCGCGCCGGCGCAAACTCGTCGCTCAACCTGGAGTCGATTCATCCGAACTACTTCGCCACCGTCGGTGTGTCGCTCATCCGTGGACGCGGGTTCGGACCGGCAGATCGGGAAGGGGCACCCAACGTCGTCGTCGTGAGTGAGGATGTTGCGGCGCGCGCGTGGCCGGGTGAGGAGCCGATCGGCAAGCGTCTGAAACTTGGCGGCGCGACCTCAGAACGAACCATGGCGGACCGTCGTCGGCGTCGCGCGCATGACGCGGTACCGTGAGCTCAGGGAACCGCGCGCGACGGTGTACCTTCCGGCGGCTCAGTTCATGTTCGCAGCGGACGCGGTCGTGCTGCGGACGACTGCTCCGGCCCGTATGGTTGCTGGAGCGGCGCGCGATCGTATCCGGGCCGTCGATCCAGGTGTTCAGGTGATGCGGGTCACGCCCTTCGCGGATTTGCTCGACCGCCCCCTGGCTCGCCCCCGTTTCGACGCATTCGTGCTCGGCGTGTTTGGCCTCGCGGCGCTGACGTTGGCGGCGATCGGACTGTATGCGGTGATGGGGGCCTACGTGCGTCAACGCGACACCGAGATTGGCATTCGCGTCGCGCTGGGCGCGACGGCGTTCGATGTGCGCCGTCTGGTCGTGGGAGAAGGACTGCGGCTCGCCGGAGTCGGTGCCGTGATCGACTCGCCGGCGCCGTAGCGGCGACCCGACTCTTGCGCGGTCTGCTGTTCGGCGTGCACCCACTGGATGCGGTGTCGATGCTCGCGGCGGTGCTGTTGGTCGTCGGCGCGTCGGCGCTGGCGTCATATCTACCCGCGTCGCGCGCCGCGCGTGTCGATCCCCTCACTCTGCTCAGAGCCGGTTGAGTGTGCGGGCGGTGACTACGAATCAAAGTCCAGTCCGCTGAACTCCCCGTCCGCGTATTCGCACGACCAGTAGACGTCGACGTCCGGCCCTTCGAAGTCAACCAGGATCCGTTTCCGCGATCGCAGCTTGATCGAAGAGAGGCGCAGTGACCTGATGTCGGCACTCAATTCCGGAGCCTCGGGCGCCCACTCCTGCGCCGTCTGCGCGAGATAGTCGTTCAACCGGCGCTCGAAGGTATCGAAATCCGCCACCAGCTCGCGAATGCGGGCGACGAGTGTCGGATTGGGCTCCTCATTTCCATCGATGAGGATCTCCACCATCCGGTCCTGCACCCTGAAGTCGCTAACCCAGGCCTCCGCCTTGACGTCGCGGATCAGCGTGCCGAGCTGCGGATCCCTCCGCACGTGACCGCGCGCTCTGCTCATGATCAGGTGAGCGCGGGGAGAGACTCTCGTCCAGATGACCGAGATCACGAACGCACTCATGACACCGACAAACAGCAGGCCGACGCCGATGACGAGCCACCTCAGGATCGCGTATGAAATGCGCGCGCCGGCGTAAATCAGGAGCAGCCCAATGGCCGCGCCGATGAGCGCGTCGCGGACTGTGGGTTCAACCTTGTCGTGATCGTCCGTCGGAGGCGCGTCGGAAGCCAGACGGCTTGAATCGTCGGCGGGCATGAATGCTCACAGGTCGATGGGCGAAGGGATGGGCGGCTTCGGATCGCCGTCAGAACGTTCCCGCAACGGCCCGCAAGCTGGCGGCTTGACGCACGGCGGCATCGCGCTCGAGCATGCCGCGATCGATCAGCGACCGGATCGTTCCGCTGTTCCGATATTCGGCGAGCAGCGCGCGACGGCTGCTCGTGTACGCCTGGTCCATCGTGTATGCGAGCACCGTCTCCATCACCAAGCCATCTTCGGTGTTCGTTTCTCTGAAACGGCGCCTGAAGTCCATCAGCACGGGTGCGAAGGCTGGATCGTCCCATCGTTCGGCGCCAGAGTCGAGGCGCATGAAATCATCGAGAACGGCACTGAAGGAAGGACTGGGCGGCCGGCGCCAGAACGCGACGTCTGCACCGAACTCGCTGACGGAGGACGGAAGGTAGAGCATGGCGCCAGCGGGCACTCGATCGACGAGCGCCGGGTTGAAGCGGCGCACCTCCTCCGCAGCCAGACCCGTCCGCTTGACGATCTCGGTGAGCGAAATCGCGCGCGGCGTGCGCATCGCGTGGATCGGCACTTGTGGCGTCGAGGCGATCAGCTGGCTGACGTTGAACGTGTTGCCAAAGACCATCTCCGCGTAGAGATATGAGCGGAAGCCATAGCTGCCGTACACCTGTTCGTAGTCCTTGGCCGGCAGCGTTCGCAGGTCGCGGGCAAACTGCGATCCCCGAAGATATCGGGTGCGCACGTCCGCGCCACCGAGATGCTCGCCAGTAATCAACGTTCTTCCCACGTTCGTGCCGCCGGCGTTGTGCTCGGAGAGCGCGGGGATGAACGATCCGTACTTCGTGGCGAGGACCGACAAGTACGCAGCGCAGTAGGGCGCCTGCGTCGTCTGGTTCCGTTCCTGGATCGGGATCCGTGAGAAGTAGCTCAGTCGCTTCCAATTCTTCCGTTGCCACTGGCAGAAGCCGACGGCGTTGGCGTTCGAACGCCTCGTGCCGCTCAGCCCCGATTCGAAAATGACCTGGGCCAGGCCGATGTCTGCGGGCACGCCAAACCGCTCGTAAATGGCGCCCCACTCCGCGAGGAAGCGACCGTATCTCGGCGCGTTCATGAGGAGCGCATCTCCGCGCGTCGAGTTGTGCAGCACCGGGCCGGCGGCGCGCTCCATGAGAAGCGCGACTTGCTCTCGTCGTTCAGTCAGTTTCCGCGCAAATGACTGGCCGTCAAGGGTGCGGGCGATCGTCGAATCGGTCCACACGGCCTTCTTCGACCAGTCTCCTTTCGCCGGAAACGTCGCGAGGAGCCGTCCGTCAACGGCGCTGCCGAACGCGATCGATCCATCGGGAATGATGAAGACGTGACGCCAGAACGGATAGCCGGGCCTGAACGCCTGCATCGCGGCGACGTCCGCGCGCAGGCGCGCGTGGACGGCATCGGCCGCTGTCTGCGGTGCAGCGACCGCCGCGGCCGTTGCCGGGGCCGGCGCGCTCGAACGGCGTATGACGACGTTCGACGCGGCCAGCGGAATCGCGAGGCTCACCACGGCGAGCGCCCAAATCGACTTCGTTCTCATCATGCGTGGGGTGATGTGTGGGAAGCTGCAATCGACGCGCCCGTGCACCTGCGTGAAACCAGGCCTAGAACGGGCCTCTCGGGCGCAGTGTCGCAATTCGGGTCAGGTGCGGGTGTGACGAGTTTGAACTTGGGATCCGGAAATTGCAGAAGGCGCACACTCGCCTTCTGGGCGATACTACAGCCCTCTTAAGTGCGACAATGCATCGCCAGATTGGAGGCTTCGATTGAAGGCTGCGCGGCTATTCGTTTGCGTGGCCGGACTTCTTGCAACCACGTGTACGGCCGCAGATCACACGCAAAACGCTGCCCCACCATCCGTCCAACCGCGCCGACCGAACATCGTCATGGTGCTCGTCGATGACATGCGCTGGGATGAGATGGGGGTGGCCGGGCATCCGTTCATCGACACGCCGAACATGGACCGGCTCGCGCGCGAAGGGGCGCGCTTCACGAACGCGTTCGCCACCACCCCACTCTGTTCCCCCAGCCGGGCGAGCTTTCTGACAGGCCAGTACCCGCACACCAACGGCATCATCGACAACATGGCTCGACCAAGCCACAACCTGCGCGTGTTCCCGTTGGATCTGCAGCGCGCCGGGTACCGCACCGGCTTCTTCGGGAAGTGGCATATGGGCAATGACGACAGCCCGCGCCCGGGATTCGACCACTGGGTCGCCATGCCAGGACAAGGGGAAGCGATCGACCCCTCACTGAATGTAGACGGCGAGCGGGTGCACGCCAAGGGTTACACGACCGACCTGCTCACCGATTATGTCGAGCGGTTCATGGACCGTCCTTCGGGTCGTCCATTCCTTGTGTACCTGGCTCACAAGGCCATCCATCCCAATGTGATTCAGCGTGACGATGGGAGTATGGTGCCGATTCCAGGACAGCCCGGAGGCTTTGTCGCCGCGGATCGCCACCGCGGTCGCTACGTCGGTCGCACCATGCCCCGACGCAAGAACGCGTTCAGGCCGCCGCTTGGGAAACCCGCGCTGCTTCGACAGATTGACCAGCTTCCTCCACTTGGCTCGAAGACCGCCACATCCGATGAGGACATCAGAGGCCGTCTGGAGATGCTCCTTGGCGTCGACGATAGCTTGGGGCGCATCCTTGCGGCCCTGGAGCGCAAGGGCATGCTGAATGACACGGTGGTCGTGTTTACCAGCGACCACGGATACTTCTACGGCGAGCACGGACTCAACCAGGAGCGACGTCTGGCGTACGAAGAGACGATCCGCATTCCGCTCGTCATTCGCTATCCACCGCTGACGATCGGCGGGTTCGACACCGCCGGAGATGGCCTTGAGCCTTGACATCGCTCCGACTCTACTCGAGATGGCCGGACTCCAACCTGGAGCGGAAATCCAGGGCCGCTCCCTGGTGCCTGTGCTCAAAAGGGAGGCACGGGACTGGCGCGAGTCGTTTCTCATCGAGTACTTCACCGACACTGTGTTTCCGCGCGTTCGGAACATGGGCTACGTGGCGGTTCGAACCTCTGGCCACAAGTACATCAACTACCGTGAGCTTCAGGGGATGGACGAGCTCTACGATCTCGACAACGATCCCTACGAAGAGACGAACCTCATCGACCGTCCGGAGGCGCGTGACACTCTTCAGCAGATGCAGGCTGAACTGCGGCGTCTGATCGAAAGACTGGTACCGGGATCCAACCTCGCTACGCGTACAAAATCGTGAGCTTCGGTTAGCTAGCCCCCGAAAGGCCATCAACCATGAATCGCAAAGATCATTGGCAACAGGTGTACGAGCGCAAGCGGCGAACGAGGTGAGCTGGTTTCAGCGGGAGCCGGGGCTGTCGCTTTGCCTGCTTGACTCCGCGGGGCTGACATCCAGCAGTTGAGTGATCGACGTCGGAGGCGGGGATTCTCGCCTCGTGGATTGCCTGCTGCAACGGCAGGTCACGTGTATCTCGGTGCTCGACATCTCCGGGGCGGCGCTCGCTCGGGCGCAACGGCGTGTCGGACCCGCGGGCACCTGCGTCAGATGGATCGAGGCCGACATCACCGACGACTGGGCAATCCCAGTCGTCGACATATGGCACGACCGCGCAGTTTTCCACTTCCTTACCAATGCGCATGATCGAGACCGCTATCGAGCGCGGATCCGAGAGGCGGTCCGGCCCGGGGGCTCCGTCATCATGGCGACGTTCGGCCCGGGCGGCCCGGAGATGTGCAGCGGCCTCCCGGTCGTGCGGTACTCGCCCGAAGCCGTGGAAGCCGAACTGGGGGCACCTTTCCGTCTTGAAGAATCCGTCCGCGAGATGCACACGACGCCCGTCGGCACCACGCAGGAGTTTTGCTACAGTCGCTTGACACGTGAGGATTGACGCTGCGCTACCGGACGCGCTTCAGTCGTCCTGTCTGTCCAAAGGTGCGCCGTCCACCTCTCCGAGCGGCCTGGTCGCCAGCTGGAGTTTCCGGCGTCCCGTCCCGATAGAGGGCAGAGCCCTCTGCAAATCCTCCGGCAATTTGCTGCGAGGATGTCACGGGCGGAGTTCAGCCATGCGATCCGTATGCACGCTTCCAGTGCGCCAGGCCGCCATCACGATGTTCGCGCTTGGTGTGCTGCTGACCTGGGCTGCGCCCGTTTCCGCCCAGGGTTTCGGACTCGGCGCGCGCCTCGCATGGGTCAAGCCTGACGTCGACGACGACGTCGACGTCGACGTGGATGCCGTGCGGTTCGTCGGCGGTCAGATGCGCCTTCTGTCACAGCGCTTTGGACTCGAGGTCTCCCTGGACCGGCGTTCGGAAGAATTCGAGCTCCTCAACCAGAAAGTCACAGAGACTCCGATCCAGACGTCCCTCCTCCTGCGCCTGGCCAGCGGCAGCGTTTCTCCATTCCTGCTGGGTGGACCAGGCTGGTATCGCCGCCACGTCGAGGCGATCGACGGCCCGGGGGATGGCGTCAGCACGACCGAATTCGGCTGGCATGCCGGCGGCGGCCTCGAGATCCTGCCTAATAGACATTTTGGCATCCACGGTGACTACCGCTACACGTTCCTCGACTTCGGCGATGACGATGACGATGACGAGGGATTCATCGGCGGGCTGCTTCCGGGTCACCGGGGGTCGATGTGGACGGTTGGAGTGACCGTCTATTTCTAGGATCTGATCTGGTTCAACTGGCGAAGATCGGGCTCACCAACATTTACTTCGACGCGACATCATTCACTGCGCAGGGCCAGCAGCGGATCGATTCGTGTCGCGCGAGCCGCCGGGATGTAGCAGGCGAGCATCGCGACGAGGGCCAGCAACACACCCACAGTTGAATAGGTGATGGGATCGCGCACGCCAACTTCGAACAGCAGCGTTCGAAGCACATGGCTGAGCGCGAACGCCCCGAGCAACCCGATGCCGATGCCGGTGAGGGCCCAGGTCATGCCACCGGTGAGGACGAGACGCATGATCTGCCCGCGCTCGGCGCCGATCGCCATGCGGACGCCAATTTCCTGCGTCCGCTGCGCAACCGAATACGAGAGCACACCGTAGACACCGACAGCCGCGAGCAAAAGTGCGACGACGGCAAACAGCCCGCTCAACGTCGTGGTGAACCGTGGCTGTGCAGCACTCTCGTCGAGCCAGTCGTTGAGGCGGCGGACCTGATAGACCGGCATCGCGGGATCGATATCCTGGACGGCTCGAGCAATCGCCGGTCCGATCGCGGACGACTCGCCTGCAGTCCGCACCAGCAATGTCATCGTCCTCTGCGGGAACTGGATCGCGGAGAGGTAGACGGCAGCCGCGGGTTCTCGATCCAGGCCGCCGCCAGTGCGGCCACGCCCGTCCGCGCCGCGGATGTCTCCGACGACGCCAACCACTTCGTGCTGTCGTCCATTCCAATCGAGAATCTGCCCGACTGCGGTCTTGTCGGCCCAGAGTTGGCGAGCGACCCTCTCACTGACGACGGCGGTCAGGGGCGACCCGAAGCCGTCCTGCTGACCGAAAGAACGCCCAGCCAGCAACGGCACACCCAGCGCCTGAAAGTAGTCCGGACTCACCATGTGCTCCACGGCCCCGATCCCCGCAGCTTCGTCCGTGGACAGGGACGCTTGGGCACGGTCCCGCGCCCTGCCGCCCGCGCGCACGCCGGGCCCGAATGGCGCCGTGATCCCGACCGCCACAGACTGCACCTGTGGCAGGCCGTCGAGCGACTCCAGCAGTCGGCGCCAGAAAGCCCACGTCGGCGCTGGCTCCGGATACTGGGCTTGGGGCAGCGAGATCCTCGCGGTGATCACGCCTTCCGGGTCGAATCCGGGGCGGACCTGCTGCAGCCTGACGAAACTCTGCAGAAGCAGCGCCGCACCCACGAGCAGCATCGTCGCGAGCGCCATCTGCGCCACGACGATGGCGTGTCGCACCAGCGTTCCCGATGGACCGGCGACCCCCTTGCCGGGCTGCGCGAGGGAAGGCGCCAGGGCGACGCGCGACGCGCGCATCGCTGGAACCAACCCCATGAAGAGGCCGCTCGCGAGCGACAGGAGCAGGCCGAGCCCGAGTACCGTCGCATCGACGTGAATCTCGTCGATCCGCGTCAGAGTTGGTGGCAGCATGACCCGCAGGGTCTGCACGGCAAAGACCGCCAGCAGGAGTCCGCAGGTGCCGCCTACCACCGCGAGGGTGACACTCTCCGTGACGAGCTGGCGAACGAGGCGTGAGCGTCCGGCCCCGAGCGCCGTACGCAGGGCCAATTCGCGCTGACGAGAGATGCCCCTGGCCAGCAGCACGTTCGCTACGTTCGCACACGCGATGAGCAGCACCATGCCCACAGCGGCGAGCAGCACCAGCAGCGAGGGACGGACTCGCTCATCGAGCATGGAGTCGTAGAGCGTCTCCAGTCGGACGCTCCAGTCTTTGTTCGTGGCGGGAAACTCCTGCTCCATTGCGGCGGCGATGCGGCGCATCTCGTCACGGGCACGATCCAGCGAGACGCCAGGACGCAGCCGGCCGACCACGCGGACGACGTGATTGCCACGATTCTCGCGCGCCGGATCAATGGTGAGCGGGACGAAAATCTGCGGGCCTCCGCCGGAGCCAATCTGCGCCCGTCCTACATCGCGGAATGCGCGCGGCACGACGCCGATGACCTGATGGCGTTCACTGCCCAGGGTGATGGACTGCCCGACAATTGCGGGGTCGCCGCCAAAGCGCCGCCGCCAAAGCGCTTCCGCGACCACCGCCACGCGTGGAGCCCCCGGGCGCTCGTCCTCGGCGCGAAAGCCGCGACCGGCGAGCGGCGGGAGACCGAGGACGCTGAACATCGACGCGGTGATGGCGCTGCCGGGCAGGCGTTCGGGCTCCCCATGATCGGTGAGCGTGACATCGGCGCCGACGAACGCCGCGAGCGCTTCGGTGCTCGTCGCACGTTCTGCCCAGGAGAGATAGTTGAGCGTCGAGGCGCGCATCCTCCGGGTGTCCAGCCGAGCGTTGTCTTCGAACAGCTCAACGAGCCGATCCGGTGCTGGATACGGCAGTGGGCGCAGCATGACGGCGTACACGACACTGAAGACGGCGGTAATACCGCCCACGCCGAGCGCGATCGTGATCAGGGCCGTGGCAGTCACGATCGGCGTACGCGAAAACAGACGGAATGCGTGGCGAATGTCGCGCATCAGCACGTTGATTTGCTCCCTGGGCGCAGTACCGAGGTACATCGAGGGGGAGATCGAGCCAGAGCCTCAGAGCACCCTCGTCCCTGGCGCGATCGCGGTAGCAGTCGTGTCATCTCCGCGCCGTACTCCTCCAGGAACTCACGCGGGTAAAGCCGCAGCAGACGCCGGTAGAGGCGGACGCCAAAGGTTTGGCGAGTCACGGAACACAACGTCCTAGGCGCGCTTCGACGCCAAGCCGACGGCGCGCGCCTGGCGCAGCAACACCGTCAGCCGATCGGCTTCGGCCTTCGCGAGGTCCCGTCCAAACTGGGTGATCCGATAGTAGCGGCGGCGCTCGTCATCTTCGTCCGGACTCGGCCTGTCGTCGACTTCGACAATGAGACCATCTTCGAGCATGCGTTTGATGGACCCGTACAACGTGCCGGGGCTCAACCGCAAGACGCCGCCCGTGCGCGCCACGACGTCCTGCATGATGGCGTAGCCGTGTCGATCCTGGTCCGCCAGCGCGACGAGGATCTGAAACACCGCCTGCGGCAAGGGCAGCAATTTGGACATCTCGGCAGCCGTGAGCCGTTTCACCATGACCCGATATATAACGAATCTCGTTATATCTGTCAACGTCACAGCTCAGGGTTGGACTGAGGCGGATCGACGGTCAACGGCGACTACAATGCGATCAGCGGACACACCGCGGTCGCGTCCGGCGCCGCGGGACGTGTCGCACATTGCGTGAGTGACCAGTTGACCTTGAATTCCACGAAGGATCGGACACCGTTCGATCTCGACGCTTATCTCACGCGGATCGAGTACACGGGCCCACGGACACCCACGCTCGACACGCTGCGAGCTATCCATCGCCGACACCCGGAAGCGATTCCATTCGAGAACCTGAATCCGTTCCTGGGCTGGCCCGTTCGGCTTGATGCGCAGTCGTTACAGGAGAAGATGGTCCACAGCGGTCGCGGCGGATACTGCTTCGAGCACAACCTGCTGCTCTCACACGCCCTGCGCGCTATGGGGTTCACCGTCGTCGGCCTGGCGGCGCGCGTGCTCTATAACATGCCCGAGGGTGCGGTGACGCCGCGAGGACACATGCTCCTGCGAATCCCGCTCGACGACATCTCTTATGTGGCCGACGTGGGTTTCGGTGGCCTGACGCTGACCGAGCCGCTCCGTCTGGAAGCAGGCGTCGAGCAGACCACGTCGCTCGAGCCGTTTCGACTCATCGCTGCTGGCGAGGAATTCGTCATGCAGGCGTTGGTTCGTGGCGAGTGGAGGACGCTCTATCGCTTCAGCCTCCAGGAACAGCTGCTGCCCGACTACGAGGTCACCAGCTGGTACCTGTCGAACCATCCGCAGTCGCATTTCGTCACCGGCCTCATCGCCGCTCGAGTCGAGGCGGATCGCCGGTACGGCCTGCGCAACGCTGAACTGGCGACGCACTATCGCGACGGCCGCACCACGCGAGACACCCTGACGAGCGTAGGCGCGTTCCGCGAGGCCTTGAGTGGGCCGCTGCGAGTGACGCTCCCCGACGCCGCGCAGCTGGACACCGCCCTCATGCGGCTGATCCGCACCGTTGCCAAAGCCACCCCGGCAGCTTCGAGCGGGTGAATCCGTCGATCTTCTCGCTGCTGGGCCATCGCCACTACAATTGGCCGCCGATGGTCGACGCTCATGAGCTGGAACCGCTCGGGCGCCGCGTCGACGAAGCGGCCACGACATGGATTGCTTCCTCTCAACACGGGTACCGGTAGGAGGCGTACGATGAGGCCAAGGAACATTCTGGTAGTTTCGATCTCGGTCATTCTGGCGGCGCCGGTTCTGGCGCAGACATCGGGAGCGGCGAAAGCCAGCAAAGCACCACAGGCGGCAAGCCAACCTGTGTTCACGTCGGCAGCGGACCTGAAATGGACCGACCTCGATCCCAAGGGCGCTCCCGGGGTAAAGGTCGCGAGTCTGTGGGGCGACTATGCCAAGGGGGCGTTCGGCGCGTACTTCAAGCTTCCGGCCGGTTTCGCCGCTCCCCTGCACACGCACACCAACGCCATGAAAGTCGTGTTCATTTCCGGCACGTACATCCAGGCGCCCGAAGGAAAGAGTGAAGTCCGGCTCGGTCCAGGCTCGTACATGATGCAGCCCGGCGGAAACTATCGACACACAACCTCCTGCGACAAGGCCTCGGACTGTGTGTTCTTTGTCGAAAGCAGCGGCATGTTCGACCTCAAACCGGTGGAGACCGGAAAGCCACCGGCGAAGGAGTAGCGGGCGCGACGGGGCGATCAGGAGGAGGACGTGAAGCGGACGAACTGTGTGATTGGCACCGTCCTGACGGTGTGGCTCGTTCAACCCACGGGGGACGCCCTCGGGCCTGTGAGTACGACGGCCGTCCGCGCAACAGCCGGCGCGTATCGAGTCGCGCTCGCTGGACGATTTCCGACTGCCGCCGAAATCGATCTTCGACCGATCGATGCCGCGCTATCCCAACGCCTGGTTCTACGTTGAGCGATCGCTCGCGCCGTCGTACGACGAGGCCGTCAAGTTCGTCACCGACCGCCTGCGCACGGCCATGCGCCTGCGCGAGTTCTTCGGGCCGTTCGACAACCCGGAAGGCTGTGACTTCGAGACCAGACTCGAGCATCTACAGCCGTGGGAGAGCAGCACCGCGCGCCCGTTGCAGCACGCCCATGCCTTCCACATGCGCTACTACTATTCGGCGCTGGCCAAGCAGCAGGCGGCCCAAGTCGAGCTGAGCACGGCGTCGGGGAAACAAGCGTTCTATCGTTTCGCGGCGAGCGTGCATTACGAAGTCGAACACAGCAATCCCAATCATGCAGACGTCGAGAGCTGTCCGATCTGCGGGCGCACCGGCGAATACGAACGTCTGAAGGGGAACCTGGTCGAGATGGTGCACGATCCGCTGGGATTGGAGCTCCTGCTGAAGGGCACGATCAGGGGCGAGGTCGTGCGGTTCGAAGACGCGGGTCAGGCCCCGGTCGGATCGGTGGCGGCGCTCGAGAACGTTGCGGTGCAATCGTTCGTCTTCGACGGTCTGACCGCCGATCGCAACACCCTTAGAATCGGCATCGTTGCGATCACGCGCAAGTAGCCCCAGCCCTCCCACGTCCGTCCTGTTGCTTTCCCACATGAACTGTGCGAGCATTCTGTTGGAAACCAAAAGGAGCGAGTCGCGATGAAGAGCAAGCGGGACGTCCAGCAAGGCACCCTGGCGTTGATGGTGCTCAAGACACTGCACGTCCTCGGCCCGCTACATGGCTTCGGCATCGCGCGGCGCATCGAGCAAATCAGCGGCGATCTCCTCGCCGTCAATCAAGGCACGCTCTATCCCGTGCTGCTGAAATTGGAACAGGAAGGCGCCGTCGCCTCCGAGTGGGGGGCTTCGGAGAACAACCGCCGGGCGCGTTTCTACAAGCTGACCCGGGCTGGGCACAAGCAGCTCCAGGAGGAAGCCCGCGACTGGGAGCAGATGGCGGCGGTGATTCGCCGCTTCTTCGCGGTCAAGGCGGAGGATCTCCGATGAAACCGTGGAGGCGATTCCTGATTCGGCTGGCGGCGTCCGTCACCAGGCGGCGCGATGACGAGCGATTGCGGGAGGAGCTCGAACAGCACGTCGCACTCCAGACCGCGGAACACGTCCGCGCCGGCTTGTCGCCGGCCGAGGCGAGACGACGAGCGCTGATCAAGTTGGGCGGCGCCGTTGCCATCCAGGACCATTACCGGGACGAGCAAGGCCTGCCGTTCCTCGACAACCTCGTCCAGGACGTCCGCTATACGCTCCGGCAGTTGCGTAAGGCTCCCCTGTTCACCCTCACCGCCACCGTGTCGCTCGCCATCGGCATCGGCGCCAACGCCGCGGTGTTCGCCGTGATCGAGCGCGTTCTGCTGCGGCCGCTACCAGTCGACAACCCCGAGCAGCTCGTCTTCGTCACCGATCAGCGCATCCTGACTGAAGAAAGCCCGCGTTTCTCGTATCCCTTCTACGCCGCCGTCCGTGATAACTCCGTGCTCGCCGGCGTAGCGGCACGCTTCGGCGTGTCCGTCAGTACCGACGTCGAACGGCCAACTCGCCAGAGCCACCGGGGAGCTGATCTCCGGCAACTACTTCAGCGTCATCGGGGCTGACGTGCAGATGGGCCGGACATTTACCTCCGAGGATGACCGGACACCGGGCGCGCACGCGGTCGCGATCATCAGCGACGGCTTCTGGCGCCGGAATTTCGCATCCGATCCGTCCGTCCTCGGACGTGATCTGCAGGTCAACAATCACACCTACACCATCATCGGTGTCGCGGCGAGGGGTTTCAGCGGGACCGACGTCGGTTCACCGACCGACATCTGGCTGCCGATGATGATGCAGGCGCAGGTTGGCCGGGATTTCCTCACTGATGCCCGGACGAACTGGCTCGAGATGATCGGACGATTGAAATCTGACCGCAGCGCCGAGAGTGCCGGCGCCGAGCTCACCGCGTTTCTCCAACGTCGTGCGCCGGACCTGATGGCCGTGTTCCCCGACAAGCGGATCACGCTCGTACCTGGCGGCAAGGGCAACTCTGGCGTCCGCCGCGAGCTCGGCCCCGCCCTCAGACTGCTCCTGGCGCTGACCGTCCTCGCGCTGGTCCTCGCCTGCGTCAACGTGGCGAGCCTCCTCGCCGTCCGATCGGCTGCGCGAGAGAAAGAGGTCGCGGTCAGGCTGGCGCTCGGCGCCGGACGGTCGCGCCTCGCGCGGCAGTTTTTGACCGAGACGCTGGTGCTCGCGGTGCTCGGCGGTGCGGCGGGGCTGCTCATAGCACCCTGGGCCACGCGCCTGATCATCGCCTCGCAGCCGCATCCGCTTGACATCGACGCCAGCCTCGACATCCGGCTGTTTCTGTTCGGGCTCGCCGTTTCCGTGCTCACAGGCCTCTTCGTCGGACAAGCACCGATTCTAGCCTCGAGAAAAGTCGGACTGACCCAGGCCTTCGCCAGCGCCTCCTGGCCACGTCTGTCCAGCCGCCTGACCGTGCACGACCTCATCGTCACGTTCCAGATCGCCATGTCTCTCACCATGCTGATCAGTGCCGCCTTGCTGGTGCAGAGCCTGCGAAGCTTGCACTCGGTCGATCCCGGGTTTCGCGCCGACGATGTGCTGCTCATCTCTCTCGATCCGAAAGCGGCCGGCTACGACTCGAACCGCATGCAGGGATTCTGGCGGGACACACTCGAACGCGTGAGCCACGTTCCCGGAGTTGAGAGCGTATCGCTCGCCGGAACGGTGCCACTGGCGCCTGGCCGTCAGCGCCAGCCGTGGCTCGACGCGAACTCCGGACAGACAATCGAACTCGACACGAATTTCGTCGGCCCTCGATACTTCCACACGCTGGACATTCCGCTTTTGAGGGGACGCGAGTTCGACGAACGAGACCGAGGGACATCGAGACCGGTCGTGATTGTCAATGAGCGGCTGGCTCAAATGTCGTGGCCACAGCAAGACCCGATCGGCAAGAGCGTTCGTCTCCCTGGTCCAGGCAATCCGATTGCCGAGGTCGTCGGGCTCGTGAAGGACGTGAAGTATCGCGACCTGCGCGGCGAGATGGGCCCGATGTTCTATCGGCCAACGCTGCAGACGGGGTCGTCGGACGCCATGACGTTGCACGTTCGGGCGGCGAGCGACCCTGGCATTCTCGCCGGTGCAATCCGCCGCGAACTGCAGATCCTCGACCGGAACGTTCCGGCCTATGCGATCTCTACGCTCGAGGATCGATTGAACGCGTCATTCGCACAAACCCGCCAGGCCGCCATGCTCACGGGAGTATTTGGCATCCTCGCGCTGGTGCTGAGCGGAATCGGCGTATACGGCGTCACCGCGCTCGTGGTCACGCGGCGGACGCGCGATATCGGGATCCGGATAGCCCTTGGCGCCGGGCGGGGCGACATCATCCGCGCGATCGGCCAGCGAGGTTTCCTGCTCGTGATTACCGGGATCGGCCTGGGCCTGTTGGGCTCATTCGGATTCACCAGATTCGCCGCAAGTCTGCTCTACGGCGTCACGGCGCGCGACAGCGCGAGCTTCGCCGGGATGTCGGCGCTGCTCATCGTCGTTTCCGTGATCGCGTTCTGTATCCCGGCACGAACGGCGACCCGGCTCGATGCCGTGGCCGCCATTCGTTACGACTAGAGTCCGTCGTGAAGTTCACGACAGGCACGCTCTGGCGGTTCAAGCTCCAATAAGACGGCGAGCTCTTGATTCGATCGTGGAGAACATCATGCAGCGCACGCGCACTCCGTTCTTGGCCTTGGCGCTGTTCGTCGCCGCCAGCGGCATCGCGCGGGCGGATAAGACAGACGACTTCATCAGGACCGCGATCCAGCGGCAGAAGATTCCTGGCCTGTCGCTCGCGGTCATCAAGGACGGCAAGATCATCAAGGCCGAGGGCTACGGCCTCGCGAACGTCACGCTCAAGATCCCCGCCACACCCGGGACCGTTTACAAGATCGGTTCGGTCAGCAAGCAGTTCATCGCCACCGCCATCATGTTGCTCGTGCAGGGGGGGCAGCTTCGAGTCGAAGACCCGATCGAGAAATATCTCGAGGGAACGCCCCCTGCCTGGAAGGACATCACGATCAGGCATCTGCTGACCCATACCTCGGGTCTCGTTCGCGAGGCGCCAGGATTCCAGCCGTTCAAGGTTCAAAGTGATGCCGACGTCATCAAGACGGCGTATCCCCTACCGCTGCGCTTCACGCCAGGCGAGAAGTGGGAGTACCGCAACGTCGGGTACTTTGCCCTCGCCGAGATCATTCGCAAGGTCTCGGGCCGCCCGTGGAGCGACTATCTGAATGAAAAAGTCTTCAAGCCGTCGGGCATGAACACGACGCGCCCGACGAACACCCAAGACCGTCTCCCCAATCGGGCCCTCGGCTACACCGGCGACGATAACGGTCGACCGGCCGACGATTGGACGGCGTTGCGTCCGAGCGGCGCCTTTCTGTCCACGGTGCTCGATCTCGCGAAGTGGGATGCGATGCTGAACTCCGACCGGGTCTTGACTGAGTCCACTCGCCGCCAGATGTGGACGCCGGTCACGCTGAACGACGGCAAGTCACATCCCTACGGCTTCGGGTGGGAGCTCGCTTCTCTGAAAGATCGCAAACAGGTGCAGCACGGCGGCTCGATGCCGGGGTTTCGCTCCCAGTTCGTACGGTTTGTCGACGATCGACTGACGATCATTGTCCTGACGAACGCGGAGGACGTCGATAGGGATGAGATCGTGCACGGCATTGCCGCTTTGTATCTTCCCGTGCTGACGCCGGTCGGCGCTCGCTAAGCGAGTAGAGGCCGAATCGGCGCGGCGCGCGTGATCCGCTAGACTGAGCGCGGCCAGTTGGTCACCATGGCGTTGTCCGCCGGAAGGCGCCTCGGCTCATACGAAATCACGTCGGCCCTTGGCGCCGGCGGGATGGGTGAGGTGTATCGCGCCCGCGACACCAAGCTGAATCGTGCAGTCGCGCTGAAGATCCTGCCTGAAGCGTTCACACGTGATCCGGATCGCCTCGCCCGTTTCACGCGCGAAGCGCAGGTGCTTGCCTCACTGAACCATCCCCACATCGGCGCGATTTATGGATTCGAGGACAGCAGTGAGACCCGCGCACTCGTGCTCGAACTGGTCGAAGGTGACACGCTGGCCGATCGAATCGCTCGTGGTGCGATTCCGCTGGATGAAGCCCTGCCGATCGCGCGTCAGATCGGCGAGGCGCTTGCCGCTGCGCATGAGCAGGGCATCATCCATCGCGACCTGAAGCCCGCGAACGTCAAGATCACGCCCGATGGCACGGTGAAGGTACTCGACTTCGGACTGGCAAAGCTGGCGAGTGCGGGAACGACGGCCTCGGCCAGCGATGCGGCGGCGCTCTCGCCCACGATCACCTCACCGGCGATGATGACGGGCGTGGGGGTCCTGCTCGGGACGGCGGCGTACATGAGCCCGGAGCAGGCAAAGGGACGCGAGGCGGACAAACGAAGCGATGTATGGGCGTTCGGCTGCGTGCTCTACGAGATACTGACCGGCCGCCGAGCGTTCGATGGCGAGGACATGACGGAGGTGCTCGGCGCGGTGGTCCGTCTCGAGCCGAACTGGGAGGGACTCTCGTCCGACGTGCCGCCGCCGGTCCGCACGCTGCTGCAAAGGTGCCTGGTCAAGGATCGCCGCAACCGCATCGCTGACATCGCTGTCGCGCTCTACGTCCTCGATCACCAGGCGGACACTATGCCCACTCACGCCGCGTCGGCGGCTCCGTTGGCGCACCGACCGTCCTGGCAGCGCATGGCGGCGTTGACAACCGGCGCGCTGACGGTGGCCGTCCTCGGCGGCGCAATGGTCTGGCTCGCAACGCGCCCGGCACCGCCGGCCGTCACGCGGACCGCGATCACGACGTCCGGGCCGGCTGCGCTGGCGCGTCAGGGCTCCGATCGCGCCGTCGCCATCACGCCCGACGGCTCACGCGTCATCTATCGCGGCAACAACCGGTTGCTGGTCCGCGCACTCAACCAGCTCGAGCCCACGATGCTGACCGGTCTTGGTCCCGCACCGCGAGGCGTTTTCATCTCGCCTGATGGACAGTGGGTCGGATTTGTCGATGGAGCCGCGCTGAAGAAGGTGGCCATCACTGGAGGACCGCCAGTGACACTGAGCGCTCTCGAAGGTGCACCCCGCGGTGTCACGTGGGGCACTGACGGGACCATCATCTTCGCGACAACCTCACCGGCAACAGGCCTGCAGCGCGTGTCGGCAGCAGGTGGCGAAGCTGCAGTGCTCACGAACCCCGATCGGGAGCGCGGGGAACGCGATCATTTCTGGCCCGAGTTCCTGCCTGGAGGCAAGGCGGTCCTGTTCACGATCTCTCCGCCCACCGGTGACATCGCGAACGCACAGATCGCGGTGCTGGATCTGGAGACCCGCACGTGGAGGGTACTCATCCGAGGCGGTAGCGACGCGCACTACGTGCCGACAGGCCATCTTGTCTACGGTGTCGCCGGGGCGTTGCGCGCCGTGGCATTCGATCTCGCGCGGTTGAAGGTCATAGGGACTCCCGCGCTGGTGCTCGAGGGTGTGGCGACGACCGGACCGGGCGGCAGTGAAGTCGCGCTGGCCGGCAACGGCTCGCTCGTCTACATCCCAGGTGAGGCCGGTCTCAGTGATGAGCGGACGGTCGTGTCGGTGGATCGTCAGGGACGTCCCTCACCGCTGCCTGGCCTGCCTCCGGACTCATACCGCGACGTCCGAGTGTCGCCCGACGGCGCGCGGCTTGCTCTGTCCACACAGGCGGGTCTGTGGATCTACGACTTCACCCGCGCGACACTGAGCCGGCCGACCACCGACGTCGGCGCCCATAGCCCGCTCTGGACGCGCGACGGGCAGCGCATCGTCTTTACGTCGGTACGATCGGGCTACCCAGAGCTGTTCTGGCGCCCTGCGGACGGCACCGGCAGCGACGAGCGGCTCCTCGCGCGTGAGAACAATCTCACCAGTCTGCGTGCCAACGCCTGGTCGGCAGACGGAAGACAGCTCCTGTTTACTGAGGTGGCGGCGACCAGCGCGATCGCGCAGATCGCCATCGAGCGCCCGTCGGAGGCGAGAGTGCTGGTGAAAGGCGACTCACCAGCGGTCGTCTCTCCAGACGGACGCTGGATCGCCTACCAGAACAACGATTCCGGTCGAACCGAGATCTATGTCGAGCGGTATCCGGAGCTCGGAAGTCGGCAACAAATCTCGATCGACGGCGGCCGTCTTCCCCTATGGTCGCGTAACGGCCGGGAACTATTCTTCAGGAGCCTGGACGCTCGGCAGATGATTGCGGTCCCCGTGCAGTTCGGTACGAGACTCGTCGCCGGGCGTGCGCAGGTGTTATTCAAATTCGTGATGGTCCCAATTCAGGGCGGGTCTTGGCCGCACGACATTGCCCCCGATGGGCGGTTCCTGATCATTCGCGGTGGCCAACCGCAAGTCGGTGAGGGCACCGGGCCGCAGATCGTCGTGGTACAGAACTGGACAGAAGAGCTGAAGCGACTGGTGCCCACGAAGTGATGCCGATCGTGGGGCTCACTTCTTTACACTCTGCGACGACGCTTTGTGAGCGCGATGACAGACGGCCGCGACAATTGCGCTACTGCACTTGAAAACAGCTCTCCACCGCCGTGTTGTTTCCCGTCGTCGTACGCGCGATGACCTCGAATTTGAACTGCTGGCCCAGAGCAATTACGCTGGCAGGTACCCTGAACTCCGTCACAGTCGGCGGCAGATCGAGACTCAGCTTGACGCCCTCGCGCTCGACAAAGATCTGGTAACGACTGATCTGAACCGGCCCGAACTTCCCGATCTCCGGATGCGACGTGGTCACCGGATCCCAATCGATGACGACGGCAGTGCTGACCAGCGGAACGTTCGCCTCGCAGTCTTCCGCCGCCGGCACTCCCGACACCAGAATCTGAGGCGGCGCCGCAAGTACGTGAGAGAGCATCGCGGCCGCCTGGAACGTGCCACCACTCTGTGAGCGGGCTTCAAGTTCGTACCGGCCTTCGGGGAACCGCCGAAGGAAGTCGTGGGGCGCCAGCTCGTCGAAGGACGGTTCAGCGCTCTCGAACGACAGTTGCGTGAGGCCCTGACTTCGGAGACGTCCCCTGCTGACGATCTCGAGCAGCGGGCGTTCATGAGGTCCCTCAATTTCCAGTAGAGTCCAGGGGCCACCATCAATCGAAGCATGGATGCCCAGATCGCCGTCCGTGTCGTTGAGCTCGAGAAAGATCTCAGCTTCCGTGAACAGTGGTGGCGGCTCGGGTTGACCCGCCGACCTCAGTGCGGCTACTCCACCGACTACGAGGCTCATCGTGAGGAGTGAGAGCAAGGGCGGACAACGCATATGTCTCTTCATGGTGGTCTCCGTTGACGTCACCACTTAGAGCGCCCCGCAACCCGGTGTCCTTCGAGCGAAGGATTAATCCGCCGTAGCCCCTCTAACGGTTGCACCCGGCGGCGCGCCGGCTCGTACGGTGGCTGTCTCGGACGTGAGGGAGGTGTCACATGTGCAGAAAGATCATCGCGACCCTGTTGGCGCTTTCCGTGCCAGCTGGCGCGGCGGCGGACCCAGGCGGATCGGCCGGCCCCATCAGAGGGGCGATCGAGAGAGCCGGACGCGAGATCGTCGTCGCGCAACGCGAGGAGGGCCGAAGTCGTGGCCGTTTCTGGACGGGCATCGCACTGATTGCCGGCGGCGGCGTCCTCGGCACACTCAGTCAGGTCGAACTGGGCGATGACGAGGCCGGTCCAGATGATGGTGAGGACGTCGACGGCTCGGACGACGGAGAGGACTCGGACGGCTGGGGAAACAAGGCGATGCTCGGCGGAGGGATCGCGGCCGCCACCGTCGGAGGCATCCTGCTGATCACCGGCGGCAAGAAGTCGGGCCCGGTCGTCGCGGCGAAGCGTGGCGGCTTCGTGGTCCGCCAGACCATTCGCTTCTAGGCCTCGGAGCGTGACCTGTCACGGACAACACGGATAGCCTTCAGCGGCTTTCAAGTCATTCATGAGCGATCTGGCTCTGGCCCGGCGCGTCATCGCCGGCGACGAGGCGGCATTCGACGAGTTTTTCACGGTGTATTTCCCGCGGCTGTACCGCTTCGCCCTGGCCCGGCTGGAAGGGAACGAAGACGCCTCCGAAGAGATCGTGCAGCGGGTCCTGATTCGAGCCATCGACCGGCTACACACGTACAAAGGCGAGGCTGCTCTGCTCACGTGGCTGTGTACGTTCTGCAGACGGGAAATCGGACGCTGGCGCGAGCACGAAGGCAGAGTCCACGAGGTCTCGCTTTCTGACGATGGACCGGACATGCGCGCCGCTCTCGAAGTGCTCGCAGCGCTCGCGACGGACGATCCGGACTCCGAGCTGCAACGACGCGAGCTGTCGAGAACCGTGCAGCTGACGCTCGACCACCTCCCCGGTCGCTACGCCGACGTGCTCGAATGGAAATATCTCCAGGAACTGTCAGTGAATGAGATCGCCGAGCGGCTCGGCGTCGGATACAAGGCCGCCGAATCCGTCCTGACGCGGGCACGTGCGGCATTTCGCGAGGGATTCTCGATAGGGGGTGGCTGGCCCGACGGCCCGGCGCGGCGCAGCCCGCAATCGTCTGAGGGATCATGAACGACGACGCTTCACCGATGGACAGCACGGATGAGGACCACACGGTGCGCCTGTTGCGCCTGGCCGGTGCACGGCCGTCCGTGCCTGACGCGCGTGCAGCGCGCGTGCGAGCCGCTGTTCACCATCAATGGGAGCTTGGCCATCGACGCAGAACCATTCGCAGGCGCCTGTTGACGGCGACCGCTGTCCTCGCGACAGCTGCTGCTGTCGTCGCTATCGTCGGCCGCGCCACACGCATCGATCAGGCTCCGACGCCGGCCGATCAAGTGGCGGTGGTCGAACGGATCGACGGAAACCCGCGACGCTCGAGCGACATGGCGAATTCGGGCGCGACACGCGGTCTCTCCCCGCGCGACGTGGTGCGAGCGGGTGAATGGATCGACACCGACGCCAACGGTCGAGTGGCCCTGCGGTTTTCCGATGGCACCTCGATGCGGCTCGATCGGGGATCGCGCGCCCGAATGCTCTCAGCGAGCGTCATCGAGCTGTCATCTGGCGCCGTGTACCTGGACACCGATCGAACATCGGGACAATTCGAGGTCCGCACGGCCGTAGCCACGGCGCGCGACGTTGGCACGCAGTTCGAGGTGCGGCTGATTGACACGGCTCTTCGCCTCCGCGTTCGCACCGGTGTGGTCGAGCTACGGGATGGCCCGCGGTCGGTATCGGGACGCGGGGGGACGGAGATCACGTTCTCGGCTGCTGCAGCGGTCAGCCGCCCGATTGCGCCGCATGGACCGGAGTGGGACTGGACGGCCAGTATGGCTCCGCCGCTGGAGATCGAGGGATTGGCGCTTTCCGTCTTTCTCGAGCGCACCGCGCGGGAGCACGGCTGGGAACTACGCTACGCCGATGCTGCGCTCGCCAAAGAGGCATCGGGGATCATCCTGCACGGCTCTGTCAACGGCCTGCCACCGCGTGAGGCACTGGCCATCGCCATCACCACGAGCGGCCTGAACCATCAGCTCGAGAACGGCGAGCTCGTCGTGTTCAGAGGATCGGGCGTGAAGAAACCGCGGTAGTGTTACGGACTGGTGGCCCTGATGATGGCAAGACCACGGTTCACCGGCCTGGCGGGCACCACCATTCTGCTCGCGGCGCTGGCCGCTGGTCCGGCGACGGCAGTCGCACAGACGCCGACGGCACGATATCAAGGCCTGTCTCTTGCCGAAGCGCTCCGGGCGCTACAAACCACAGGGCTGCGGATAGTCTTCACCTCTGCGACCGTCACACCAGACTTGCGCGTGCAGACCGAGCCGCACGCCACCACTGCGAGGCAAATACTCGACGAACTACTCGCGCCGCACGGCCTGAAGGCTCTGGACGGACCCGGCGGCGTGGCCCAGGTGGTTCGCGCGGACCCCGGCGCCGCCGTGACATCACGCGAACGCGCGTCGCCGGACTCAACCGCCACGATTGAGGGGCGGGTTGTCCATTCGCTCACTCGAGCGCCGCTCGCGGGTGCGACCGTGCAGGTAGACGGCATCACCGTCGATGTTCGGACTGACGCGACCGGCCGATTCCTCGTGCAGCATGTGAGTCCGGGCGCCCGGAGCATTCAGGTGTCGAGAGATGGCTTCATGCCCGGCACGCGTGTCGTGCAGGTGACTCGCGGAACGAGGGTGACCGTCACCTTGACGCTCTCCCCCGCCGTGAGCACCCACAGTGAGCACGTCACGGTCAGCGGAGCCGCACCGTACCGGGGCGACCGAGGTGTGGCGTCCGACACCCTGGCGCGAAGCGAACTTGCGCCGTGGAGCGGCGGTCTCGCCGATGACCCGGTTCGCACCGTCCACGCGTTTCCGCGCGTGTCCGTCGCCGACGACTTTCGGAGCGAGTTCACCGTACGAGGCAGCCCCTTCCGCCACGTTGATGTCGTTGTCGATGGCGTAGCGACTCCGTGGCTGCAGCACACGGCTTATGGTCGTGGCGCAACCGGATCGCTCACGATGCTCACCAACCAGGTGCTCGAGGAAGTCACGCTGCGCGTGGGAGCCTACCCGCATCGCTTCAGCGACCGGCTCGGGGCCGAGCTCGAGATGACGCTCAGGGAAGGATCGCGCGAGCAATTCGAGCTGCGGGGAGGAATTGGCGGCACCAACGCGACCCTTGTCGGCGAAGGCCCACTCGGACGATCGGGAGGACGGGCGCGCGGGTCGTGGCTGGTGGCGGCTCGACAGAGCTACCTTGAATGGCCGCTTGCGCGGGCGGAGTCCGGCAGAACCGCGTTTGGTTTTTCAGACGGGTTGGCAAAAGTGGTCTATGACGTGAGCCGCGGCCAGCAGGTTGGCTTCACCGTGCTCGGCGGCAGGTCAAACGTGGACGGTGAAGACAACCCCAGTTCGAGCGAGCTTGGTGACGGCATCAACCGGACGACCGTGGCCAACCTTTCCTGGCGATCGACCATTGGTTCCTCCGTCGTGCTGACCCAACGTGCCTACGTCGTGAGACAACGATTTCTGAACAGGCGCGACTCGGGACAGGATGCCGAACGCGGCACCAATGAAGAGGTCGTCTATCGCGCCGATGTGGCCCGACCGCTGTTCCGCGGGCTGCTCGAAGCTGGCGCTCAAGTCGGAAGAACGACATTCAACAGCACGCCCGACGGTCTCGATAGCCATGTGCCCGCCCCACTCTTTGCGGGATCGTCCTGGCAGCGTTCGGGCTACGCGCACTTCGCGTGGGCCGTCGCACCTTCGCTGACACTGTCGCCGGGCCTTCGCGTCACGGATTCCACTCTGCTGTCGCACCCTCAGGTCACGAGTTGGATTCTCGGCGAGTACGCCCTGCGACCGGGGTGGACACTCAACGGGTCTGTGGGCGTCTCACAGCAACTACCGGAGCTGCACCAGGTGCGTGGCGTTTCGGGCTCGACGGAACTGCGACCCGAGCGCGCGCGGCTCGTCGATGTCGCCATCGAGCACCGCGTGGGGAAAGCTCTTCGCTGGCAGGCGACTCTCTTCAATCGCGAGGAAGCCGACATCTTGCGCGAGCCGGATATCTATCCCAGGCTCGTCGATACGGTCATCTTCGATCCGCCCGATCCGGGGCGTTATCGCAACAGCCTCTCCGGATCGTCTCGCGGCATCGAGCTGCTGGTGAACCGGCAGAGTACGACCGGCCTCGCGGGATGGGCGGCATACTCGTACGCCAGAACCACATACACCGATGCCGATCGCCACGTGACGTTCTGGGCAGATTTCGATCAGCGTCACACGCTCAATATCTTTGGCGTGTACCGCTTCTCCACACGGACGAGCGTCGGTGCCACCTTCCGCGCCGGCAGCAATTTTCCGATTCCCGCATATCTGCGCAAGCAGCGATGGCGGCCTGTTCGTCGCGAGCGAACGCAGTCAGGTCCGACTTCCCCCATACGCGCGTCTCGACGTCCGTGCGGATCGCGGCTTCGAGTCGTTCGGGCGGCATCTGACACTCTTCGTCGAAGTGGCGAACGTGTTGAACCGGGCCAACATTGGCGTTGCACGCGGCTCGATCCGACCATCGACCGGCGAGGCCATCGGATTCACCGACACGCTGCTGCCGCGCCGCATCTCCGTCGGTCTTCTCGTCGAGTTCTGAATCGTCGTCGATCGCACTGAACAGCACATCCCGATTTGACAGCGCGCCGTGGATTTGCGCACACTCGTCTCAGTGCGCACTGGGGCGCCTCCGGTCCGCGGCAAGGGAGTCACCTCCCACCCATCTGGTTCGATCCTGAAACTCGAACCTTCTTCCGGCCTGAATAAGCGGACGCCAGGCTATCAACGGAAGGAGGCGTCTCGTGACCACCCTCGACAATCTGCGGAAAACTGCCAAGCGCTGGCTGAAATCGCTGCGCGATGGCGATGCCGATGCCCGCGCGCGGTTGCTTCGCGCGTACCCCGGTGCACCGGAACAGGCCACCCTTCGCGACGTTCAGCACGCCCTTGCACGCGAGCGCGGCTACGAGAGCTGGATCGCTCTCAAGATGGGCGCTGTCGTCGACGGTGCAGGTGCGCGCGCAACACCACTGACCGAACTGCTCACCGCGGCTGCCAGAGGTGACGCTTCGACCGTCGCCGCAATCGTCGACGCACATCCGGCCACCATCAACGAGCGCGGGACGCTCCCCGGCCATACCGGCCTGCGCACGGCGCTCCATTTCGGCGTGAAACACGAGGCAGTGGTGAGCACGCTGCTCGATCGCGGCGCCAATCCGAACATCCGGGACGAAGGAGACAACGCCTACCCAATTCACTTCGCCGCCGAAAGCGGGGACATGGCGGTCGTCAGACTGCTCATCGAACATGGCGCAGATGCGACCGGTGCTGGCACCGGGCACGAGCTCGACGTGCTTGGCTGGGCAGTCTGCTTCGACTACGCAACCCACGTGGATGTCGCGCGCTTCCTGCTTGCCCACGGCGCCCGCCACTCCCTGTTCTCGGCGGTCGCTATGGGCGACGCGGCCGCGATTCGCGAACTGGCCACGGCCGGCGCCGATCTCAATCAGCGGATGGACCGGACCAATCATCGCCGCACGGCTTTGCACCTCGCGGTCGTCAAGACACAGCCGGCAGCCCTCGCCACGCTGATCGAACTTGGAGCCGACCCCAACATCGAGGACGCCGTCGGGCTCACGCCGTTGGATCAGGCAGCGCTCAACGGCGAAAGTGAGATGACACGTTTGCTCATCGACGCCGGCGCCGCTGTCAGCCTCCCCGCCGCCATCGTCCTCGGCCGTGAGGAGGACCTCGAGCGCCTCGTTCGCGAGGACCCGGAGCTGATGTCGACGACGGACAATCGACGCTGGGCGAGGCTCCTGGTACACGCGAGCGGCCGCGCGCCGGCGCGGGTATTGGAAACGCTGCTGCGCACGGTCATGCGTCACCGCGCCGGCCTGTCGATCGTCAACATGGAAGACGATGAGGACACGGCGGTCGACGGAACGGCCGGGTACACACCGCTGCATGCGGCAGCGTTCCACGGCAATAACGACGCGGTCCGAATCCTTCTACAACACGGCGCGAACCCGCGGATGCGGGACGGGAAGTATTGCGGCACTCCCGCCGGCTGGGCGGCTCATGCCGGACACACAGCGACGGCGAATCTGATCCTCGAGGCAGACGTCGATCTGTTCGATGCCATCACCTTCGATCGAAGCGATCGTATCGGCGACATCCTCGACCGCGATCCCGGTGCGATCGATCGCCCGTTCAAGGCCTACGCGTCCTGCCCGTCGCGAGATGGCCAATGGTGGCCGAGGGCCGACTGCACGCCGCTCGAATGGGCCACATCGCAAGGTAAGCCGAACGCCATTCGAATCCTCACCGAGCGCGGCGCCGCCGCCCGAACACCGGGCGACCGTGAACGCGCCGAGCGCATCGTCGCCTTCCTGCAGTCGGCGTGCTGGGATCATGAAGTGCATGGCAAAGGCGATCACCGCATGCACGACCGCGCCGCCGAGCGCATCCTGGCGCAGGATCCGTCGATCGCCCGCGACAGCATCTACACGGCGATCGTGTGCGGCGATCAGCAGGAGGTCGCGCGCATCCTGGCCGCACGGCCGGAAGCCGCGCGTCAGGCGGGCGGGCCGCGCGCCTGGACGCCCATCCTGTATCTCGCCTACACGCGCTTCTCGCACGCGCCGACCGTGGAGCAGGCTCTGCCAATCGCCCGCCTGCTGCTCGACCACGGCGCCGACCCGAATGACTTCTATATGGCCGGCGACGCCCGTTACTCGGTCCTCGTCGGCGTAGCCGGAGAGGGCGAGCAGGATTCACCGCGGCAGCCGTACGCGGCGGAGTTGTTCGAGCTGCTGCTCGAGCGCGGCGCCGAGCCGTTCGACATTCAGATCCTCTACAACACGCATTTCAGTGGCGACATTCTCTGGTGGCTCGAGCTCGTCTACAAACATACGGTCGACACTGCACGTGGACGAGCATGGAAGGATCCCGATTGGGCAATGTTCGACATGGGCGCGTATGGATCCGGCGCTCGCTTTCTACTCGAGACGGCGGTGAAGAAGCGCAATACCAGACTCGCCGAATGGCTGCTGGCGCGCGGCGCGAATCCAGACGCCGCCCCGGCGCGCGACAAGCGCTTTCCCAAACACAGTCTTTACGAACTGGCCTTGATGGAAGATTTTCCCGCAATGGCGGATCTCCTGGCGCGCTATGGCGCCCCGCGCTCCGCTCCGGCCCTGGACGACTACGGTCAATTCGTCCGCGCGTGTTTCCGGCTCGATCGCGATGACGCCCATCGACGCGGGCTCGCCCACCCCGAATACCTGCAATCCCCTGCCACCATGTTCGAAGCGGCTCGACGCGATCGGCCTGACGTGCTCGCGCTCCTCCTCGACCTCGGCACACCCCTCGAGATCGCTGACCGGACCGGCAAACGCACGCTGCACGAGGCTGCCTTCAGCAATGCCCTCCGCGCCGCCGCATTCCTCGTGGAACGCGGAGCGGAAATCGACCCGCGCGAGTCGACCCATGGCGGCGCGCCAATTGGCTGGGCGGCGCACGGCGACCACATCGAGATGGTGAACTTTCTCAGCCGTCACAGCCGCAACATCTGGACGCTTTGCTTCCGCGGCTACGTCGATCGCGTGCGCGAGGTTCTCGCCGAGGATCCCGGCCGCGCTCGTGTCGCCACCGACGATGGCATTACTCCGCTCTGGTGGCTGCCGGATGATGAAGCGCAGGCGATGGAGATCGTCGAGCTGCTGTTGGCAGCTGGCGCCGATGCGTCAGCCAGGAGCAAGAACGGCGGAACCGCCGCAGTGTGGGCGCGACGCCGCGGCATGGACAAGGTCGCGAATCGATTGGGTTCGTAGCTCTCATTACTCAAATGCGCTTGGGGCCCCACCCCCAAGCGCTCTCGCTCGGCGACTTCGCGCCTCGCTCGGGCCGCAGGCGCTTCCCCCAGTTGACACCTCTTTTCTACCTATGTAGTATTATTTCTACATAGGTAGAGACGTAGTGAACTTCACTTATCCGACGACGCTCGTTCTGCACGCGCTGGCCAGCGGTCTCCGTCACGGCTTCGACATCATCGACGCGACCGGGCTGCCGAGCGGCACCGTCTACCCGATCCTCCGCCGCCTGGAGGGCGAGTCCCTCGTCTCCGCGGCCTGGGAGGACGCCGAGATTGCCCATGACGAACAGCGGCCGCCGCGACGCTACTACCAGCTGACAGGCGCCGGAAAAGCCGCGCTCGACACGGCTCGCGCCCGTTATCACGTCCCGCGATCGATTGCGGCGCGCGCGCGCCGGCTTCGTCCAGCGCGGTCGTCATGACGCGGCGCCTCGCCCTGTGGCTCGCGCTGCGCACGATCGAAGTGGTCGCCATACTCGTGCCGGCCGCGGCCCGATCGGACTGGAAACGCGAGTGGCACGGGGAGCTGCGCTACCGCTCGACACAACTGCAGCGCCGGCGAAATGGCGACTGGAGGGCGAACATGGATCTCCTGGGCAAGGCACTCGGCGCGTTCCCTGATGCCGCGTGGATCAGGCGCCAGTTCACGCTCGATGCCGACGCTGTTCACGACGCCGCGCACAGTGCCCGGATGCTGTCGAAGACACCTGGCTTCACCGCCATCACCGTGCTCGTGTTCGCGGTGGGCATCGGCGCGACGACGGCGATCGTCAGCGTGGCCGACGCGCTCTTCATGCGCCCATTGCCAGTCGCGCAGCCACAGCGAGTGATGACCGTCTGGCAGTACAACCGCGAGACGGGCGAAAGCCACCTGGACGTGGCGCCGGCCAACGCTATCGATTGGCTCAAGCGCACCCGCTCGTTCGAGGCGGCGGCGGTGGTCGAGCCGTTTTCATTCAATCTCAGCGCCGTCGGCCGCGAGCCAGGCTATCTGACCGCGGCACGTGTTGGCGAGCAGTTCTTCACGGTGCTGCGCACGCCGATGTTGTACGGCCGGACGTTTCTGCCGCAGGAGTACCAACGCGGCGGACCCCGCGTCGCGATCTTCAGTCATGCGCTCTGGGCGATGCATTTCGGCAGCGACCCGTCGATCGTTGGCCGCGCCGTGCGTCTCGATACCGGCGATGCCTATACGGTCGTCGGGGTGATGCCGCCAGGCCTCGAACTACGCCTCTTCAACGATCGTGGTCGGCGGCCGGAGCCCTTCATCTGGGTGCCGAAACAGGGCTTCGAAAATGTGGAGGCAACGCTGCGGGCCCAGGCATTCTGGAACATCATCGGCCGGCTTCGGCCCGACGTCTCGGTCGACCAGGCGCAGGCGGAATTCGACGCGCTGTCGGCGCAACTGGCGCGCGAGTATCCACAGACGAACGCTATAATCGGCGCGCACGTGGTGCCGCTTCGCGCGCATCTCGTCGGCAGCCTGCGCGACGTGCTGCCTCTCATCCTCGGTGCGGCCGCGATTCTCCTGATCGTCGCCTGCGCGAATGTGGCCAACCTCCTGCTCGCGCGCGGCGCTGCGCGCTCCCGCGAGTTTGCCGTTCGTCAGGCACTGGGCGCGAGCCGCGCCAGGCTGGTGCGTCAGATGCTGGTCGAAAGCCTCCTGCTCGCCTCGGCGGGCGGAATCCTCGGACTGGCCCTCGCCCGCTGGACCCTGGACATGATCGCTCGGCTCCGTCCGATGGACATCGCGCTCGTCGATCGCATTCCAATCGATGCGCGCGCGGCCGTCATCGCCAGCGGGGTCACGATCGTAGCGGCCATCATTGCCGGCCTGATGCCTGCGATGCAGCTCTCGCGACCGGCGGCGGTCAGCGCACTACGGGAAGGGCGAACGAGCTCCAGACGCGGCGTGCGGGGCGCTCTCGTGGTGATCGAGGTGGCCGCAGCGCTGGTGCTTGCCGTTGGCGCCGGACTGTTGGTGCGCAGTTTCATGCTGATTCAAGGCGTCGATCCGGGCTTCAGCCGTGATCACGTGTCGGTGGTTCAGGTCTTCGCGTCCCGCCGCCTCGATACACCGCAGAAGCGCATCGTTTTCTTTCAGCAGGCGCTCGATCGCATGCGAGCGCTGCCTGGTGTTGTCGCCGCCGGCGGGGTGACGTCGATGCCGTTCGGCGAGGCCCGAGTGATCGTCCGAGTGCCGTTCGCCATTACCGGACGTCCCGCGCTATCGGGAGAAGACGCCCTCGCTTACGGAACGGCTGTAAGCGGCGATTACTTTCAAGTCATGGGTGTGCCGCTCATCAAGGGCCGCGTGTTCGACGCAACCGATACGGCCACCGCTCGACAAGTTGTATTGGTTTCGCAGAGTGCCGCGCGCCAGTTCTGGCCGGGATCCGAACCGATCGGATCGAAGGTGCGATTCCGGCTCACCGGCATGAATTACGACGCCGAGGTAGTCGGCATCGTCGGCGACGTGCGTCATGAGGCGCTGGATCAGCCGGCGGCTGCCGAAGTGTTCGTGCCGTATTCGCAGTCAGGATTCTACGCGTTGACGTTCGTCGTTCGCGCGGCGCCGGGATCGCCGGCGAATCTCCAGGTGCTCAAGGAGCAGATTTGGGGACTCGATCCTCTGCAATCGATCTTCAACAGCGCCAGGCTCGACCATCTGATATCGAAGACGCTGATTGGCCAACGCTTCAACCTGTTCGTGCTTGGCGGTTTCGCGCTCGCCACGCTGCTGCTCGCTTCGGCCGGCGTGTACGGGGTGATGAGCTTTTTCACCAGCCAGCGCACGCGTGAATTCGGCATCCGTCTCGCTCTCGGCGCGGAACGTCGCGACATCGTGAAGCTGGTGCTCGGCGAAGGGTTGAAGCTGGCCGTCGCCGGTGTAGTAGTAGGCGTGATCCTGGCACTGCCGTTGATGCGGCTGCTGGCCGCCCTGCTCTTCGGCGTGACGGCGAGCGATCCGGCGACGTTCCTCATCGTCAGCACAGCGTTGATCGTGGTCGCGGCGGCCGCCTGTTATCTGCCGGCCACTCGTGCCATCAAGCTGGATCCGGCCAAGGCGCTGCGGATCGACTGAACCGCGCGCGCACGCGGGTTCTTGACACTTGACCGGCCGGCGGCGTAGCTTCTATCGACATCCGATAGGAGAAGCTTCGTTGCCCCATTGCCAGGACATCGTTCAAGGAACTCTGCTGGAGCGCGCGTGATCACCTTCTGGTCTCGCCTTCGCGCGTTCGCTCTCCGCCTGTCTCGATCCGCTTCGTGGGATCGAGCGCTCGACGATGAGCTGCAGGCGTATCTCGATCACCAGATCGACGCGAGAATCAGCGCGGGGATGTCGCCCGCCGAGGCGCGGCGCACTGCCCTCGCTGAGATGGGTGGAGTCGAGCAGGTCAAGGAACAGGTGCGCTCGGGCGTCACGGGCGCATGGTTCGACACCTTCCGCCAGGATCTTCGCTACGCCTTCCGCACTCTCCAACATTCACGCGGATTCACCGCGTGGGTCGTCGGCAGTCTCGCGATTGGAATGGCCGTCACGATTGCCGCTCTGGCCCTGCTGAACGCCGCTGCTGTTCCTCCCGTTCCCCGAGGTCACCGATCAGAAGCGCCTGGTCCGCGTGTCGATGAGCCGCAACTGCGGACGGCCGGACTGCTGGATCCGGATGTCCGCGCCCGCGCACTACGACGCCCTTCGCGAGGGATTGACCGGTGCGCAAAGTCTGGCGGCCTACACCCTGGGAGAGATCGCCGTTGGTCTCCCCGACGCCAGGTCGCTGAACGCTGTGTTGGCGTCCGACAACTATTTCGAGGTCCTTGGCGTGCGTCCTCTTTTGGGCCGTACCTTCGGCGCCAGCGACGCACGAGGGCAGGCCGCCGCAGCCGTCATCTCCCACAGCCTGTGGACGCGCGAGTTCGGCGCCGATCCGTCAGTGCTTGGACGGTCGATACGCGTCGCCGATCAGTTCGTTCACATCGTCGGCGTGGCACCCGCGCATTTTTCTGGCATCGATCGGAGCAGGCCCGGGGGTCCGCGGCGGATGGAGGTCGGCCGCAGCCCTGAAGTCTGGCTTCCGCTGTGGCTGGCGGACCCCGTCCTGCCGCTCACGGCAGCCGAGCAGCGTCGACAGGAACGCGATCTCTACTTCGTCGGACGGGCGAAAGACGGCGTCGAGCTGCCGCAGCTCGAGGCCGAAGCCAAGGTCGTGGCGATGCGCCTCGCAGCGGAATCAGCGGAATCGCCAGGCGGCCGGGCCGAAGTACTTCGCCTGTGGAGGGTGAATCCGAGGAACTGGCACTTCGGCGTCATCATCGTGATGCCCATCCCGATCCTGGTGCTCGCGATCGCGTGCGTCAACGCCGCGAACCTGATGCTCGCGCGCGGCTCTCAGCGTCAGCGAGAGATGGCCATTCGCCTGGCGATTGGCGCCGGCCGCGGCCGCATCGTTCGTCAATTGCTGCTCGAGAGCGCGTTTCTCGCTCTTGTCGCCAGTGCCATTGCCGTTCCGATCGCATGGTGGGGCCTCGAGCTCGCCAGCAACCCTCTGAACATTTCGATACCCATCGATGCCACCGTGCTTGCACTGACGATAGCTGACCGCCGCCGTCACTACCGTCGGGTTCGGGTTGGCGCCGGCAGTACGGGTCAGCGCTCAGCGGCCGTCGAGCAGTCTTGGACCGGTTGGCGGCCGCAGTGACGCAGTGCCGCAACAAACACGGGTGCGGCGTGCGCTCGTCATCGCGCAAGTGGCGCTCTCGCTGGGACTGCTGGCGACCGGGTCGCAGCTCGTCGCAACGGTCCGCTCACAAGCCGTCTCAGGTGGCACACCAGCCAGCCGACTCTTGATCGCGCGGTTCGATCTGCAACCACTCAACCTGGCGCCAGACGGCCGGGAGAGCTTCTACCGCGCGCTCGTCGACGGAACATCACGACTGCCAGGCGTGGAAGCAGCCGGCCTTGCGCGCCACACGTCCGTTTGGACATTCGGACGTGGCGCGGCTCCGGCGTCGATGATGGTCTGGCGTCCAACCGACAGTCCGGAGGAGGGGCACCTCACCATGGGCGGTTATGCCGGCGGTGACCTGTTCGAGGCCGTCGGCCTGCGCCTCATCGCTGGGCGCACGTTTACCGAAGCCGATCGTCGGCTGCGTCCTCAGGTTGCCGTCGTGAACGAGACAGCCGCGAAGAACATGAATGGACCGGTGATCGGCAACGTGCTTCGCGTCGCCAGCCGGGACCAGGATTTCCCGTCGTCGATCGACGTGCGCATTGTCGGAATCGTCGAGGCGGCGATCGAGCCCAGACTGGAGCGGGATGAGCCCCCTGCGGCGAAGATATACCTGCCGTCACCGATCGAGGCGGAACCGGCGTTGGCGGTGTACGTCCGTACACAAGGGGAGGCAACGTCGCTGGCGCAGCCAGTCCGGGAGCTGGTCAGCCGAATCGCGCCGCGGGTGCCTGTTCAAGAGATCGGGTCGCTCGAGGAGCTCAACGAGCGCTCCTACACTGTGCAGCTGTGGCTGGCACGAGCCGCGGCGTTCATTGGCGCGCTTGGGCTGCTGCTCGCTACTGCCGGCTTGTACGGCGTGTCCTCGTACGTGGTGACGATGCGGTCGCGCGAAATAGCGATCCGGATGGCGGTGGGAGCCAGGCCGGGGGCGATACTGCAGATGGTCCTCGGCCAATCGATGCGCATCGCGCTCGTCGGACTCATCGTCGGCGGCGCCGCCGCCGCTGCGGTCAGTCGGCTGATTCAGTCGGAATATCACGGGATCCAAGGGATCGACGGCGCCGCGTTTGGAGGGGCGGTCGCGCTGTTCGTTGTGGCAATGCTCCTGGCGAGCGCGGTTCCCGCCGTCCGCGCGTCGCGCGTGAATCCCGTCGAAAACTTGAAGGACGCATGAATCCGTCGAAGGCCCTCTGTCATCACGTGGCGGCCAGATTTGCAGCCTGGGTGATCTTGTTCGCGTCCACCGTCAGCGCAACAGTTTCCGTCACATCGCAGGCGCGATCGCTGGCGATCACCCGGGTCAACGTCGTGGACGTCATCAACGGACGGGTCCTTCCGAACAGCACGGTAACGATCAGCGGGCAGACGATCGTCAGCGTCACAGCGACCGGTGCTCCACCACCAAGTGCGCAGGCGGTGGACGGGCAAGGCAAGTTCCTCATCCCCGGCTTGTGGGACATGCACGCGCATGTCGGGAGCTTGCCGGAATGGCTCCCGCTCTACGCCGCGAACGGTGTGACCGCCATTCGCGATATGGGTTCCAACCTCGAGCCCATCCTGAAGATGCGCGGAGAGACGTCATCCGGCAACGTGCTCGGGCCTCGAATCTTTGCCGCAGGGCCCATTCTGGATGATGCGCCGGGCGACTGGCCGTTCCGCATGCGGGTCAGAACCGCCGACGATGGAAAGTCTGCCGTTCAATTGCTCAAACGTCGAGGCGTGGATCTGATCAAGGTCCACGACAACACCCCTCGCGAGGTGTTTTTCGCGATCGCGGAAGAAGCACGACGTCTCAATCTGCCCCTTGCCGGCCACGTGCCGCGCGGCCTCACCGTCGAACAGGTCATCGACGCCGGTCAGCGTGATATCGAGCATCTGTCGAACCTGCAGATGTGGAAGCCGTGCTCAGGCGGCGACGAGTACCGGTCGGAGGCCTGTCGTCCGTTCTTTGAGATGCTGGCGCGCCGCGGCGTGTGGCAGACGCCAACGCTGGCCGGGGCATCAGAGCTGCCAACGATCGGCACGCCCGCGTCAGCGATAAGCAGCGACCAGTTGGCTTATGCGGGCAAACGTCTCAAAGACTTCTGGGCCGGCAATCAGAAGCTGTTCGTGACCAGCCCCGAGGTTGTGCGTCGATTCAAGGATGCCGCGGCCGTTGGCGCGGTTGTGACAAAGGACATGGCCAGCGCCGGAGTCGGTATTCTGGCGGGGTGCGACATGATGATTGCCGGCTTCTGCGTGCACGACGAGCTCGAGGCCATGGTGCGTGGCGGCATGACACCCGGAGCGGCACTGCAAACCGCGACGATCAATCCGGCGCGATATTTCGGTCTGCAGCAGACAGCCGGCCGTGTCGCCTCCGGGCAGCGGGCCGATCTCGTGATGCTCGACGCCAATCCGCTGACCGACATTGCGAACGTACGCAAGATCAGGGCGGTGCTCGTTGCTGGACGGCTGATCGACAGGAGTGAACTGGACAAGACGCTCACCGAAGTCAAACGCGTCGTGGCAGAGCAGCAGTGATCTAGCTGTCCCGCGTGATCGTCAGCGGATCGACCGCCAGCGCGCGGCAGGCCGGGAGCACGCTGGCAATGGCCACAGCACCGAGCAGCATGAGCGGTGCGGCCATCCAGACCCACACGCTCGGAGAGAGATCACTCGGGGTGATGCGGGTGAGCAATCGTGCCGCGACGACCGAGGCCAGCATACCGGCCACCGTGCCGGCGCCGGCAAGACGGCCCCCTTCGCCGACGACTTGACGGATGACACGCCACCCCTGAGCACCGAGGAGAATCCGGACGGCGATTTCGCGTCGGCGCTGTCGTGCGGCGTCAGACAGCGCGCCATACAGGCCGAGGATGCCGAGCGTGAGAGCGATGGCGGCGAAGGCACCGATGAGGACCGTCGCGATGCGCAAGGGCGCCAGCGCGTTCCGGCTGAGATACGCGTCGAGCGTCTGGACGACTGGCGTTTCCGAGCCGCCCTCCACGAGCTCCACACGGCTCTTCACCGCGGAAACCATCCCGGCATCGCCTGCTCTCGTCCCGAGAATCAGCGTCATGCGAGGGATGAAATCCTCAGCCATCGGAAAGTAGATCGCGGGCTCGGCGCGCCGCTGAAAGGTTCGCAGCAGCGCCGAGTGGACAACGCCGACGATCTCGGTGCGGCGGCCCATACGGTCGATGACCGCAGCGCCAACGGCGCCGCCGCCAAAGTACTGTTCTGCCGCCTCTTGATTGACCACCGCACCACGGCAGGCACGTGGCGTCTGACCGCTCGAAAATGTCCTGCCTGCGATCGTCGACAAACCCATCGCCTCGAAATAGCCCGGCGACACGATGTGGGCGTCGAGCACGACGCTCGTCAGCGTCAAATCCGCAGGCACGCGAAACGCCGCCGGACCGGTCCGATCGAGCGCGGCGCTCTTCTGGTTCGCGTAGTAGTAGAGCGTGGGGCGAGTCCTGACCGTTGCGTCTTCCTTCCTCGTAGAAATGACACCAATGATTTGCACCGGTTGTCCGGTGAGATCCTCGATGGATCGCCCGACCGGCCTCCCATCGAGCAGCACGTTGGCCGCTTCTTCGTTGACGATGGCGACCTGGCAACTCTGGACCGTATCTCTGCCGCCGAACATTCGACCGGCGATCGGCGGCAGCTTGATGAGCGGAAGCGTTTCGGGCGTGAACGCCGCGATGTCGACCGTGACGTCGCGAAGCCGCAACCGCGCGGGTTCAATACGCAGCGACTGCCACACCGGCCGGCTGCCGGGGAGTCTGGCTGCCCAGGCCGTACCAAAGACGCCCGTCACCGACAGCGCTGCCTGTTCGACGGCTTCGAAATACTTGAGGCCAAGCTCGGGCCCTGTCTCCACGGTCGCCAGAATCGGTTGACCCAGCCGATGGCCAACGCTCGTCTGCAGCGCGCTGTGAAGACCCTGCACCAGGAGAGACGCGGAAATGACGAGAATGCAACAGCAGGTCATCTGAGCCACGACGAGTCCGGCGCGCAGGCGGCGTATACCCTTCGAGGGACCCTGACTCTCGCGCTGAAGCACGGCCGCGGGACGATCGTGTCGAGTCTCGAGCAGCGGCATGAGACCGCAGGCGATGGTGATGCCCGCGCAGGCAGCGGCCGCGGCGGCGATGCTGACGAGATCCGGCGCGAAGACCAACCGCCCGGCGTCCTGCTCGAAGAAGAGCGCCGGGACGACGTTGGCCGTCCAGAACGCCAGCAGCACGCCGACCGCTCCGCCGGTGACCGAGACGAGAACGCTGTCCGAGAGCAGTTGCCGGACGAGTTGTCCGCGGCTGGCGCCAAGCGCCACACGAATCGATGTCTCGTGCGCGCGGGCCGACGCTCGGCCGAGCAGGAATGCCGCGACGTTGGCGCAGGCGATGAAGAACACCGCACCTGCCGTGAGGCTCAGCAGCGTGCCGACCCGGGCCAGGCCGTCCGACATTTCGGGCGTCATCGCCGTGTATCGCGTCACGCCTATCTCGCTCGTGCCCGTTCGACGAGCGCTCACGAGCGCCCGCGCGTCCTCGATCGATACGCCGGGGAGAAGGCGCCCGAAAACCCACCAGCTTCGGCTGCTGCGATCGACGCCTGGCATGGGCTCGTCCCCTAAGGGCGTCCAGATGTCGATGTTGCGGCCGGCGTACAGACCTTCGAGCCACTCCGGGGCAACGCTCGCGATGCGGGTCTCCACGTCATCGATGCGGATCTCCTCGCCGCGAACGCTCGCCGCACCGTGAAACTCCGTCTGCGACAGGCGGTGACTGATGACCACACCCTCGTCGAACGTCAGGCTGAGAAACGCGGCGAGCTCGGACGACACCGCAGCGACTGCCATGATCGCCGACCGATCGCCTCGCATGATGGTGCTCTGCGACTCGCGGGCAACCCCGAGCCATTCGAAAGCGGTGCGCTCGCCTGTAAGCGCGAGATACTCTTCGTAGGAAACCGGACTGGCTTCGCGGTGCGCGTTGCGGCCGAACAGCGAAACGAACCTGTCAGTCTCTGTGAGGGGAGAGTCGCGAACAATCAGCCCGCGCACGAAGCCGTACACGGACGCATTGCTGCCAATCCCCAGGGCAATCGTCAGCAGCAGCGCGGCAGTCAAGCCGGGCGTGCGCAGAAAACTTCTCGCCGAATAGCGGAGATCGGCCGGGAAACCCACGAATGTGCCGGGTGCCAGGAGTATGCCACGCGACGGTAGCAAACGTCCCCTCGAACGCTGGCGTCCGAACCGTGTCCGATCGTGAGCACCCGGTTCCCACGACCGAACAGGATCATTTTCTGCGTCGGGCGCCCGTGGAACCCGGAGCGCGAGCAGACGTAGTTCCTGTGTTTAGGAGGTCCCAAAGATGCGCCAATTGACGATGAGCACAACGGTTGTGCTTTTGGCAGCGTTCGCCCTGAGAGTCCCTTCGTCCGCCGAACCCCTGCAGCCGGCCGCGCCTCAGAAAATCGATCTGGCCGAGCGATTGGCTGCCGGAAAGTTGAAGGCTGTGAACCGCGAGGTGACCCCGGCGCAGGGGAAAGCCGGCGCCGTGCATCTGTCGGAGAAGCCAGGAAATGGCATCGCCTGGATCGACGGGACAGACTTTGCGAGCGGAACGATCGAGGTCGATGTTCGCGGGCGTGACGTGTTTCAGCAAAGCTTCCTGGGCATCGCCTTCCACGGCAAGGACGACAACACCTACGAGACCGTCTACCTGCGCCCGTTCAATTTCCGATCGGACGACCAGGCGAGGCATCAGCATGCGGTCCAGTACATTTCGATGCCCGATTACGATTGGCCACGACTTCGAAAAGAATTCCCAGAAGAGTTCGAGAACCCAGTCGATGCGTCGGTGGCGCCGACCGATTGGGTACCCCTCAAGGTTGTCGTCAACGAGAAGACCGTCCAAATCTATGTCGGAGCGGTCAAAACGCCGACTCTCGAAGTACGGAAGCTCGGTCAGCTCGATCGCGGCCTGATCGGGCTGTGGACCGGCAACAACAGCGACGGTGACTTCGCGAATCTACGCGTGACGGCCAGCAAGTAAGGGGTGGATTAGCGGGAGCTGCTACTCCGCCCGCAGCGCGGCGACCACGTCGGTGCGCAAAGCCTGCCGCGCAGGAACGACGCAGGCCAGAACCGCCCAAGCATAGGTGAGCGGGTCGCGCGCGGTGACCTGAAACAGCAGGCTCTGGATGAGACGAGACAGCAGCAGTGCCGCCACCAGGCCGGCGGCGATGCCGATGATCACTGGCTTCATGCCTTGCAGGACGATCAGGCGCATCACTCGTTCGTGGCTGGCGCCGAGCGCGATGCGGACGCCAATCTCGGCTGTCTGCCGCGACACCGAGTACGCCGTCACGCCGAATATGCCGACGAGGGCCAGCGCCAGTGCATGGCGGCGAAGGCGCTCAGCAAGACGACGGTGAATCGCCGGGCCGGCCAGTGGAAAAGTCTGATTTGGCGGGCTAGCGCGGACGGTGGGCGTTCGGTGCCGGGCACGCCCGTCCCAAGACCGAACAGGGGTCAGATCTTGTTTCTTGCAACTCGCCACGTTCTACAGAAGTGGACACCCGTGCAAGAAACAAGATCTGACCCCCGCGCGGTTACGGCCTGCGACCTGCCGGCAACGTGAGATCGTTCTGCCTGTCCGGGGCATCGTCGGCCGCCGTGCCCGCGAACCATGGCGGGATGCGCTGTTTGCCGGGGGGATACAACGATTCCATCGGTCCCCACACCCTGTCGCGGCAGTCGGTGAAGAGATCGCCGATCAGAAGGTCGGTGATCGCGCCGCGCAGATCGGGATAGCGACGGACGAACTCGCCAAAGCTGAAGCCGTCGTAGTACTCGCAGACGAGCCGTCGCATGCGATCGACGCCGGTGTTGAAATCGGGCCCCCACTTGCCAAGCTGGGCTGCCGACGTGTCGCCGCTTGCCAGTCCCTCCACGATCGCATCAGCGGCGAGCTCCCCCGACTTCAGGGCGATCAACACGCCAGACGAATACAGCGGATCGAGAAAGCCCCAGGCGTCGCCGACGAGTACCCAGCCGTCGCCCGCGGTGGCGGTCGATCGATAGGAATAATCCTTGGTCGCGAAATAGCCGGTCACGCGCGTCGCGTCCGACACGCGCTGCTTGACGGCGGGACAGCGTTCGACCTCTTCCTGATACGTCTGCTCGTGCCCCCCACGCCCCTTGAACAAGTAGTCGAACGGCCGACGACACCGACACTGACGATGTCGTCGTGTTGAGGGATGTACCAGAACCAGCCGTGTTTGTCGACGGTCTGCAGCACCATCGTGGCCCCCTCGTCGCGGCCGGTGTCGCGATAGGCACCCTGCCAATAGGTCCAGATTGCGCCTTTGTTCAGGACAGGATCCCAGACGCGGAGCTTGAGACGATTCTGCAGCATCGCCTGCTGTCCGCTGGCGTCGACGACAACCTTCGCCCGCACCTCGCGGTCGCCGCCGGCCGCCGAGCGTACTGGTACGCCGACCGCACGCTCGCCCTCGAACAAGACCTCGAGCACACGTGTGGCCTCGTGCACGTCGACGCCGTGTTCGCGGGCATTGTCGAGCAGCATCTTGTCGAACTGGCTGCGCACGACCTGCCAGGTCTGCGAACATTCGTGCGGCCGGTTGTCCCAGAAATAGAACGGCGCCGACTGCCGACCACTGGCATTCACGAACTGCACGCTGTATTTCTTGACGAAGGGACTCTGCTGCATCTTGGGCAGCATGTTGAGCCGATTGAGGACCCAGTAGGTCTCGGGGATCAGTGATTCACCGATGTGAAAGCGTGGAAATGTTTCACGCTCGAAGAGCGCCACGCTGCGGCCCTGTTGCGCGATCAGTGTCGACACGGTCGATCCGGCCGGACCACCGCCGATCACAACGACATCTGTCTCCACTCGAGATGACTCACTGGCCACGATAATCTGTCTCCGAGATAGTTAGGTGTAGCGGATCGAACTGTGCTGCGGCAGGAAGAAACGCCGCAGCAGGCTGTCGACACGGAGCAGCCCGCTGCGCGAGAGCGTCACGGCCTGCGCATCGGCCTGCGTCAGATGGCCCTCGGCCGACAGCGAGGCCCATTGTTCGCGGAAGCGGACGAGCACATCCGTCCCGTATTTCGCATGGAAATAGGCCGGCTGAATCGAACCCTTTTTCAGCTGGAGGACGAGCTCGCGGATCAGCCGTTCCTCGAGTGTCGGGCGATACGCACGACTCAAGGGCAGCTCACCGCGGCGCACCGGTTCACTGTACGTTTCCCAGCCGTCTTGATTCTGCACGTGCACGCCGTTCATGTGCCCGAATGACGCGACGCCGAGGCCGACCATGTCGGCTCCCTGCCAGAGACTGTCACGATAGACGAAACGAACGGTCGATGGATCTTTGACGACCGTGTACGCACTGCCAATGTGGTAGCCGGCCCGCTCGAAGGTCGCAAAGGCCTCGTCGACCCAGCGCCGCCGCGTCGACCAGTTCTGCAGGAGCCCATCGAAGCGACCGCTGCCGCTCAGGAGATCTCCACTGATCGTCGTGTTGAAGGGCAGTTCCATCTGATACACGGTGACGCTGTCGGGGCTGAGCGCGACTGTTTTTTGTACGCACTCACGCCAGGATTCGTCGTTGTCGCCGAGCATCCCGGCAATCAGGTCGACATTGATTTGCGGAAACCCCAGCGACCGTGCATGCGAGTAGGCGCGGCCGATCTCCGGTGAACGGTGCGCGCGCCCGTTCAACTCGAGCACGCGATCGTCGAAGTGCTCCACGCCCAGACTCAATCGCGTCACGCCCATGCCACGTATCGCGGCGAGCTTGCTCTCGGTGAGCGTGCCAGGCTCACACTCGAACGTCACTTCTTCAGCATCGCGCCAGGGTGTCAGGACTGAAAGCCGATCGACCAGGCTCTGCAACTGACGCGACGAGAGAAAGGATGGCGTCCCGCCCCCGAAGTAAACGAACCGCAGGGGGCGACCGGCGACCGCCGGGAGCTGCGTGTAGAGCTCCCACTCCCGGACCAGTACGTCGAGGTAGTCGGCGATCTCCTTCGAGCTCTTGTCGGTGTAGACCCGGAAATAACAAAAGTGACACCGTTTCCGGCAGAACGGGATGTGCAGATACAAACCGAGCGGCACGCCGGGAGCCGACGATTGCCCGAGCGCCGGCAGAGCGTCACGCTCAACCGCGTCTCGAGTCCAGACCGAAAATGGAGGATAGGTGGCGACGAAGTAACTGCCGACCTCAGACTCGTCTGCGACCGCTGTTCGCGTAGATTCACTCACTGATACACGTCTCCGTACTATAGTCATACGCCGTCACGGGACGACGCGCTTACCTCTCAGCCGCCAGCTTCCAGCCTCCAGCTTCCAGCCTGCCAGCTTCCAGCTCCTCCACTGGGTTTACTCCAGCTTCCAGCTCCTACTGTTCGTATACTCAGTTTCCTCACTCCCCAGTTCCCAGCTCCCCAGCTCGCTTTACTCAGTGCGCTCGGCGGCTTCGCGCCTCGCTTCCCCAGTTCCCCAGTTCCCCAGTTCCCCAGTTCCCCAGTTCCCCAGTTCCCCAGTTCCCCAGTTCCCCAGTTCCTCAGCTTCCCGTTCCCCGTTCTGCTTGAACCTTCTGGCCAATCGAACCATAGTGCTGGATTGGGTACGAATTGAGTCACGCTCGTGTTCGATTGAGAACGGAGGTAGTAAATGGCAAAAGCAGCGAAGCCCATGCCCGCGGGGTTTCACACCATTACGCCGCACCTGGTGTTGGACAATGCGGCGCAGGCGATTGATTTCTACAAGAAGGCGTTCGGGGCGCAGGAAGTGAGCCGCCACCTCGGTCCCGACGGCAAGATCATGCATGCCCAGATCAAGATCGGCGATTCGTTCATCATGTTGAACGATGTGATGATGGGCGCAAAGGGACCGCAGGGCTACGGCGGATCACCGGCGTCACTGTGGTTGTACGTCGATGACTGCGATGCACTCTTCCATCGTGCGACCGGCGCTGGCGCAAAAGTGCAGGTGCCGCTGGCCGATCAGTTCTGGGGCGACCGCGGCGGCGCGGTGACGGATCCTGGGGGCTATACCTGGTGGATCGCCACGCACAAAGAAGATCTAACGCCGGCCGAGCTGGATCAGCGGTCGAAGGAATTCTTCAAGCAGATGGCGCATTCGGAAACGCACTAGTCGCACGGCCTTTGCAGGTGCTGACGCGCGTGTCGGCCTCCAACCCGCCGACACCGCGTCAGCATGTTCGTTTCCTCGACCGATCCCCACGCTGCACTTTCGCAAACCTTTCTCGATCAAGTTGCGTATCTTCTACCCATGGCCAGCATGCTGGACGCCCTCCGTCGCGATCTCCGGTCTTCCATCCGGTTGCTCGTTTCACGACCGGGATGGAGCGTCGCGGCAATTCTGTGCCTGGCGATTGCGACCGGCGCGAACACGGCCGCCTTCACGATCGTCAACGGGCTCTTGCTGCGGCCACTGCCTTTCGACGAGCCGGATCGGCTGGTGATGGTGGCGTTGCGCGAGCAGGGATCGATGCGTCCGTTCGCGCTCCGCGAATATCGGGAACTGTCGGAACAGTCGACGGCGACGAGCATGCTGCTCGCGCGAACATTTTTCCCGCTCAGCCTGGCCGCTGGCGATCGGGACGACGGTGCGCGGATGGCGCAGGCGGAATTGGTGAGCGGCAACTATTTCGAGACGCTTCGCGTTGCGCCGTTCCTGGGTCGTTTCTTCGATGAACGCGCCGGTCGTGAAGGCAGCCCGCTGCTCGCCGTACTGAGTCATCGCCTCTGGCAGCGCCGCTTCGAATCGGATCCTGGCGTCGTCGGGAAGACCGTACGCGTGAATGGCCGATCGGCGACCGTTGCCGCGGTGACACCCCCAGGGTTTGTCGGCGCCATGCAGCTCGTCGCCGCCGACCTGTGGCTTCCGGCTGCGATCTATCCGGACCTCGTGGCATCGGCCCGGGCCGACACGACTCCAATGTTCGGCGTCATGGGTCGGCTGGCGGCGGACATCACCGTCGAGGAAGCTGAATCGCGGCTGACGGCTCTCGCCTCGGCCATCGAGCTCAAAGGCGTTTCAGGGGAGCCGCTCGCGGTCATCGTCAAGACGGCCGGTGGTTTTGGTGTGCCGGTGTCAGTTGAAGGGGTGGTGCTCACGATCTCTGGATTCATCTACGTCATGATGGGTCTGCTGATGGCCGTCGCCTGTGCCAACGTTGCCGCGCTGGTGCTCGCTCGTGGCGTGGGACGCAGCCGCGAGATCGCCGTTCGTCTGAGCCTCGGCGCCTCACGCATGCACATCGCCCGACAACTGCTCACCGAAAGCATCGTCCTGGCGCTCGCCGGCTGTGCCGCGGGCGTTGTCGTTGCCCTCTGGTTGACGCAGGCGCTCGTAGCCCGCCTCTCTACACCCTTTCAGTACGTGAGCTACGCGATTGACGTACACCCCGACGCCCGCGTCTTCGCGTACTCCGCCATCGCAACGGCGGTAGCTGCAGCGCTCTGCGGGATCGCGCCCATCCGCCTGGCGGGCCGCGTCGACGTCGTGGACGTGATCAAGCAATCCGCCGCCAGCGGCCGCTCCAGAAGATCGATGCGATCGCTCAACGCCATGGTTGTCGTGCAGTTTGCCGTTTCGACCACGCTCCTCGTTGCTGCCGGCATGCTGGTGCGCACTTACATGCATGCGCAATCGTCGCGCCCGAACTTCGAAACGACGGGTCTGGTCGCCGCGACCCTCGACCTGGATCAACTGCACATCGACCGCACCGCGGGCATCCGCATGTATCAGATGTTGATTGAACGGCTGTCTGCAGTGTCCGGCGTCACAGGCGTCACGCTCACACGGGATCTGCCATCGAGAAGCAGTACGACCGTGGCCGTCTACTCCGATGCGGATTCCCCCACTGCTTCAGCGAGTGAGCGTGTGATGGCGGCCACAGCTGTTGTTTCCACCGACTTTTTCCGGACGCTGGGCCTGACCGTTCGTCAGGGTCGTTCGTTCGAGCCGGGCGATCTGGCGCGGCCACTCGAGGCTGTGATCAATGAAGCGATGGCTCAACGCCTGTGGCCGAACGAATCGGCTGTGGGCCGGACCTTCAGCCGGCACGACAGGGATGGTGCACGTATCGAGGTGATCGGCGTCGTTGCCAACAGTGAAAAGGAGTCCGCCACTCGACGGCCGCAGCCGGCGTTCTATTTGCCATTTCCGCAGGAGTATGGCGCGCGCATGACGGTCCTCATGCGCGTGCACGGCGAACCGAGCCTCTTCTTCACGACGATCCGACAAATCGTGCGCGATCTGCATCGCGATCTGGCAATCGTCGACATGCGGACGATGGACGACCTGCTCGACGACCTGGCGCACGAGCAGCAGATTCCTGCGACCGTGCTCACGCTCGTTGCTGCACTCGGCCTGTTGCTGAGCGCCGTCGGACTTTACGGAGTCGTGGCCTATGGCGTGCGAGAGCGCGCTCGCGAGCTCGGGATTCGCCTTGCCCTGGGCGCACGGCCCGTGGACGTCAGGCGCCTCGTCTTGCGGCAGGGCTTCACCATCGTCGGCATCGGCCTCGCGATCGGGGTTGCCGGGACAGCGGCGATTGCACAAGTCCTGCGTAACAGGCTCTTCGGTGCCGGCGTCATGGATCCAACGGTGCTGCTGGCAGTAGGCGTGGTGCTGCTGGCCACGAGCTTCACCGCGCTGTATCTTCCCGCGCGATGGGGCTCCGCGCTCGAACCTGCGCAGACGCTGCGCAGCGAGTAGCCCAGTCCCTCCCCTGCGTTTACTCGGCCCGCAGAACCATCAGCGGATCAACGGCTGCCGCACGCCGCGCTGGAACGAACGAGGCGATCGCCGCGACGAGCGCAACGGTCGCGCCGATCGCTGCGAATGTAACTGGATCCCTCGCGTCGACCTCGAAGAGAAGAGTCTGGATGCGATTGCCGACGAGCGCGGCTGCGACAAGACCCAGGACGACTCCCGGCACCGTGTACCTCAGCCCTTGGGCAACGACGCCAAGCGGCAAAGCCCATGGCTGTGCGCCAAGCGCGACACGGATGCCGAACTCGCGAGTTCGCTGCGCGACCAGATAGGAGATGACGCCGTAGATGCCGATCAGTCCGAGCAGCAGCGCAATCCCACCCAACACGCTGACCAGCTGTGTCCGTATCTGCATCAGGGATGCGCTCCGGTCAACCCAGTGCCGCATGCTGTGGATTTCAAATGCCGCAAGATTCGGATCGTGGACCTTGAGCCGTTCGCGGATGACGGCGGCCGGCACATCCGAGCGCCCATCTACCTGCACGACGATATTGAACAAGGGGAAAAAGCCGAACTGCGACGGCGGAAAGTAGACGACGCGCTCGGGCGGAGTGCCCAGCTGCCTCATGCGCACATCGGCAACAACGCCCACCACTTCGCCCGTGTTGCCGTTTTCGAGCCGCAGCCGCCTCCCCACCGGATTGTCGTCACCGTACAACGCGCGCGCGGTCTGCTGACTGATTACGAAGACCCGCGGCGAGCCCGGACGGTCCACCGCCTCGAACAGCCGACCACGAAGCAACGTGATACCGAGCGCGCGAAAATAGCCCGAGTCCACGAGACGCCATTCGCAGGTCACGAACGGACCGGCGTCCGCTGCCGCCTGCGTAATGGTCTGAGCGCCCGGACTGAGGGGGATGGCGCTCGACACTCCTACCGCCTTGACTCCGGGTACGCCCTCGAGATCGCTGGTCACTCGCGCGAGAAACTCGCTGATGGCCGCACCGTTCGGGAGTTTTGCCCTCGTCAGCGACACCTTGGCGGTTCGCACTGACTCCACATTGATGCCGACGGGAACACTTTGCAGCTTGACCAGGCTCTGAATCAGCAGACCGGCGCCAACCAGAAGCAGGGTTGTCAGGCCCACCTGCCCGACGACCAACATGGCGCTGATCCGGTTTCGCGCCGGTGTCCGATCTCCCCACGCGGTTGCATGCAGCAGGCCGAGATCGCGGGTGCGACCGACCTGCCAGAGTGGAACGAGTCCAAAACCCACGCCGGTCAGCAGGGCTAGACCGATCGCAAATCCCAACACGGGGACATTCAGCCCGACAGCTTCGATGCGCGGCACGAGGTCCACCAGAAAGCGACGAGCAAGATCAATCGTGGCCCAAGCCAGTACGAGGCCGAGGGCGGCGCCGGTTATCGACAGCACCACACTTTCCGTCAGCAACTGTCGAGTGATGCGGGCCGCGCCGGCGCCGAGAGCCGTCCGGACCGCAATCTCCCGACGCCGTGCGATGGCATTGGAGAGGAGGACATTCGCCACGTTCGCGCAGGCGATGAGGAGCACCATCGTCGTCGCGGCGAGCAAAGCAATGAGGGCGGTTCGAATCTCGGCTGGCACCAGGGAGGCCGCGTAGCCAACGACGCTGATGCGAGAATCCTTGTTCGTATCCGGAAATTCCCTTTCCAAGCCAGCCGCTATAGATGTCATTTCGGCCTGGGCTTGATCCGGTGTGACGCCGGGCTTCAGACGGCCGAGCACACTCAGGTAGCGATTGCCGCGCCTCGCTGTTGTCTGATCGATGACTTGCGGCACCCAGAGGTCTGGTTCCACGGAAACAGAAGAACCCGCCGATGCCACACCGACGATGCTGTACGAGCCGCCATTGAGAATGAGTTGTCGGGTGAGGATGTTCGGATCGGCGCCGAAGCGCGTGCGCCACAATTTGTAGCTGAGCACCGCGACTCGATGCTGCCCGAGACGTTCCTCATCCTCGGTGAACCAGCGGCCGGAATGCAGCGGGGCGCCCAGCACCGCCGCAAATGAAGCCGTTGGAGCCAAGGCCTCCAACCGTTCCGCGTACTCGTCGTTTGTCCAAGTCAAACTCTGACCGCTGAACGCCGCCAGGTCGACGCTGCGCGCCTGCTCCTTCCATGAAAGGTAGTTGGGCAACGACACGGCCAGGTTCTCGAGACCGCGCACTGGGTTGTTCTCGCGCAACAACACGAGCCGGTCAGGGTCGGGAACGGGGAGCGAACCGAGCAGAACGGCATGAACCACGCCGAAGATGGCGATGTTCGCGCCCATCCCGATCGTCAGCGCGGTCAAGGCTACGGCCGGAATTGCCGGCGTGCGACGCCACGAGCGGAAGGCATACCGCAAGTCGTGACGGGTCATGCTCCAGTGTTCGCGGGGAGCGTGGAGCAGCAGGTCGCCCAGCACTTGAACCCAGAGTTTCAGGCGCCCCTCCCCGGATCGCGCACGAAACAGCAGCGACATCTCTTGACCGTACTCGTCGCGAAAGTCGCGCGGATAGGCGCGGAGGAGCAGGCGGTAGATTCGTTCGGAGGCATTCACATCTCACCCCTCGTTCGTGCGAAGGCTGGTAAGACGAGCATGACCGAGCAGGGCCGACATCCGCGCCATCTCCTGGCGCGCCGCCTCTCGACCCTCTTGCGTCAACCGATAGTAGCGCCGGCGCTCATCGTCGACGGACGATTTGCTCGGCGACTTCCTCGATGAATCCGTCGTCGAGCATCTGCTTGATCGAGCCATAGAGCGTGCCGGGACTCAGCTTGACTCTGCCGTCGCTCCGATCGGCGATGTCGAGCATGATCCCGTATCCGTGCAGCGGTCGGTCGGCCAGGGCAATCAGGATCTGAAAGACCGCCGGGGCCATCGGTCGTTCGGGGAGGAGGGGCTTCGGCATGCCCCGAATATATCGGTAGTCCGATATATCCGCAAGCTGATGCTATTCCTGTCGTAACTTCTTGCCCTTCTTCAGGCGCTTGCGCCGCAGACTCGCCGCGCCGGCGCCAACCATCAGAATCGTCGAGGGCTCGGGCACAGGCGCCGGGGAGGCCGCCCCGTACTGCAAGTGATCGAGTTCCCAGTCCCTGTTATTGGGGGCGATGCGGATGGCGGAGATTCCGCCGTCATAGGTCGCAGCGAAGAATCTGTCCTCGCCTTTTTGACCGGTGTCCATTCCGTCGCCCAGCCAAGAGGGACCAATCGCCCCAAGTGATGTCCCCAGCGGACCGAGTGCCTCGAACGTCACAGGTCCCCAGTCACGGCGTAGCCACAAAATAATCGGCACTCACCTCATCAGTCCTGAGGTATAGTTTGGCGCTCAACATTCCCCAGGGTGAAGTGCAAATGAAGACTGTCCTGCTGATCGAGCCGGATGCCGACAGTGCGCGGAGCTATGCGGACACTCTGCAGCGCGCCGGATTCCTTGTCGAAACCATGTCGGGCGATGATGACGTGAGGCGCGACCTGGCGGCCGATCTCGTCGTGGTCAGCGTTCCACGTGTCGATCGGCCGTTGATGCGTGTCTTCGCACACGGACGACCGATTCCGCGCATCGCCCTCTCGTCGGAAGCGAGCGACGCGGCACGCGCGACAGATTTCGACTGCGCCGGGATTCTGATTCGACCGGTGATGTACGACGATCTCGTGACGCTGGTGCGCCGCGTCTTGAAAGAGACCGCCGCCGTCCAGCCGGTCTGACTCGCTATTCCGCTCTGAAGGCAATCGATGGATCGACTCGGACCGCACGCCAGGCCGGTACCCAGCATGCGACGGCGCAGGCACTCAGCAAGAGCGCAATCACTGCGGCGTAGGTGATCGGGTCTACAGCCGACACGCCGAACAGCAGTGTTGAAATGGCGTGTGAAGCTCCCGGAAGGTGCCGAAGGTGACGTCGAGTCGCGCTCCGTCGCGGCCACGGTCCCAGATCATCGCGACCCGATCGGCATGCGGATACGGCAGCGGCTCGAAGAGAATCGGGTTCACCGCGCTGAAGATCGTGGTGCTGGCGCCGACGCCGAGGGCAATCGTCAGCGCGCCCAAGGCGGTAAATCCCGGATTCTTGCTCAGCCGTCTGGCGGCGTACCGCACGTCGGCGGTAAGAGATTCGACCGCGTTCTCCCAGCCGTACGATCGTACCTGCTCACGGACGACGACGGTGTTGCCAAGCTCGCGCCGGGCGGCCCGGCGCGCGTCGTGCGGAGAGAGGCCGCTCTCCACCCAGGCCGACGTCGCACGTCGAGGTATTGCTCCACTTCATTCAATGCTTCCTGAACTCCTTACCTCCTGTTGATTGAACTCCTGATCTCAGAGATCTCCCGATCCCCGCGAGCAGATATAATCCGGAGCGCTGGTCGCACTCTCGCATACGTGTCGGGCACGCTCTACCCATGGCCGCGCTGGTCACCGGCGCCGGCTCTGCCACTGGCTGTCGTGCCGCAAGCGTGCTGTTTGCCGCGATCGCCGGAAAAGCCTGTGCGCACGTCAGTCGTTTCGTCGGTTGCCATCGTCCTGCCGCGCATCACCCAGGTGCTCGTGGCCGTTGCCGGTCTGCTGGTCTTCACCTCGTGTGGATCTTCCGTTGCAACCGTGACCGCGCCCGGTCAGACGCGATGCGACGTCGAAGCCAACGCGCAGAATGCCGCTTTTTCCGCCGCCGGCGGCACGGGGACGCTGCAAATCACCACGAATCGCGAGTGCGCGTGGTCGGTCAAGACCGATGCCCCGTGGGTCACCTTGACGGCGCCGCTGAGCGGCCAGGGAACAGCTTCGGTCCAGTACTCGGTTGCTGCCAATCCCGATCCTCCGTCGCGCACCGCGGTTATTCGCGTGGACGATCGGCAGCTGCCGATCGCGCAGGAAGGATCTCCCTGTCAGTTTCGTTTGTCATCCACGGGTGAATCCCTGGATGAGACCGGCGGGCAGCGAACAGTCCAGGTCAGCACTGCGAGCGCGCAATGCCGCTGGACGGCCGCTACCGATGTGCCGTGGATCACCGTTGCCGCTGGAGATTCCGGAAGCGGGAACGGGACCGTTTCCTTCACGGTCGAGGCCACGAACGGACCCGAACGCACCGGGAGGGTGACCATCGCCGGTCTCGATGTCACCGTCAGACAGTCGCGCGGTTGTCGATATTCCGTCGATCCATCCACTTCCACGCTCAACGCGTCTGGCGGGTCGGAGATGCTGACGGTTCGTACCGGCGCCGGATGTGCCTGGACGGCCGCGAGCACGGCGGACTGGGTGACGTTGTCGCCAGCCAGCGGCAGCGGGCCTGGGAACGTGCGTTTCTCGGTGGGAACCTGGAATGGGCCGGCCCGCACCGCGGCCCTGCGCATTGCCGATCAGACCGCGACCGTCAGTCAGGGATCGGGCTGCTCGGTCTCCTTCGCACCGGACACACTGAATGTCGGTGCGCCTGGCGTCCAGAGCAGTGTGCAAATCAGCACGATGCCCGGATGTTCATGGTCCGCCTCCAGCGGCACGTCGTGGATTACCGTCGCCAGTGGGGCTGCGGGCAGCGGCGACGGCCAGGTGCAGTTGATCGTGGGCGCAAACCCGGGTCCGGCGCGTCAGGGGTCGGTGGCGATTGCCGGCAGGGGCCTGCCGGTGGCACAGGCCAATGGCTGTACCTACGCCGCCACGCCGATCACCCACACCGTCAACGGCGCGGCCGGCAAAGGGACAGTCCTGGTCTCGACCTACAGTGCGTGTCGATGGGGGGCATCGAGCCAGGTGCCGTGGATTACCGTTCAGGAGTCATCGATTGTCGGCACCGGTGTTCTCACGTTCAACGTGGCCGCCAATCCCGGTCCTGCGCGCACCGCCACGTTCACCGTCGCCGGTCACACTGTCACCGTGAGTCAGGCTTCGCAGTAGGCGGTTCAAGCTTTTTCTTCCGCCTGAAGGCGGAAGCCACTTGCCCTTCAGCGCCAGTTCTGATAATCAGCGAAGCGCGTGCTCGAAGATGTAGGCGGCCACCTGGCGTCCCTGCGCGATCCCCGCGGTTTTGTCGAACGACCAGTGGATGCCGAGATAAATCCGGCTCTGGCCGTTCTCTTCCTCTGCTTGTGACAGTGATTTGAAGCTGCGCGGCAGCAGCGGTCGGATCTTTCTCTGGTTATCCAGGGTTTCGCCATTGTATTCGTCCGACACGAACGTGAACGGAATGTCGTCAGTACCCGTAGAAGCGGCGCAGGATCTCGAAGATGGCTCCACCGAACCCGGCGTGACCGGACGGATACGCGGGAAATGGCGGCGTGAAGTTGGGTCCGACCAGGTTGCTAGCGGGCGCGCCGAGCGGTGAAAAGTTCGCGTTGCCCGTCGTCGCATCGTTGCCATCGCCCAATTGGCTCGGACCGGTCCCCTCGTCAGCCTCACGGATGCCGGTGATGGGCCTCCACACCTGATAGTAGTACTTGGATTCCCAGATCGCGATCCCCGCATCCGACATGGCCAGATTCACCAGAGCCAGGAGCCGCGTGAGCTCGACGACATCCGTGCCCATCTGATCGGCAATGTTCATCACGATCTGGTTGTAGAGCCGCGGTGGCGCGCACAGGCTCGGCGTGCCGTCGTACGCCCAATAGATTCCCGCCTGCGTCTGATCGGGTGTACGCTCGGTCGCGCGTTCCGACGCCATCCCCGCCGAGACGCTTGACTTCGTCGAAGGCGACCGCGTACTCCGGGCTATCCAGGGCGGGCGGCGGCGGGACGCGGAATTGCGCGGCAGACTCCAAGACGAACGGCTTGACCTCGCCCCAGTGCGCACCCATGGCGAGCGGCACCTTGCTGATCGGATCCTGCCGCCACTTCCCCGGCTCGTTGCTCGGGAAGAAGTCGATGCCGAGGCGCGGCTCGGTATGCGCAGACCCGTCGCGGGCGGCGAGCTTCATCACCGCCCTGGCGGCCTGGCGGCCGATCTGGAAGCCCTGCATACGCCCGTTTGTCGGCAGGACAGCCAGCTCGTCGCTCATGTGGCCGCGCATGATGTCAGCCTGAGACGGGAACATCTCGATGAGCGTGTCGTAGGCGGCTTGCGCGATGGCGGCGTCGATGGAAGCATTCTTCGGCGCGCGATCGAGCCCGGTGAAGCTCTCATGGCCACCGGCAATCGCGTTGACGGCCTCATAGATCGCGAGGTGCACGATGGCCATCGCACGGCTGGCACGCCCGGGTCCGAGCTGCTCGCCGAAGTTCCGACCCTCCCCTTCGGCGACCGGCGTGTGATCCAGGCCTGATGCATCGATGGCGATCGAATTCCAGTGGTGAAGTCGCTCCAGCGCCTGAGTCGATGGACTAGGAGGACGAGGAGGAACTACCTTGCGAGGACGTTCACTACGAAACTTCGCGCCCCAGAAACCCTGGAAACCTTCACGGCCTGACTGAGACGCCATCAGCGTCAGACTTCCGGCGAACAACAAAACAGCAGAGATGAGTTGAACGAGGGAACGCCTGCGCATGGTTCCTCCGATGGGGGTCGACGCGCGGCCAATGGCTCTGTGCAGTAACTTCAACTGGCGGTTCGAGCCGCGGTGAGCAACAACCACGCCACACGACGCGGAAAAGTGCGTCACGCTATTTTTCGAACAGACGGCGCGAAAACAGTAGACACGGATCCGACGATTGGCTCGCGGAGGCAGGGAAACATGAAGGGTTGGCGGTGCAAGCGCGCAATTATTTCCTTTTTGACAAGTTCAGCGTGGTAATGCTTGCACTCCCACGGCGAGCTCGATACGTGTTGTCGACTGGAATCCGTCATCGATGACGGTCCGTCGCAATTTTTTCGTGGCGGAACCGTCGCCCTCGTCTTCGTCATCGATTAGGATGTGCTGCAGCTGTTCTGGATATCGATCCCAACACTTGCCCAGAGCGCAACAGTTAAGGTATACAGATTCAACCTCCACAAACCATGGCCTGCCCCATTCGACGCGCTGGCGCCTTCGCGGTGATGTGTCTGCTTTTCATAGTCGTGTCGGCCCGCTCTGCCGGTGCGCAGACAACGGCGGTCTATTTTGACAGCCAGCCGGGGGATTTCATCGGCCTGGGCGTGCAGCAAACCTGGACCCCGACGACCGTCGACATAACAGCGTCGGCGAGCCCCGATCGATCGCGCGTGACGATCTCGCTCAGAGCCAGCGACTTCACAACCCGTTGGGATCTCAGCTTCGCTGGCGCCGAAGGCGGACCCATCGTGCCCGGCGTCTACGAAAACGCGATCCGATATCCGTTTCAAAGCTCCTTCGCTTACGGACTGGACGTCAGCGGTGATGGCCGGGGATGCAATACGTTAATCGGCCGATTCGTCGTCTATGAAGCCGTCATCACCTCGACGGGTACCGTCACACGATTTGCCGCGGACTTCGAGCAACATTGCGAAGGCTTCACGCCTGCTCTTTTCGGAGCGGTGCGCTACAACTCCACGCGATCGTCTTTGACGCCGTTCGACGGCGCATATCCGGTGTACTCCCTTCATCTGGAACCGGCAGTCAATGGCTACGTGACGGGGCCGGGAATTGACTGCGGTGCCGGACGGACGGACTGCGACCAAACCTACGATGCAGATGCTGTCATCGCCCTGCAAACGTTCGCGTCTCCGGGATATGAGTTCCTGGGATGGGCAGGGCTCGACTGCGTCGGCGACGAAAACCCGGCTATCGTCATCACACGTCGCAAGTTCTGCATCCCAGTCTTCAACGTCGCGCCAGGCGGAACAGGAACCGAATCACCCGACTACTCACACGGCGCGTTTTTCCTCGATGGCACGCTCGGAACCGGCGAGGGGCAGGCACCGGTCGGCCGCGTACGGCAGGCTTATCTGGACCTCGCCGCACCGCCACTGACCTCGGCCCTGTCCGTAAGATTCACAAGCGCAGCCTATGTGGAGTTCGCTATCGAAGGTCCACGTCGCGCGATCTGGGCGATCGCTTTCGGCTCACCCACGGGCGAACTGCTGACGCCGGGAACGTATGAGTACACCGCCGATAGCCTGTTGGGCGGACCGGTTCCTTTTCTTCGGCTCTCCGGTAACGTTGGCTTCTGTACCGGCGGAGGACGTTTCGTCATCTACGAAATCGCATTTGCGAGCGGGGTCTTGACGAGATTCGCGGCGGACTTCGAGCTGCCGTGCGGCAACTCGGGTGAGCTGACGGCCGGAAGTATTCGCTATCGTTCCACGCGTGCCTCCCTCCTGCCTTTTGCCGGCGAATACCCGCTGAACGCGCTTCGCGTCCTGCCGACGACCGGCGGTTTTGTCACGGCGGCGGGTATCGACTGCGGCGATGGTGGACGTCTCGACTGCGATGAAACGTATAGCACCCAGACGCAGGTGACGCTGCAGGCGTTTGCGTCGCCAGGCTATCAATTCATAGGGTGGAGCGGCAGCTGCACGAGCCCGAGTGGTGTTACGACCGTTCTCGTGAACCGTGTCAAACGGTGTTTTGCGGTGTTCAGCCCCACAGCCGCCAGCTCGCTCCCGGCCGACCCGTCGCTTGGCACGGCGACCTTACTGATCGATGCTCCGTTGAACAGCCCGGCCCTGCGTTCGATTCTGCTCGCCGCAGACTCGTGGACCAGCATCGATGCGTCCGGCGGTGGATCCGATGTCAGCGTCTTTTTCACGTCGTCAACCGGAATTCAATCGAACCTGCGCTTTACCTCCCCCAACGGTGCACGCCTTGTTCCCGGCGACTACGAAGAGGCCTACGCATTTCCACTGCCGTCGTTCGCGGGCTTCTCAGGCGCATTCTGCCAGCCGACTATGGCCCGCTTCCGAGTGTACGAAGCGTCATTCGATAGTGCTGGCGCGCCGCTGTCTTTCGCGGCGGACTTCGAGGCGTTCTGTAATTTCTCGAGCCAGCCATATATCGTCGGCGCGGTTCGGTTCAACTCGACGAGAGGTCACATCGTCCCGTTCGATGGCGCGTATCCAGTTTTCAAGTTGAAAATCGAGGCGGCGGTGAACGGTACTGTTACCGCTCCCGGCATCGATTGCGGACCGGGCCGGACAGATTGCAGTGAGACTTACGTCTCTCCACTCACCGTGCCCCTCACCGCAACGCCAGCTCCCGGTTTCCGGTTCATCGGATGGAGCGGAGCCTGCGATGGACAGGCGTCCACAACAATTCTCGTCAACTGGATACGCCGGTGTTCCGCTGTCTTCAATGCGGTCGTCCCGGGCGTCGGCCTGGAAGACCCGCGGACGAAAGACGCCGCCCTGTTTGTCGACAGTCAGCCCGGCGATCCTGTCGGTGGCGGACGTCGTCACGTATGGCTCGACGCGCTGCCCAACGTGAGTTCGAGCGTCAGGAACACAGTCCGCGTGATCTTCCGAACACCTGAGGGTTCGTCTTGGTGGCTCGAGCTGCAAACACGAGGCACGGAAGACCTGCGCCCTGGCGTCTACGACAATGCCGTCTACCCGTTTACGCCCAATCGGGCTGGTCCAGGCCTTTTTGTGGTGTCTCCCACAGGTTCGTGCTCGTCGAATCCAGTGGGCAGGTTCGTCATCCACGAGATCGGGTTCCAAGCGAACACCAACATCCTGACCTCGCTCGCCGCAGACTTCGAGCAGCGGTGCACGCCTGGCGGCCCCGGGTTGGTCGGATCCGTACGCTACAACTCGAGTCGCTTCCTCCTACGACCCTTCCCGCCGTCATCGGCCGTCCATGTGCCCGGTGACTTCAGCCTCGACGGCCGCGTGGATTTCATCTGGCACAATCGCGCGAACGGTCGTCTGGCAGCCTGGTTCCTGAACGGCACCGTTCAGATCGACAACACCTCGCTCGTGCCCGATCAGGTCACCGACACCGCCTGGCACATCGTCGGAACGGCCGATGCAAATCAAGACGGCCACACCGACTTGTACTGGCAACACCAGACGACGGGCGCGCTGGCGATTTGGTACATGGTCGAGACGATCCGCGTGGGAACGGACTCGCTGGTACCGGGTAGTGTCCCGGATACTTCCTGGAAGGTGCGCACGGTCACCGATCTCGACGTCGATGGCCATCCCGATCTGATTTGGCAGCACGTCGGCAACGGTCAGGTTGCGGTGTGGTTCATGACCGGCGCCCGTCTCCGCAGTGGAGAGCTGCTGGTGCCAGGACAGGTCTCGGATCTCGGCTGGAAGATCGTCGGCGCGGGTGACGTCGATCGCAACGGCACTCCCGATCTGTTCTGGCACCACAGCATGACCGGGCAGATCGCCGTCTGGTTCATGAGCGGTCGTGTGGCCGACCTCGGGGCAGGCGATCTCGCCAGACCGCGTGTCCGATACGGCCTGGCAACTGCGTGGCATCGGCGACCTGGACGGAAATGGTTCTCCCGATCTGATCTGGCAGAACACGACCACATTCCAGGTGGCGGCGTGGCTGCTCAGTGGCCTCCGACTCATCGACGGTCGGCTGATCACCGGACCGACGCTGCCGAACGCGGACTGGTATGTCGTGAGTCCGAAGTGAGGTCGTGCGCGTGTCTCGTTACGTCTTTGTCCTGCCTCGCGACTTCGGGCTGTAGGTTCGACTGGAGCTCATCTGTTCGACCAAAACGCCAAGAGGGCGAGGCCTGTCGGCCTCACCCTCTTCAAAACACCGTTCCGCGAAAACCTTACGGTTTGAACTTCACGTTGAATTCCTTCACCGTTCCATCTTTCAGTGCGACCCGTGCGATACGGCATTGGTTCGCATAGTCTTTGGGCGTCTTCCAATTGAACTGCCAGTTGCCGTCACCCAGATATAGCAGTCCGGAAGAACCCGCGGCGACTTCTGGTACTGCGTCGCTCGCCAGCCCCGTCCAGTCTCCACAGGCTACGACATAGGATGTCAGTCCGAGGAAGCTTCCTGGGTCGGAAACGCCGGCACCTGCGAAGTCACTGAGTCGCCACTTCACGGGTATAGCCTGCGCGGCTTTTGCGCTGTTAACTATGGGCAGATTGTCAAGCGGGGCGAAGAACCCAGCGAAGGTATATTGAACGTCCTGCTTCAACACGGAGGACGTGCTTCCGTTGAAGCTGCCGTCTCCGCTGAATGTTGCGGTGATGTAGTGACTACCCGCCGCAAGTGCCGCGGTCGTGAAGGTCGCCACCCCGGCGCCGTTGACGGTGCCCGTGCCCAGCGTCGTCGACCCGTCCTTGAATGTCACCGTCCCGGCCGGCGTGCCGGCTCCCGGCGCCACCACGGTCACGATCGCTGTGAATGTGACCGATTGTCCGACCGTTGACGGATTTGCCGAGGACGTGAGCGCGGTCGCCGTGTCCGCCTTCTGCACCTCCTGGTCTACGGTGTTCGACGTGCTCGCGTTGAAGCTCGCATCGCCGCCGTAGGTCGCCGTGATGTTGTGATGGCCCACCGCCAGCGCCGCCGTCATGAACGTCGCGACCCCGGCGCCGTTGACGGTGCCCGTGCCGAGCGTCGTCGCCCCGTCCTTGAACGTCACCGTCCCAGTCGGCGTCCCGGCGCCCGGTGCCAACACCGTCACCGTCGCCGTGAACGTGACCGACTGCCCGAACCTCGATGGATTCACCGAGGACGTGAGTGCGGTCGCGGTGTCCGCCTTCTGCACCTCCTGGTCCACGGTGTTCGACGTGCTCGCGTTGAAGCTCGCATCGCCGCCGTAGGTCGCCGTGATGGTGTGATGGCCGACCGCCAGTGCGTCCGTCGTAAACGTCGCGATCCCGGCGCCATTGAGGGTGCCCGTGCCCAGCGTCGTCGCCCCCTCCGTGAAGGTCACCGTCCCGCTCGCCGTGCCGGCGCCCGGCGCCTGCACCGTCACCGTTGCCGTGAACGTCACCGACTGCCCGACCTTCGACGGATTCGCCGACGACGTGAGCGCAGTCGCGGTGTCCGCCTTCTGCACTTCCTGACTGAGCGCGTTGGAGGTGCTCTCGTTGTAGTTGCTGGTGCCGAGATACTTCGCCGTGATGCTGTGTGTGCCGACGGTCAGCGTTGATGCCGCGAAGCTGGCCTGTCCGGATCCGTTCAGCGTGCTCGTCCCTAGAGAAGTCGCGCCATCGAAGAACTCGACCGAGCCCGCGGGGGTGCCGGTACCTGGTGCAACGACGCTCACCGTCGCCGTGAACGTCACCAACTGCCCGAACTTCGACGGGTTCGCCGACGAAGTCACTGACGTCGTCGTGTCGGCTTTCTGCACCTGCTGGCTGAGCGCGCTGGAGGTGCTCTCGTTGTAGTTACTGTGGCCGAGATACTTCGCCGTGATGCTGTGTGTCGCCACGGTAAGCGTTGAGGTCGACAAGGTCGCCTGGGCCGACCCGTTGAGAGTGCTCGTCCCCAGAGACGTTGTGCCATCGAAGAACTCGACCGAGCCCGCGGGAGTTCCTGTCCCGGGCGCGGTTGCCGTCACGGTAGCGGTGAACGTGACCGATTGGCCGAACGTGGACGGGTTCGGCGACGAGGACAGCGCAGTGCTGGTGTCGGATTTCTGCACTACCTGCGTTAGTGCGCTGGACGTACTCGTGTTGAAATTTCCGTCGCCGCCGTACTCGGCGGTGATGCTGTGACTGGCAACCGACAGTGTCGACGTCGTAAAAGTCGCAACACCCGATCCATTGAGAGTGCCCGTCCCAAGGGTCGTGGCGCCTTCCTTGAAGGTCACTGTGCCGGTCGCAGTCCCCGACCCCGCGGGTATACGGGCGACAGTTGCCGTGAACGTAACCGACTGTCCGATCTTCGACGGATTCGCGGAAGACGCCAAGGAAGTGCCAGTGTTCGCCGTGTTGACCGACTGATTCAGGGTGCCTGTGCTGCCGTTGAATCCGCCGGTTGTGGAATATTCAGCCGTGATTACATGCGGCGACCCGGCGACCGACAACGTCGACGTCGAGCTGCTCGTTGCCACGGACGTGTTGCCAGTACCCGGAGCAAGGGAAACGGGCGTTCCGAAGTTAGCTCCATCGACCTTGAACTGAACGGTACCTGTAGGGTTACTGGCGCCGCTCGCCGGGGTAACCGTCGCGGTGAAGGTCACTGCCTGACCGAACGCCGACGGATTGGCGGATGAAGCGACTGTGGTAGTCGTATTGACCGTCGGGACGTAGTTGGCTGTTATCGATATCTGGCCGTTGCTGAGGCTATTGAAGCAACCGGTGGTCCCGATCGTCCCTTGCAACGTTGCGCCACCGTCGTCGGTCCAGCTCGAGAACGCATACGTCGTTGCGCCGATCGTCACTGGCGACGGCGCCTGGGCATTGAATGATCCTTGTCCGCCGCTGGTAGACACATTCATCCCTGGCACAGTCGCGTAACCGTTGCCGCCGGTGCTGGTCGTCAGAGCTGAAGCCGGAAACGTCGAAGCCGCCCCTCCGACGCAAGTTGTGTTGCTGCCTGGAGTGAACACGATCAGCGAGGCGGCAGGGAAAGTCACGGCAATGTTCGTCCCGGACACCTGGGCGCGGACGCGAACTGCTCCGTCGGTAAACGTGTTCAGCGCCTGCCAGGCCGCACCCGAGGCCATCACGTAGAAGCGCATTCCCAGATGCTGGAACTGCTCGTCCTGGCGCGGATAGAACTCCTGATTGACGATGTTGCCCTGCGCGTCGGCGACGGCGGTGAGGTTCCAGTCGTAATGTGAGTCGGCGTCTTCGGTCACTCTCAACGTTACGGTTTCACCCGGCTGCCATCCTGATCCGGAAATCGTAACAATCTCGCCGGGCATGTAGTCATCCTTGTCCGTCTTCACCGTGGCGTATCCGAAATACTCACCGGTGGTCGGACCCCCACCGGCTATGAAAGCCAGGTCGTGCGGCTCGAGCGCGCCCGCTATCGCGCTGGTGCGAGCAGTCGCCGGTTGGTTCGATACCGGCGCAAAACCGTCACGCCAGTCGGCGTACAGCTCCGCATGCGCGAGCGCCGCGCCGGCCGATGTGCCGCCGGTAATCAACACCTGGTTGTTGCTCGGCAGGAGCACGGCGACGTGGCCACTGCGAGTGACTTGCATGTCTCCGGTGCCGAAGAACGACGCCGTTGCCGGATCGTAAATCTCGGCCGAAGCAAGAGTAGTTGTCCCGTCGGTTCCACCGGTCACGAGGACGTGGCCATCCAGCAGGGCCGTGGCTGTGGCATCGATCCGCACCGTGGACAGCGCGGCAACGCCGGCACTGAGGCCGGTCGCGGGATCGAAGAGTTCGGCGCCGCTCAATCCCGAGACGCCATCGAAGCCGCCGACAATGAGCACACGACCGTCGCGAAGCGTGGCCGCGGCATGTCCCGTACGGGGCAGCGTCATATCGCCGCCATGCACGGACGAAGCCGCAGTCGGGTTGTAGATTTCGATATCGAACGTCGGACCGGACGCGGTCGTGCCGCCAGCGATCAGCACGCGACCATCGTTCAGCAGCGTCACTGCATGACCACTGCGCGCGACCATGAGATCGCCGCCGTTGCTCCACAGCCCTGCGTCCGGATCGTAGATGGCGACGCGCGCGGACGGCGCGCCATCGACCTCACCGCCTGCAACGAGGACTCGCCCGTCTGGCAGCCCCAGCGAAGCAGCTCCTGCCGGAATGGCGCCGACGTCACCGGCGGTGACCCATGTGCCGCTCGATACGTGCGGAATGTCGGCACGCACGACGAGCCAGGAGGACGCCGCGATCGAGATCGCAATAATGAGAGCCGCTGAAAATCTCGACCGAGTTCCTGCCTGTCCAAAGAGCGAAGGAGTAGTCATATCGTCCTGTCGTTTTCCGGCTTTCTAAGCGCAGTCGTACCTGCACGCGTTCGAGCCGAGGCGCGACGCCGGGACACACCAAAAGTCGATCTGCGAGTGGAGCGACAGACGATGTTGTCAATAACAGTGCCAACCTGGGCAGGATCCAGGGCGCACTGGTCTACTACTGGAAACGGCCGATCAAAATGGCCTGACTGAGCGAGATCCCGATCTTTCGTTTGCTGGGATTACCAAGATGCAATCGGAAGTTGCCGTGCGAGGGGACTTTCGTCTGATCGGCGGCGCGTCGAACGGACGTGTGAAGGCGGCGATGTGAGCGGTCGGGCCGTGAAGCGTGAATTCACGCGGTTGGAGCCCGACCCGAATCGCTCGGTCAGTGCAGCGTGCCGGCGCGACCTTTCAGCGTCTCGGCAAGCGATCGCAGCCGCGCGGCATCGCGTCCGCTCGCCGCGCCGGCATCCTTCTCGATCTCACCCGCCAGCGTGCCGAGCTCTTCGACGACGGCGGCGGACGCCTTGTCTTTGGCCGACCGCAGTTTGTCCGCATGCGCGAGAACGGTGTTCACGGCCTTGACCCGTTCGGGCGCAATCGCCTTGCTGCGCACGAGCTGATCGACGTAGGCGTGCGCGACGACCGAGGTTGCCGGCCACTGAATCCGCTTCTGCTGCTGCGCGTTGAACTCGGTCTGCCGGACGAGCGCGGCGGCCTCGATCTCGTTCTTGGACAGATACTCGCTCGGCAGGAGCCGGAACACATCGATCCCGCGCGCGATCTCCGAACCGTAGATGTGCCCGTTGTACCAGTAGGTCGACCAGTAGCCTCCGGTAATCAACTGCTTGGCATCGATCGGCCCGCGATCGAAGAAGGCAATCTCCACCGGTTTCGCCGAATCGGTGAAATCGAAGACCGAGACGCCACCCTGGTACCAGGCCTGAACCATGATGTCGCGGCCGGGCACCGGAATGATGGAACCATTGTGCGCGACGCAGTTCTCCTGATCGGTTTGCGGCGCCGGCATCTTGAAGTAGCCACCCGGCTGCAGCTTCCGATCGACGATGTCGAACACGGCGTCGGCGCCCCACGTCGGGAGGTCGGTCGCCCGGCACCGCGGACGCGTACCGCCGCCCCACTCATCGGTAAAGATCACCTTGGTGCCGTCGTTGTTGAACGTGGCCGAATGCCAGTACGCAAAGTTCTTGTCCGAGACGTGATCCAGACGCACGGGGTGAACGGGATCGGAGATATCGAGCAGAATGCCGTTGCCCGCGCAGGCGCCCGCAGCCAGACCAACCTCGGGAAAGACCGTGATGTCGTGACACTGGTTGGTCACGCGTGACGTCTGGGTTCCCGGCCCGTAGTTGCCGCCCTGCCATAGTCCGGAAAGGGCGCCTGTCTTCGGGTCGGCGAAGATCCGCGGGCGGTTGACGATGGCGGCTTTGTCGGGCGCCGCGAGCGGGATCTTGATGACGTCGATGCTGAAGAGCGCGGTGTTGGGATCCTCTTTCGGATCCTTGCCGGAACAGCCGGCGAGCTCCTCGGCGGAGCGCACAGAGCTGGTGCCCGATCCGTAGACATACAGGTTCTCGGTGTCCTTGGGGTCGGTGACGAGCGTGTGCGTGTGCGAGCCGCGACAGGTCTGCACCGCGGCCACCTGCTGTGGCTTGCGGATGTCGGTGATGTCGAAGATGCGGATGCCGCGGAAGCGTTCGGCGCTGACCGGCGCCTGCACGCCCTGCGTCCCGCAATCGATCCGGCCGCGCGTCTGCTCAACCGACATGATGAGGAGGTGGCCGTAGATCGAGACGTCGCCCTGGCCGCCGGGGCAGACCACCGAGGCAATCAGGCGCGGCTTCTTCGAGTCCTCGATGTCGTAGGTGTTGAAGCCGTTGAAGTTCCCCATGATGAGGTGCTCGCCCTTGAAGGCCAGGTCGGAGTTCGAGAAGCTGAGCCCCGCCGCCCGCCGCTGCGCGGCCGCCGATTCAGCCGGCGGTTCCGGCGTTGTCGGCGTCGGACTGTCTTCTGCGGCGGCGGCACCTTGCGGTCGCTCGCGCTCGGGTGGAGTGGGAAGACCGGCCGGCATCTTCGGATCGAAGAACCCGTCCGGCTTGGGCATACTCGCCACGCGTTCCATGTTTCGCGCGGCCTCACCAGCGTTTTTCAATCCCGGTTTGAGTCCAACCCGTGGATCGGCGGCCGGCGCGGCTGCCGCCCGTTCCTCTTTGCCCGGGGCGGCGCGCTCCTGCGCATCTGCCACCAGCATCAGCGACAGCACGGCAGCGGACACACTCGTGAACCTGACAGCAGCCGATCTCATCTCTACAGCTCCTTGACCATTGACAGCATAGCCCCCATCCGGTCGATCTCCATCCGCTGGTCGGCATCGACGTCGGAGGCAAACGCGAAAATCTCCGATTCCTGCCCGGCGCCCGGCGTCGCGAAAAGATCCTTCACCATGGTGAGCGCCCCCTCATGGTGCTTGATCATGAACTGGAGGAACAGGCGATCGAAGGCGCCCCCTTTCGCGTTCGCCAGCCGCGCCATTTCTTCGGGCGTCAGCATCCCCGGCATCAGGGCGGCGCCGTGGGCATGGTGCGCATGCGGATCCGGCACCGGCTGGCCGCGAGCCTCGAGCCAGTGCTGCATCATCTTGATCTCGTCCGACTGCGACACCTCGATGCGCTGGGCGAGCTTTCGCATGTCGTCGCTGGCGGTGCGCGACTGCAGCAGGGCCGTCATCTCCAGCGCCTGCGCGTGATGCCCGATCATGCCCTGCATGAATCGCACGTCCGCCTGGGTGTGCTGAACCTGCGACAGATCGACGGCCTGCTCTTTCGCGATCACGCGACTCGACTCGCCGGGAGCGCCCGGCTGCACGATCGGTGGCGCCGTCTTCAGCTGCGCCGAATGGCAGGCGGATCCGGCGCACAGCGCGACCGCTGTGACCAGTCCCCTTCCGAGGGCCTGCGGCGACACACCCATATGAAGAATTGTAGCGTGTCGACCTCGGGACGCCATCTGCGGCATCATATCCGCCAGAATTCATGACTCCAGATGCCAAGCGTCGGGTCCTTCTCCTGCTCGTCGTGTCGTTGGGCCTGCTGATTCCGGGCCTGTTCGCGCCGGTCCTGACCATCCGCGGCGTGCTGACCCGGGACGGGATTGCCCAGGTGGCGCCGATGATGCTCGAGCGCGGCCTGAGCGACGAAACCCTGGCCGTCCTCAAGTCGATGATGAATCCCTCAATCGTGGGATTTCTCGAAGCCACGGGAAGCGATCTGCGGAAGATCGTCATCGACAAGCTGACGCCGCAGATCACCGCGGCGCTCCAGAAAAACGTCAGCGAAGTGGAGGTCTACTCGCAGACGCGCAGCATCCTCGGATCCGTGCGACGGCTGTACGAGGTCGGCAGTCCAATACCGGCGACGCTCATTCTCCTGTTCAGCGTCATCGTGCCGCTGGGAAAGGCGGCACTGGTGGCATGGGCGACGTTCATGCGCAACGCCGACCGCCGGCGCCGTACCGTCCACTTCGTCGAAGCCATCGCCAAGTGGTCGATGGCTGACGTGTTCGTGGTCGCCCTGTTCATTGCCTACCTCGCCGCGCAGGCGAGCCAGGCGACGGGAACCGATCCGAACGCGGCCCCGCTCATTGCGTTTACCGCGCATTTCGGGGCGGGGTTCTACTGGTTCGCGGCCTACTGCCTGTTCTCGCTCGCGTCGCAGCAGTACACCGCTCGGCTGGCTGCGGCGCCGTCCGATGACGCGGCGTAACGAAGCGCACGGGACAGCCTACGCGCGGAGAACGCCGTTGACGAGATCCGCCCGCATCACGCTCGGCCTTGTCGTGTCGATGGCCTTCATAGCATCGAGCCGCAGTCACCTCGCAAGCCAGACGCTCAAGCCCGCCCCGACATTCGATCGTGAGTACACGCTCGAGGCCACGACGCTCGGCTACCGTGGCGTCGGCGGCGAGATCGACGGCGTGCGCAATCCGACCCTGTGGGCACGTACCGGCGAGAACGTTCGCATCACCATGGTCAACGGCGAGCTGATGGTGCACGACATCGTGCTCGAGAAGCTCAACGTCAGGAGCCAGCAAATCCTCGACCGCGGGGCGACGACGCGCATCACGTTCAAGGCGAAGAGCAGCGATACCTACTTCTGTTCGCTGCCGGGCCATCGGGCGGCTGGTATGGAGGGCCGTCTGGAGGTGTCCGACGAGCCGCGCGTGCCGTCCGTCGGCACCTTGCCGATGTCGAACGGTCGCACGCTCAATCTGGATTTCGAGACCGGCACGCTCGATGACTGGACGGCAGCCGGGAACGCATTCGAGCTCGTCAAGGGAGACATCGCCGGCGAGAACAGCGCGGAGAGAAAGAGCGGCTATGCCGGATCCTTTTGGGTGAGCAGCGCACCAGGAGGCAGCGCGCGCAAAGGCACGCTGTCGTCAGCCCCCTTCGCGGTCACCCAACCCTACGCCAGCTTCTTGATGTCCGGCGGAGCGTTCACGAGCACCCGTGTCGAGCTCGTCCTGGCCAACGAAGACACGGCGATCTCCACGATCTCCGGCGCGGATCGGCCGTTGCTTCGCCCGGTGGTGGTCGATCTCAAGGCTTACGCCGGAAAAGAGATCTTCGTCCGGCTCGTCGACGAGGAAGCGGGAACGTCGACCGCCGTCTACATCAAAGAGCATCCCTGGGCGCACATCAATTTCGACAACTTCCGTTTTCATGAGTCGCGGCCGTTCTTCCCCGCCGAGATCACCGCCGAGGAGACGACGACGCTGCCGCCCATCGATCCTGTACTGCACGGCGGCTTGTCGGGCGAAGAAGCCGCACGGGCGATGAGCCTGCCCAAAGGCTTTTCCGTGAAGCTCGCCGCCGCCGAACCGGACGTCACGCGGCCGATCGCGTTCGCGCTCGACGATCGCGGGCGCCTCTGGGTCGCCGAAGCGCACACCTATCCCACACGAATCGAGGGTGACCAGGGACAAGACCGCATCGTCATTTTCGCGGACACCGATGGCGACGGACGGCTCGACAACCGCAAGGTATTCATCGAGAACCTGAATCTCGTCAGCGGCATCGAGATCGGTTTCGGCGGGGTCTGGGTGGGCGCTGCGCCATACCTGCTGTTCATACCTGTTGAAGCCGGTACCTGACCGGCCATCGGGTCCGCCGCGCGTGCTGCTCGACGGATGGGGGTACGAGGACACGCACGAAGTGCTCAACACGTTCACCTGGGGTCCGGATGGATGGTTGTACGGCACCCATGGCGTGTTCACGCACTCGAACGTGGGCAAGCCGGGAGCGCCGGAGGCGGAACGGCAGCGTCTGAACGGCGCCATCTGGCGCTATCACCCGACCCGGCACGTCTTCGAGGTCTTCGCCGAAGGCACCAGCAATCCGTGGGGCCTGGACTTCAACGACTATGGCCACGCCTTCACGACGGCGTGCGTCATCGAGCACCTCTACCACATCGTCCAGGGCGCGCGATACAAGCGGCAGGCCGGCCAGCACTTCAATCCCCACATCTACGACGACATCGAGACCGTCGCCGATCATGTGCACTGGGTCGGACGGAAGGGGCCGCATGCCGGAAACAGCCGATCCGGATCCGCCGGCGGCGGTCACGCCCATGCGGGCGCGATGATCTATCTGGGAGGTGATGGCTGGCCGCGCGAGTATCGCGACAGCATCCTGATGAACAACATCCACGGGCACCGCGCCAACAGCGATCGACTGCAGCGCAGCGGTTCGGGGTATCGCGCTCAGCACGGACCGGATTTCCTGATGGCCAACGATTCGTGGAGTCAGATGCTGAACTTCCGCTACGGTCCGGATGGCTCGGTGTTCGCCATCGACTGGTACGACAAGAACCAATGTCACAGCAGCAATCCCGAGGTGCACCAGAGGACGCTCGGTCGCATTTTCAAGATCAGTCATGAGAGCGACCGATGGGCGCCGGTCGATCTCACGAAGCTGACGTCGGATGCGCTGGTCGAGCTGCAGCTGCACCGCAACGATTGGTACGTACGCCATGCGCGGCGGATTCTTCAGGAGCGCGGGCCGGACGCGAACGTCCACACACGCCTGAAGCGTATTCTGCAGGACAACGCTGACGTGACACGCAAGTTGCGGGCGCTCTGGGCGCTGCACGTCACCGGCGGCCTGAAGGAACAAGACAACCTGGAGCTGCTCAACCACGCCAACGAATACGTACGGAGCTGGGCGATTTACCTTCTGGTCGAGACCAGACAACCATCGGACGAAGCGCTGCGCCGGTTTGCAAAGCTCGCTCGACAGGACACATCGCCGTTGGTCCGCCTGTATCTGGCGAGTGCGCTGCAGCGCACTCCGGTCGCGAAGCGCTGGGAGATCCTCGCCGGCCTCATGGCCCACGAAGAAGACGCCGGCGATCAGAATCTGCCGCTGATGGTGTGGTACGCGGCCGAGCCGCTGCCGGACATCGATATGACGCGCGCCCTCGCGCTCGCGCTCGAATCGAAGCTGCCGCAGACCTTTTCATTCATGGTGCAGCGCATCGCCTCGGCGCGCACGCCGGAAGCGCTGCGGGTGCTCGCCGAGCGTCTCGTGCGCACCGAGAATCCCGCGCGGCAGGCGGAGTTAATCAAGGGACTCAATCACGTCATCAGCCCTGCACCGGTGACCGTACGTTGACCGCATGCGACCGCGCGTGCTATTCAGGCGCGCATGTGGAACCGGTTCCGGGCTCTCGTCATCTTCGTCACTGTCATGCCATGCATCGGCCTGCTGCTCGCGGCGCAGACCCCTCCCACGCCGGCACCGGCGCCGGCACCCGGCGCGCAGGGAGCTCCGGCTCCCGCGGGTCCGCAGGCGCCATCTGGTGCCGGAACCCTGTCGTCGACAACCAACGAGGGAGCTGATTTCTCACCCAAGCCCCCCATCAGGGCCCGCACGCCCGAAGAACAAGCCAAGAGTTTCGTCCTGCCGCCGGGTTATCGAATGGAGCTCGTCGTCGCCGAACCGGCGGTCATCAATCCCGCGGTGATCCGTTTCGACGGAAACGGTCGCATGTACGTCGCTGAGTTCACGACCTACATGCGCGACGCCGACGGCAACAATCAGCACGCGCCCGAGAGTCGTATCACCCGGTTCGAAAGCACGAAGGGAGACGGCGTCTACGACAAGCGCACGGTGTTCGTCGACAAGCTCGTTCTTCCGCGAACGGTCGTACCGCTCGACGGCAACAGCATCCTCACCAACGAAACGGCGTCGGACGATCTCGTGAAATGGACGGATACGAACAACGATGGCGTCGCCGACAAACGCGAGCACTTCTACTCGGGGATCGGCCTCGGCCGCGATGGCAACCTCGAACACGAACAGGCGGGTTTCGTGTGGGGCCTCGACAACTGGATCTACACCACCTACAACGCCTTTCGATTCCGCTGGACGCCGGCCGGGATCCTGAAAGAGCCGACCGGTCCGAACGCCGGGTCGTGGGGCGTGACGATGGACGATGACGGGAAGATGTGGTTCATCGATGCGGGTGGAGAGCGGGGCCCGATGAATTTTCAAGTCCCCATCCACTACGGATCGTTCAACGTAGCCGACCAGTATGAGCCGGGATTCCACACGGTCTGGCCGGAAATCGGCCTCGCCGATACCCAGGGCGGGATGATTCGCGTGCGGATGCCGGTGGGCAGGCTCAATCACCTCACGGCCGCGTCCGGTTCGGACATCGTGCGCGCCCACCGCGTCCCTTCAGACCTCGTTGGCGATCTCTTGATTTCGGAGCCGGTAGGCCGCTTGATCCGGCGCGCCCGCGTCGTCAAGAACGAGGGACTGACCCAGCTGCGAAACGTCTATCCCGGATCGGAATTCATCCTCAGCACCGATCCGCTGTTCCGGCCAATCAACATCACGACGGCGCCTGATGGCTCGATCTACATCGCGGACATGTATCACGGCATCATCCAGGAAGGAAACTGGACCCGGCCGGGCTCGTACCTGCGGCAGAAGATCGAGCAGTATCAACTCGACAAAATCATCAGCCACGGTCGCATCTGGCGGCTGCGATTCGACGGCGTCGCCCGCGTGCCCGCGACGCCTGCCGGACCGGCGGCGCAAGCGACGCCGGAGATTCCGGCAAAGCCGGCACTCCCGCTCGACCTCACCCGCCCGCGCATGCTCGAGGAAACGCCGGCGCAGCTCGTCGCCCATCTTGGACACGAGAATGGGTGGTGGCGGGATACGGCACAGCAACTGCTGGTGTTGCGCCAGGACAAGTCGGTCGTGCCCGCCCTCGAAAAGCTCGTGCGACGCTCCGACAACCTGCTCACGCGCTTTCACGCCATGTGGACCCTCGAAGGTCTGGGCGCGCTCGACGCCGCGCTGGTACGGGATCAATTAAAGGATGCAAACCCGCGGATGCGCGTGCAGGCTATTCGCGCCAGCGAATCCTTGTACAAAGCAGCCAATCGATCGTTTGCCGACGACTATCGCGCGATGACGAAAGACCCGGATCCCGACGTCGCGCTGCAGGCACTGCTGACTGCCAATCTGTTCAAGCTCTCGGACGTCCAGACGCTGATCAGTGACGCGCAGGCGGCAACCAAGGCGAAGGGCGTTCAGGAAATCGGCCGGCAGATGCTGATGCGGATTGCCAAGGAATCCACTGCGGCGGCCATGGGGTACACACCTGAGCAGCAGGCGCAGCTGAAAGAAGGCGAAACCGTCTACAAGACGCTCTGTTTCACGTGCCACGGGGAAGACGGTCGTGGCGCTGCCGTTGCCGGGGCGCCGGTCACCGGCGGCGCCGGCATGCCGATGATGGGGCCGGCGCTTGCCGGATCGCCGCGCGTGCAGGGACACCGCGATTACGTGATCAAGACGCTGTTGCACGGCATGACCGGTCCGCTGGCGAATCAGACGTTCACGCAGGTGATGCTGCCGATGGGAGCGCAGAACGATCAGTGGGTGGCCACCATCGCGTCGTACGTCCGCAACAACTTCGGGAACTCCGCGTCGTTCGTCACCGCGAACGATGTCGCGCGCGTACGCGCGGCGACCGCGAATCGAAAAACGATGTGGACGTTCGAGGAGATCGAGGCGTCGGTGCCACGGCTGGTGGCGGCCGACCCGTCGTGGAAGGCTACCGCCAGTCACAACGCGGAGCGCGCTGCCGGCGCGCTCACACTCGCGGCCTGGACGACAGGCACTCCGCAGGAGCCGGGCATGTGGCTGCAGCTGGAGATGCCGCGCGCGGTCGCGATCAGCGAGGTCCAGTTCGACTCCGGTCCGCCCGGAGGCAGAGCTCAGGGCCGAGCTCCCGTCATAGCCAAGCCGGGCGGCCCGCCGGTGTTCGGCAGTTTTCCGATCGCTTTTCGCATTCAGCTGTCGATGGACGGGAGCTCCTGGGGCAAACCCGTCGCCGAGGGCAAGGGCTCACACGACACCACCGTCGCCACGTTTCAGCCAGTTACGGCAAAGTTCGTGCGCGTCACGCAGACCGGGCGGGCCGACGGCGCGCCCGCCTGGTCCGTGCTGAACATGCGGATTTACGAGCAGAACGCCAAGATCGTCGGGACCTCACGGTCAAGTCGTTGAGCTGCAAGGCTCAGCACTAGCCGCAGCGTTCGAGGCGGATCGAGGTTTGCTCCCACTCGGGCCGGGGCGTTGTGACGTCGAACAGCACGGTCGAGCCGACCGTTGAGGAAGAGAGCGTCGATTCTCGGGAAGCGATCGGCGGCGGATTTCCCGAAGTGGACGCCGCAAGGGAGATCGTCGCTGGCCGTGGTGGCGGCAGGGTGTCGCCTTTGCCGCCATCTGCGTAGGGCTGCGCTACTGGCGGTGGTTCAAGCGATCCGACAGCTTATAATCGGCGCGTGCGCACGCTGGTGTCCGCGGCGTTAGTCCTCCTCATGACGATTGCGGGCGTCGCGCAGGACGGGCGCCGCCCGCGTCCGGCCAAGCCCCACCCTTCACCCGCGGCTGGATTCGAATCCGTTGTCAAACCGTTCCTGGCCCAGCACTGCTTCGGCTGCCATGGCAACAAGGGCGAACCGGAAAAGGGACTGAACCTGCAATCGTTCCAGTCGGTGGCGTCGCTGACGGAGCACCGCGATCGCTGGGACGAGGTGGTGCGCAAGCTGCGCGGCAGCGAGATGCCGCCGATCGAGGAGGAGCAGCCGGAAGAGGAGCAGCGTCAGGCGGTGGCGGCGTGGATCGCCTCCGAGCTCGATCGCATCGACCGTACGACGCCGCCGGATCCCGGCCGGGTGACCGCACGGCGATTGAATCGCTACGAGTACAACAACACGATCAAGGAGCTGCTCGGCGTCGACCTGCGTCCGGCCGACGACTTTCCGCAGGACGATTCCGGCTACGGCTTCGACAATATCGGAGACGTGCTCTCGCTGTCGCCGGCGTTGATGGAGAAGTACGTGACCGCGGCCGACCGCATCGCCCGTCACGCGCTCTTCGGGCCGCCGCCGACGAAGGCGACACTGACGCGGCTTCGATCGGACGGACGACGCGTGCGCGACGAGCGCACCTTCCCTGCTGTCTACGACGTGACCGGGCTGAGCATGCCGAACGCGTTCCACACGGTTCAACGGATTCCCGTCGACGGCGAATACTCGCTGCGCGTGGTGCTCGGCGGAACGCGCCCGAAGGGTTCCGAACCGGTCACGATTTCGCTCTGGGTCGACGAGCAGGAAGTACGCACGGCCACCCACGATCCCGATCGATCGGCGACGTTCTCCGACGACCGCCAGGATTTCGGCGGCCAGACCGTCGAGTTTCGCGTGCCGCTCAAAGCGGGCGACCGCTGGCTGTCCGTCGCGATTCCCAGAATCTTCGAAGGTCTTCCCGCGCGCCTCGGCGGTCCGAATCCGTCCAGGCAGCCGCCGCCGAAGCCTGCCGAGTTCAAGCCGCCAGAGGGGGCGACAGAGGAACGCATCGCGATTCTTCGGAAGCGCTTCGACGAGACCCAGGCGGAGCTCGAACGTCTTCCCTTCAATGCCGTGCGCATCGGCTCGCTGGACCTGGCCGGACCTTATGCTCACGCCACAGGACCGTCTCGCGAGAGTCTTCGGAAGATCTACACCTGCGGTCATCTGAACGGCGGCCACACCTCCGCCTGCGTCCCTGTCATCGTCCGGGATCTCGCCCGCCGTGCGTTCCGCCGGCCGCTCGCCGCGCGCGAAGCGGACAAATACGTCGCGCTCGTCCGCGATGTGCAAAAACAGGAAGGATCGTTCGAAGAAGGGCTGTCCGTAGGAATCCAGGCGCTCCTCGTGTCACCCGATTTTCTCTTCCGCATCGAGCGCAACCGCCCGGTCAGCGGTCAGGGCCTGTCGCATCCCATCACGCAGCACGAACTGGCCAGCCGGCTGTCCTACTTCCTGTGGGCGAGCATGCCGGACGCGGAACTGCGACGGATCGCAGCCGCCGGGACGCTTCGCAATCCAGAGGTGTTGACCGCACAAGTCCGGCGCATGCTGCGCGATCCCAAATCCCACGCGCTCGCCGAACAATTCGGCGGGCAGTGGCTGCAGTTCCGCGCCCTCGAATCGATCACCCGCGATCGCGATCGCTTCCCCGATTTCGAGGATTACCTGCGGCTGTCGATGCGGCGCGAGACGGAGCTGTTCGTCGAGCACATCATTCGCGACGATCGCAGCATCCTCGATTTCATCGACGGCCGATACTCGTACCTCAACGAACGGCTGGCGCGGCACTACGGCGTCGATGGCGTGTCCGGCCCGCAGTTCCGCCGCGTCGATCTGACCGGTTCGCCGCGGGGAGGCGTCGTCACGCACGCGAGCGTGCTTTCAGTGTCGTCCTACGCGACCCGCACCTCGCCGGTACTGCGCGGCAAGTGGATTCTCGAAAACCTGCTCAATGCGCCGCCGCCGGAGCCGCCGCCGGACGTGCCCAACCTGGACGAAGGCACCATCGGCACGACGGCCGCCCTGCGCGACCAGCTGGAGGCGCATCGCAAGAACCCAACCTGTGCGTCGTGCCACAAGAAGATGGATCCGCTCGGGTTCGGCCTGGAGAATTTCGATGCGGTCGGCGCCTGGCGGACGATGGATGGCAAATTCCCGGTGGATGCATCGGGAACGTTGCCCGATGGCCGGAAGTTCGAGGGTCCTGAGGAGCTGCGGCGAATCCTCCGCGGCGACCAGGAGGCGTTCGGGCGGGCACTGGCGGCCAAGCTGCTGACGTATGCGCTCGGCAGGGGCCTGGAGCGTTATGATAATCAGACGGTTGCCCGGATCGCCGGGCGTCTGCCCCGGCACGAGTATCGGTTTTCAGGCCTGGTTCTCGAGATCGTGAACAGTCTGCCATTCCAATCGCGAAGGCAGCGTGACGGAGAAAGGCCAGCAGCCATGATTGTGACGCGCAAGCACATCCCGCGACGCACGTTCCTGAGAGGGATGGGGGCGGTGATCGCCCTCCCGGCCCTGGATGCGATGACGCCCGCGTTTGCCGCGCCGCGCGTCGGCACCTCGCCCCTCCGCCTCGCCTTCACCTACGTGCCGAACGGCATCACGATGACGGACTGGACGCCGGCGTCCGAAGGGCTTGGGTTCCAGTATTCGCGCGTGCTCAAGCCGCTCGAACGGTTCCGTGAGGACACGGTCGTGCTTTCGGGACTCGCCCACCGCAACGGCTACGCGCTCGGCGACGGACCAGGCGATCATGCGCGCGCGGCTGCGTCGTACTTGACCGGTGTCCACCCGCGCAAGACGGCCGGCGCAGACATACAGAACGGCGTGTCGGTCGATCAGATCGCGGCCCAGCATCTCGCCGCGCACACACGGTTCGCATCCCTTGAAATGGGTTGCGACGACTCGCGTACGGTCGGCAACTGCGACTCGGGCTATTCCTGCGCGTATACGAACAGCCTGGCTTGGCGTGGGCCAGCCACGCCGATGCCGCCCGAGACCAATCCTCGCCTCGTCTTCGAGCGGCTGTTCGGGGATCTCGACACCAGCCTGCCGCCGGAAGTTCGCGCCCGTCGGCTCCTGTATCGACGCAGCATCCTGGATCTCGTTACCGCGAGAACCTCCGAGCTCACCGCGAATCTCGGCACGGCCGATCGCCGCAAGCTCGATGAGTACCCTCTCGTCGATCCGAGAGATCGAACGGCGGATCGAAAAGGCCGAGCAGGACCTGACCGGACTCACGCCCAACATCGACAAGCCGACCGGCATCCCGGTGCTGTACGCCGACTACGCCAAGCTGATGTTCGATCTGCAAGTGATCGCGTTTCAGACGGATCTGACGCGGGTCATCACCATGATGATGGGACGAGAAGGAAGCATGCGGACGTATCCGGAGATCGGCGTGCCCGATCCGCACCATCCCCTGACCCATCACCGCGGTAACGCCGACTGGATCGAGCGCGTGACGAAGGTCAACGCGCTGCACATGGAGCTGTTCGCGGCGTTCATCGAGAAGTTGAAGAGTACGCCCGACGGGGACGGCACCCTGCTCGATCATTCGGTCATCGTCTACGGCAGCGGGTTGAGCGACGGCAACCGGCACACGCACAACGATCTCCCGGTGCTCATGGTCGGACGCGGTGGCGGCTTCCGCCTGGGAAGCCACATCGTCTACCCGAAGGACACACCGATGACCAACCTGTTCCTGACGCTGCTCGACCGCGTCGGCGTCCAGCACGAGAAGCTGGGCGACAGCACAGGGCGCATCGAGCACCTGACGGGTGTATAGATTCCTACTGGCGGGTCGGCTTCCAATTCAGGATGACGGTGATGGGCGACGTGCCGGGTTCCCCGATGACAGAGTTCATCACGAACGACTGACCGTCCGGAGAGACCACGTATTGCTGTCTGTTCGTGTTGATGGCCGTGCTGCCGACGTTCGTGGCGAACAGGGCTTGAGGAGTACCAGGCTCGGCGGTCTCGCCGTCTGAAGAGAAGCGCACGGGAACCGCCATCAACCGGTCGTCGGTTCCGATATAGAACAATTCCCTGCCATTCGGGCTCCAGCGCACCTGATTGCCGCCATCGGTGGACACCGACGAGTCTCCTCCGGGACCGGGAAACCGACGGAGGTAAATCTCGTAGCGACCCGTCTTGTCCGACTGATAAGCGATCCATTTTCCGTCGGGGGAGAACTGCGCCTGACGTTCATTGAAGTCCGTCCGGACGACCTCACGAGGCTTTCGGTCTCCGTCGAGCGGCAGCGCCCAGATGTCCGTGCCCCCTTTCGCCTCGAGGCTGTCGTAAAGCAGGAAGTGCCCATCGCGCGACCAGTCCATCGGAAACTTGGGCGTGGAAGTGGACAGCAGCAACTCCTCACCGCCTCCCGGTGGAGCGCTGAGGAGCTTCCAGTAAATATCCATTTGGCCACGCCGCGAACCGAACACGATGCGACGGCCATCCGGAGACCAGAGCGGGAAAATGTCGTCGCCGGCGTAATACGTGACGCGGTCCCACCCGCGGCGGGCCACGTCATACGTCCAGATCTCGTTATTGCCGGTTGTATAGCGGAACACTGCGACGCGGCGGCCATCGGGCGACAGCGCCGGCCCCTGCGACGTACGGTCGGAATACACGACCCTGTCAATTTCCCTCCCGGACCGATCGACCCACGCGAGCTGCCGCTGGCCGCTGTCGGCCGAGCTCGTACGATAGACGATGGGACCGGCGGGCGACGCGGACAGCGTCGTTTCCCCGGTGACCTGTTCGGCAATTGGAAATGGGTCTCCTTTCGTTTCCAACCGGTTTGGATCGAAACCTTGCGCCAGGAGCTTGCTCTCACGAATGAAAAGCAGATGTCCGGTGGCGGCATACTCGGCCGGTGCATCCGCGTCGAACAAACGTTTCGGGTTCGACCCGTCGAGCCCGCCCACATAGACGCCATGGGCTTCAGCGCTCCCGGTCACGAAAAAGAGAAAGTGCCGACCGTCGGGAAGGAACTGCGGTGCAGAATGACTCCGTTGGTGCGACTCGAATCGCGTCACCTCGGAGGGTTCACCGCCTTCGGCGGAAACACGGAAGATCGGTCTACCAGGGCTCGCCGAAAAAACGATCGTGTTTTCGCTGTTCCACGCGCCTCCGAGAGGCACCGGCGCGACGGACACCAGTGTCTTCACCGACCCGCCGTCGATGTCCATGCGCTTCAACGTGGCATCGGCAAAGAATCCGAGGGATCGGCTGTCCGGTGACCAGAAGGGGGATGATGCGCGCTCGGTTCCTGGCAACGGACGAGCCGACGCAGAGTCCAACCTCCGCAACCACAATTGTGATTTGCCTCCGGACCTGGCGGGGAAGGCGACCTTGAGTCCGTCCGGCGATATCGCCAGCGATGAATCCCTGGTTGGAGGCGTGCTTATTTCGAGACGGACCTCCTGAGCGGTGGGTGCTGGACGGAAGGCCCGCGCGCCCAACACAGCAGCAATCAGCGTGACCATCGCGAGCGCCGACGCCCATGCCAACCGCTCCCGACGTCCGGACCGAACCTTCGGAATTGGGTCGCCCCGCTGGGTCCCGCTCTGGACATCATCAATTTCAAGAGACGCGTCGTGGATGTCGCGGAACCGAAGTTTCTGATCCTTCTGCAGGCTTCGCCGTAGAAGGCGCCGGATGCTTTCGGGCGTTTCGGACGGCAACCGCTCCCAATCCGGATCGGTCTTCAATACCCGTGCGAGAACCTCGCTCACCGTGTCCCCCTCGAACGCGCGAAACCCGGTGAGCATCTCGTAGAGAACACACCCGAACGCCCAGACGTCGGAGGTACGGTCCGCCTCCCTCCCATTCACCTGCTCCGGTGACATGTAAGGCGCGGTCCCCAGAATCATTCCCGGGGTCGTACTCATCATCGTCGAGAGGTCCGGCGTGCCCTCAACTTCGCGCGCTTTCGCAAGTCCGAAATCCAGCACCTTCACATTGCCGTCAGGGGTGACCTTGATATTGGCGGGTTTGAGATCGCGATGAATGATCCCCTTCTCGTGCGCTGCTTCCACTGCTTCTGCAATCTGCCTGGCAATCTGCAGCGTTTCGGCCAGGCGAGAGCGGGCCGTGCGCAATGCGGTCGGCCAGCGTAGGACCCTCGACCAGTTCGAGAATCAGCCCGCGCACGCCCTCGCTGTCTTCCAACCCGTAGATCGCACCGATATGAGGATGATTCAGTGATGCCAGCAGCCGCGCTTCACGCTCGAATCGCGCCAGCTGCTCGGCGTCCGCTCTAAGAGAGTGCGGCAACACCTTAATGGCCACGTCGCGCCCAAGTTTCGTATCTCGCGCACGGTAGACTTCGCCCATGCCACCGGCGCCAAGGGCCGACTGGATTTCATAAGGGCCGAGTCGGGCGCCTGCAGCCAGTGTCATTCGGGGGCGATGAGATGACGCGTCTGTATGGTGGCGAACCGAACGGAAAGGACGTCAGTCTGGAAGATCTCAGCACCTCGAGGGTACCCGCCTCGCTGGCGTCGACGTTCTCGATAGCTGAAGGCCGCGTGGCACCAGCCCGCAGAAAGCGATCGGACCACGCCGGCGTAGTCGCCGGTGTCCTTGAACGAGCAATGTCTCGAGCCGTGAAGAGCCCAACCAAGGGGCGACAGGTCGAACTCATCGCCGCGCACGTCGACCGGCGCATGTCGATGCAGGAGATCGCGCACCATTTCAACGTTGCCGTTCCAGGCGGCGAAATGCAGTGGCGTCCCGCGGTGCTGGCCACGGACATCGATCGGCCAGCCCGACTCGAGCATCAAACGAACGGCCTCGGTCCTGTTGTCCTGCGCGGCCCGCACCACCCGTTGGCGAACGTCCTCGGTCAGGGTCTCGACGAGATCGCGACGCCGTTGCAGAAGTTCCCTGACAGCCGCCTCGTCTCCGAGCTCGCAAAACGCGGCGAGCCTCAACGCGTCCGGACTGCGATCCATCAGCAGCCGCACCACATCCTCGTGACCAAACTCGCGGGCGATGGAATGCGCCATCTTGTTGGCGCCCAGGGTCCAGATGTAGATGCTGCCGCCGGCCCGTGCATCCTGCATCGGGAAATACTCCGCCGACACCGTCGTACGGATCGACGCGGGATCGGCATCGAGATGTCGCCGAACCAGCTCGAGGTCGCCGAGCGCGGATGCCATCAGCAGATCGGTGCGACAGCCGCGCCCGACCAGATAGCGCACCACCTCCTGCCGGTCGCGCACCAGGTACTGCGCCGGTGTGGATTCGTGGTCTACGTCACGCGCGTCAATGTCCGCACCGCGGTCGAGAAGGTATTCCGCTACTCGAATCGACGCGGCGACGTGCAATGGCGTCTGGCCGTCGCCGCCACGCGCGCGCACGAGAGTGGGATTCGCGGAGATGAGCTCGTGCAGTCGGTCGAGCATGTCGAGGCGCGACGCCGCATGGACGTCGACGATCGCTCCGCGCTCGATGAGGAACGGGGCAAGCGCCGGATCCCCGTCGAGAACACCGAAGCCTCCCGCCCACCAGTGGCTCCTTCGGTTGATGTCGGCTCCCTCGGCGAGCAGCAGATCCACCATGTCGCGTTGACCGCGCCATAACGCGGCGAGGAGTGCCGTCGCGTCGAACGGGAACCCGGGCAACGGATCGTTGATCCGGGACCTGAGCTCGGCGTGGGCGGCAAGCAGCGAACGGACTGCCACCAGATCGTTGGCCTTGACCGCGGTTACGAAGTCCTGCACCGCATCAGACATGGGCGACGTGACTGAGGCGATTTCTGTCAGTAGAGCGTGAACGCGAAGAGTGTCTCGCCGACGGCGACCAGTACGTGCTGGCGGCCATCGACCATGTATGTCTGCGGCGCATTGCTGATGTTGCCGATGCGTGTGTGCCACAGCAGCTTGCCGTTGGTCGCATCGAAGGCGACGAAATTGCCGCTGCCGTCGCCGGTGAACAGCACCTTGCCCGCTGAGGTGAGCATGCCCGCCCCGCCGCCACCACCGGGCGGCCACGGGTGGCGCCACATCGTCTTCCCCGTTCGATAGTCGATTGCGGCGAGCGCGTTGCCCGCCGATCCGACATTGACGGCCAGCTTGCCGCCGAGGCCCATCGATCCGCGCGGATCGGGGTCGGTCAGATACAGCATCTGGAAGCCGTTGTTCTCCTGGACGTAGAACAGCCCCGTATCAGGCGAGAAGGCGGGCGGCTGCCAGTTCACGACACCACCTTCCACCGGCGACACGAGCGATCCGGGAATGGTGGCTTCCTTCTCCGGGTTGGGCTCAGGCGATCCGTTCTTGCGCACGCCCTTCGACCAGTTCGTCGTCGTTCCGTACTTGCTGGTGACGACATGCTCACCGGTCACGCGGTCGACGGTGAAGAAGTAGCCGTTGCGCGCCGCCGTCGAGACCAGCTTCCGTGGCTTGCCGTTGATGGTGCCGTCGATGAGGATGGGCGTCTGCGCCGAGTCCCAATCATGGGTATCGTGCGGCGAGGTCTGGAAGTACCACGCCATCTTCCCCGTGTCCACGTTGACGGCGACGAGCGAGCACGTGAACAGGTTGTCTCCCTTGCGGCCGGCGCCCGTGTAGCCCGGTGTCGGATTACCGGTCCCGAAGATGTAGAGCTTCGTCTCGGGATCGTAGACGCCGGGAATCCAGACCTGTCCACCCCCGTGCCGCGCGGCTTCGAGGCTTGGCCAGGTGTCGAGACCCGGATCACCGGGGTTCATCGGCACCGTGTAGAAGATCCATTTGCGCTTGCCGGATTCCGGATCGTAGGACTGCAGGAATCCGGGTGCGTCGAGGTCGTTGCCGGTCCCAACGAGCACGTTGTCGCCGATGACGATCGGCGCCATGGTCGAGAAGTACTGCTGCTCGAAGTCTGCGATCTCGACGTGCCAGCGCTCTTTGCCCGTCCGCGCATCGAGCGAAACCAGGTAGTTGTCCGGCGTCTCGAAAAAGAGATAGTTGCGCCACATGGCCGCCCCGCGGTTGCCGATGTGCGTGCCACCTTTCGTTCTCCAGAAGTAGCGCCACAGCTCGCGCCCGTCGCGGGCATCGAGGGCCCACACGTTGTCGGGAGCCGTCACGTAGAGCACGTTGTCGACGTTGAGAATCGCGCCCTTGATACCACCGGTGCCTGAGGCGCCGAACTCCCCCGTGCCTTCCCCGCCGACGATCACGTTGCCGCTGCCCCCGCCGGCACCACCGCGGCCAAAACCTCCAGCCGCAGCCGGTGGACCGCCGCTCACACGCTGCAGCCAGGCGAGCGTGAGACCTTTGACCGTCTGCTGATTGACGTGCGTCAGTGAACTGTAGCGACGGCCGCTGTAGTCGCCGGAATAGGTCAGCCAGGAATTGGCCAGCGGTTTGAGGATGGCCGCTGGATCGAGACCGCCCTGTGTCGGCTGGGTCTGACCGGCCAGAAATACTGGAGCCGACAGCAGCGAAGCCGTGAGGATCAATTTGCGCAAGGTCATTTCAGCGTCACCAGATAGGCCGTCACATCGTGAATGTCTTTGTCGGTGTAGACCGTCAGCAGATTCCGATGCCCCTCGAGCGGATCGCGAATCTCCACCTTCGGTACATCGCCGATCCGCGTGAAAGAACGCTGCATGCCGTCCGCCGGCGTGAGCACGACGATGAAATCGTCGATGCGATCGAGGCGGCCTTCCACCTTCGCTCCGGACGCCGGGGTCACGGTCGCCATCACCGGCTTCCGTTCGCCGTTCCCACGCCCGCCGCGCCCCCCGCCGGTGATCCAGTGGTTCTGCAGCGCTAGAGGGCTCCCGACCTTCTCTCCGATGCCTTTGAGGTCGCCCTCCGGCGAGTGGCACGAACTGCACTTGGACGCGAAGTAGGCCTGCCCGGCCTTGGCATCGCCCACCAGAATATTCAGCTCGGGTTCGGCACCCGGCGGCGGCGATCCCTGCCGCTGCATCGTCGCCGCGACGGCATGGATGTACTCGGCGATCGCTTTCACGTCGGGCTCGGGCAGCGGCAGCGGAGGCATCACCGGCATCCCGGGATTCATCCGCCCGTTCTTGACGACCGGCAGGATCAATTCGCCGTGCTGATCGTTGAGAACCAGCTGCGAGCGGAGCAGGTTCGGACCGCCGATGTCTCCGCCGCGCAGATCCGCGCCATGGCAGGCCCGGCAGTTGATTTCGTAGAGGGTCTTGCCTTTTTCGATCAGCGCCGGATCGCCCGGTTCGCGTTGCTGGGCAGGGAATGTTTGACCGCCACCACGGCCCTGGCCGCGACCGCCAGGTGACGCCGGAGGTGTCTGCTGAGGGGGTGCTCCAGCGGCGGGTGGGGCCTGCGGTGTGCCCTGAGCGCCTACATGGCCCGCAAAAACCGCCAGTGCCGCGAGCGCCATCCCGGCAAGAGTTCTCCTGATATCCATCTCGGCATACTAGGAGATGCACGCCCCAAGGGACAAGTGCGGGGGAAGTTGGGAGTTGGAAGTTGAGAGTTGTACAGTGGCCCAATCGCGATGCGAATCCCATGCGACTGCCTTCTCATCAACGCTCAGGTCGTGACGATGGACGAACGGTACAGCGTCCACGCGCGCGGGTCTGTGGCCATCGGTGGCGGATCCATTCTGGCCATCGGTGACATCGAAGCGGATTACGAGCCCAAGCAGACGATCGACTGTGCCGGCCGCGTAGTGATGCCCGGCCTCATCAACGCGCATACCCACGTCGCGATGGCGATGCTGCGCGGCCTGGCCGACGACCTGCGGCTCGACGTCTGGCTGCTCGGCTACATGATGCCCGTCGAGCGCCAGTTCGTCCGGCCGGATTTTGTCGCGCTCGGCACGAACCTGGGCTGCGCGGAGATGATCCGGTCGGGCACGACCTGCTTCGCGGACATGTATTACTTCGAGGAAGTCGTCGCCGAAACGGCCGCTGCCGCTGGTCTGCGTGCCGTCTGTGCGCAAACGGTGCTGAAGTTTCCCGCGCCCGACGCGGCGAGCTTCGAAGATTCGCTGGCGCGCGCGCGCGAGTTCATCACGCGCTGGAAAGGACACTCCCGCATCGTGCCTGCCGTTGCGCCACACGCGCCGTATACGTGCACGGCGGAGATCCTGGGGGCGTGCGCCGAGCTGGCGTCGGAATTTGCAGTTCCGCTGCACATCCACCTGGCCGAAACGGCGCTCGAGGTCGAACAGTCCCGCCGCGAGCACGGGATGCCGGTCGTGCCGTGGGTCCGAAAACAGGGTCTGTTCGACGCGCGGGTCATTGCCGCTCACTGCGTGCACATCGACGAGGAGGAGATGCGGACGCTGAAGGAGTCGGGCGCCGGCGTCGCGCACAACCCGACCAGCAATCTGAAGCTCGGCTCCGGCATTGCACCGGTCGCGAAGATGGTGGAGCTGGGTCTCGCCGTCGGCATCGGCACGGATGGACCGGCGTCGAACAACGATCTCGACATGTTCGAAGAAATGCGGCTGGCCGCGCTGCTGGCCAAGGGCATCGGCAGGGATCCGACCGCACTGCCTGCCCGCGATGCGTTGGCGATGGCCACGCGCCTGGGCGCGGAAGCCATCGATCTCGGTGAGATCACCGGCTCGCTCGAGCCCGGCAAGCGCGCCGATCTCATCGTCGTCGATCTCGATCAGGCTCACCACGTGCCGCGGTTCGGGCGCGATCCGGGCGCGGTGTATTCAGATCTCGTCTACGCCTGCAAGTCGACCGATGTCGTCGACGTGATGTGCGATGGGCGATGGCTGATGCGAGACCGTGTGCTGCTGACCGTCGACGAGGACGCGTTGCGTGGCACTGCCGGTTCGATGGCGCGGCGCATCGATCTGTTCCTGATCGAGCGCGAACAGAGCGTGCTGCAAAAGCTCATTGCAATCGGCGGGGCCGCCGAGCTCGAGAGCTTCGAGGTCCAGGTGAAGGCCAAGCTCGCGTCGCCGGACGGCGTATTGCGCGCGCTTGCCGACGATGAGATCACCGTCATTCGATCGGTGCACTACCACCAGTACGACACCTACTTCTTCTTCGCCGATCCGACCCAGGGCAGCCTCCGTTACCGCGAGGATGAATTTCTCGACAATGACAAGAACGTCGTCAGCGCGCGGTCACGTCTTACCTTGACCGGACCTTCGCGCGAGGCGGCATTCGGCTCTGTCCTGCTCTTCCGATCGCGGTTCTTCGCTCCGGCAACGCATTCGCCGCGCTTCTATCGCGAGTACTTCCGCCCGGCACGTGAGCGGGAAGTCGAAAAATATCGGCGCCGCTTTCAGGTGGCCTTCCGCGGGGCACAGTTCTGGGTCCATATCGACCAGATGGTGAACCCGCACGCCGGCGTTTATTTTCTCGAGGTCAAGTCCCGGACCTGGTCGCGCCGCGACGCGCAGGACAAGGCGGCCATCATCACCGAGCTCCTGAAACTGCTGGGTGCTCGTCCCGATGAGACGATCGAAGAGGGGTACGTGGCGTTGTAATAACTTTTCCCGCGGAACTGCGTATATAGCAGTCATGCCGAACTTCGTCCAAGATCTTCGTTACGGCCTCCGGACTCTGGCCAGAGCGCCGGGCTTCACCCTGATGTCGGTGGCGGTCCTCGCCCTGGGCATCGGCGTCAACGCGACCGTCTTCAGCCTGGCAAACGCGGTTTTCCTGCGACCGTTGCCGGTCTCCAATCCGGGCGAAATTGTGCGCGTCTACGCCAACCGCTATTCCAACGTGGGCTACCGCAAGTACGTCGAGCTGCGCGACCGCAACTCGACCCTCGTCGGGCTGGCGGCATTTCAGGGGCAGGCGTTCGGGCTGAGGGTCGATACCGACGTCGAACATGCCTTCGGCGAAGTCGTGAGCGGGAACTACTTTTCCATCCTCGGCGTCGCGCCCGCGCTCGGCCGGCTGCTTGCGCCGACTGACGATCGGCCTGAGGCGCAGCCGGCGGTTGTTCTCTCTTACGCATTCTGGCAACGCCGGTTCGCCGCATCTGCCGATGCCGTCGGCCGAACGATCTGGCTCAACGGGCAGTCGTTCACGATCGTCGGTGTCGCTCCGGATCGCTTCACTGGTGTCCTGGCGCCGCTCGTGGGAGACCTCTGGGTACCGCTGGCGACCGACGCGTTGTTGCGACCGGCGCTTGACCAGAGCACGCGTCTCGAGTCGATGAGTTTTCATCTGGCCGGCCGACTCAGACCGGGCGTCGCTCGCGCCCGCGCGCAGGTCGATCTCGACACGATTGGACGCCAGTTGCGCGCGCAGGCGGGCGAGCCCGAACGCCCGCAGCCGGCGGTGACGGTGTACGGGAGCACGATGCTGCATCCGGAGGCTTCTCAGCCCGTCACGGTATTCACGGCCGCGCTCATGACCCTCAGTGCGCTCGTCCTGCTGATCGTCTGCGTCAACGTCGCCAACCTCGTACTGGCGCGAGCGGCCGGACGCGACGTCGAGATCGCGCTCCGGCAGTCGCTCGGCGCCGGTCGCGGCCGGCTGATTCGACAGCTGCTCACCGAAAATCTCATCCTGTCGGTGGCCGGGGCCGCCGGGGCGATCGGCATCGCCTTCTGGACGACACGGCTCTTGATGTCGGTGCGCATCCCGGCGCCGGTTCCCTTGTTCATCGATCTCTCGGCTCGACATTCGCGTGCTCGCGTTCACCACGATCGTCGGCATGATGGCAACTCTGGCGTTCGGCATGGTGCCCGCGTTGACCGTTTCCAGGATCAACCTGGTCGACGCTCTCAAAGGAATCGGGGCAAGTGGTCCCAGGCACAGCCGGCTGCGGTCGGCATTTCTGGTCACGCAAGTGTCCATGTCCGTACTGCTGCTGATCGTTGCCGGGCTTTTCATTCGCAGCTTCCGAAACGCGCAGTCGATGGATCGTGGCCTGGACACGGCGAACGTGTTGACGGCATCCGTCGATCTGGAAACGCGCGGCTATACCGCCGCGCGCGGCCACGGAATTCATGCGGGCGATCCGTGAACGGCTCGTCGCCGCACCGGGCGTGGTCTCGGCCAACGTCGTCGACATCGTCCCGCTGACGCTGTCGAACTCGACGACATCTCTGCTGCGAGACGGCGATGTGCCGCCAGCACACGGCCAGCCATCGCCGACGCCGATGATCTATACGAACGCGGTGGGACCAGGGCACTTTGCGACGCTGCGGATCCCCGTGCTCGCCGGACGAGACTTCACGGATCGCGACGGTGCGACGACGCCAGGCGTCGCCATCGTCAACGAGACACTGGCTCGCCGGTTCTGGCCCGAGAAGAATGCGGTGGGCCAGCGACTGCACCCAATCGGCGACACGAATGGCGGGCCCATCGAAGTAATCGGCGTGGTCCGCGACAGCAAGTACGTGACCGTCGGCGAAGAGTCACGACCGTTTCTCTACCGTCCGCTGACGCAGCAATATACGCCTCGCCTGACGCTGATTGTCCGATCGTTGGACGGCCCCGAAGCCGCCCTGACCACCATCAGGCGAGAGCTCGGTGCGCTCGATGCCGGCCTGCCGATGTTCAATGTCGCCACGATGGCGGATGCCACCTCCATCTCGCTGCTGCCGGCCAAGATCGCCGGGAACCTCCTGGCGGCCCTCGGGTTTCTCGCCCTCGCGCTGGCGGCGCTGGGTATCTACGGCGTGCTTTCCTACCTCGTACGCTCGCGAACTCGTGAGATCGGCGTCCGCGTCGCCATCGGCGCAACTTCCCGCGCCGTCGCGGGGATGGTGGTGCGCCAGGCGATGACGTGGACGATTGCCGGAGCTGCTATCGGGCTGGCGCTGGCGTTCGTGGTCACGCGGTTCCTCGGCACGTTTCTCTACGGCATCAGCGCAACCGACCCATTGGCGTTTGGCGGCGCCGCGCTGGTGCTCGTCTGCGTGGCCGGCATCGCCTCGTTCGTGCCGGCTCGTCGCGCCAGCCGTCTCGACCCGCTGGTGGCGTTGAGAGACTTGTAGCGTTCAGGGCGCTTGGCGTTTGGGAAAGGACGTGGCCGCTTGCCTAGAGCCGCGGCACGGGCGGCTTGATGGGTGGACGCCAAGAGAGCACGCCCTTGGCCTTCGTCTTCCGCTTGAACACCTTGTCACCGTTGGTCACATACATCTCGGCCATGTCCGGTCCGCCGAATTCGACGTTGGTGAACGATCCGCTCTGAGGCGGCGGGATGATGGCGTGACACTTCCCAATCTGGTCGAACACCTGCACGCCCAGCGGCGTCGCGATATAGACGCGTCCTTCCGAATCCACCGCCATGCCATCGGCGCCGCTCCGTCCAGCTGCGTCCGGCATGTGCACGTAGAAATACCGCTGCTTGTGCGTGAGCGACCCATCCGGCTGGATCTGAAAGGCCCAGGACAGCTGTCCGTTGTAGTCCGCCACGTATAGCAGCGTCTGGTCCGGCGACAACAGCACGCCGTTCGGAAAGTCGATCCCCTCGTCCACAACGCGCGGCTTGCCGCCCTTGGGCAGAAACCAGACCTTCTTGTTCGCGGAATCGGTGAAGTACAGATCACCTTTCACGTTGACGGCGAGGTCGTTTGCGGGCGCCTCCTCCGCCAGCACGTGTGGTTTACCCGATGCCTCGTATGCGACGATCTGCCGGCTGCGGGATGCCCCTGCGTACAGACGCCCGTCCGGACCAAACATCAAGCCACTGACCCCGTTGGTGTTTTCCGCGAAGACGCGAACCTTGCCATCCAGCTCGACCTTGTGGATCCGATTGCTGGCGGGATCCGTGAAGAACAGTTCCCCGGTGGCACTGACGGCCGGGCCGTCGGCGTTTCGATGGCCCTCACTGACGAGCTTCCACTCCTCGCCGGGAATCAAGATCTGAAAGACGTCCTGACTGGACTTTCCCTCCGGGTTGGCCTTCACCGGTGCCGGCCAGTCGCGCCATAACCATCGCAGCACGTCGGGAAAAATCACCGTCGCGTGCTTGGAATTGTGCTCGCCGTCGCCCCATTCATAGCGAACGTCGTAGCCGGCGTATCGAGCGCCGACAGCATGTCCTGGTTGGCGATCCACCAGCTTCCCGTGTAGTTGTTCAGATCGTTCCGGCCGTCCTGGAGAAAGATGCGCAGCGGCCGCGGCTCGGTCTTGCGAATCAGGACGGGGTATCGTTGCCGCCGCGGAGACCTACATAGGTGCCAATGGCGCTGAACACGCGGCGAAAGGCATCGGGGCGCTGCCAGGCGGCGGTAAACGCCGCAATGGCGCCGCTGCTGTTGCCGGCGATGCCGCGATCGTTTGGATCCGACGACAGGTTCAACCCGTGCGTCTGGGCGACGTGAGGCAGCAGCTCGTCCAGTAGAAAGCGCGCGTAGTCGCCGCTGACGGCGTCGTACTCGAAACTCCGGTTCATCCGATCGAGGGCTTCGGCCGTCGGCGCCTTCACGCGTCCGTGCATGACGAAGAGGCCGACCATCGGCGGAATGGCTTTTTTCGCAATCAAGTCGTCGAAGACGGCGGGCGCGTTGTACTGGATGCCGTCCTGAAACACCATGACGGGCGACGGTTTCGATCGATCGAGCTGTTTCGGGATGTAGACCCAGTACTCCCGCCACGTGCCTGGATAGACTTTGCTCCCGGTGAACTCGGCTTTGATGACTTCACCTGTCGGTGCATCAGTCGCCGATTGAACGGCCGGCGTTTGTTGTCGAGGTTCGACGGCGGAGATCGAGTACACGCCGAGCGCGTAAAAAAAGATAGCTGGCAGCGCAAGACACGAAAAAAATACGCGGGCCACACTCGTCATACAGCTTCGCTTTCTTCGCAAAACGCAAAAATCTAGCACGAGCGCGGATCGTAAATTCATGGCCTCGTTCCTGCACATGCGCGCCGACCGTGCGAGCCCATCATTTCATTCTGATGTTGAGCGTATCCGCTCTCCCCTACTCAGCAACAGCGCAGCCGCTCATGGATCCCACCGCCGTCGAATTCACCGCGTCGTCAGATCACGATTGACTACTCGTCTTCCGTTACGAACTGCAGTTCTCTTCATCGCAGGATCGTCCAGCCCGACATCGGTTGTCTCACTCGGAAAGCCATCACCTGACAACGAAGGTCGAGTCAGGATGCCGCTCGCCTCAATCTTCGAAACGATGCCGCAGCGTGGAATCATTTACGAAGCGCGCATCGCGGCGGTCGGCGCGGGTGGCTCGGCAGCTAGCGAACCGTCAAACCCGTTTTCGTTTGAGGTGACGTCGACGCCGCCGGCGCCGCCTGCCCCGCCGCCTCCGACCCTGCCGACGCCGCCGAGCCCTGGGGAACCGCCGACGCCGTGGTCGCCATGTTCGTATGACGTGAGCCCCGCAAGCCGGACTGTTGGAGTCGGCGGCGGCACGCTCAGCTTTTCTGTCGGAGCCCTCGACGGACTGCGCGTGGAGCTCGTCCACCGACGCGGGATGGATCGAATTACACGGCGGCGGTGCGGGAATCGGCAGTGGCAGGGTGACGTTCGTCGTCGGGAAAAATATAAGCTCCATTTCGCGAAGCGGGTCGGTCACCATCGCCGGTCAGACAGCGTTCGTCAGTCAGATGGAAGCGGCTGCTCGTTTACGGTGTCGCCAACGTCGAGAACCGTCGAGCGGACCGGTGCCATGGTGTCGATCTCGGTCGCGGCTCCCGGCGGCTGCCCATGGTCGGCATCGGCGCAATCCCCGTGGATCAGCATCACCGACGGCGCGAGCGGCAGCGGCGACGGCACGGTCACATTCGCCATAGAGGCGAACGGCGCGCCAGGATCCGCGCTCGCGTGATCACGGTCGCCGGCCATACGATCGTCATCGCTCAAGCTCCAGCGCACGCCGCCGGCCGCTCCAAACGGAATGAGCATTATTGGGCTCTAACCGGCTAGGAGTTAGGTTAGGAGCTAGGAGCTAGGAGTTACCTGACCGGCGCCGGCGACTTGAATGAGGTCGGTAACCGCATGCGCCGCGGCGGTCGGGACCTGCGGCGAGCTCGGGACTGGAAGCGGCTTCTTGAAAAGCGACGCGCGCGTCGGAAACGACAGCAGCGCGAGGGCGATAGCGACGAGGATCAAATAGCGGCGCATGAGCTCGTAGGTCAGGAGCAATGGACGTGCCTTCGCCAATCCACTGTAAGTGTGGCCCGTAGGCGCGCGTCGTCTCAAAACGGTCGCATCCCGTTACAAATCTGTGAAGCTGGCGGGCGACTTGCCCTCTAACGGTGACCGAGGATGGCCGGAAGAATGATCGCGAGCGTGGCTCCGACGACGGCGAACGAGGAGATGCCCGCACGATCGCAGCGCTCAGAACAGCGCGGCGCAGCGACCCTCCATAGACGTTCTTGAAGGAGGCGACGACGTACACGACTGCATACGCAATCGTCAACACGCCGAATACTCTCGCGATGATCGCGTTATGGGTCAGCCTGCGGCGGTGAGCAGAGCACCGGCCGCGAACAATGCCGCGTGTACGTGAAGCGCGAAGAACAGATGCTGCGGATAGTTCCGCCCGGACCGCCGGCAGACGAGCAGCACGAGCCAGGCGCAAAAGGGCACCAATACGAACATGACCCGTGGCGCCCACGTATGCTGCGCTCGCAGCATCGTCTCTTGCATTTCCTGCTCACTTTCGAACCCGAGACGTGCCAGCTCCTCGGTCTTGGCCGGTGCGCCGTCAAACGTGATTCGCACGTTCTTCGACTCCGAAGCCGAGGCGGCAAAATAAATCAGACTGAAGACTGAGTAACAAGCGTAACGGTGGGATCCAGCGTGTACGTCGGCCCTTGAAGAACTCCACCGTAAGAAATCCTGGCGACAGCAGAAGTCGTTTGACTGACTGGAAGATGCGCCCATCCACGTACAACATCTCGTGCGCGAAGTCGTGGATCAGCTCATGGAGGGTCGGGTTGAGCGCCTTGGCCTTCTGACCGCAGGCGGCGCAGAACGGACCCGACAGCGGATGGCCGCAGTTGTAGCAGAGCGCGGAATCGGGTCCGCTGCCCATGCGCCACTCAGCCTTTCGAACGTGCAGCGGCGAGCTGGTCCCGCACCGTTTCGAGCTGACGACGCAGTTCCTTGATGCTGTCGAGCTCCTTGCCTTCGGTGCCGTGCTCGATGCCGGCGTGACCGCGGTAGCCGGCGTCGACGACGATCTTCATCATGCGGTGCAGATCGATGTCGGTATTGTTGCCCTTGAAATCCCACACCTGTGGCTTGACGCTGACACCCTTGGCGAGCGGCATCATCTCCGCGACACCCACGTAGGAGTCATAACTCTCGACCTTGATGTCGGGATTCGTGCGGGACGGACCGGCGATGCGGAAGTTGCCAAAGTCCGGAAGCGTGCCGGCGCGAGGATGGTTCACCAGCTTGATGGTCTGTACGAGCCACTTCGCGTTGCTCGACAACCCGCCGTGGTTCTCGATGACGACATTGATGGCGTGCTTGTCGGCGAACTCGACGAGCTTGCGCATGCCGTCGGCAACCAGCTTCATCTGCTCGTCAGGCGTGCCGCCGCTGTATCCGTTCACGCGAATGGCATGGCAACCGAGCGTCTTGGCCGCTTCGACCCACTTATAGTGATTTTCGACGGCGGTCTGCCGCTTGGCGCCGTCAGGATCGCCGAGGTTCCCCTCCTGATCGCACATGATGAGTACCTGGGTGACCCCTTCACCCTTGGCCCTGGTGTTCATTTCTTTCAGGTACGCCGCGTCCGTGGCTTTGTCCTTGAAAAACTGGTTCACGTACTCGATCGCCTCGATGCCGGCGCTCTTCGCGATCTTGGCGAAGTCCAGATGCTGCATTCGGCCGTCGAAGAGAGGCCGATTGATTGACCATTCGGCGAGCGAGATCTTGTAGAGCGGCTCGGCGGCAGCATCCGGGCGCGCGCTCCCCAGCGAGGCAACGCCAGCCGCGACGGACGCTCCGGCTGACATGGCGAGAAAATCGCGACGGCTGAGTGGTGTGTTGATCAGGCTGTCCATGGCCCAAGAGCTTATGCGGGTGCGCGGATGGGTTGCAAATCCAGTGGAATGCCGGGGAGCGAGCGAGAGGAGGCCCGCAGAGAAAGCTCAAACGCAGAAAGCGCTAGGGCCGCAGCGTGCCCTACGGGCGCGGCGCGAGAAACTCGCGGATCAGCATGTCCCGAAGATCGTTGTCCACGGCTCGCGTCGTACGCGCGGGGTCGGACTTCGACTGCGCATTCGTGTTGAAAGACACGATGTAGCCCGATCGCGATGGCCGGTGGAAATACAGGTGGGAAATGAAGCCGTTCTGATCGCCGCTGTGGCCGACGAGCTCGGTGCCATCGTGACGCTCGATGAAGAACGACAGGCCGGCGCGGACGTCAGCGCCGCTGCCCCCCTCGCCGTCTCTCGCCGGCAGCTGCGGCGTGAACATTTCCTCGAGCGATGAGCGCTTGAGAACCGCCTCGTACTGCTCCCGGCGTGAGCCGGAGCGCGTCGCCGATGAGGAACGTCAGCCACTTCGCCATGTCCTCCATCGGGGCATTCAAGCCGCCGTTCGCCGCGGTGATGCCGGTATCGAAGTCGAACGGGAGCTCCTGCAGCTCGCCATCCGTCCGCTCGTAACTGTGCGACCTGTTCGCGACGAGGTGGTGCGGTGCCCGATCGAAGAAGCTGCGGGTCATGCCGAGCGGCATGAAGAGGTTCTTGGCGATGTACACCTCGTATGGGTCGCCGGACAAATGCTCGATGATGCGTCCGAGGAAGATGATGCCGGGATTCGAGTAGCTGTATTTCGTGCCCGGCTTGAAGAGGATCTCGGTGTACGGAAACATCGCCACCAGCTGTTCCCAGCGCGTCGGCTCGAAAGGATGCCATCGGCGATCGCCGCCCCACGGCCAGGTGGCGGCGCGGAATCCCGCGCTGTGCGACATGAGCTGGCGGATAGTGACCTGCGACATATCGCCGAACGGGTTGTGCACCTCGCGCAGCTCTGGAACGTACTTGATGGCGGGATCGTCCAGCGTCAACAGGCCGCGATCGCGCAGCTGCACGATCGCGACGCCGGTGAACGTTTTCGTGACCGATGCCCAGTGGTAGATCGTGTGTTCGTCCACAGCCCGCTTCGCCGCGGCATCCTGATAGCCTTCGAAGGCTTTCGCAGCGATGACCCCATCCCGCACCAGCACCAGGCTGCTGCCGGCGATGCCGGCGTGCTGCAGGCGCTGTCTGTAGAACGCGGCAACTTTCGCCCATCGATCGGCGAACGTCGATGTCTGAACGAAAGGGACCGCCAGCAGGGCGAGGAACGGCAATGCCCGGAGCATGGCGGCCCCATGCTATCGCAGCTGACCCCTCAGCTGCTCTGCTTGATCAGCTCGACGTCGATCGAGATCTTCACATCCTCGCCGACAAGGAGGCCACCGCTTTCGAGGAGCTGGTTCCACAGGAGGCCGTAATCGGTACGCTTGATCCTGGTCGCCGCGGTGAAGCCGGCGCGCTCACCTCCCCACGGATCCTTCGCGCGTCCCTCGGTGGACACATCGAGAACGACCTCGCGGGTGGTCCCTCGAATCGAGAGATCGCCCACGATCTTGAACGCGTCTCCTTTCCCGTCGATTCGGGTGCTGCGAAACGTCAGCTGCGGGAAATTGTCGACGTCGAAGAAGTCGGCGGAGCGCAGGTGCGCATCGCGCTGCGGTTCCCGCGTGTCGATGCTGGCTACGCCGATGGTGACCTGCACGTCGCTCTTCGTGAAATCGGATTCGTCGATGTGGACGACTCCCTGCACGTCGGCAAAACGTCCTTTGACGGTGCTGATCATCAGGTGGCGCACGGCGAATTCCGCGTGCGTATGGGTGGTGTCGATCTTCCAGGCGCTCTTGTTCGCGGCCTGGGTGGCGATGGCTGCCGGAGCGGTCATGACTTGAGTCTCCCTTTCGTGTGTTGCAAACATTAGATATGTGACTATATATTAGTAAGTGACTTCCGTCAAGTGTGCCTCTTTGCTAAAATAGGCCCATGCCCTCCGGACCGTCGCTATGCGTGAAATTCCACAAGGCAGTGGAGCTCATCGGCCGGCGCTGGAGCGGGGCCGTCATCCAAATCCTGATGCGCGGCGCCTGCCGCTATGCCGAGCTGCGCGATGCCATCCCTGACATCAGCGATCGCATGCTCTCGGAACGCCTGCAGGAACTGGAGGAAGAGGGCATCGTCCTCCGGCGAGTCATTCCCGAGACGCCGGTGCGAGTCGAATACGAGCTCACCGCCAAAGGTCGAGCCCTGGAGCCCGCCCTGAGCGCGATCGGCCGCTGGGCGGAAAACTGGGTTGCCGAAAAGTCGGATCGCCGCCGCCCCGCTCGCGTGCGCGCCTGAAAACCCGGCGATGCCACGCGGACGGACGCTGCTCCTCGTGACGCTGGTCGCGGGAGGGCTGGCGATCAGGCTGTGGTGGTCCGGAGCATTCCTGGATCAGCCGGGATGGATCGATCCTGACAACTACGTCATCATGGCCCGGGCGCTCG
>CAWDPQ010000016.1:0-311865 GCA_963804245.1 uncultured Acidobacteriota bacterium
CGGAGGCACCTTCCTGGCCCAAGGCAACCACGCCATGCTTGACAGTGATGAAATAGCCGTTGCCAAGGTAGCCGGCGGTGCCGTAGCTGCTGGTACCCCGGTCGTCGTATGAATAGAGCTCGACGAAACTGTGCCGTCGCTCGCGAATCAGCGTCAGGGGCAACAGGCCCATTTCGGTCTGGAGCTGACGCTTGACATCGGCGACGATGGCGGCGCGCTTCTCGTGATCGAATACGTGGGCGTCAACAACAGTGGGCGGTGACGAAATGCCGGCGGCGCGGGTCGGCGCGAGCTCTTGTTGTTTGCGCAACAGATCGATGTCTGCGCGCAGGGCCGCGAATCCGTGCTGTGGGTCGACGCTGGGCCGGGCCCCTAGGTAACTGCCCAGGCCCAAAAACAGAACGGCGAACGCTGCGGCGACTGCAGGGCCAGCAACACGATCTTTGCCCATCGTCCACACTCCAAGTTCGGCAGCTGAATCCGCTCACCGATGCTTGACGATGAGCTTCCAGACGTGATCACGCGTCTCACGCCCTGAATCGCTGCTGCGACGGCCATTGGAAGGGCAACGGGGATGCCGTTGTCCAACGCGCGCAAACGGGCGCGAATGCGCTAATTCCGCGTGTGGCCAGCGGCCGGCGGGCGTCTGAAAGCACGCAGCGTGCGCGTCACTATTCATTAGCCCCGCAACTCGGTATCGGACGAGCGTTCTGGTGGTCTGTTCGATTTCGCTGAGCGCGTCGTGTCAGCGTTCCTGTGATATCGCGTGGATATCGCACGAAGGCGATGCCACTGTGTGTGGGCGAACGAAGTGCTCTAAACGCGCGCCTTTACCGGCGCGCCTCGACGCCGGTTAGGTGTGACCTGGTGGCATGCAGATTGATGTCACGACCAGTGTCGCACAGCCGCGTCGACGAAAGAGAGGACCGGTGGCGACGATCGATATGCGCGGGCTCACGCCGTTGACGACGACGAGACGCTGTCCGTTGTGCCGTGCGAGTAATTTCCGCTGGTTTGGGATTCTGCGTGTGTGCGTGGCATGCGCCAATGTATTCCATTGGCGCGACGCGCTATGCGAGTCGTAGCCGGCATGGTGACGAGCGGGACGTCGGTCTCGCTCATCTCGTGAGCCGGGACACGGATAAACGGCACTGTCCCTTCGGACTTGAAGGCAAAGCCGGCAACGTACTCGTGGACGTTCGGGATACGCAGCCACTGTTCAGTGGTTGGCCGGAGTAGTCGTCCTGAATCATCCCTTGCACCACAACCGGCGTCGATGGCCAGGGAAGGCGATGAAACTGGATCGGCGCACCTGTGACCAGTGGAACGCCTACGACGTGAATGTCTTGCGCTTGAGCAAGCGCAGAAGTCGCAAACGTGGCAAGGGCTGATAGCAGCGCAACTGTCCGATTGCTCCGCCTGCTCATGTGCCTTGCCTCAGAAGCATCCTGACGACGTCATCGCAAAGGACCGCATGTGCTGATCGTCGGACCAACGCTGTCAGCATGTGTCATCCTGTTGCGAATACGAATCATCGAGTTTACCTCTGGGCTCGATCCGATCGGTGGACAGGTTACCCGAGCTCCGCCTCGATCGTCTTCAATAATGTTGATAGGCACGGCATTTCCGCATTGACGAAGCGTCGTGCCGCACGTCGCAGGCAGATGAGGGAGAGAGGGGGAGGGGGGAAACGAAAGAGCCGTGCGTCGAGGGATATTATGGATTGCGCGGCACGCCGGAACGGGCCACACTGATAGACGGGAAACTGGCGGTGTGGAGCGAGGTTGGCGCAGGGAACGGAGGTGGAGCTGCGGATTCCAGCCAGCACCGTCTATGCGACTGCGCGGAGGCGCTCCTGTGGTCACGGTTTCTGCCAGCAGTCTGCCGGCAGAAGAGAGAGGAGATGCGGCTTGACGGGTGGCAGCTCGCCGATTCGGATTCTCGCGGTCGACGATCATCCAGTTGTTCGCGACGGGATCGCCGGACTCATCGCTATTCAGACCGATATGACCTTGGTGGCGCAAGCCGCCAACGGCCGTGAAGCGATCCAGCAATTCCGCACTCACCGTCCCGACGTGACGTTGATGGACATTCAGATGCCGGAGATGAATGGCCTCGACGCGCTGATCGCCATTCGAACGGAGTTCCCGGATGCACGAGTGATCGTGCTGACGACATACGAGGGCGATGTGCACATCCTCCGCGCCCTCAAGGCCGGTGCTCAGGGCTACCTGCTCAAGAACACCCTCCACACGGAACTCCTGCAAACCATCCGGGCCGTCCACGGCGGGAAGCGAGGTCTTTCGCCCGAGGTCTCGTTCCAGGTCGCCCAGCATATGAGCGATCAGACCCTCACACCAGCAGAAATCGCTGTATTGCGCCTGATCGCCGACGGGAACGCGAACAAGCAGATTGCCGATCACCTCCGCATCACAGAGGACACCGTCAAAGGGCGCGTCAAGAGCATTCTTGCGAAACTCGACGCCAACGACCGGACGCACGCGGCGATCATCGGCCTGAAGAGAGGAATCATTGACCTCTCTAGCGTCTAGCGCCGTGCCGGCCCCGCCGCACACCTGTCGCCGCCGACCCTAAAGAGTCACTCCCACGGCCCGGTCGGGGGGTCGCAGTTGCGCCGCCACGACGAATAATCGTGTCGAGGTACGTTGTGCGACGCCTGTATTCAACGTTCGCCGGGGGCTGGCCAGGGATCGGCTTACTGCTGATGCGACTGGTCGTCGGCGCCGTCGTTCTGTGGCACGCTGGCCCGAGCCTGTGGAGCGATCCGCCGTTGCGCATGATCATCGCCTATGCGCCGCTGGCACTGGCGGCGCTCCTTCTCATCGCCGGGTTATGGACGCCAGTCGCTGGAGCGGTGGTCGCCGTCGTCGCGATCTCCGAGATCCTGAGAACGGGCGAACTTCTTAATGGCCGCCTTCTAGCAGCAACGATTGGCTGCGCGTTGACGATGCTCGGGCCAGGCCGGTTGTCGATCGACGCCCGGCTCTTCGGATGGAAGCGCATCGGAGTACCACCGCGCCGGTCGCATTCGAACGCGCACTGAGTGCGGCGTTTTCCGCGATCTCGAACCCGTTCGCACCGTCCTTTACTTGTCCGCCAACACCAGCCGGGGCTACCCGAAAGAGTCGTCGCCACACACCCGACTCAGTCCTCTCCATAGCGCCTTATGGGCCGACCAATGCGCCCGAAGGGAGGTTGTGGCCCTCGAGTCGAAGCCCAGAATCGCCAAAGACAGGGAGGGCAATGACGATGCTGGCTATGGCAAAGACGGACCACGACATCCACGACGATCGTGCCCAGCGTATCGACGCCGCCGTGCCGCGAGGTCTCGACCATCCGACGGCGGGCACCCACCTGCGCATCGTCGGCGAGTCTGTCGAATGGCGCGGGGTACTGCGCGACGCAAGGCAGGTCGCCGCGACCGATACGACGGTGCTCATTACCGGCGATTCGGGCACCGGCAAGGAAGTCGTCGCGCGGTTCATCCATGCCGCGTCTCCGCGCAGGACCCGGCCGTTCGTCGCGCTGAATTGCGCCGCGTTGCCCGAGCAGCTGCTCGAGTCCGAGCTGTTTGGCTACGAGCGCGGCGCCTTCACGAGCGCGCACCAGGCAAAGCCCGGCCAGATCGAACTGGCGTCGGGCGGCGTGTTGTTCCTCGACGAGGTGACCGAGATGAGTCTCTCCGCGCAGGCGAAGTTCCTGCGCGTGCTTCAGGAACGCGAGTTCCAGCGCCTCGGCGGCACGCGGCTCGTCAAGGCGAACATCCGGGTGATCGCCGCGACCAACCGCGACCTGCGCAAAGCGGTGGAGCGCGGCACCTTTCGCGAGGACCTGTTCTACCGCCTCGGCGTGTTCGACATCCAGATTCCGCCGCTGCGCGATCGTGCCGCGGACATCGTGCCGCTGAGCGACAGCTTTCTGCAGGAGATCGGCAGGTCCTTCGGACGACGACCCGCTGAACTGACGCGCGAGGCACGAGCCGCGCTTCTCCAGTACGAGTGGCCCGGCAACGTGCGAGAGCTGCGCAACGTCCTGGAGCGGGCAGCGATCCTCTGTGACGGCGGGCCGATCGACGTGAGCCATTTGCGCCTGCAGTCAGGTGCCAAGGCACTCCGCAACGACACCACGGATCTGAGCGTCTCGAACGCACCACGATCGCGAAGGTCCTGCAGGACTGCCGAGGAAACAAGACGAAGGCCGCGCGACGACTCAATCTGTCACGCACGCAGCTCCACCTTCGGGTTCGCAAGTACGGACTCGAGGAAGCCATGCAGCGCGTAATTTGTCGGTCTGGGAGGTGACGTCATGCGTCGATCGAATCGAATGAAGCGGATCCTGCGCGACCAATGGGAACATTTCCTCCCCTCCACGCTCCAACGGGGACGATGAGGTTTCGAAGTTCAGTTTTTTTTGCGGAGCCAGGCATGAGAACAGCAATTGGTCGGCGGATCATCTTCTCGCGAACTCGGAGAACCGATCTTCTTCGCGCGTTTCTATCACCGCGGGTCCATTCGCCAGCGCGCGGCCACGGCCGACGCACCTTGCGGCGACCAGCCTCGACTCGCTCCGGCGTCGGCACGGTGACGCCCCGCCACACGCCCGCCTCATTCAGGACGATGGGCGGTTTCGCTTGCCGCGGAACTGTTCATCGTCTCCCGCGTCTCCCGCTTGCATCCATCGCTCGTTCTGATGAACTAGGATCACGGCGGCGGCGGACCCGCGGATCGTCCAACTGGGGCTGAAGTTCACTTTTTAGTTCATGTCACACAGTCGCTGAGCATGAATCCTGGCGGGCCGGTGGATGGAGCGGGCATGCGACGAAGCAGCCTTATGGCGGCTGGCATGCTCCTGGTGTGCTGCTCTGTCGCCTTCGCGCTGAACCCGGCTCTCGCCGTCAGTCAGTACGCGCACACTTCGTGGAAAGTCCGTGATGGCGTTTTCAAAGGGTCCATCTACGCCGTCGCCCAGACGCTGGACGGTTATCTCTGGCTCGGCACCGAATTCGGTCTCGTTCGCTTTGACGGCGTCAGGGCCGTCGCGTGGCAGCCGTCCGGAGACCAGGCTCTCGCTGCGGGCCCCATTCACGCGCTGCTCACGGCGCGCGACGGAACGCTGTGGATTGGCGCCCGCACCGGCCTGGCGAGCTTGAAGGCCGGCAAGCTGACGCAGTATCCGGAACTCGCGGGCCAGCAGGTGACTGCTCTTCTCGAGGACCGGGAGCGCACAGTATGGGCGGGTTCGGTCGGGATAACCACCGGGAGGCTCTGCGCTATTCAAGCTGGTCGCGCCACTTGCTCCGAGGACGTTGCCGTCGGCGGCGGCGCTGCGGGCTTCTATGAGGACCGAAAAGGCAATCTCTGGACGGGAGTCCCGAACGGACTCTGGAGATGGAAGCCAGGCGCCCCTCAATACTATTCGATTCCAGGGGAGCCAAGCGGCGTCCGAGTTCTAGGTGAAGACGAAGACGGATCGCTTCTGATCGTTCGGGGGAGAAGAATCGCCCGCTTCGTCGACGGGCGGCTCGAACCATCGTCCCTGCAGGATGGAGTGCCGGAAGATTTCGCCCGGCGTCTGCTTCGTGATCGCGATGGCGGGCTGTGGGTCGCTACGCTCAACCGCGGCCTGGCGCACGTGCACGGGGGGCGGACAGATCGGTTCGCCGAAGGGGACGGTCTCTCCGGGGATTCCGTTCGAGATCTGTTCGAAGATCGTGAAGGCAATATCTGGGTGGCTACCCTGAGCGGCCTCGACCGCTTTCGTGACTTTTCGATTCCGACCTGGACCCAGAAAGAGGGATTGACCACCCCGCTGGTGTTGTCGGTGCTGGGCGCCAGGGATGGAAGCATCTGGCTGGGCTCTGCTCTCGGCCTGGGCAGATGGCACAACGGGCAGATTACGCGATTCGGACGTGACGGCGGGCTACTCAATGGGTTGGGCCCGCATTCTCTGTTCGAGGATCATCGGGGGCGCATCTGGGTCTCGACCAACCGCGACTTCGGCTATCTGCAAAATGATCGGTTCATCCCCATCGGCGCCGTTCCCGGCGGATACGTGCTTTCGATTGTGGAGGATACCGCCCGTGATATCTGGATCGTCAACTGGCAGCGGGGGCTGATTCGACTGCGGGACGACGCGGTGGAGCAGATTCCCTGGGCGGCGCTCGGGCATTCAGACCACGCTGTGGCGGCGATCGCGGACCCCGGCAAGGCGGCATCTGGCTTGGTTTCGACAAAGGCGGAATCGCGTACTTCTCTGGAGACCGGCTCAGGGCCGCGTACTCGGCAGAAAATGGCGTTGGCGCCGGGCAAATCCTGGACCTTCGGTTCAGTGCGGATGGCGCACTCTGGGCTGCAACGCAGGGCGGCCTCAGCCGGTTGAAAGGCGGGAGCATTGAGACGCTGTCCAGCAAAAACGGTTTGCCCTGCGATACGGTTCACTGGTCGATGGAAGACGACGACCGGGCGTTGTGGTTGTACACGGCCTGCGGTCTCGTGCGCATCGCTCGCTCAGAGGTCGACACCTGGGCCGCGGCCGTGGAGAAAGACAAACACACGACGGTCGCCCTTCAGTTCACCGTGTTCGACAGCTCTGACGGCGTCCGAAGCAATCTGGTGTTCCACCCGCAGAGACCGCGCGTGACGAAGACGGCGGATGGCACATTCTTGTTCTTGCCGATCGATGGCGTGAGCATGGTTGATCCGCGCCGCCTCCGCCGCAACGAACTACCGCCCCCCGTGTACGTTGAGCAGATCACCGCCGACCGCGCGACGTACGATGCTGCTCAAGGCCTGCGCCTGCCGCCGCGCGTGCGCGACCTGCAAATCGACTACACGGCGCTGAGCCTCGTCGCGCCGGAGAAGAACCGCTTCCGCGTCAAGCTGGAAGGGCGCGATCGCGACTGGCAGGACGTCGGCACGCGACGGCAGGCGTTCTACACCGACCTGGGTCCCGGCATGTACCGCTTTCGCGTCGTCGCGAGCAACAACAGCGGCGTGTGGAACGAAGCGGGCACCACGTTGGAATTCTCGATCGCGCCGGCGTACTACCAGACGCGATGGTTCCAGGCCGCGATTTCGGGCGGCATGTTCGCGCTGCTCTGGGTGGCGTATCGGCTGCGAATCCGTCAAGTCGCGCGGCAGTTCAACCGCACCCTGGACGCGCGCGTCAGCGAGCGGACGCGCATCGCGCGGGAACTGCACGATACGCTGCTGCAAAGCTTTCACGGTCTGCTTCTGCGATTCCAGACCGCCTTGTACCTGCTGCCAGATCGCCCGGCAGAAGCGAAAGAGACATTAGCTGGTGCGATTGATCACGCGGCGAAGGCGATCACGGAAGGGCGCGATGCCGTGCAGGGATTACGGTCCTCCACCATCGAAGAGAACAACCTCGCTCTGGCGATCAGCGTGCTGGGAGCAGAACTCGCGGCCGACGGCAGCGGCCTCCGACCGGCATTCCACGTGGCCGTCGAGGGCGAGACGCGAGAACTCCATCCGATTCTTCGTGACGAGATCTACAAGGTTGCTGCGGAAGCACTTCGGAATGCCTTCCGGCACGCGCATGCCGGACGGGTCGAAGTCGAGATCCGCTACGCCACCGAGCAATTCCGCTTGCGCGTGCGTGACGATGGTAAGGGAATCGATCCGGAGGTGCTCGCAACCCACGGGCGTGAGGGACACTACGGATTGCGCGGCATGCCAGAACGGGCGGCACTGATCGGAGGGAAACTGGCGGTGTGGAGCGAAGTCGGCGCAGGGACGGAAGTGGAGTTGCGCCTTCCTGCCCGCATCGCCTACGCGACATCCCGGAGGAAGTCCTGGTTGTCACGGCTGTTGGCTTCCAAGACACCGGCACAGTCCGAAGAGGACGCGTCATGACCGGCAGCTCACGGCACTGCGCGACGTATTCTGGAGGTCGATGACGGGAGTGCCGCCGGCGAAAGCCGAAATGCTCTTCGAAAGCCCACTATGGATGAGAGACATCGGGCGCTCTATCCGGAGAGCACAAAGAGGCGGAACGCCGACGTCGCGATGTGGGTCGGACTGGCGTTGTGCGCGGCTTGGCTTTATGGTGTCATTCCATTAGCGCTCCACGCAGTGCCGTGCGCGGTCAGATATCCAGATCAACGAAGAGAGCCGCGTGATCGGACGCGGCGTGTATGACGGTTCAGTGAGAGAAGCCGTCGAAAAGGTTGGCGGCGAATTGTTCACAATTGTTCACAAACTCGAGAACGCGGATTCGGCTGAGGGTGGGTAAGTACTTGAGAAGATTGGCGCGCCCTGCAAGACTCGAACTTGCGACCTCCTGGTTCGTAGCCAGACGCTCTATCCAACTGAGCTAAGGGCGCGGCGAAACGGTCATTATATCAGATCAGTTTTGGCCGGAACCCGTGCCCGCCTGCGACCTTACGAGCCCGAACCCCACCTCGTACATGCCGGGCAGCGCGATCGGCAGCGTCCCGCCGATGGAGGCATCACCCGCGATCGCGCGCACCGCTGACGCTTCGGCGCGATCGTAGAAGTCGTACGTCAGCAGCATCGCGGGAAGCTCGCGCAGGAACATCGCCGTGTACGGATTCCCGAACAGTACGGCCACGAACGGCTTCTTCGTGCTGGCTGTCTGTCGTGCGATCTGCTGCAGCAGCGCCTGCAACGGTGACGCGAGATCCATGCGGCCGCTTGCCGATGCCGCTCGCACGAAGACACAGGCAACCGTCGCGTCGAAGCGCGGCACCATCGCGCGAACCAGCTCGATCTCCGCGGCGGTGCTGCGATCCGAAAGCTCGATCGCCGTCACGTTGGCCCATCGCTTCCGCAGCTCCGGAATGAACGTCCGGCTGGGAGCGGCAATCCGCCACCCCGATGGATAGTCGAGCACCGACAAATACAACAGCTGCGCGTCGCGCGCGAGCTTGAGCGGCACCTGATCACGCTCGTCCTTGATGAGCGTGATCGATCGCTGGCTGACCGTGTCGGCGATCGCCTGGTTCGCGCGCGTGCCGACGATCGTCGGGATCGCGTCGAGCGCCACGGTTCTCGTTTTGTGCAGACCGGCCCGCGCCTTTGCTCGCAGGATCCGCTCGACGGATGCATCGACCCTCGATACCGGGATCTCACCGGACGTCACCGCCTCGCGCAACGCTGCAAACGCCGCTCCGTCGTCCGGAGAATGCAAGACGATGTCGTTGCCGGCTTTGACGGCACGCACGGCGGCCGCACCGGCCGAGTGCATCGCCGTCACGCCCTGCATCCCCATCGAGTCGGTGTAGATGAGACCGTTGAATCCCAGCTCCCTGCGCAGCAGCCCGCTGACGATCGGTTCGCTCAGCGTCGTCGGCGTCGAGGGGGTCGGATCCAGTTCCGGCATCTCGATATGGCCGGTCATGACGGCGCCCGCTCCCGCGGCAATCCCGGCGCGAAACGGCGGCAGCTCTATCGTGTCCAGTCGCGCTCGCGGCTGCTTGATCACCGGCAGGCCGACGTGCGAATCGACGTCCGTGTCACCGTGACCAGGAAAGTGCTTCAAGGTTGCGGCAACGCCTGCCGTTTGCAGCCCGCGAATGTACGCCGACGCGAGCCGGCCGACGCGTACGGGATCCTCACCGAACGACCGCGTGTTGATAACCGGGTTGCGCGGGTTGTTGTTGACGTCGACGACTGGAGCGAAGTTGACGTGCACGCCGAGCGCGCGCGCTTCTTCTCCGGTCACCCGTCCTGCCTCGAACGCCAGCTTGTCGTCACCGGTTGCACCGAACGCCATCGCGCGCGGAAAAGCCGTAGCGCCCTGGATGCGGAACCCGACGCCAGTCTCGAAGTCCGCGGTGTTCAGCAATGGCAGTTTCGACGATGTCTGGAGTCGATTCAGCGTAGATGCGGCCTCGAGCGGTTGGCCGAGGACGACCGTCCCGTACGTCGGATTGAGCAGAACGCCGGGCGCGAGCTCGCTCGCACCGAACACGTGGAAACCGCCGACGTGGTACTCGCGCACGACCTTGGCCAGATCTTCGAACGTTGCCGAGTCGGTGCTGATGAAACTCGACTGGAACGACGACACGAGAAGTTGCCCCACCTTCTCGTCGATTGACATCGAGGCCAGCGTCGACCGCACCCACTTGTCGGCGGCGCGATCCGCCGCCGCCTGCGGCGCTGGCTTTTGCGCCGCGGACAGGCCGACCAAGAGAACGATGGCCGCCGCGAGCGTGCGGAGAACATGCATGCGGAGATCATAGTCCTTCCGCCTGAAGGCGGAAGCCACCCCTCTGCGTGCCTAAAGGCGGAAGCCACACCCTCTGTGTGGGTTCTATAATGACAAGTAGTGACCGCAACCCTGCACCGCAAGGACGCTCCCGCATCGGTGCGATGCTTCGTGCTGACGATCAGCGACTCGAGAACGAAGGAGAACGACACCGGCGGCGACGCGATCGCGGCGGCGCTGCAAGCGGCGGGGCACGTCATCACGGGCCGGGCCATCGTCAAGGATGACCCGCCGGCAGTGCAACAGGTGGTGCAATCCGTTTCCGACGCAGACGTCGTGATCACGACGGGCGGTACGGGCATCGCCTCGCGCGACGGTACGTACGAGGCGCTCAGCGCCTTGTTCGACAAACATATCGACGGGTTTGGCGAGCTGTTTCGGATGCTCAGCTACGAACAAGTGGGATCGGCGGCGATGATGAGTCGCGCCTGCGCCGGCACGATCGGCCGCAGGGCGGTATTCGCACTCCCGGGATCGCCGCAAGCCGTTCAGCTCGCGGTGGACAAACTGATCCTGCCGGAAATCGGTCACGTAGTCCGCGAGTTGCGCAGGTAGACGGCCATGACGACGATGCGCCCTATCCGTGAAACGATTCCGCTCGAGGAGGCGATTGCCATAGTCGCGGAGGCGACAGCAACCGTCGACCGCGTGGAGCGCGTGCCGCTCCGCGAAGCCGGTGGACGGGTGATCGCCGAAGCCGTTGCCGCGCCGACCGACGTCCCGCCGTTCGACCGCGCGGCCATGGATGGCTACGCGGTGATCGCAGCGGACACGTTCGGTGCGGGGCGGTACGAGCCACGCGTGCTGCGCTGGATAGAAACCGTATTCACGGGACAGCTCCCGACGAAACGTCTGTCGGCCGGCGAGTGCACGCAGATCGCGACTGGAGCGCCGCTGCCCGAGGGAGCGGACGCCGTGGTCATGGTGGAAGAAACGGAGAAGGGATCGAACGGAGAGATTCGTATCCTTACGCCGGTCTATCCAAGGCAGCACGTGGGCCGGCGCGGAGCTGACATCGCCGCTGGCCAGTTCGTCCTCGCGCCCGGCGAGCTGCTCAATCCGAGCCGCATTGGTGCTCTCGCCGCGACCGGCGCAGACGGATGTCGCTGTCTACGAACGGCCGCGCGTCGCCATTCTTTCCACCGGCAACGAAGTGGTGGCGCCCGGACAGCCGTTGGGCCCCGGTCAGATTTACGACATCAACCAGTACACGCTGTCAGCAGTCATCCAGGCACACGGCGGCACGCCGGTCGTCAAACCAACTGCACCAGACGACCTCCGCGAGCTCACCGAGGCGGTTCTCGAGGCCGCGTCGGAGGATTTGCTCGTCTTCTCAGGCGGAAGTTCGGTTGGTGAGCGCGACCTGATCCTGGACGTGCTGCAGGGATCGGGCGAAGTGCTGTTTCACGGCATAGCCGTCAAGCCAGGTAAGCCGACGGTTTTCGGTCGCGTCAACGGCAGGCCCGTGCTCGGCATGCCGGGATATCCAACGTCTTGCCTGTCGAACGCGTATATGCTCCTCGTGCCGATGCTCCGTCGGATGGCTCGCCTGCCCGAACATCGGCCGCAGACGGTGCGCGTACCGCTCTCACGCCGGATCGTGTCGACGACGGGGCGACATCAGTTCTACACGGTTCGCATCGTCGACGGCGCGGCGGTTCCGGCGTTCAAAGCGTCGGGCGACATCACCAGCATGTCGCTCGCCGACGGTTACATCGAAATCTCTCCGCAAATCGACATCGTCGAAGCGGGCGAGATGGTGGAAGTGAAGTTCTTCTGACGTCCAAGTCTCACGACGCCATGACCGCCGCACCACCCTTCGAGTTACCTACACAGAAGGGAGAGCGTCGTTCGCTGGAAAGCTTCCTGCGAAGAGGTCCGGTGCTGCTCGCGTTTCATCGCGGCACCTGGTGACCGAACTGCCGTCGCCGGTTCGGTGAACTGGCAGATCACTCAAAAGACTACAAAGATCGCGGGGTCGAGGTCGTCGCCGTCGTCGCGCAGCGCTCCGAAGTGGTGCGCCGCTACGTGGAGGATCGCGGTCTTCCCTTCAACATCCTGGTGGATGAAACCCGTGAGGTCATCAAAGCCTACGGTGTCTGGCACCCGATTGGCCTGGATGCCTGGAATATCGCGAGACCGGCGCTGTTCCTCATCGACCGCTCGGGAACCATTCGGTACTCGTTCATCGGGCGAAATCAGGAAGATTTCCCCTCCCACGACCAGATCCTGGCGGAGCTCGACCGGCTCCAGGCCGCCGGTAGCTCGTAACCGACCCCAGGGATCCCTGGCGGCAATGGTGTGATACAAACAAGGGCTCCGTGCCACGCATTCGTCTGGGTTTCCTCCTCGTCGGCATAGCTCTGTCTGTGCAGTGCGCGGCCCCGGGGCGGCCGTTACGAATCGGCCTGGTCGTGTGGCCGGTTTACGAAATTGCGGTGCTCGCCCGTTCGCTAGGCGCGAAGCACCGTTGTTGGACGATCATCTGGCATCGCAGGCTGATGTGATGCTCCGTACTCGCCGTGGGGCGATTCATTCAGTGAATCTGAAGTCGCGCCGATTTCCGCCGCTGCTCCGCTACAGCGTCCCGGCGATGATGCTCGGGATCGCCATTGCGACGCTCTGGGTTTCGTACACCGTCGAGACCAGCGCCGCACGGCGTCGAGTAGAGGAGGAGACGGCGCGCCGACTGCGCCTGCTGGGCTCGGTGCTGTCCGACGACATCGAGAACGCGGTCAGAAACGGCCAGCAGGCCCGCCTCTCGACCACGATTGCCCACGCCAGGTCGGATCCGGATGTGACACTTGCGGTGCTGTTCGATGCATCGAACCAGGTCATCGCCTCGAGCGACTACATGCTCCGCAGCATGACCGTCGACAAGACACCGTTTGCGGCGTTGGCCGAAGCCATGGAGACGGCTCGCACGAAGCAAGAGCCGATACCGGCGCGCCTCTCCGAGAGCGAGCTGGTCCTCATAGTACCGGTCAGTTTGAGCGGCGCGTTGACGCTGTCCGCTTCGGGCAGTCGCGGAATGCTGGTGGTCGCCTCCGACACGACGCATCCCGTCGCCGAAGCAGCAGCCGCGGCGCGGCGGCGCGCCGGTGTCGCGACCGACCTTGTCGTGTTGCTGAGCCTGGGCGCATGGCTGCTGTTCAAGCGCATGCTGCTCTTCCGGGTCAATCACCTGGCGGCGGCCGCGCAGCGCGTCGGCGCCGGAGACTTCACCGCCAACTTCGAGTTGCCGGGGCGAGACGAGCTGGCCGTTCTGAGCATGGCGCTCACGCAGATGACCTCGCAGCTGCGGGCGCACGCGGAAGAGGTCCGCGGGAGCCGGTCGGCGCTCGAAGCCAGCCACGAGCGGTTCGCAGCAGTCTCCAAAGCGACGAACGACATCATCTGGGACTGGGATCAGCGCACCGACCGCGTCTGGCGGAACGATGCCGTGAAAACGGTGCTCGGCTACGAGGCGGTCGAGACCGCACAGGGCCTCAGCTGGCTGCGCAACGTGGCGTCGGCCGATCACGAGCGTGTCGAAGCAAGCTGCCGAACCGCGCTCGCATCTGGCTCGGCGACCTGGTCGAGCGAGTATCAGCTGCGCCGCGCCGATGGCACGCTGGCGTACATCTTCGACCGCGCCATCATCGTCCGTGACGAATCGGGATCGCCGGTGCGCATGGTCGGCGCCATGACCGACATCACCGCTCAGCGGCGTGCCGAAGAGGGACATCAGCGGCTGGCCGCGATCCTGGAAGCGTCGCCAGACTTCGTCGGCACCGCGGATGCGAACACGTTTCAGGTGACGTGGATCAACCGGGCGGGGCGACGGATGCTCGGTTTGTCAGACGACGAAGACATTTCGCACCTGCGCGTGCAGGATATTCAGCCGGCGTGGGTCGTCGCATCGCTTCTCGACGAGATGTTCTCGGTCGCCAGCCGCGGCGGAGTGTGGTCGGGGGAAGCGGCACTGTTGCAGCGCGACGGCCAGGAGGTGCCCGTCCTCCAGGCGGTCGTGGCGCACGCGCGTGCTGACGGCCACGTCGAGTACGTGTCCACGGTGGCGCGAGACATTCGCGACCGAAAACAGCTCGAGGCGCAGCTCCTCCAATCGCAGAAGATGGAGAGCATCGGTCGCCTCGCCGGCGGCGTCGCACACGACTTCAACAACATGCTCACGGCGATCATCGGTTATACCGAGCTCGCAAAATCCCATCTCCCTGAAGATCACTCAGCGCAGCACGATCTCACCAACGTCTACGACGCAGCCCAGCGCAGCGCGGCGCTCACGCGCCAGCTCCTGGCGTTCGCGCGCAAGCAGGTGATCAGCCCGCGGCCCATCGATCTCAACGACCTGATCGGCCGCATGGAATCGATGCTCAATCGGCTGCTTGGGGAACACATTCGCCTCGAAACCCGGCTCCAGCCGAATCTCTGCCCTTCCCTCATCGACCCTGGACAGTTCGAGCAGGTGCTGATGAACCTCGCCCTCAACGCGCGCGACGCGATGCCCGGCGGCGGCGCACTCCGCATCGAGACCACCGAGTCGTCGCTGGACGACGCGTGGTGTCAGCAGCATCCGGGCAGCCGGCCGGGAGCGTATGACCTCGTGCGGGTCAGCGACAACGGCGTCGGCATGTCGCGTGAGGTGATGGCCCACCTGTTCGAGCCATTCTTCACAACGAAGCCGAGCGGGGAAGGCACCGGCCTTGGACTCGCCATGTGCTACGGCATCATCCAGCAGAGCGGCGGGAACATCGTTGTTTCGAGCGAGCCAGGCCGGGGCACCACGTTCGACATCTACGTACCCCGACACGCCGGCCCGGCCGAACCGCTGCGTAGTCTCACCGGGACGGCGCAGCCCGCCGACAACGGCAGCGAAACTATCCTGCTGGTCGAAGACGAATCGTTCGTCCGCGAGCTTGCGCACCGTTCGCTCAGCTCGCGCGGCTACCGCATCCTGTCAGCTGTCGACGGGCTCGACGCCGTAGAGATCGCCAAGACGTTCTCAGGCAAGATCGACCTCGTGCTGAGCGACGTCGTCATGCCGCACATGGGTGTGGCCGAGCTCTCGGCAAAGCTCCTGCAACACCGGCCCGGCGTTCGACTGCTCTTCATGTCGGGATACAGCGAGAGCGCGATCCGCCGCAACGGCGTGATCGATGGGGCAAGATTGATCGAGAAGCCATTCACACCCGAGTCGCTGGCGCGGCAGGTGCGGGATGTTCTCGATCACCCCGTGGCGGATTGAGAACTTCCGCCTGAAGGCGGAAGCCACGCATCAGTGATCCCTCAGTGATCCGGCTGGCTTCCGGCTTCGGCGAGGCAGGAAGAATCACCGAAATCTCTTCGCGACAGCGTCCCAGTTGACGACATTCCACCACGCCGCCAGGTAGTCCGGCCGCCGGTTCTGATACTTCAGATAATAGGCGTGCTCCCAGACGTCCACGCCCAGAATCGGCTTCTTCCCTTCCATCACCGGGCTGTCCTGGTTGGCGGTGCTCTCGATTACCAGCTTGCCGCCGGCGTCGATGAGCCAGGCCCATCCGCTGCCAAACCGCTTGACGCCCGCATCGGTGAGCTGCTTCTTGAACTCGTCGAAGCTGCCGAACGTTGAATTGATCGCGTCTCCCAGCGCGCCCGACGGCGCGCCGCCTTTGCCCGGGCCCATGATTTCCCAGAACATCGTGTGGTTGGCGTGCCCGCCACCGTTGTTCCGGACGGCCGTGCGAATGTCCTCCGGCACCGAATTGATGCCCTTCAGCAGGTCGTCGACACTCTTCTGCTGAAGCTGAGGATGCTTCTCGAGGGCCGTGTTCAAGTTGTTCACATACGCCGCGTGGTGCTTGTCGTGATGAATCCGCATCGTCTGTTCGTCGATGTGCGGCTCCAGCGCGTTGTAGTCATAAGGCAGGGGTGGAACTTCATGCGCCATCAGCAAATCTCCTTCGCGGGAATGTTACTTCAGAGAAGGTTTCGAGGAGGTTCAGAATTGGTTCAGAAATGGGAACGGTTCAGACGTTCAGGATGCCTTCAGCATGCGATCCAAAGCCAGCCGTGCGTTTGATTTGATCGCCTCGGGAACGATGATCTGATTGTGGATTTGCCCCTCGACGAGTCCTTCGAGAACCCACAACAAATGATTCGGCGAGACCCGGAACATCGTCGAGCACAGGCAGCCGAACGGATCGAGCGTGACGACGTTCTTGTCGCCACGAACTTCGTTCGCAAGCCTGTTCACCAGATGAACTTCCGTCGCAACGGCCCAGGTTGTTCCTGGCGGGCTCTTCCGGACGGTGTTGATGATGTATTCGGTCGAGCCGCTCTCGTCAGCAGCCTGGACGACTTCGAGCGTGCACTCGGGATGCGCGACGACGCGGCCATCGGGATACTGCTTGCGGAAGGCATCGATCTGCGCGACGGTGAAGCGCGTGTGCACCGAGCAGTGTCCCTTCCACAGAATCAGCTTCGCCTGCTGCAATTGCGCCGGCTCGAGGCCGCCCCACATTTCGTTTGGATCCCAGACGACCATCTCGTCGAGCGGGACGCCCATCTTATAGGCGGTATTCCGGCCCAGGTGCTGATCGGGAAGCATCAAGAGCTTCTCGCCACGCTCCCACGCCCAGGACATGATCGCGTGCGCATTCGTCGACGTGCAGACGATGCCGCCGTGCTCGCCGCAGAATGCCTTGATGGCCGCTGACGAATTGATGTAGGTGACGGGAACCACTCCGCGGCGGCCGTTGACCTCCTCATCCGTCCGCACGCGCATCTGGCTGATCTCACGCCAGCAGATGTCGAGCTGATCGGGTGCGGCCATGTCGGCCATCGAGCAGCCTGCCGCGAGATCCGGCAGGACCACTTTCTGATGGGGAGCGCGCAGGATATCGGCGCTCTCGGCCATGAAATGCACGCCGCAAAAAACGATGTACTCCGCCTCGCCGCGGCTTGCGGCGGCACGGGACAGCTTCAGCGAGTCTCCCGTGTAGTCGGCGAACTTGATCACTTCGTCGCGCTGATAGTGATGGCCGAGGATCACCAGGCGCTTGCCGAGCGTCGACTTGGCAGCGGCAATCCTCTCGTCCATCTCGTCATCTGACAGACGGAGGTAGCGATCCGGGAGCGGTTGCCGCTCCCCGATGCTTTCCTTCTCGACCTGTGTCAGTAACTTGATGTCCATTTCAGCTTCCGGCTGCCAGTCGTGGGCGCGGCCCGGACCTGCCAGCCAATAGCTTCTATTGTACCAACCTCTGTGCCTAGGCTACGGCGACTTCGTCGGGCGCTTCGGGCCCGGTAATGACGTTGTAGAGCGTATCCCGCTCAACCGGCTCACGACCTGCCGCCCGGATGAGGCGGCGGATGTCGGTCGTGGTCATCGCCTCCGGCGTCCGCGCTCCAGCCATGTGGTAGATCTTCTCCTCCTGGACGGTTCCGTCGAGATCGTCGACGCCAAACCACAGCGACAGCTGCGCCACTTCGACGCCGGTCGCAATCCAGAAGCCTTTGATGTGCGGAATGTTGTCGAGCATCAGGCGCGCGACGGCATGCGTCCGGAGGGTGTCAGCGGCAGTGGGCGGCGGCAGCTTCCGCATTTGATTGTTGTCGGGGTGGAACGCCAGCGGAATGAACGCCTGCAAGCCGCCGCTGAGGTCCTGCAAGGCCCTGGTACGCAACATGTGATCGACGCGCTCTTCGAGCGTCTCGATGTGCCCGTACAGCATGGTGATGTTCGATCGCATGCCCAGACCGTGCGCCAGGCGGTGGATCGCGAGGTAACGATCCGCGCCGCACTTGTCGTGACAGATCTTTCTTCGCACGCGCTCGGCAAACACTTCCGCGCCGCCGCCGGGTAACGAGTCGAGCCCGGCATCCTGCAAGGCCCGCAAGACCTGCTCGTCGGTCATCCCATAAAGATCCGCAAAGAACGCGATCTCGACGGCCGTGAAGCACTTCAGGTGAATGCCGGGACGAATGCGTTTGAATCCTCGCAACAGCTCGAGGTAGGTACTCGAACGGGAGATCCGGATGCAGACCGTTGACGACGTGAACTTCGGTCAGCGGCTGGTGGGCGCGATGCCGCAGTTTGTCCCAGGCTTCTTCGAGCGACATCGTGTACGAGCCGGGATCGCCGGGCTTCAGCCGCGCGAACGAGCAAAAGAGACAGCTGGCAACGCAGACGTTGGTCGCTTCAAGGCGGATGTTGAAGTTGTAGTAGGTGCGACCGCCATGGCGCTTCTCGCGCTCGCGGTTCGCCAGGAAACCAAGGGCGAGCAGGTCGCGGCATGCGAACAGGCGGCACCCATCCTCGAAGGAGAGCCGCTCACCAGCGTCGAGGCGATGGGCGACGTCCTGCAGTCCGGCTGCCGCGACGCGCCCGTGCATCACTGGATGCCCATCAGCTGAACGCGTACCGTGCGGATCCGCGGTCCGTCCATTTCCGCGGCAAGTATGCGCTGCCAGGTGCCGAGCACGACATCGCCGCCGGAGATCTGGAGCGTAAGGCTGTGTCCGAGGAGCATGGCCCGCAGGTGCGCGTCCGCGTTCATGCGATCGCAGTCGGAATGCGCGGGATCGTTGTGCAGCCAATCGCCGTCGCGGGCGACGACCTGCTCGAGGAAACTGCGGATGTCCGCGTGCAAAGCCGGCTGGACTTCGTTGATGAAAATGGCGCAGGTGGTGTGCAGCGACCAGAGGCTCGCCAGGCCCTCGCGAACGGACGAGCGACGCAGCAGCTCGCGGATTTGCTCGGTTAGATCGACGAGCTCGACGCGCTCGGTCGTCTGCAACTCGAGCGTTTCGGCATGTACGACCGGGGTGCCAGTCGTGGAGATGGCTTGTGGAGTGTCGCGCCGCACCGTGACCGTGGAGCTCTTGTTCATCCTTGTCGGTCCGAACCCTTATTCTAGCGCGGTATACTGACGAGAACTGACTGCGCCCGGCGGCCAAGCGAAGTGGGTGCGAATCCCACGCGGTGCCGCCACTGTAACGGGGAGCGTCACTTCGAGTGCCGGGTCCGAACCGGCCGCCACTGCGTTGGGCTCTGCCCGCGTGGGAAGGCGTGGAGTGACGCGACAATCCGTAAGCCAGGATACCTGGACGCCGGGTTTTGCTAGGGGTCAGATCTTGTTTCTTGCACGGTTGTCCTCTGCAGAGGGCGCCACCGTGCAAGAAACAAGATCTGACCCCCGATCGGCGCGACACACGCCGAGAAGGAGCCCGATGCGCCTCTGTCTTCGCTCGTTCGTTTTCTCCCTTTCCCTCTTCCTTTCATCCGCTGCACTTGCCTGGGCAGGTTCCGTCACTGGCCGGGTCGTCGATCCTGACGGCCGTGCTGTGCGCGGAGCGACAGTCCTGCTCGTGGACGGCCCGGCCGTCGTCGCCACCGCTCTGACCGACGCAACGGGCGCGTTCACGCTGACGGCCCCCCACCAGGGTCCATTCGACATTCATGCCTCGATCGAGGGTTTTCGCGGACGCCCTGTGCAAGTCACCGACAACGGAAACGCCGGTGAGATCGTTCTCGAGGTGAGCGCCGTCCGGGAGTCGGTTGTCGTGTCTGCGGCACAGGTCGATATTCCTCTGTCGACGACCTCATCGAGCGTGACCGTTCTGACCGGGGAAGAACTTGAAGCGTTGCAGGTGCGCAGCCTTCCTGACGCGTTACGGCTGGCGCCGGGCCTGGCGATCGTCACGGCCGGGGGACTGGGTGCGCAGACGAGCGCTTTTCCACGCGGCGGTGAATCCGACTATTCGCTCGTATTCGTCGACGGCGTGCAGGCAAACGCGTTCGGCGGCGGCTTCGACTTCGCGCACACGCCGCTCGAAAACGTCGAGCGGATCGAGATCGTTCGCGGGGCGCAAAGCGCGCTCTATGGTTCGAACGCGATCGGATCGGTCATCCGGATCGTCAGCAGGCGCGGCGGCGAGCCGACGGGATCCGGAATCATCGAGGGAGGAAGCTTCGGCACGTCGCGGTTTGCCGCCGCAACATCGGGCAGTCTCGAATCCGTGAACTGGGGGGCGCAGGCGGAGAGAGTGGCCACCGACGGGGTGGTCGAGAACGATGACTACGAGAGATGGTCGTTCGGCGGAGGCCTCGGATGGACGGGCGCCGAAGGCCGGGCCATGCGCGGCGATTTGAACTATATCGATGACGAGCGCGGATTTCCTGGCCCCTTCGGCTCGGATCCGGGTGGCACCTTTTCCGGGATCGATACAATTTCGCGAGGCAGCAATCATCGATTGCTCGCGGCGATTTCTGGCGCCATACCTGCGGGATCGCGAGTACGGGTCAACGGACAGCTCGCGTTCACGCGGATCGACGGCGAGTCGGTGAGCTCGTTCGGCGATTCCGATATTGCGTCACGCCGCACGGTCGGACGAGCGCAGGCGGACGTGACGTTTCGTCCGTCACTCCAGGGATCGTTTGGCGGGGAATTTCAGCGCGAGCGGGCCGAAAGCACGTTCATCACGGTAACAGATGGGCGCGAGGTTCCGGTCGACCGGACACTCGGAGGCTTCTTCGGCGAGATACGATGGAATCGCCAGTCGCACCTGTTCGTCACCGCCGGCGTTCGCGCCGAACGAATCGCTCGCGACACGCTGCCCGGCGATGGCTCGTCCCGGCCGGACTTCGCCAAAGATGTCGTCAATTCCGTCAATCCCAAAGTGGGCGTTGCGTGGTTCGTGCGTTCGTCGGACGGAACATTCACCAAGCTACGCGCGGCCGCGGGCACCGGCATTCGCCCACCGGACGGCTTTGAGATCGCGTTCACCGATAACCCCGGTCTCAAGCCGGAACGCAGCCGGACTGTCGAAGCCGGAGTCGATCAATCGTTTGCCGGCGGGCGGGCGTCGATCGAGGGCACCGTCTTCTATAACCGTTATCAGGACCTCATCGTCACCGTTGGTTCGTTCCAACAGTCCAGCCGGTATCAGAGCGACAACATCTCGAACGCACGCGCTCGCGGTGTCGAGTTGTCGGGCACAGCGCGCGCCCGGGCAATGTGGCACGTGCCGGTAGATTTCAACCTGCGAGTGGCCGTCACCTTCCTGGACACCGAGATCCTCGCCGTCGACGGAAGCTCCGAGGCGCCTCCCCCGTTCGTGCCGGGAGATCCCCTCCTGCGCCGGCCGGCACGACAGCTGTCGACCGAATTGACGGTCAAGGGGGGCCGCGTCTCGGGTTTCGTGACGGCAGGCGGACGCAGCCGGACCACCGACGTCGATCCGTCGCTTGGAACGTTCGGGGGACTCTTCGACTCGCCCGGCTACGCCGTCGTGCACACGGGCGCCGCGTGGCGGGTGACTCGCAACCTCGAGCTTTTCGGCCGGATCACGAATCTCTTCGATCGACGCTACGAGGAGGCGCTCGGCTTCCCGGCGCTCGGACGCGGCGCCATCGCAGGTCTGCGCGTTGCTGCGGGCCGATGACGTAGATTTCGCTTACAGGCCCGGCACACCGATCCTCTCGGGCGTGACCGTCGAGGTCCGCCCGGGAGCGATCACCGGGTTGCTCGGCCCGAACGGATCAGGCAAGACCACGCTGCTCAAGATTCTGGCGGGCACGCTGCGGCCGGCGCGCGGACAGGTCACGCTGGACCGCGTGGATCTGCGCACCATCTCGCGCACGCTCGTCGCCCGTCGTATGGCGGTCGTCCCACAGGAAACGCAGCTGGCGTTCGACTATTCGGTGCAGGAAGTCGTCCTGATGGGACGTTATCCCCACCTCGGCGCGTTCGAGATCGAAGGTCCCGCCGATTTCGAGATCGCGCGGGACGCGTTGGTCGCCACGGGAACGCTCTCCCTCCAGGATCGGCCATTCGCCACATTGAGCGGAGGAGAAAAGCAGCGCGTCATCATCGCCAGCGCGCTCGCCCAGATCCGTGCCGCGAAGAGCACGGCGGCCCAACCGATTCTCCTGCTCGACGAGCCAACCACGGCGCTCGACGTCGGGTATCAACTGGAAACCGCGGCACTGCTCCGCGCCCTGCAGCGCCAGCTGTCGCTGGCGATCGTGATCTCGACCCACGATCTCAACTTTGCCGCTTCGCTCTGCCACACCGTCGTGTTGATTCGGGAAGGAACGATTCGTGCCGACGGGCCGACAGCGGACGTCCTGACGCCTGCACACATCCGCGACCTCTATGGCGTGGAGGCGGAGGTCTACCATCACGCCGGGGCTGGCCATCTCGTCGTCGTGCCCGTTCACGGGCACCGTCCGGAACAGGCACGATGACTGGCAGCTTACGGCAGCGGCTGCTTGTCGCCACGGCCGGCTTCGGTCTACTCGCGATCGCCTCAGTCGTGCTGTCGCCACTGGCGGGATCGACATCGGTGGATTTGCGCCATGCTTTCGATCGATCGGTGCCATTTGCCGACAACGTGGATGCGCAGATCCTGTTCGTCGCGCGGTTGCCGCGGACGCTGGCCGGCGCGGTCGTCGGCGCCGCGCTCGCCGCATCCGGCGTCGTCTTCCAGGGGCTGCTGCGCAATCCCCTGGCGACACCGTTTACGCTCGGCGTCTCAGCCGGCGCCGCGCTTGGCGCGATGCTCGCGATCACTTTCAATTGGTCGTTCTCAGCCTTTGGCCTGCCGGCAGTGCCGGTCGCGAGTTTCGCCGGATCTCTCGGCGCGGTAGCGATTGTGTATCTGCTGGCGCGCGGGCGGCATGCTGGTCTCTCGACCAACGTACTGCTGCTGGCGGGCGTGACGATGAACGCTTTTTTCTCCGCGCTGATCCTGTTCGTTCAATACTTCGCCGATTTCGCCGAGACCTACCGCACCCTGCGCTGGCTGATGGGCGATCTCGACATCAGCAGCTACAACCCGCTCATCTCGGCGTTGCCGCTGTTGGTCGCCTCGTTCGCCGCATTTGCCTGGCTCGCCAGGCCGCTGAATCTTCTCAGCCTCGGGCCCGAGAGCGCGGAAAGCCGCGGCATCGACGTGTCGCGGGCACAGCGCGCCGCGTTTCTGAGCGGGTCGCTGGCCACCGGCGCCGCCGTCTCGATCTCCGGGCCGATCGGGTTCATCGGCATCATCATTCCTCACCTGGTAAGGTTGATGGTCGGTTCGGATCATCGTGTCGTTCTCCCGGCATCAGCACTTTTTGGTGCGGCGTTCCTCGTCGCCTGCGACCTGCTCGCGCGCACGGCCCTGTCGCCGATTGAGCTCCCTGTTGGCGTCATAACGGCGCTCATCGGCGGTCCCTTCTTTCTCTGGCTGCTTGTGAGGAAAACGTGAACGTCTCGAGACGGTGGATTCTCCAGTCTGGCGTGGCGCCCCTGTTGGCCGTGTGCCTCCTGGGGTCAGATCTTGTTTTTTGCACGCGTGTCCTCTTTCCCGGAAAGAGGACACGCGTGCAAGAAACAAGATCTGACCCCGCCACTACCCGCCCATCGCGAATCGTCTCGCTCATCCCGGCGGTGACGGAGATGCTCTTCGCGATCGGTGCTGGCAAAGAGGTCGTCGGCGTGAGCAGCTTCGACCACTTCCCGCCCGAAGTCGAAAACATCCCTCGAGTGGGTGCGCTGCTCGATCCCGATCTCGAGCGCATCCTGGCTCTCCGGCCCGACCTCGTTGTCGTCTACGGCAGTCAGACCGATCTGAAAACGCAGCTCGAACGGGCGAAGATTCCGATGTTCGTCTACAGCCACGCCGGGCTGCCCGATGTCACGCAAACGATGCGCGACCTTGGCAAGCGAGTCGGACGCGGAAAGGAAGCCGACAGCGCCGCCGCGGCCATCGAGTCCGCACTCAACGACCTGAGACGCCGGGTATCGGCTCAACCGAAGCCCCGCGTGGTTCTGGTCTTCGGCCGCGAATCAGGCGCACTGCGCGGCATTTATGCGAGCGGGGGCATCGGCTTCCTCAGCGACATGCTCGAGGTCGCCGGCGGCGTGAATGTGTTCGCCGACGTCGCGCGGCAATCTGTGCAGGCGACGACGGAATTGATCCTCGCGCGCCGTCCGGAAGCGATCGTCGAGCTCCGCGGCACGCAAGCGACCGATGAGGAGCGCCGCGTCATGCGTCGCGATTGGAACGTACTGCAATCGGTTCCCGCCGTCCGGAACGGCCGGATCTACCTGATCGACGACCAACGCGTCGTCGTACCCGGTCCGCGCGTCGCAGAAGGCACGAAGCTGCTGGCAGAGACCCTGCACCCGGACGTGATGCGGTGAAGCTCCTTCTTTCCTGGAGCAGCGGTAAAGACAGTGCCTGGGTGCTCCACACGCTGCGGCAGCAGGGCACGGAGCCGGCAGCACTGTTGACGACCATCAATGAGACGGCCGACCGGGTTGCCATGCACGGCGTCCGTCACTCGGTGCTTCGTGCCCAGGCCGCCGCCGCGGGGCTGCCTTTGATCGCCATTCCACTTCCCTATCCCTGTTCGAACGAGATCTACGAGGAGCGCATGGCGTCGGCCGTCGCCGATGCGTGCGCGCAGGAGTTCACACATATAGCGTTTGGAGATCTGTTCCTCGAGGACGTCCGCCGCTACCGGGAGGAGCGGCTGGCGGGCACGGGACTGACGCCGATCTTCCCGCTCTGGGGCCGACCGACTGATGCGCTCGGCCTGGAAATGATCCACGGCGGTCTGGATGCGCGGATCGCGTGCGTCGATCTACGTGTCATGCCCGCGAACCTTGCCGGGCGTGCGTACGATGAGGCACTGCTGCGCGAGCTTCCGCAAGACGTCGATCCGTGCGGTGAGCGCGGCGAGTTTCACACGTGCGTCGTCGGCGGTCCGATGTTCTCGAACGCGATCAAAGTGACGCGCGGGGAAACCGTGGAGCGTGACGGGTTCGTCTACTGCGATTTTACGTGTTCCAACGACGGGGCTTTGCTCGCCACGCCCGCTCTAAAGGGCGGGCCTACGCCGCAAATTCAACCGGGACCCGATTCGGGATCAGCCCGGATTCGAACGCATCGGCCATGAGCCTTTCGAGTCCCCGTCGACCCCGCTCGCCGTACTGCAGCGTCAGCTCGTTCACATACATCCCGACGAACTTGTCGGTGCGCTCGAGATCGAGGCCGCGGCCGAATTGAATCGCGTAACGCACGGCCTCCTCCCTGTGGGAGAGTGCGTGCGCGATGCTGTCGTGCAGCAGCCGTGAGACTCGCGCGATCATCTGCGGTCCGAGATCGCGCCGGATGATGTTGCCGCCGAGCGGCAGCGGCAGGCCACCGGTGCGCTCCGCCCACCATTCGCCCAGGTCGACGACCTTCCGCAATCCCTCATCACTGTACGTGAGCTGACCTTCGTGGATCAGCAGTCCAGCATCGGCCTCACCTCGCAGCACCGCCTCCTGTATGCGATCGAACGGCACGACAACGTAGTCGAAGGAGGGCTCGTAGAGGCGAAGGGCAAGATACGCGGTCGTCAGCGTGCCCGGAATCGCAATGCGGTGTCCACGAACTTCGCCGACGCCCTGCTGCGGTGCGACGACGATCGGGCCGTAACGATCGCCCATGCTGGCGCCGTGCGGCAGGAGCGCGGTACTTCTCTACCAGGTGCGCGTAGGCATGAAACGACACAGCGGTGACTTCGTACTTTCCCTCGAACGCAGCGCGATTCAGCGTTTCGATGTCGGCGAGCACCTGGTCGACGACAATGCCGCCGGTGTCGACGGCACCGCTCGCGAGACCGAAGAACATGAACGCGTCGTCGGAATCCGGGCTGTGAGCAACGGTAATGTGCTGGTTCGACATGGCACTCATGCGCGCACTGCCTTGTCGCGGAGGGCGCGCACGACTTTCGTCACCCGTTCGATCGCGATGTCGATGTCCGCATCGGTCGTCGTGCGTCCGAGCCCGAAACGGATGGAGGCGCCGGCGCGATCGCCGACGGCGCCGATCGCATGCAGTACGTGCGACGGGGCTTGCGATCCCGAGCTGCACGCTGAACCAGTCGAGACCGCCAGATCGCCGAGGGCCATCAAGAGCTCTTCGCCTTCCACATCGTCAAAACTGAGGTGGAGGTTGTGCGGCAGACGCTTGACGGCGCAGCCATTCAGGCGCAGCCCGTCAAGGTTGGCGCGAAGCCCGTTGAGAAGCCTGTCGCGCAGCGCCGCCAGACGCGGGCCCTCAACCGGCATTTCCTTGCGGGCGATCTCCGCGGCAGCCCCGAGACCGACGATTCCCGGCACGTTCAACGTGCCCGATCGCAGTCCGTTCTCGTGGCCACCACCGTCAATCAGGCATTCGAGAGGAAGTCGGGGACGCCGCTGGCGCACGTACAGGGCGCCGGCGCCCTTGGGCCCGTAGCACTTGTGTCCGGTCAGCGAGAGCAGATCGACCCCGAGCGCCTCGACGTCGAGGGGAACTTTTCCCGCGGCCTGTGCCGCGTCGGTATGCAACAGCGCGCCGTGTGGTTTCACGACGGCCGAAACCTCGGCAAGCGGCTGCAGAACCCCGATCTCGTTGTTGGCGGCCATGACCGATACCAGGACCGTACGGTCGGTCATCGCTTTGCGCAGCGCGTCGAGGTCGACGAAGCCATCGGGCGTCACGCCCAGGATCGTGAGCTTCCAGCCTTCCTGTTCGAGCCGGCGGCACGAATCGAGGACCGACTTGTGCTCGGTGGCGACGGTGATGACATGGTCGCCACGATCGCGCATGCCGCGAGCCACACCCTTGATCGCCAGATTGTTGGACTCGGTGGCGCCGCTGGTGAAGATGATCTCGCGAGCCGATGCATTGATCAGAGAAGCGATACGCGTTCGCGCGGCGTCAACCGCTTCCTGAGCTTCCCAGCCGAACGCATGCTGTCGCGACGCGGCATTGCCAAACCGCTCGCAGAAGTAGGGCAGCATCTCCTCGAGCACACGTGGATCGACAGGCGTGGTCGCGTGATAATCGAGGTAGACAGGCCTGGCCACGACCGTTCTCAGCGTGATCGTGGGAAGGAAAGGTGAAGCGGATCCGGAGGCAGCGGGGTCACCGGCGGGTCTGCCGCGACCTCCTGCAGCGAGCACGTCGCCAGCGCCGACAGGATTCGATCCTTGATTCGCCAGAGCGGATCACGAACGCTGCATTTCGCGTACTGATCGCACTTCTCGTCTTCGGTCGAGCAGGCGGTAACCGTCACCGGCCCGTCGATAGCCTGGATGATGTCGGCGACGGAGATGGCCGTCGACGGCTTGGAGAGCCGGTAGCCGCCGCGCGTGCCCTGGTGCGACGTGAGCAGACCCCGGCGAGCCAGCCGCTGCAGCACTTTGGCCATCAGCTCGATGGGGATGTCGTACTGCTCGGCAATCTCCCGCGCACTCGCCGACGCCGCATCCGGGCGCATCGCGAGATGCTTCATCGCCATCAACGCATAGTCGGCTTTTTTAGAGAGGCGTAGCATAGTACCTCGCAACACGTCGCACGTCGCGCGTGATTACACCTCGCATCACCACATCCCCAGCTGCAGCTTCGCAACGTCCGACATTCGATCTTTGGTCCACGCCGGTTCCCAGACGACGTCTACTTTGGCGTCGGTGATGCCGGGAACCTCGCGAACTTTTCGAGCGACCTCGACCGGCAACGACTGCGCGGCGGGACAGCCGGGCGCCGTGAGAGTCATGCGGACGGCAGCGACGCCGTCGCCATCGACGAACACGTCGTAGATCAAACCGAGCTCCCAGATGTTCACTGGAATCTCGGGATCGAACACCGTTTGAATCGCCTTCACCACCGCGGGCTTGAGCGCCTCGGTCTTCACCGGATCCGCAACGAGACCCCCGGTCTCGATCGCCGGCTGCGGCGTCTCTGCGGCTGCCTGCGGCGCCATCGGCAGCGGCTTCATTCCGTCGTCGTCCTCTCTTCGCGATCGAGCGCCGCTTTGAGCGTATGCCACGCCAGGCTGGCGCATTTCACGCGCACAGGAAACTCCCTGACGCCAGCCAGCACCGACAGCTTGCCGAGATCCTCGACCTCGCGATCGGGCGGCGTCGTGACCATGCGGTGAAAACGGCCGAACAATTCGCGCACTTCGGCGAGCGAGCGCCCCTTGACCGCATCCGTCATCAACGACGCGGACGCGCGCGAGATCGCACAACCGGATCCCTGGAAGCCGACATCGGCAATGCGATCGGCCTCGACGTTGAGAAACAGATCGAGGCGATCCCCGCACAGGGGATTGTAGCCTTCAGCGAAATGGCTCGGCCGCTCGAGCGATCCGGTAGTTCCTCGGACGCTTGTTGTGGTCGAGGATGACCTCCTGATACAGGTCGCTGAGATCCGACATTACGCGAATACCTCCCGCACTCGGCGCAGGGCGCGCCCGAGCGCGTCCACGTCCTCGCGGGTGTTGTACATCGCCAGCGAGGCACGCGCGGTGGCGGGCACGCCAAACCGATCCATGACCGGCTGCGCACAATGATGGCCGGTGCGGATGGCAATGCCTTCGCGGTCGACGACGGTGCCGACGTCGTGCGGGTGTACACCGTCGAGCACGAACGACACTACGCTGGCCTTCCGGCGCGCCGTGCCGATCAGCTGGACGCCAGGCACATCGCTCACGACTTCGGTGGCGTAGGCCAGCAGCTCCTGCTCGGTACTGGCAGATCTCGGCGAGACCAATCGACGTTATGTAATCGAGCGCGGTGCCAAGTCCGATCGCGCCGGCAATGTCGGGAGTGCCGGCCTCGAACTTGTGCGGCAGCTCGTTCCACGTCGAGCGTTCGAACGTGACGGAGCGGATCATGTCCCCGCCGCCCATGAACGGCGGCAGCTCTTCGAGGAGCGATGCCTTGCCGTAGAGCACGCCAATCCCGGTCGGACCATACAGCTTGTGGCCGGTCGCGACGTAGAAGTCGCAATCCAACGCTCGCACGTCCACCGGCATGTGATACGCGGCCTGCGATCCATCGAGCAGAACCGCCGCCCCTTCGGCGTGGGCGATGCGAACGATGTCGGCCACGGGATTGATCGTGCCGAGGGCGTTGGACATGTGCGCCACCGCGACAATCCGGGTGCGCGGGCCCACCAGCGCTTCGAACTCGTCGAGCAGCAGCTCGCCGCGATCGTCGATCGGCGCCACGCGAAGGCGGGCACCCGATCTCTCGCACAGCATCTGCCAGGGCACGATGTTCGAGTGATGCTCCATGGCGGAGATGAGCACTTCATCCCCGGCGCGAACCCGCGCGGCGCCGAAAACGTGCGCCACGAGATTGATGCCCTCGGTCGAGTTGCGCGTGTAGACGATTTCCTGGACGCTACCGGCGTTGAAATACGCGCGGATCTTCTCGCGCGCCCCTTCGTACTCATCGGTCGCCAGCTGACTGAGCAGGTGGACGCCGCGGTGCACGTTGGCGTTGATGCCCGTGTAGTACCGCGTCAACGAGTCGAGCACGGCCTGCGGCTTCTGCGTCGTCGCCGCGTTATCGAGATAGACGAGCGGCTTGCCGTGGACCTGACGGCGCAGAATCGGGAAATCGGCGCGAACCCGCTCGACGTCGAAGGCCGGTGACACGGCGCCGCGCGAGGCGGGAGGCATCATCGCGCATCCACCTCGGCGAGATCCTTGGCCAGCTGGGCGTACAGCTCGGCCTCGAGCGCGCGCTTGAGGGGTTCGATCTGGACGCGATCGAGGATCTCGCCTGCAAACGCATGGATGAGCATGTCGCGCGCCTCGGCCAGCGTCAGCCCGCGTGCGCGCAGATAGAAAATCGCATCCTCGTCGATCTGCCCGATCGCCGCGCCGTGCGTGCACTTCACGTCGTCGGCGAAGATCTCGAGCTGCGGCTTCGTATTGATCGAGGCGCTGTCGGAAAGCAGCAGCGCACGATTGGTCTGTTTGGCGTTCGTCTTCTGCGCGTCGGGACGGACGATGATCTTTCCATTGAACACGGCGCGCGCCTTGCCGCCGAGAATGCCTTTGTAGATCTCGTGGCTCGGGCAGTGCGCCTTGGCGTGGTCGATCGTCGTATGGTTGTCGACCAGCCGATCGCCATCGGCCAGGTACAGCCCGTTCAACGTGCACTCCGCACCCTCGCCGTCGAGAATGGCAACGGCGTCGTTGCGCACCAGCTTCCCGCCGATCGTGAACGAATGCGATGAGAACGTCGCACTGCGTGACGTGTGCACGTGCATGCTCGCAATGTGGAACGCGTCGACCGAATCTTCCTGGACCTTGTAGTGATCCAGAACGCCGTGCTCGCCGACGAACACCTCGGTCACCGCGTTGACGAAATACCGTCCGCCCCACCCGACGTAGGTTTCCACGAGCCTCGCCTGTGCCTGGCTCCCGACCACCACCAGCAACCGCGGATGACTTGCCGTCGCCACTCCTGCGGATTCGCCGGTGGAGATGAACATGACTTGAATCGGTTCGGTGACAATCGCGCCGTCTGGAATGTGGACAAACGCGCCATCCTCGATTCGTGCGGTATTGAGGGCGTCGAACGCGCGCACGCCGAGATCGGCAAGCTGCCCCAGATATCGCTGAACGTTCTCGCTATCGGCTGCCAGATCGCCATTGATCATGGCGGCGAGAGAGCCCACGCGAACCTTGGCCGGCAATCCCTGCACCCGTGACAGGTCCGGCCGGTAACGGCCATTCACGACAACGAGTCGAAAGCGCGCGTCGCCGTAGAGCAGGCTGGCGAGCTGCTTCTCGGAGACCGCCGCCGTCCCGTCCGCGAGGCGGAACTCTCCGGTGCTGACCGGCGCAACGTTGGTGAAGCGCCACTCCTCGTCGCGAACCGTCGGGAAGCCCAGCGCGGAGAACCGTGCGGCGCCGCGTTCGCGCAGGTCCTGCAACCACCGCGGTCCCCTCTGTGGTGGCAGCGAAGCCAGCCACGGATGACGATTCTCGGCTACTTGCGTCGTCGTCGTCATCATCCTAGGCTGCCTCGGCCAGCTCGAACCGAATAGCCCCGCTTCTCCAGCTCCAGCGCCAGCTCTTTGCCGCCCGACTTCAGAATGCGCCCGTTGCTCAACACGTGAACGTAGTCGGGCACGATGTAGTCGAGCAGGCGCTGATAGTGCGTCACGACAATGATGGCGCGCTCGCTGCTGCGCATCGCATTGACACCTGCGGCGACAACCTTGAGCGCGTCGATGTCGAGCCCGGAATCGGTCTCGTCGAGAATCGCCAGGCGCGGCTCGAGCAGCGCCATCTGGAATATCTCGTTGCGCTTCTTTTCCCCGCCCGAGAATCCTTCGTTCACGGCGCGACTGAGCATGCCCTGATCGATGTCGAGGAGACCCGCTTTCTCCTTGATCAGCTGCATGAACTCCATGGCGTCGAGCTCCGGCACTCCTTGCTGCTTGCGCTTGGCGTTGAGGGCCGCTTTGAGGAAGTAGGCGTTGTTGACGCCCGCGATCTCGACCGGATACTGGAAGGCCATGAACACGCCTTCGCGGGCGCGCTCGTCGGGATCCATCGCCAGCAAATCGCGCCCTTCGTAGGTCACCGTGCCGTCGGTCACCTCGTAGGCCGGATGTCCGGCCAACGCACGCGCGAGCGTGCTCTTGCCGGAGCCGTTGGGCCCCATGATTGCGTGGACTTCACCTGCGTCGACGTGGAGATCGACCCCTTTCAGGATCTCCTGACCTTCCGCCCGCACTTTCAGATTTCGCACATCAAGCATTGATATTTGTCTTCTTCTCTTAGTTTGTCGTGGGGCCCCACCCCCACGACCTGCCAGCTCTTCGCTTCGCTCGAGCCGCTGTTTACCCACTACCGGGTTGAATTCGCAGCTACCCCACCGATCCCTCAAGAGAGACGGACAAAAGCTTCTGCGCCTCCACGGCGAACTCCATCGGCAGCTCGCGGAAGACTTCCTTGCAGAAGCCGCTGACGATCATGTTGATCGCATCCTCGAGCGTCAGGCCGCGCTGCCGCAGGTAGAAAATCTGATCCTCGCCGATGCGCGAGGTGGAAGCCTCGTGCTCCACACGCGCCGAGGTGTTCTTGATTTCCAGATACGGGAACGTGTGCGCTCCACACTTGTCGCCGATGAGGAGCGAGTCGCACTGCGAGTAGTTCCGCGCGTGCGTCGCGTTCTTGCCCACGCGGACGAGGCCGCGGTAGGTGTTCTGCCCGTGGCCGGCTGAAATTCCCTTCGAGACGATCGTGCTGCGCGTGTTCTTGCCCAGGTGGATCATCTTCGTGCCCGTATCCGCCTGCTGCCAGTTGTTCGTGGTGGCGACTGAATAGAACTCGCCGATCGAACCGTCACCCTGCAGGATGCAACCCGGGTACTTCCAGGTGATGGCCGATCCGGTTTCGACCTGCGTCCAGGTGATCTTCGAATTGCGCCCGGCACAGAGACCGCGCTTCGTCACGAAATTGTAGATGCCGCCCTTGCCGTCCTTGTCGCCGGGGTACCAGTTCTGAATCGTCGAGTACTTGATGGTCGCGCCATCGAGCGCCACCAGCTCCACGACGGCCGCGTGCAGCTGGTTCTCGTCGCGCATCGGCGCGGTACAGCCTTCGAGGTAGCTGACGCTCGAGCCTTCCTCGGCAATGATGAGCGTTCTCTCGAACTGCCCGGTGTCGCGGGCGTTGATGCGGAAATAGGTCGACAGCTCCATCGGGCACTTCACGCCCTTGGGGATGTAGGCGAAGGACCCATCGCTGAACACCGCAGAATTGAGCGTGGCGAAGAAGTTGTCGGTGTAGGGAACGACCGAGCCCAGATACTTCTTCACGAGCTCCGGGTGCTCGCGCACGGCCTCCGAGAAGGACATGAAGATGATGCCCGACCGACGCCAGCTTCTCGCGGAACGTCGTGGCGACCGACACGCTGTCGAACACGGCATCGACGGCCACGCCGGAGAACATCTTCTGCTCTTCAAGCGGAATGCCCAGCTTGTCGAAGGTTTTCCTGACCTCGGGATCGACCTCGTCCAGGCTGTTCAGCACCTTCTTTTTCTTCGGAGCCGAGTAGTAGACGATGTCCTGGTAGTTGATGGGATCGTATTTGACGTTCTGCCAGGTCGGCTCTTTCATCGTCAGCCAGAGGCGATAGGCCTTCAGCCGCCACTGCAGCAGCCACTCCGGCTCTCCCTTCTTCTCGGAGATCAGCCGGACGACCTCTTCGTTCAGGCCCTTCGGTATCGTGTCGGCGTCGACGTCGGTATAGAAGCCGTACTTGTAGTCGCGCGTCGCGAGTTGTTCGATGGTTTCAGTTGCAGTTGACATTGAGATTCTCTGACGCCCCTAAAGCGCCGCGCTACGAGTGTCGCGCCTGATGCCGCAAGGCCGGCCCAGCGGCATGCTGACCAGCGAGCGGCGCAGCAGCGCCGCCGCGACTCACACACTAAACGACGTCCCGCAGCCGCAGCTGGACTTGGCGTTCGGGTTGTTGAAGATGAACCCCTTGCTCACGAGGCTCGTGTCGTAGTCGAGCGTCGTGCCGTCGATGAATCGATAACTCTTCGGATCGATGAAAAGTCTGGCCCCTTCGGGCCCGTCGAACACGTGGTCTCCGTCGCGAGGCCCTGCCTCCCAGGCAAACGTATAGCTCAGACCGGAACAGCCGCCCGCCTTGATGCCGATCCTCAAGCCGCCGTCGGGTAGACCGTGGCGGGCGACCATCTTCTTGATGAGCTTCCCAGCGTTTTCGCTGATCTGGACCATATAGGCTGAATCACAGGTCGAGAGGCCCCGGATGGGAGCCTCCCGAACTAGGACCATAACAGTCGTATTTTAGTATTTCGGGAGGGTGGGATCAACCTGGTCAATCCACGCCAGAATCCCGCCGCGTGAGGTTCCTGGCGTTGGCAAACCCTTGTCCCCGTAGGAACGCCGCGGCCCGAGCGCTGCGGGCGCCAACTTTACACTGGAGGATGACTTCGCGCTCGCGATTGATTTCGGAAAGGCGTCCCGGCAGCTGAGCCAACGGGAATCAACACAGCCCCTGGAAGGCGGCATATTTCGAACTCGAAAGGCTCGCGGACATCGATGATTTGGGGCGTTTCCCCGCTATCGAAACGCGCTTTCAATTCCTGGACGCTGATATCGGCATGAGCGTCGGACGCGAGGTCGCCGGAGTTTGTCTGGGGCATGCAATAGCCTGATAAGTCCCTGGGTTCGAGAATTATGGGCCGCGTGCCGCACACCGGGCAATCTGGATCCTTCGGAAGCTTCAGTTCCCTGAATCGCATCTTCAACGCATCGTAGAGCAGCAATCGGCCGACGAGCGGATCACCGATGCCGAGCAGGAGCTTGATCGCTTCGGTCGCCTGCACCGTCCCAATCACACCCGGCAGAATCCCCAGCACGCCCCCCTCGGCGCAGTCGGGCACCAGGCCGGCCGGCGGCGGCTCGGGATGAAGGCAGCGATAACAGGGTCCCGACCGCACGGCAAACACCGCCGCCTGTCCCTCGAACCGGAAAATACTGCCGTAGACGTTCGGTCTGCCGGCGATCACGCAGGCGTCGTTCACCACATACCTCGTCGCGAAGTTGTCGCTGCCGTCGAGGACGACGTCGTAGCGGGAGACGAGATCGATGGCGTTGGTCGCGGTGAGCGCCTGATGGTGCGGCTCGAGGCAGACGTGGGGATTGATCTCCTGCAGACGCGCGCGCGCGGATTCGAGCTTCGATCGACCGACGTCGGACGTCCCGTGCAGGATCTGGCGCTGAAGATTGCTGAGATCGACTGAGTCGAAGTCGACGAGGCCCAGCGTCCCGACACCGGCGGCCGCGAGATACATGGCCGCAGGCGATCCCAGGCCTCCGGCCCCCACGCACAAGACGCGGCCCGCCTTCAGGCGCTGTTGTCCCACGGTCCCGATTTCCGGCAGCGCGATGTGCCGGCTGTAGCGGAGGAGCTCGTCTCTTGTGAGATCAGGGATCGACGTAGCCAAGCTTTCTATCTTAGCGCCTGGGGTTCGGCCGGCCGCTTCGTTTGGGAGTTGGAAGTTGGGAGTTGGAATTTGAGGCTGTACACTTTGACCGATCGTGGACAGCGTCGCTATTTCGCCCGTGGTGGTCGGGGTGGCCATCGGCTTGGCCATTAGCGCCGTCATGTGGATGGTGTTGCAGGGCAAGCGGGTCTCCGAGCTGCGCGCGATGCTTTCCCATCGCGAGGCCAAGCTTGCCGGAGTCCACGCGGATCTGGCCGCCGCGCGTCAGGACTGCAGCCGGGTGACTGCCGAGCTCGATGCGACCCGGCAGGTATCGGCGGAAAAGCTGGCGCTGCTGCAGACCGCCGAAACCAAGCTTCGTGATGCCTTTGCCGCCTTGTCCTCGGAGGCGCTGAAACACAACAACGAGGCATTCCTCCAGCTCGCGCGAACTTCGCTCACGCAGTTTCAGCAGACCGCGGTGAGCGACCTGGACGGTCGCCGGCAAGCACTCGAGACGCTGGTCCAGCCGCTGCGCGAATCCCTCGAAAAAGTCGACGCCAAGCTGAACGAGGTCGAGCGTGGCCGCGTCTCGACGCAGTCACAGCTTTCCGAGCAGATCCGATCGCTCACGCACGCCCAGCAGCTGCTGCACACCGAAACCAACCGGCTCTCGCGCGCGCTGCGATCGCCGAACGTCCGCGGGCAATGGGGCGAGCTCCAGCTGCGCCGCGTGCTCGAGAACGCGGGAATGGTGGCGGGCAGCCACTACGAAATCAAGGAGTCGGTCGTCGGTGAGGATGGCCGGCTGACTCCCGATGTCGTCGTGAAGCTGCCGGGCGGGAGGAACGTCGTGGTGGATGCGAAAGTGCCGCTGACGGCCTACCTCGACGCGTCCGAATGTGAAGACGACATGTCGCGGGACATGAAACTGCGTGAGCACGCGCGTCAGGTCAAGGATCACGTGACGCGTCTGGCGGGCAAATCATATTGGGCCCACTTCCAGCCGACGCCGGACATCGTGGTCATGTTCGTGCCGGGCGAAGCGCTGCTCACGTCGGCGCTGCAACATGACCCGGCGCTGCTCGAGTTCAGCATGAGCCGCGGCGTCATGCTCGCGAGCCCTCTCACCCTCATTGCGCTGCTGCGCGCCATCGCCTACGGCTGGCAACAGGAAACGGTAGCGAGGAATGCGCAGGAGATCAGCGAGCTCGGGCGCAACCTCTACGACCGGATTGCGAAGCTGGCGGAACACTTCGAAAACGTGGGGCGGAGCCTGGCGAAGTCGGTCGAAGCGTACAACAACGCCGTTGGAACATTGGAGAGCCGTGTTCTCGTCACCGCACGCAGGCTGAAGGACAAAGGGGTGACGACCGTCGACGATTTCGCGGAGCTCGAAACGATCGATCAGAGTCCGCGCCCACTTGGCGCACCTGAGCTGGTCGGTCTGTTCGACGATCAACCGGTCGACGGCGTCGTGATCAAGGAGTAACTAGCGAACCGACGCCGTCAGCATGACGGACGCGCGGATTTCGATCTCTCCAGCAACCACCGGCGGCTGACCGCTGCTGGCTTGCATGGACTCCCGCATCATGGCCACTCGTGGTTCGGGCAGTGGCATGGCGCGCTGCTCCTGGATCCGGAGCACACGCTCGACCTTGAGCCCCGCCCCCGACGCGGCGGCATCTGCCCGCGCGCGCGCGTCGGCGACCGCCTTGTTCAGCGCATCGCGTTCGGCAGCGGCGCGGTCCTTCACGTCGAAGCGGACGCCGGAGACGTTGGTCGCACCCGCACCCACCACGCCTTCGAGGATCTCGCCGAGCTTCGGCAAGTCGTCTACTCGCACTTCGACCGAATTTCTCGCGACATATCCGCGCAGCGTCTGCCGGTTGTTGGCGTAGTCGAACTCCGGCTGCAGGTCGTAGCCGATGGTTCTGAGCGCCTCGGCCGGCAGTCCCGAGGACTTGAGCTTCGCCAGAACGGCTGACATCGCGGCAGAGTTGGCGGCCTGTGCTTCGCGCGGCGTTTTCGCGCGCGACTCGGCAGCAACCGTCACCCAGGCGCGGTCGGGTGTCTTTTTGACGGACGCCTCGCCAACGGTGGTGACGACGGGCCCTTCGGCGGGGGGTGGCGTCGGATTTTGTGCGGCGGCCGGCGTGGCAGCGAGGGCCAAGGCCAAGCATAGAGCGTGGGAGAAAGTGCGCATACCGTAGGTTAGCGCGGAAACGGGGACACTCAACTTGGGCGTGTCCATTTCGCCAAAAGTTTAGTGTCCCGTCATTCCGGATCGCAGACCACGCGGAAGCCGATGCCGTACGAGTAGGTGTCCGGCGGCACCTTGTGTCGGTGGCTGCACGACAGCATCCGGACGTCGACCACCAGCCAGCCGCCGCCACGGACGATCCGCAAATGGCCTTGCCTCGGCCCCTGTGGATTCCGATCGGGTCCCGATGTGTAGTAGGTCGGGTCGTACCAGTCGTGCACCCATTCCCAGACGTTGCCGGCCACGTCGAACAGGCCGTAGCCGTTCGGCGGGTACGCCCCGCACGGAGTGGTACCGCGTGCCGGACGCTGCGCCGGATCGCTCAGAAAGTTCGCGAGATTGCGATCGAGACGCTCGCCCCAGGGATAGCGCTTGCCCTCGAGACCGCCGCGCGCGGCTTTTTCCCACTCGGCTTCGGTAGGCAGACGGACGCTCCGCCCTGTCTCCGCGGCCAGCCACGCGCAATACGCAACGGCATCCTCCCAGCGAACCAACGTCACGGGGTGATCGAGCCGAGTCTGGGGAGGATCGGAATCGGTCCACACGTACGGCTCACCGGCGCTCTTGAACATCTGCTCACGATCGCGGGCGCCGGCGGTCACGACAATAGGCAGCTCGTAGATGGCGGGGGCGCGATGGCCGGTCCTCTGAACGAAATGCGCGTACTCGCGGTTGGTGATCGGATGTACGCCGATCAGAAACTCATCCACGTGGACCGGATGTGGCGGCCGTTCATCCTCCTCTGCTCCGTTTGACCCCATGAGGAATTCGCCGGCCGGTATGCGCGCGAGCTCTGGCAGCTGCGGATCGGGAGACGCCATCAGTCGCGCACAGAATAGCGCAGGGCCCGGCCGACCGGCGTGACCTTTTCGATCTACACTCGACCGCGGGCATGGATCTCCAACCGTTCGCGCTCGAACGCCTGCAGTCGATTTGGGAACACCGGGTCGCCTGGAATATCTCCGAAAGCGGCGTGCATCCGCTGCGGCTCGACGAGCTGGCGGACCGGCAGGAAGACCGCGACGCCCTCGCCGAACAGCACCTGGCCTATACCCAGACCAACGGCACTTCGGAGCTGCGAACCGTCATCGCCTCTCTCTACGATGGCGCAACGGCCGAGCACGTGCAGGTCACCAATGGCGGCTCCGAAGCTAACTGGATTGTGCTGTGGCGGCTGGTCACGCCGGGCGACGAGCTCGTCGTCATGACTCCCAACTACATGCAGTCGGCCGGAATCATTCGCGCCCTTGGCGCTACCGTACAGGCCGTGGCCCATGATCCCGGTCGACGGCAGCAGCGGCGAACAGCTCTCGCTGGCGGCTGGATCTGGCTGCGCTCGAGACGCTGGTATCGCCGCGGACGCGGGCGATCGTCATCTGCAACCCGAACAATCCAACCGGCACCCGCCTCACCACGAAGGACGTGCAGGCGGTTTGCGACGTGGCCAGGCGTTCGGGGACCTGGGTGGTGTCCGACGAAATCTATCGGGGTGCCGAGCTCGACAGCGTCGAAACCCCGAGCGCGTGGGGACGCTACGAACGGGTGATCGTCACGAGCGGCCTGTCAAAGGCCTACGGTCTGCCAGGACTGCGCATTGGCTGGGTGGTTGCCACTCCATCGCTCGTCGACGAGCTGTGGGGGGTTCACGATTACACGACCATCGCTCCCGGCGCCCTGAACGATCGACTCGCGCGAATGGCACTCTCGCCAGAGAAGCGAGACCGCATCCTGGCGCGGACGCGGGGAATCATCGTCAGCAACTACGCGATCGTCCGCCGCTGGATCGAGCGCCGCGAGCCGGCGTTGTGGCATGCGCCGCCGGACGCCGGCGCCATCGCGTTCGTTCGCTATGCGCATCAAATCGGCTCGACCCAGCTCGTCGAGCGGTTGCGCGACCAGCACAGCGTGCTCGTCGTACCGGGCGATCATTTCGAGATGGACGGCTACCTCCGCATCGGCTTCGGCGGCGATCCGCTCGCGCTGACGCGCGCTCTCGAGCTGACCGGCGAGGTTCTCGACTCGGTGCCCTGCAAGCACGATGTTCCGCGCTGATCTGGCGCTCGTCGGCTTCGGCCACGTCGGACGCCGTTTCGCGCTGCTCCTCGATGAATGCCGCCAACAGCTGATCAACGAACACCAACTCGAGTGCCGGATCGTTGGCGTCACCACGCGCCGGCACGGGTCGCTCTTCGATCCCGGTGGTATCGACGCAGGCGATCTCGCGACTCTTGACGACCGGATCCTGGGTCCCTACTCGACCGCGACTGACCTCATCACCAGGCTCGGTGCGAGCGATGCCAACCTGCGTGTGATGGCGGAAACGACCACGCTCTCCATTCGTGACGGACAACCGGCGATCGACCACGTCGAAGCGGCGCTTACCGCTGACTGTCACGTGATCACCGCAAACAAAGGACCGGTCGCTTTCGGCTATCGCCGGTTGCGAGAACTGGCAGAACGGCGCAATGTGTCGTTTCTGTTCGAAAGCGCGGTCATGGATGGCATACCGATCTTCAATCTCGTTCGCGAGACACTCCCGGCCGTCAAGGTGGTCGGATTCCGCGGGATCGTCAACACGACGACGCAGCACGTGATGATGGCGCTCGAATCAGGGAAACCATTCGACCAGGCCCTCGAAGAGATGCAGGCGATGGGAATCGCCGAAGCCGACCCGTCACTCGATCTCGATGGCTGGGATGCCGCCGCCAAGACTGCCGCGCTGGCAAATGTGCTCATGGACGCCGACCTCACACCGCAAGCGGTCGAGCGAGACGCTGTGGGTCCGCTCACCGCGGATGCCGTGCGAACGGCGATGTCCGAGGGACATCGTCTCCGAATCGTGGTCGTCTGCCGTACGCAGGGGACGTGACGTCGACGCCGCGGTCCGCCTGACCGCGCTCGATTCGCACGAGCTCCTGGCGACCCTGCCGAGCACCGCCAACGCGTTGATTCTCACGACGGATTTGCTCGGCGACGTCGTGGTCTGTCAGATGGCTGGCGATGTCACGCAAACGGCCTACGGGTTGCTGAGCGATCTGATTACATTGCGCCGACGCGCAGCGAGGCAGAGGCAATCGTGAAGGGAATTGGCACAAAGCCCCCACTCGAAGGGCTCACCGTCATCGATTTCACGCGGGTGTTGTCAGGCCCCTACTGCACCATGCTCCTTGCCGACATGGGAGCGCGGGTGATCAAGATCGAGCACCCGGAGCGGGGAGACGACACGCGCGCCTGGGGTCCGCCTTTCATCGGTGAAGAGAGTGCCTATTTCCTGAGCATCAACCGCAACAAGGAAAGCCTGACGCTCGATCTGAAGAAACCCGGTGCCGCGGCAATTCTCGACGGACTCCTCCAGCGCGCCGACGTTCTCGTCGAAAACTTTCGGCCGGGCACGATGGACCGCTTGTCGCTTGGATACGACGCGCTGGCCGCGAAATATCCACGGCTCGTCTACTGCTCGATCTCAGGCTTCGGGCAGACTGGTCCGCGTCGGAGCCAGGCGGGATATGACGCCGTCGTGCAGGCGGAGGGAGGACTGATGAGCATCACGGGCGATGCCGATGGACCCTCGTTCCGTCTCGGCGTCGCCATCTCCGACATCGTCAGCGGCATGTTCGCGGCACAGGGCATCGCGCTGGCGCTCTTTGCTCGTGAACGCACCGGGCGCGGCCAGCTCGTCGACGTCGGAATGCTCGATTCGACATCCGCGCTGCTCACCTACCAGGCAGGGATCTGCTTCGCCACCGGCGCGCCGCCGCGACGGCTCGGCAATCGTCACCCGACCATCGTTCCTTACGAGACTTTTGCCGCCGCCGATGGCGACGTCGTGATTGCCGTCGGCAATGACGAGCAGTGGCGACGGTTCTGCGATGTGGCGGAGATTGCCGAAATCGGACGAGATGCGAGATTCGTCACCAACCGATTGCGCGTTGAGAACTATGCGGTGCTGAGGCCGCTCCTCGCACAGAGATTGAGCGCGCGTCGGCGTGACGACTGGCTGCAGGATTTGCGAGCGGCCGGTGTGCCCTGCGGCGCGGTGCGCGATGTGCAGGAAGTGCTGAACGATCCGCAGCTCGTCGACCGGGAGATGGTGACCTCGGTCGAGCACCCGACGCTCGGTACGCTACGCGTGCTCGGTATTCCGATCAAGCTATCCGAGACGCCCGGCGCGGTTCGAACGGCGCCGCCAACGCTCGGGCAGCACACGGACGCGATTCTCCGCAACGATCTCGGGCTGTCGGAGGACGAGGTGCTCGGGCTGCGATCGAACAGGGCCGTCTAGCTCGAAACGAACGCCCGGATCTCCTGGACCAGGAAGTCGAGAACGTCCTCTTCTGTCAGCGACGCCACGTCCGCACCTTCGCGTATCGCGTGCTCCGATGTGACGAGCCTCCTGCCACGGCCGCGGCTGCTGCGGCCAATCACCTGCGGACGTTCCCCCGCCGTGTCGAACGACAACTCGATGTAGTCGTCGCCGCCGCTTTCCGACGCCAGGCGTACCGAGCCAGCCGGCGTGAAGACCTTGAAGCGCAGTCCTTCGCTGGCGAGTGCCGCCGCGAACGTGTGAAAGAGCGGAACCGCCTTCTCGGTGAGGAACTGCTCGTAATCGCCGGATGCCGCATCGACGCGCGAGCGGCGTTGTTGCGCGTCGCTTCGAGCGCCCTCGATGGCCGCTCGAAGTCGGCGTCTGACTTCAGGAATGTCCATTGTTTGAATGGCGGGGACCCCTGCACCCCGCCAAGCTCGTCGCTCGCGGGGACCCCTGCGCCCCGCGCCGCTCCTCGCGGTTTGACTGGCGGGGCAGCTCCGCTCCTCGCGCTATGTTATGCGAGGCGCTCGGCGAACGACGTATCGACACCGTCCGCGCGCAAGGCGGCCAGGAGCGCGGCGCGATCGGGCGTCTTCCGGTACGCCTCGGCGGCGTGGATGGTCCCTTCGCGCACCAGGGCGGCAAAGGAATCGGCCAGCGGCATCATCCCATGACGCCGGCCGCTGTCCAGGGCGACTGGCAGCTGACCGGTCTTGCCGTCGAGGATCAGTCCCGCGACCACCGGAGTGTTCAGCAGGATTTCACGCGCCGCAATGCGTCCGCCCCGGACTCTTCGCAGCAGCATCTGCGCCACGACGCCTCGCAAGGCGTCGGCAAGCGCCGTCTGTGCCTGAGCCCGCCGATCGATCGGGAACAGCTCGATGATGCGATCGAGCGCGGCAATCGTGGATGACGCCGTCACCGAGCCGAAGACCAGCCGACCGGCTTCGGCTGCCTCGAACGCGGCAACCACGACCTCTGGAGTGCGGATGTCGTCGATGACCAGGACGTCGGGATCTTCGCGGAACGCAGACCGTACCGCGGCAGCTGCGGTCTCGGGACTCTTGGCCTCCCGTTGACTCACGAACGAACGGCGGTTCTCGTGCACGAATCCGATTTGCGACTCGATGGTGATGATGTGATCGCTGCGCGTCCGGTTGATCAGATCCACGAAGGCGTTGAGCAGCGTCGACTTCCCGCTGGCGCGCGCTCCCGTCACGAGCACGAGGCCATCGGGTTGGGCACACAGCGCCTGGACTTCGGGCGGGATGCCCAGCTGATCGGCCGAGATCGCCTTCGGCGGCGTCATCCGGAAAATCACGCCGGGACCACGTTCGTCGCGGAACGTCACGCAGCGAACCCGGCCAACCTCTGGCACATCAGCCATCCACTCTTCCGTAAGGCTGGGTTCGTTTTCGCGCGAGGGTGCAAGCTCCAGGACAAGCCGCTCGACATCGGTTGCCGACAGCGCAGGTTCGCTGTCGAGCACGCTGATCTCACCGTCAACGCGGATCACCGGCTGCGACTGCGCGACGACATAGACCGTGGCCGCGCCGCAAGCCGCCGCGATTCGCAGGATACGCTCCAGCGGTGTGCCGGCAACCGGCCGTATCTGAACCGGCGGTTCGGAAGCGAGCGTCGGCCGGGCCATCGGAAGGACGACGCCGTGCCGCGGTTCCTCCGCTGGCTTGATTGGCTCCGACAAATGGACCCGTTCAAGCTCGGGTGTGCGCTCGATCTCCGCCGCTGCCTGAGAAGTGGTTTCAGCTTCGGCGGCCTCTTCGTGCTCGAGCGGCTTGCGGTGCTCGAGGGGCTCGACCGGTTTGGCGTGTTCGACCGGCTTGGCCGGCTCGACCGGCAGCTGTTGCTCGGGCTCCGGCTCGGCGCTCGCCTCGATTGGAGGCGCCGGCTGTGGGTCCTGGCGCAGCTCTGGGATCGTTTCTGACTTCGAGGGGACCGGTTCGTTGGCGGCATCCTGCTGCACGTTCGATGGCATCGGCCTCGAAGCCTCCGGAGTGGCGCCGATGAGAATCGCCGACGCCGTAGCGGTGAGGAGCTCCTCGATATCGGCATCGGTGGGCGAAGCCTGCGGCTCGTCCTCCACTATCTCGAACGCGGTTTCATCCACCGCGCTTGGCGCCATCGCAATCGGCTCGGCGATCGGCGTTGACGGCTCCGGCGCCGCGGTCTCTGAGACCGGTGGCCGTTCAGGCTCTTCCTGTGGTGGCGGCGGCGTCACCGCGGAGTCCTGCGCGTAGGCTTCGGGCGCCGTCGCAACCGATTCGTGCTCGTCAACAGTCGCCTCGGAGGTCCCCTGCGTTTCCGATATTGCTGATTCGGGCGCGCTCGACTCTGGGATCGGACCGACGGGTTCGGAGGCTGGTGATTCGGGCACGTGCCAGCTGAAGGTCGGAGCAGCTGATTCTGTCACGTTCGCTGCGGCCGACGGAACCTGTTCGGGAGGCTCCATCGTTCCAAGTGAGGCGGGCGTTCGCCGCAGCTCGAGCCACACATCATCGCCGCCGCGTGCGGCCACGACCGTGAAGAGATCGCTCGACGCTTGGTGTGGCAGATCGTATTCAATCGCGCCGTACTCGACGAGCGCTTTGAGTTGATCCGACGGCAGCAGTTGCTCGAGCATGCCGGCAACGGCGTCGGTGGTGAGCACGCGAGACGACAGTTCCACGTGTCCCCAGGCCAGAGGACCACGGTACACGTACATGGAAGCCGACGTCGTCACCACGTACGGCTTTTCGCCGACGTGCATGATGAGCGCGTCTCCTTCAAGTCGCGAGATGGCTTCGAGCAGCGAATCAACCAAGTTCACAGATTGACACGTCCCGGGCGCAGACTACCCCGAGTTATTTTCGGCTGCGGCTGAGCTTTGCTTTAGCCGAACACATCAGTGCGCACGGCTGCAATCCGCAAGTGCCTCGGACGGACCAATCATTTCATCACACAGCGCAGGGAGCCGTCCGAAAGTCAGGCCTTCCACGCCCGATGAATCGTCATCAGCCCGCCCAGCACCGGCAATGCCTCGCAGTGCCGAAATCCATTGTCGCGCGCGATGGAGCAGACGCCCTGGCTCCCCGGCCAGCGTTTGATGGATTCGGGAATATACCGGTAGGTGTCGGCGTCGCCGTGCAGAATGGCTCCGAGTAGAGAGCCGACAATCGATAGATAGGTCAGGTAGACGCCGCGAACGAAACCTCGTTCGGGCTTGTTGAAGTCGAGCGACAGCAGCACGCCATCGGCCCGCAGTACGCGCGCCGCTTCCTTGAACGCCTTCTCGAGCAGAGGCACATTGCGCAGACCGTAACTCGTGGTTATGAGATCGAAGCTCGCGTCCGGAAAAGGAAGCGCCATCATGTCGGCGGTGACGAACGCCACGCGCCGACCCGCGCGCTTCCGCGAAGCACGCTCGAGCATCGCGTGCGTGATGTCGAGCGCGATCACTTCTCTCGCGCCGCGATCGGCAACCTCGTAGGCAAGATCTCCCGTACCCGACGCCAGATCCAGGACGGCTTGGCCGGTAGCGTCGTGTAGGGAAGCGAGACGGCGTTTCCAGCGCCGATCCTGGCCGAAGGAGAGGAGAACCGTTATGAGGTCGTAGCGGGGCGCGATCGTCGAGAAGAGGCGGCGGACGTATTCACGCTTGCTCTCAGGTGAAGAGAATCGCTTCTCCCACTTCACGTCAACCCAATTTACTCAATGACGATGGCGCCGTTCATCATCGCGGTGTGCGGGGTACAGGTGTACGAGGTCGAGCCGTTCGAGCCGCGCGGCACGCGGAACGTCACGGTGTCCTGTCCTTTGCCGTCGAGCACCTTGGTCGCCACGCTCCACGACTTGACGCTGAAGTCGTGAGACATTCCGCGATCCTCGTTGCGCAACGTCAAGCGCACCTGTTCGCCGGCGGCGAAGCGGAGAGCCGGATTCGGAGTGTTCTCACCGTCGACGTAGTAAGCCATGTTGCGGACGACGACCGTCACGTCGCGGACGGCCTCGCGAGACGACACGATGCGCGGCAGCATGACAGCGCCGCTAACCGCTACCGCAACGACGACCGCGATCCTGATGTATTTGCCCATGATGTCAGCCAACCAACATTCCAGTTGCAAGCATGATGACGAATCCGGCGATCAACCCGCTGAGAATCGGACCGGACGCAAGCCGCTCCGCGAGCGATCCCGACGTTCCGATCTGTCGGCCGATCTGCAGCACAACCTGCGCGATCGCCCCCGCGCCCAAACCCAGGAACAACACCGCAAGCGTCGGCGAGTAGACCAGTCCGCCGACCCAGGCGCCGGCGATCGTGGGAAGGCCGCCGATCAAGCCGAGACGAGCCAGCGTCGCGATCGAGGGGCGTTCTTTGGCAATCGGCGCGATGATGGCCAGACCTTCCGTGGTGTTGTGCAGCGTGAAGCCAATCACCAGGAGCGTGCCCAACGCCGCCTCGCCAAGCGCAAACGCCGCTCCGATCGCGAGCCCTTCGCCAAAATTGTGAAGACCGATGCCCGTGGCAATCAGGAGCGCGAGCACCGCGCCTGCCGAACCGGACTGCTTGGCGTGCGAGCGCCGCGCCCGCAACCACGAGCCAAACGACTCGAGGGCCAGGTAGGCGAGACCGGCGGCGCCAACGAAAAGTGCCGTTCCCTGATACGACCCCGGCAGCATGCCTGCCGCCTCGATGCCTTCGTGCGAAGCATCGACCAGCAAGAACGCCAGCAGACCGATCGTCAGCGCCAGCAGCACGTCAACACCGGTGCGGCCGAGTCTGGCGACCAGCGGAAACCAGAGCAGGCCGAGCGCCACGGGAATCACGCCGACGTACAAGCCAATCAACGTGAACGCCAGCAGGTGCCGGCCATCCGCGCGCGGCGTTTCGACCGCAACCGCAATCTCGTGCTCGAACGTCGTGCCCGTGGAGGTGACGAGCTTCACCAGGTGAGCTTCGCCTTCGACCCACGGGTACGGAATCGCGATCCCTGTCCGGCCTAGATGTCTCAGCGTCTGTCCATCTGTCGCGGTAAACGCCCAATACGCGTCATCCACCGTGACCTGCGCGATGGTCACCGGATCCGGCCCGTCGTTGAGAACGGACAAGTGGATTCCGTCCGGCGTCAGCGTCGCGCGATCGATGACCAGCCGCTCGACGAGAGGCATGCCCTCAGGACGGCCGACGCCGGGAGCGCCGGTGCGCACGAGCAGCGCGATGAGACCGGCCAGCAATACCAGCGGAACGAGTGTCGCGGCCCAAAATAGCCCCGACCGATCCGAGCCGGTCTTCTGTGCGGGCGCCGCGGAACGGTCCCGAACGTCCGTCGCGTGCGACGAAGTCGTATCAGGTATCACGGCGCGCTCCGACGGCCTCGAACATGCCCATCCAGCCGAGCTCGGCGAACTCGCTCTGATGCGCATGGAACATGAAGCGACCGGGATATCGGAAACGTGTTTCGAGAATGGCGCGCTCCCCCTGACACATCATGATCGTGTCCGTCGTTTCCCCCGCCGACGTCGAGGTGCCGGTGCGGAACGTTTCGAAGAACATGCCGTGCAGGTGAAGGCTGTTCACCAGGTCGAATTCGGTGACGTTGATCAGGTACATCCGCACCAGGCGGCCAACCTCGGCGCGAATCGGATCGTGCATGTAGTGGTTCGCGATCGTATTGACCGCGTAGACCTCGTTGTCCGCGTCGAAGTTGGTGTCGAACCCGTTCATCATCATCACCAGCTCGTCGGCGGGTGGCCGGCCACCTTTGGGATCGACGATGAACGCGCCGTACAGACCCTTGTGGATGTGGCGCTTCAACGGAAGCGCGTGGCAGTGGTAGAGATGCAAGCCGAATGGTTCGGCGTCGAACTCATAGACGAACCGTTGACCGGGCATGACCTGATGCTCGGGCAGCGACCCGTCCATCTCCGGCGGATGCCAACCGTGGAAGTGGATCGTGTGCGGATGCGACCCCTGATTCAGGAAGTCGACGCGGATGCGATCGCCTTCCGTGGCGCGGATCGTCGGGCCCGGCACCTGTCCGTTGTAGGTCCACGCCGGGAAGTACACGCCCGGCGCGATTTCAATTTCGCGGTCGATGGCGATGAGCTGATATTCGCGCAGCAGTGACCCGTCCGGGCGCTTCGTCTCGCGGTAGTATCGAGCCCGCTCGGCCTCGGGCCGATCGGAGAAGTTCCAGGCACGCAGATAGGTTGTCGGGTTGAAAACCTCGAGCGAGGCTCGTCCCACCGGGCCCGCCAGGTGAGCAGCATGCTGCATCGCCTCGGTCGAACTGCCGGCAGCAGTCTGGCCGCGCGCCGTTCGGCTGCCCACAAGCGCCGCCGTGGCCGCCGATCCAAGGCCGGCAAGCCGAAGCCAGGCGCGCCGGTTCAGGTCGCTCATTCGTTCACCTTTTTGACAATTCAAAATAAACGATTGTATCCTCCAAAGTCAAGAGTATGCTTCCCTCCCAAACGGTTGAGAACTACCTGAAGGCCATTTTGCTGGCCCAGACGGCCCTGTCCGAGGGCCAGGAGCTGGTACCGATGGGCCAACTCGCCTCGGCACTTGGGGTAGTGCCCGGCACGGCCACGACCATGGTCAAGGCGCTGGCGGAGTCCGGAATGGTGCGCTACGAGCCCTACGCCGGGGTCAGGCTGACCCGGGCGGGGGAGAAACTCGCCGCGCTGGTGCTGCGACGCCACCGACTGATCGAGTTGTTTCTCGTGAAGGTGATGGGGATGAGCTGGACCGAAGTGCACGACGAGGCGGAGAACCTGGAGCACGCCGTTTCCGATCGGCTGATCGACCGCATCGACGAGATGCTGGGCCGGCCCGAGGTCGATCCTCACGGTGACCCGATCCCCGACGCCGAAGGCACTGTCTATCGGCCGCAGTACGACACGCTGCTGACGTGCCCGTTGAACCAGCCGGTGCGGGTGAGCCGCGTGAGCGATCAGGACCGTGATTTCCTGCAGTTCATCGAGCGGCACGATCTGAAACCAGGCGCCATCGTGCAGGTCGAAGAACGCGATCAGGCAGCCGACAGCGTGAGGCTCCGCGGTGCGCGCGAGTTCACGATCGGCGCGCGCGCGGCGTCGAAAGTCCTGGTGCAGATCGCCGTGGCGGCTGCTCATCATCCTCGGGTTGCCCACGTCCGGCCTGGCACAGGACTGCATCTACGTCCTCCGAACCGTTTGCGATCTCCGACAACTCATTCCTCGTGGAAGAAGCGTTCAACCAGGAAGCCGGCGTTTTTCAGAACATCTTCGGGCATGCTGCGCACCGACAATGCGTGGATACCGGCGTTCACGCAGGAGTGGCCGCTCGGTTCGCAGAAGCACCAGTTTTCCTACACGCTGGCGTGGTACAGCGTCGAGGGAGATTCCGGATTCGGCAACACACTCATCAACTATCGATATCAGGCGACGGTCGAGGGACCGGGTCGCCCGGCTTTTTCTCCCCGACTGAGCCTCGTTCTGCCCACCGGTGAGCTGGAAAGGGCCGAGGGGTTCCATAAGCCTGGGTTGGAAATCAACCTGCCGTTCAGCAAGCAGATGGGAGACATTTATTGGCACTGGAACGCTGGGCTCACCTGGCTACCCAGCGTGGATGCCCTCTCGCCCGGCGGCGACAGCGCAAGCCTGGAGCGTCCGTTCATCGCCGGCAGCGCCATCTTCCGGCTCAAACCGATGTTCCATCTCATGCTCGAGAGCGTTCTGCAGTCCGTAGAAGCGAGGACCGTCGACGGCACGTCGCGGGCGGGCCTTTTCACGCTCTCACCCGGCGCACGCGGCGGCTGGAACATCGGCGATCACCAGCTGGTTTTGGGATTTGCCGTTCCGGTGACGTGGGATGAAGAGCGGACCGAGACGGCCGCCTTCTTCTATCTGTCGTACGAGCTTCCCTTCAAGCGCTAGACGGGCTCTCGCTGTACGTGGCAAACGATGACGGTGTTTCCCACACCCGCACGGTGACAATGTCGACACCGAGCCGCCGGCCCTCGTCGTAGATTAGCTTCGCAATCCGCTCCACCGTCGGATTACTCTCGATGATGTACATCGGCTCGCCCAGCTCCCGCAGCGGTGCGACCAGCGGGTCATCGTGCCTGAGAATCATCTTGTGATCGAGCTCCCGATCAATCCAGCCCTTCACCACGCGCTTGATGTCGCTGAAGTCGGCGACCATGTTCCGACTGTCCAGTCGATCGGTTCGGACTTCGACTTCGACGACGGCATTGTGGCCGTGCGGATGCTTACAGACGCCGTCGTAGTCGAGCAGCCGGTGCCCGTAACAGAATTCGATCCGCTTGGTGACGAGATACATCCTGAAGACGATGGTACAGAAGCGGGAGAATAAGGCGCAAGCGGTCGCTGTGCTGTGCTCGGCGGGACTCGACTCGGCGGTGCTGTTGGCCGAAACCGCCGCGAGAGGACGCGCGGTTCCAATCTACGTCGCAACCGGGCTCGCCTGGGAAGCGGCCGAGCGGCGGGCATTGGATCGCCTGGTCTCCGCTCTTCCCCATCGCGACAACGTGGCCGGAGTCGTCACGCTGCACGTGGACATGCGTGACGTTTATCCGGCGACGCATTGGGCAATCCGCGGCGAGGCACCCGCGTTCGACACGCCGGACGAGGACGTCTACCTCGAAGGGCGGAACATCGTCCTGCTCTCGAAAGCGGCCGTCTACATGGCGCGCGAACGTCTCGAGCGCATCCTGATCGGGCCGCTCGACGGCAATCCCTTTCCGGATGCCACGCCAGAGTTCTTCGCGGCGATGTCGAAGGCGCTCGGTCTTGGACTGGCGACGCCGATCACGATCGAGGCGCCGCTCCTGCGGGAATCCAAAGCCGACGTGATCCGCCGGGGGTTGGCGCTCGGCGTGCCCTTCGAGCTCACGTTGTCCTGCATGCAGCCCGTCGAGGGGAGGCACTGCGGGCGCTGCAGCAAGTGCCGCGAGCGTCAGGATGCCTTTCAGAGAGGTGGGAATGCACGGATCCGGCGAGGCTGAATGGGCCAGTCACGGCACGCCCGGCCTGAAGGGCGGGCCTACGAAGGCCGCAGACGAATCGAACCGTCGCCGGTGCGAATGCGCAGCAGCTTGCCGCCCGACCCGAGGCGGCCACGCAGCGAGCGGCGATTCTCGGATCGATCGCCCTGGCCGTCGGAGTTGACGTCGAGATCGTTGGCGATCAATCCATCGCCGGTGCGGGCGTCGACATCGGCGCCAAAGTCCGACGGCAGGTAGAGCGCGACGCCGCCGTCGCCGGTCGTGATCTCCCAGGCGTCGCTCATCACGGTTCCGGGCTCGGCGCGATACGTGATCGATCCATCACCGGTGTGCATCTTCACGGCGGTCAGTTTGCCGCTGACGTCGACGCCGCCATCGCCGGTGTCGAGATCCAGCGTGCCTTCGCTGCGCTCGACGGTGATCGAACCGTCACCCGTATGCAGACGCAGCTCGCCGGCGACATTGGCGGCGCGAATGCTGCCGTCGCCCGTGTGCAGGTCGATCTTGCCGTTCAGCCCATCGACGCGAATCGATCCATCTCCGGTCCGCGCGTTGACATCCGCGCGATGGGGCACCGAGACGATGAGGCGGGCGCTCGAGGAGTGGTGGAAGCCGAAGCCGGAGAAGGTCTCGGTGCGTGGCCGTTTGACCTCGACCAGGATGCGGTTGCCCTCCTGGCTGGACGTGACCTGGAGCGCGTCCACGTCTTCCTTCGTCGCCCCTCGCTTCTCGATCTCGACGACCACGTCGCGCTGATCCGACGAGCGAAGCTCGATCGAACCATCGAAGGTTGCGAGGTGTAAGTCCGGAACGCCCTTGAGGCTGAAGCGTTTCTCCTCCCGGACTATCTGACCCTGCGAATCGACGCTGACCACGCAGCCGGAGGCGCCGGCGGCGGCCAGCACGAGGGTTCCGGAAAGGAGAAGAGACTTCATATTCAGGATAGACGGGGCTTTCATAGGAGGTGTTCCCTTGTCAGTCGCTAGTCGTTAGTCGTTTAGTCGTCAGTCATCAGGGTCCTGCCCGGACCATCGATATCCCAGTGCAGTTTACGTCCCTGCAAGGGCAATGGCGAGGCGCCCGCGGCGCGAAAAATTTCGCGATCGGCGCGCCGCAGCAGGCGGCACAGCCACCGCTCGTCCGGCACCGAGAACACGATGACCCCAGCCCCTTCGCCAGGTGGAAACGAGCGATCGTCCTCGTAGTCACGATCGAGGGTGATGAGAGTACGCCCTAGCTGGCGGGCGAGACGATAGTGCTCGATGTCGCGAGCGCGGCGCAGGTCCTCGTGTTCGATGACGAAGAGCACGTCCCAACCGAGGCGGGTGCGCATGTAGCCGACAACGCCGCTCGGGATGTTGGCGTCGGCGTAGACGCGGGGCTCCAGCGATTGTGCGGCGTGCGGTGCGAGCTCGGATGCGAGTGTCCCCATACCGTCGTCATCGGTGCCGATCGATCTCTGCCGGTTCCTGCTCGATCCGCTTCTCGGCGCCCGCCGCCTTGGCCTGGCGATGGAGGTCGGCGACGAGCTGTTCACGCTTGTGCACGAGCTCCTTCCGCGCTCGCCGCTGCCACTCGGATCCGATCGCGTATTCACAGAACAGCGGGAAGGCGATCGTCGAATCGCAGTAGGTGACCACCGTATCCGGCAGAACGCCCGGATTCACCTTGCCCCAGCTCACCGCCTCCGCCGGCGTGGCGCCCGACAAACCACCCCAGACGACCTGGTCCGTCGTGATCTGGATGAAATAGTCGTTCCCTCCCTTGGGAATGCCGTAGACCTCCCACAGCGTAGGCTGCCCCTGCAGATAGAAATTCTTCGGCGACCCGCCGCCGAGAATCACGCAGCCGTTCTGCTTGCCGGCGAGGATGATCGCGCACACCTCGTTCACGTCGCGATTGGGATCGATCATCAGCGTGCCGCCGTTCATCAGCTCGTGATACGCGATGTTCATCCCGATCGAGCTGTCGCCCGGCGACGAAGTGTAGATGGGCACGCCGGCCCTGGCTGCGCGCGCGACGACCGAATACTCCTCGCAGCCAGGATTTCGATCGAGGAGGTCCATGCCGAGCCGGTAGTGGAACTCCGAAGTCGAGACCGGCCCGGAGAGCTTGGACCGCACGATGAACTCACGAATGTACTTGTCCGTTTCCAGCAGAACGGTCGCCGGGAAGAGGACGTCGTAAATGCGGATGATTCCCTGCTCGTACAACTCCACGTCGTCGAGAAACGGCGAGCCGCGGTGGAGCGTGAAGTTCAGCGCGTAATGCAGATCGTGATACAGGTTGGCGCCGGTGCTGATGACAAAGTCAACGAGACCGCGATCCATCAACTCGATCACGCAGCCGCCGAGGCCGGCCGGCGTGAGCGCGCCGGCAATGGTCAGGCCGATCGTGGTGTCGTTCTCTGGAGCGAGCATCTTCTCCGTGAAGATGTGACAGGCCTCGGACAAACGCCCGGCGTTGAACGCCTGGAAACCGCCGTCGATGAGATGTCTGACCTCCGCGCTCCCGCGCGGACGGTAGTACTTGATTGGCTTGCCGGTGAGGTAGTTCTTGGTGTCGTGGCCCGTGGCCCCGGGCGCTCGATGTGGCACTGACCAACCTCCAGCCTGGGGGGGCCGCCTCGACCCGCTCGGGCACCGCGCTCGAGGCGGAGCGCCGGATGCGCCGGAACGGCATGCATCCGCAGAGGTTTAGCTTAGCATCACTCCACTGCAGCCGGATGCGCGATCGGCCGAAATCCCTTGACAGGGGGACGTCGCGCGGAGCGACCGTAGTCCGCTTCGCCGAAGCAGGAGGGCCGACCCCGAGACCGTGAGCAGTCCAGGATGACCGACGCCATACCGAGCGATGCGTTGAGAATAGCCGCGCTGCTGCTTGGGGCGATCGGAGTCGCCTTGGCGCTGCTGTTCTGGTTCAAGGGACGCAGGCTCGCCGGCCCGCACGTATTCCGTGCCAGCCGGTTCAGCCGCGGCAACCTTCTCTTCCCGACCCAGGTCTCGGTCACCCCCGCGAGCGTCGTGCACTACAAGCCGGAACTATTCGGCGGGCGCGAACACTCGATGCACATTGCGCACGTCGCGTCGGTTCTCATCGACCGCAACCTGTTTTTCTCGGACGTCTTGATCGAGAGCACCGGCGGCACGAGTCCGGTGCGTTGTCACGGACACCGCAAAGCCGATGCCGTCGAGATGAAGCAGCGGATCGAGCAGTTTCAATCTGAATACTATCGCGGACAGTCGAATGGCCAACGTTGAAAATCTGATGAGCGGCCGACGCGTGGAGGCAACGGATGCCGAGACACGCTTCCAGTCGCTCGTCCAGTCGCCGCTGCGCGCGGCCATCCTCCGCTTTCTGTTCGCGCGCCCCGAGGAATCGTTCGACGTCGAGGCGCTGATGCAGACGTTCGGCCGCATGCGGCTGGACGTCGAGAACTGCATCAAGGAGCTCGTCGCCTTCGGCGTCGTCCACCGCACGTCGACCGAGCGGCACGCCGCGCTACGCGCATGCGTCACGCCGAACAACGCCATGCGCGACCTGCTCGATCAGTTCCTCGAGCGGCGGGCGACCGTCAGCCACGAGGATCGCTCACCCTCCGTTCAGCGGTTCCGGGAAATGATCGGCCGTGACGAGAAGATGCTCGTCGTCTTCGAGTGGATCCGCACCGCGGCGAAGTCCGATATCTCGGTGTTGATCCTCGGGCCGACAGGATCGGGCAAGGAAGTCGTCGCGCGCATGATCCACGAGTTGAGCCGCCGCGGCACGAACAAGTTCCAGGCGGTCAACTGCGCGGCGCTGCCCGACACACTTTTCGAGTCGGAGATCTTCGGCTACGAAAAAGGCGCGTTCACCGGCGCCCACGATCGCAAGCCGGGCCGGCTCGAGCTCGCCAACAACGGCACGCTGTTTCTCGACGAGATCGGCGACCTGTCCATCATCGCGCAGGCCAAGCTGCTGCGCGTGCTCGAGGAACGGCGGTTCGAGCGCCTTGGCGGCAACACGTCGATCGAGGTCAACTTCCGTCTGATCTCGGCGACGAACCGGCCGCTCGATCAGTTTGTCCGCGATTCGCGCTTCCGCGAGGATCTGTATTACCGGGTCAATGCCTTTTCCATCCGCCTGCCTTCGCTTCGCGAACGGGCGAGCGACATCCCGGTGCTGGCGCAGCGGTTCCTCGCGCGCTACTGCGCGGCGAACGGACTGCCGGTCGATGGCAAGTCGTTCGCGAAGGAAGGGATCGACCTGCTGATGCAGTATCACTGGCCGGGGAACATCCGCGAGCTGGAGAGCACGGTGTCGCGGGCGGCCCTGTCATCGCCGGGGCGGGTCATCCGGCCGGGAGACATCGAGTTCCTCCATGCCAGCGAAACGCCGATGGAGGCCACCCGCGAACGGATGCCCTCACTGGCCGACGCCGAGCGGGCGCACATCGTTCGAGTCCTGGAAAGCGTGAGCTGGAACAAGAAGCAGGCGGCCGGCGTGCTGGAAATCAGCCGCGGCACCCTCTATCGCAAGATTCTGGAATACGGCCTCGAAACCGACCCGCGGCCTTCCCGCAACCGGAGCTCGGCGCGCTGACTAAGTAATTTTCGTAAGCTGGTGTGTCGTTGTGGGACACCGGCTTGCAAATTCGTGCGCGGGCACCCCGCGGCTGCATCGCATCAAGTCTTTGTAGAATAGCGGGTTGCCACTGACAAGATCGATATTCGCGATGTGCGGCAGTGTGCTTGCACGACGCTGACGGTTCGGTTCTGCGAGCATCCTGCCCAATGTTCCGACGCGCGCTCCTCACGCTGTCGTTCTGTACTGGTCGTCTGCAGTCTTGCAGGCGCGGAGGGCGTCCCTCGCCTCAATGACCAGGTTGGACGCGGTGCTGGCCGAGCGGGCACAGGCACCGAGCGGCACCTCGCGCGTCATCATTCAGACACGGGACGGGACTGCCGCCGACACCCTCATTGGCGATTGCCACGGGGTGCTCGGTCGTCGCATCGCCAGCATCTCAGCGCGCGTGGCTGAGGTCCCGGATGACTGCCTCAGCCAGCTCGCTTCGCATCCGAACGTCATTGCCGTCAGTGCCGACCGACAGGTCCGCGGCGCCTTGCAGGGCACCATCCGGGCGACGATTGGTGCGGCGTGGGTGGCCGAACATCTTGGATTCGACGGCACGGGGATCGGGGTGGCGATCGTGGATTCGGGTGTGGCGGCCTGGCACGACGACCTCGGCAACAACCGTGTCGTGCACTTCGCCGACTTCGTCAACCGCCAGGCGGTGCCTTACGACGATTACGGGCACGGCACGCACGTCGCGGGCATCATCGCCGGGAACGGGCAGAACGCCGGCGGTTCGCGCCGCGGCATCGCCCCCGGTGCACACCTCGTCGTCCTCAAAGCCCTCGACAGCGCCGGGGACGGCAACGTCAGCCGTGTCATCGCCGCGATCGATTACGCGGTGCGAAACCGGGCGGCCTACAACATCCGCATCATCAACCTGTCGGTCGTCTGCCGGCGTCTACGAGTCGTACAACACCGATCCGCTCGCCCGCGGCCGCACGGCGAGCGGTCGACGCGGGCATCATCGTGATCACGGCCGCCGGCAATCTCGGCCGCGACGCGGCGGGAGCTATTCAGTACGGCGGCATCACGGCTCCGGGTAACGCGCCGTGGGTGCTCACGGTCGGGGCGTCGAACGACAAGGGCACGGTCGATCGGGCCGATGACACGATCGCCGCGTTCAGCTCACGCGGCCCCGGCCTCATCGATGGATCCATCAAGCCCGACCTGGTCGCACCCGGCGTCGGCATCGAATCACTCGGAGACACGACGAGCTTCCTGTATCAGTCACGGCCGTCGGCGCGCCGCTGGGGCGCCGGCCGGAGCGCGACAGGAACCATACATGACATTGAGCGGGACGAGCATGGCGGCGCCAATCGTCGCCGGGACGGTTGCTCTCATGCTCCACGCGAACCCGACTCTGTCGCCTGAGAGCGTGAAGACGATTCTCAGACGGACTGCGGAGAGCAACAGCCGGTACGACCAGTTCACGCAAGGGGCCGGCTTCCTGAATTCGCGCGCTGCCGTGGAGCTCGCGCGCGAGCTGGCCGGAGACGCGACTCCTGAGCCGGTCGAACCTGAGACCGTCCAGTGAGAGCGCTCCCGCTTGCGGCGCGGCTGTACGTATCGTCGATCATCGGATTCGGCGGGCTGCTCCTGGTCGGGTTCTTTCCGCTGAAGACGTTCGACTCGCCGTCGCTCTTCCTCGTCCTGCTGGCGCTCTCCTCGATCACCTCCGTTTTCAAAGTGAATCTGCCGCTCGCCCGCAGCGGATCGACCATGTCGGTCTCGTACGCGGTCGACTTCGCCTCGCTGCTGCTGCTCGGCGCGCACGAGACGATGCTCGTGGCGGCGGCCAGCGCTTACAGCCAGTGCACGTTCCGCATCAAGGAGCCGAACCCGACGCATCGGACGCTCTTCAGCATGGCGTGCCTGGTGCTGACCGTGCAGGCGGCAGGCGCCATATACATCTTCCTCGGCGGTACCCCCGGCCATTTCCAGGGGGGCAAGATCGCGCAGCCGCTCGTCGGCGCCGCCACGACCTACTTCGTCGTGAACACGCTGACGATTGCCACGGCGATCGCGCTCTCCACGCGGCAGCCGATCATCAAAGTCTGGAACGAGAACTTCCTGTGGAGCGCGCCCAGCTACTTCGTCGGCGCCGGCGTGGCGGCTCTCTCCGCCTGGATGGTCCTCGGCCTCGAAGCGCACTGGCTCGCGGTGCTCGTCATGGCGCCGCTCATCCTGACCTACCGCACCTACAAGGTGTACCTGGGGCGAATCGAGGACGAGCAGCGCCACGTCCGCGAAATGGCCGATCTGCACCTGGCGACGATTGAGGCGCTGGCGCTCGCCATCGACGCGAAGGACCAGACGTCGCAGTCACATATCCGGCGCGTGCAGCTGTATGCGGCCGAAGTGGCGAAGGCGCTGGGCATGTCGGAGAACGACATTCAAGGCGTCAAGACCGCCGCGCTGCTGCACGACATCGGAAAACTCGCGGTGCCCGAGCACATCCTCTCGAAACCAGGGCCGCTCACGCCCGAGGAGTTCCAGAAGATCCGCGCGCACCCCAAGGTCGGCGCCGACATCGTCTCCTCCGTGCCATTCCCCTATCCCGTGGCTCCGCTCATTCTGAGTCACCACGAGCGATGGGACGGAAAGGGCTATCCCGCAGCGCTCAAGGGCGAGGAAATTCCTCTCGGCGCGCGCATCCTGTCGGTCGTCGACTATTTCGACGCGCTGATGGCCGAACGGCCGTACCACAAGGCCATGGGATTCGAGGCGGCCATCGGGCTCCTGCAGCAGGAGGCGGGACGCGGACTGGACCCGACCGTGGTCGAAAAGTTCATCGAGCTTCTGCCCAGCCTCCAGGCCGAGGCGGCACGGCTCGAGCAGGCGATGCGCAAACCGGTTCCAGCGGCCGCACCGTCGGTCGGCGAGCCGGCCACCGGATTGATGCCGGAACCGGCCAAGAAGAACGTCTTCGACGACATCGCGCTCGCGCACCGGGAAATCTACGCGCTGTACGAAATCGCGCAGGCGATGGGCACCAGCCTGGGCGTCTCCGACACCATGGCGCTGATCTCGGCAAAGCTGAGCAACCTCGTACCGTTCTCGTGCGCCGCACTCTTCCTCTACGACGAGGAGACGGAGACGCTGCGCTGCCGCTTCGCGACCGGCACGGATGCCGACGTGATCCAGCAGATCGCGGTACGCACGGGTGAAGGCCTTACCGGCTGGGTCGCGCGAAATCGCCGTCCGCTCGTCAATGCCCGGCCGAATGCCGATCTCGAGGCGGCGGGACTGTCACACGGCCACGAGTCTCCAGTCAGCGCTCGTCTGCCCGCTGCTCTTCGGCGAGCGATTCATCGGCACCCTGTCCGTCTACCACGTCGATCCGGCCTTCTACCGCGATGACCATCGACGTCTGCTCGATCGCGTCTCCGAACAGGCGGCAGCGGTCATCAACAACTCGATCCTGTTCGAGCAGACACAATCCGACTCGCTGACCGATCCGTTGACCGGACTGCCGAACACGCGATTCCTGTTCATGCACCTGACGCGCGAGCTCTCGCGTGCCGAGCGTCTCAAGTCGGAGCTCTCGCTCATGGTCATGGACCTCGACAGCTTCAAGGAGATCAACGACAGCCACGGCCACCACGTCGGGGATCGGGCGCTGTGCGAGGTGGCGCGGGTGCTGCGCGCGGCCATCCGGCCCTATGACATCTGCGTCCGCTACGCCGGCGATGAGTTCATCGTCGTGCTCTCCGGTTGCGGCGCGGAGGAGGCAGAAGCGAAACGCCAGGAGCTGCAGAAGGAAATCGACGCCATTTACTTCGAGGCGCGGCCGGGCAAGCGGCTGCCGCTCGGAATCAGCGTCGGCACGGCCGTGTTCCCCCACGACGGCGAATCGTACGAGGCCCTTCTGGCGACGGCGGACAGCCGGATGTATCAGGACAAGGCCGGCCGCAAGCGCAAGAACAGCCGGCAGGGGCCCGCCGGTCCCGAATTCCTGGCCTCACCGTTTCCAGAACTGACGGAGCACGACCTCCAGCGCGCTGCGGCGGGAATTCTGTAAGTCGCTTCCAGCTTCCTTTACTCAGCGCGCTTGCGGCCCCACTGCCAGCGCGCTCGCTCGGCGGCTTGCGCCTCGCCCTTCGGCAGGCTCAGGGCGACCCTGAGCTACGTCGAAGGGTCGCTCGGGCCGCAGGCGCTTCCCCAGTTCCCCAGTCCCAGCTTCCAGCTTCCAGCTCTAAATAGATCACTGTGTGGCTTCGGTCGTACTGCGCGTCGGCAGCGTCAGGACAGCGACGCCGTCGGCCAGCATCATCCGGCTCGATCTGCAGGACACGCCATTCCCCTATCAACCAGGGCAGGCCGCCGCGATTGGCGTGGCCGATGGCGATCTTCGCGTGCCGTATTCCATTGCTTCGGCTCCCGCTGAAAGCCAACGCGGACGCTACCTGGACTTCCTGGCGCGTCGCGATCCGGCGAGCCGGTTGATCGAGGTCAAGCGTGGTTCACGATTGGCTGTCGAGGGACCGTTCGGATCGTTTACGTTCCCGGCCAAGCCGACGGAGGAAAACTTTCTGTTCGTCGCCGGTGGCGTCGGCATCGCACCGTTGCGATCGATGATTCGTCAGGCGGTGCTCCTTCGCCAGCCCGGGAGATTGCGGCTGCTCTACAGTGCGCGCTCGCCCGACGACTTCGCGTTTCTGCCGGAGCTCCGTGCGCTCGCACGCCGCGGGCTCCTCGAGCTGGACGCTGACAGCCACACGTGAAGCGACGGCCCGCTGGCGCGGTGAGCGCGGTCGGATTACACCCGAACGCCTCGCGCCGCTCATCCGCACGCCCGAAACGCTCTGCTTCGTGTGCGGGCCGACGAGCATGGTCGATGCGGTGCCGAAAATGCTCAGGGATCTAGGAGTCGAGGGACCGCGAATCAGGATTGAGGAATGGTGGGAGGAAGAAAGGAAGAAGGGAGAAGGATGAAGGAGAAATGAAGGCCTTCTTCCCCTTCTCCTTCCTGCTTCTTCCTGTTTTCAAGGCTGTATCTGCAACGTCGACTTCACGTCCTTCACGCCGTCGATTTGGCGGGCGAGCGCGATGGCTTTCGCCTCTTCCTCTTTCGTCTTCGCCCGACCCGACAACGTGACGACGCCTTTGAACGTGTCGACATCGATGCGCAGACCGCCCACTACGGGATCGTTGAGCAGCGATGTCTTGACGCGCGTGGTGAGGGTCGCGTCGTCGATCGTTTCGCCAACGGATTTGCCGCAGGCGCTCAGCAGCAACGGCGCCAGAAGGGTCGCGACCAGAAGAATGACAGTGGGATAGCTGTATCTCTTCATCAAACTCCTCCGAAACTAGACGTGCGGCAACCGCGCCGCGGGCGGCTCCCGGTCAGTCAGCCATCGGAGCAAGCTACATGCCGGTTGCGTGAAATCCGCCGTCGACCATGAGTACTTCCGCCGTCACCGCCCGGCCGGCTGGACCGAGAAGAAACAGCGCGGCATCAGCCACCTCTGCCGTTTCGACGGTCCGGCGGAGCGGGGCACGATCGCGATAGTGCTGCAGGATGCTCGTGAATCCGGCAATGCCCGACGCCGCGAGCGTCTTGATTGGACCAGCCGAGATGGCATTGACGCGGATCCCCTTGGGCCCAAGATCGGCGGCGAGATACCGCACGCACGCCTCGAGCGCCGCCTTGGCGACGCCCATCACGTTGTAGTTCTGGAAGACGCGCTCGCTGCCAAGATAGGTCAGGGTCAGGATGCTGCCACCACCGCGGCTCTCCATGAGGGGCATGGCGCCCCGCGCCAGCGCCACGAGTGAATAGGCGCTGATGTCGAGCGACATCCGGAAGGCTTCTCTGGACGTCTGAACGAAGGGCGCTGACATCGCTTCGCGTGGCGCAAAGGCCGCGCCGTGGACGACGAAGTCCAGGCCGCCAAACTCCTTCTCGATCGCCGCAAAGACATTCGCCATCTGCGCATCATCTGTGACGTCGAGCGGAAGGATCAGGGGGTTCGACAGCGATTCCGACAGCTCGCGCACGTTCTCCTCGAGCCGTTCACCCTGATACGTGACCGCGAGGCGGGCGCCGGCGGTTGCCGCCGCCTGCGCGATTGCCCACGAAATCGACCGCTTGTTGGCAACTCCGACGATGAGGCCATGTTTGCCACTCAAATCCACGTTCAAAGCCTTTCACCGAAAGAAACTCAGTTAGATCCCGTTGACCTGTCGATCTTCAACGGGCTCAGCGCGTCTTCGGCGGTAATAGCTTCTTCGGGAACTTCGCGACGACCGTGTAGTTGGGATCGACGACATTGGCGATGCGCGAGTGCCCGCCCTGCGAAACAACCTGATAGGCATCGAGCTTGTCGAACCCGTAGTCGTCGACCAGCCACTGGATCAGTTCGACCTGGGCAATGCGGAAGGCATCAACCAGCGGCCGCACGCTGCCGAGCACCATGATGTCGTCCGCATCTTCCATCCGCGGCCAGCGGATGCGCTGGCCTTTGATCACGTCGAACTGGAACGTGACGTCCATCGTCGTTTCCAGTCCCGATCCGCAGATCTCGCCGTCGCCCTGCAGGGCGTGGCCGTCACCGAAATAGAAGTAGGCGCCCTCGTGGAAGATCGGCAGATAGACCGTCGTCCCCTCGCGCGCGTCCGACGCGTCCATGTTGCCGCCGAAGTTGCCCGGCCAGAGACCGCCCCATGCCTCGTCACCATCGCGGGGCGACGGCAAGCCGGCCAAGCATCGGTTTGAGGGGCATCTCGATGCGCTTCGAGGCCGAAGCCGGCAGCTCCAGGATTCCAACGCTGCGTGCGCGGTCGAGACGCCACTCGAAACGCCGCGCCGGCAGCGGGTCGTTCAACATCCGGGTCCGGGAATCGCCGGCGACGGCGCTGATGCCGGTGGGATTGACCGCGGACACGGCGGTATCCCGATTCGGCCGCAACTTGAGGATACGGACGACAAGGGTGTCGGAGGTGGTCGCCCCTTCAATCAGGAACGGCCCGACCTCACCAGGCCAGGGACCGCCGGATTTCTCGTAGTAATCGCCAGGCTTGGAAAACGTACGGGTTTCGACGATCGCCCCGGGTTTCAGACGAAGGACGGGCGGGCGGACCGCAAACGTGGGCACGCCTTCCCTGGGTTCGAACTTGATCGGCGCCGGGTTTTGTTGCGCAAGAAAAAGCGCGAGGACGACGAGCGCGACGGACATCGGTTTGGGCTAACCGCGCCCCTTCTTGCCTCCGTGTCGAGGCTGACCGCCTCGGAACGGGTTCTGCGAACCGCCGCGGCCGCCGCCCTGGTTGCGATGTGGCCCCTGAAAACGGCCCCCGCCGCCACCGTGAGCGCGGTTACCGTTGGCGGGCCCGCCATTGCCGCGGCCCATCATGGCGCGAGGATCACCGCCGCGCGGTCGCGGCCCGCCGCCGCCACCGCCACCGCGAAACTGGCCGTTGCTGCGGTTCCCGGACTGGCGAACGGTGAACTCCGGAAGCGGCCGTGCATCCTTCTGACCCTCGGGCCGAGGAAGCTTGGCGCGCAGCAGCTGGCGATGCACCGGGCCGTCTTCGACCGGCGACGGCATTTCCATGTCGTCGATCTCAGCGCTGGGTTCCGGCTCAATCGCTTGTGGAGCCACGTCGACTAACGCAGGCGGCGTTTCAGGTATGTCGCTCATAGATTCGGGAGTGGCAGTCACGATCTCCGGAGCTGTTTCCGCGTCGGGCTCCGGCATGGTGGCGAGCACTTCTTTGTAGAGAGCAGCAGGTGTTTCTTTTTTGCGGCGCTTGGGGACGCGCGCGCCCTTGTATACGTGTTCCGCGTCGCATGTCGTGCAACGAGTCTGTTTGACTTCGTCCTCGATCATCGCAACGACCGCGTGGTTGGTCACGCGGCGCTCGCGCGGACAGTAGTCATCCAATATGTCACCGAGACGCAGCCGGCGCTGCTCCATCGTAAAACTCACTCCCCCGAGATTTCCGTGTAGATTGGCTGGAAAAAAAGCGCTTGCGTAGGTGACGGCGAGTCTAACAGACGCGCTCCACCTAGCGCAACCAAATACCCGGAAGTCTGCTCTCGAACAGACTTTGGGTCACTTCCGACCTGCCGACCGCGCTACCCACGCCAGCGCGGCGTCCATTGCAGGGTCTTGCCCTCTCGCTAACGCCTCGCGCGAAAGCGGAGTCACTTCATCCGGCACGACGCCACGCCCTTCGAGCCGCGTGCCATCGGCGGCGACGAAGTCACCGTAGGCGTGGATCAGGATGTCGCCGTTCGGCAGCTTGTTGAACAGGGCGGGAAGCGCCTGCCCCATCGACGTCTGCCCGAACACGCGCGCCCGTTTGATCCCCTGCATCCCGCCCGTGAAACACTCCGACGCGCTGCCGCTCATCGAATCCACGATGATCGCGACCGGTCCGGCGAAGGGCGCGACCCGCTCACCGGCGGCGTTCACGAGGCGCGGATTCGCTACGAACCGCAGCTCCGAGTCCCGCGTCTTCATCGTGCCGAGTGTTTTTCGTTCGTTGACGAAATGCCCCGAAATGCCCATCAGCATGGCGGCGAGCCCACCTGGGTTGCCGCGCAGATCGATGACGATGCCGTCTGCGTCGCGGTGCGCGCCCATGGCCTTCTCGAACTCGCGATCGACGGCGGTCATCCAGACGTTGAAGCGGATGACACCCGCCGACAGGCCGCCCGGCATCTGGCGCCGCTCCGACTCGACACGGACGAACATCGTCGGCAGATGACCGACGGTGACCGGTTCCCCTGTCTCGGGCCGCCGATCCAGCGTGAGGTCGTACTGGTGCGCGTTCAGGTCTTCGAAGGCGACCCGCACTCGTGTGCCCGACGTTCCACGCAGGCGCTCCTGGGCGATGCGCCACGCCTCGACGCTGCGAAGACGCGATTCGGCGGGCAGCTCGGCGACGAGCGGATCCAGCCGGGTACCGCCGATCGAGACGACTTTCCAGCCCGGCTTGACGCCGGTCTGCGCCGCGCTGCTCTCGGGTTCGACGCTGCTCACGACGACAACGCCGTCGACCAGACGCACGTCGATCCCGGTATCGCCGGACATGTCATGCGCCGCTTTCGCGGCGCTGTCGCCGCTCGCAGGGATGACGGCGAAATGCGACTGGCCGAGACGTCCCAGCATGTCCCTGAGCACCGCGCGCAACTCGCCGACGGTCTTCGCCGCCGCCGCTTTCGGCCGCAGCTCGGTGCGGACGGCGTTCCAGTCCACGCCGTTGAGGGTCCGATCGAAGTGCGAGTCGCGGACGAGCGTCCACGCCGCGTCGAACGTCGTCAGCGGTTCGGCATCCTGCGCGAAAACGACCGGCCGACTCGACAGCGTGGCGATTGTCGCCAGCAGCAGAACGCCCGCGAGTAGGCGCGCGATCACTTGATGAGGGCCTTGATCTGCGCAGGCGGTTCGAACACCGATGGCGAGACGTTGTCGTACTCGATCGAGGTGATGGTGATGAGCTGCTGTACTCCCATCATCGTGTTCTTCACCGTCGTCGGCTGCAGGAGGTCGCCGAACTTCTTGTAGTCCCCTTCGGTGGAGGTCCCGGTGACCGTCCCCATGGGAGTCTCGCGCGTCGCAATCCGTCCAGCCTTGAGGCCGGTCTCGACGTCGTAGAACTCGAAGTCCTCTCCTCCGCCTTTTCGAACCAGCCGAACCTTGTAACACTGACGTCCGTCGAAGTCCGCCCGCTCGACGGTCGTCATGGACTCGTAGCGGCTGGCGTCGTGCAACTCGCCGAAGAAGTCGGTGTCGAATCGCTTTTCTTCCAGCTGCTTGCCTTCGAGGAGCATCGGGCCGGTCATTGCCGACATCGTCCAGCCGTTCTTGCCGTCGTAAGCCTCAACGACCTCGCCGACGCCGGGAATGGTGATCTTCACCAGGCTCTTGTCGGGCTTCGCGGCAAACACCTCAATCGCTCCCGTCATCCCGGCTGAGGCGACAGTAAACGTCCCCGTGGCCCGTGAGGACGAGTGGGCGAGGAGCGCTGCCTTGCCACCGACGGCCGCTACGTGCCGGTCGACGATCGAGCGCGCGCTCGGGAGATTCGCCTGGTCGGCTTTTGCCGTCTCTTTCGCTTTGGGCGCTGGTGCCGGCGCTGCCGGTGGAGCTTGTGCACTCAACGCCACCTGAGCAGACACGACAACGGCAGCCGCGAACAGGACGGAACGGCCTGCGGCCCGCCGACGCGGCTGCTGAAGCAAGGCAAAGCCCTGCCGGAGGCGACGAATACGCATTAAGAACTTCTCCTGTTTGTCTCTTTATGCGGCCCGCACTGTCCGACACGAACCGGACCGGCCAAGAACGATGGGAGTTCCTAGAATTGTGAGGCAAATCTTCCTCAAACGCAATATTCAGGAGCGCCGCGTGATCTGCGTGACGACGCCCAGCAGGTAGTGCACGTCGATGGAGTCCCCGACGTCGAGCGCCCGCGGCACCGACTCCGGACCGATCCGGGCGACGCTCACCTGGCCGTCCAAAGCGTCCGGTTCCACGAAGTACACATCGAGCGACAACTGACCGTGAATACTGATCGGTTGAACCTTCTTCACAACTGCCGCCTTCGAACCTTTGAGCATTACTCGCGCTCCACCGCCGGCCCCCTGGCGAATACCGCCGGCGCCCCAAAAACAGGTCCGTCCCTGAGCTGCTTGCGCAACCACCCGCGCAACACCGCGGTCGGTGACACGACCAGGGCGTTTTCCTTCTGATCGAGGACGACGTTCAGGCCGGCGATGCGAGTTCCCGCGCGCAGGCGCTCGTTCATCCAGTCGTAGGAAAGCGGTGTCAACTCCAGGCGGTCACCGTCGAGGCGGAGTCGAAGTACCGCATGAACGGGGACGAGAAACGACCCTCGATCCTCACCCCGTGCGGGCATCACGTCCAGAAACCGGTCGTCGCCGATGGCCGTGAGATATCCCGTCAGCGTGCCTGTTTCGATCGGATGCACGTATTTGATGCGATAAGACTTCCACTCGCCGCGCTCGATCTCAATCGACGATTTGTCGTCGACGTCCTGCCACGACCCCAAGAGTGAGGCGTCCCAGCCGATCGATTCATCCTGATAGAGAGGGTTTAGGCTGACGACCAGACAGCCCGGCGCGCACGTCATGGCCAATATGACCAGGAGCAGCCGTTTCATTCGAGTCGCCGCCCCTTCGTTTCCGGAATGAACGTCCACGCCGCAGCCGCCAGCACGAAGGATAGAGACGTGAGCGAAAGAGCGGCGTGGAAGCCGCGTTCCTGCGCGAGCGATCCCACGGCAAACGGAGCGATCGCGCTGGCAAGGCGCCCCATGTTGTAGGTGAATCCCTGAGCCGTGGCGCGAATCGTCGTCGGATAGATTTCAGCCGTCACAGCGCCGAAGCCGCTGAAGTAGCCCGTGGCAAAGAACGCGACGAAGGGACCGAGCACGAGCAGCGCTATCGGCGATCGAACGGAGATATAGACGAACATGAGGACCGCCGCGCTCAAGGTGTAGAAGACGTAGGCCCGCTTGCGGCCGATCGCATCGCTGACGAAGCCGAACGTCACGTATCCGAACCACATGCCGACCTGCATGGCCACGATGAGGCCAGTCATGACCTGCGACGTAAGGCCCATCCCCCCGGCGGATGCAGAAAGCGTCAGGTAACCGGGCAGCCAGAGGTTGAATCCCCACCAGCCGAACATCGTGAACGCATTCATCAGCGTGAGCGCGGTAGTCAGTTTGAGCAAGTCGCCACTGAAGAGGTCGCCGATGCGCGCGAAACCCACGCTGCTGGTGCCGACCCGTCCTGCGGACCTCTCGCGCCAGATGCGCGGTTCCTCAACGTTGCGGCGCACCCAGAGCGTGAAGAACGCGGGAAGGATCCCGACGAAGAATACGCCGCGCCATCCCCAGCGTGGCAGCACCAGCATGGTGACCACGGCAGCCGCGCCGTAGCCTATGGCCCATGCACTCTGCATGAACGCGAGCGCCTTGCCGCGGTCTTCGTCGGACCACGTTTCGGAGACCAGCGCGGCACCACTTGCCCACTCACCGCCGAAGCCAATCCCGAGCATGATGCGGAAGACCGCCAGTTGCGCCACGGTCTGCGCGAAGCCGCAGGCCGCGGTGAACACCGAGTAGATCAGCACGCTGGCCATGAGCGCACGCGTGCGGCCGAACCGATCGGCCACGACACCGAAGATCATCCCGCCAACGGCTGAAGCCACCAGCGTCGCCGACCCGAGAAGGCCGGCGGTTTCCTTCGTCAACCCGAGCTCCGTGATGATCGACGCGAGAACGAGCGCGTAGAGCATCACGTCGAACGAATCGAGCATCCAACCGAGCGCGGCGGCAATGAGCGCGCGGCGCCCTTCTGGCGTGCCGTGATGCCACCAGGCGAACAGCCCTGCGGACCGCACCGCCACGCTCATGGTCATGCGCCGCCCGGTCGGGTGGCTGAGGGTGAGTCGAGCCACGTACCAACGGGCCGAATCGCGAGACCGGCACGTTCGAGTCCGTCACGAAGTGCCCGCGTCAACTTGTGCGATCCAGGCGTGTCGCCGTGCGTGCAGATTGTGTTGACTCGCATCGGAATCTCATGCCCATCGATCGACGTGGCGACGCCGTCGCGAGCGATCCGCACCGCCCGGGCAACGACCTCGACGGTATCTTCGATCACCGCGCCTTGCCGCTCGCGCGGCGTCAATGATCCGTCTGCTTGATACGCACGATCGGCGAAGCCTTCCGTGGCCACACGCAGGCCGGCGGCTTGCGCCGCACGCACGAGCTCGGTGCCGGGCAGGGCAAAGAGAATCAACGCCGGATCGAACGCGGCCACCGCACGGGCGATGGCCTCGGACAATCCGCGGTCCCGAACGGCCATGTTGTAGAGCGCACCGTGCGCTTTGACGTGCTGCAGCCGCATCCCCTCGGCAGCCGCGATAGCGGCCAGCGCACCGACCTGATAAAGAACGAAGTTCTCGACCTCACCCGGCGTCGCCGACATATTGCGGCGCCCGAAGCCGACCAGATCCGGAAATCCGGGGTGGGCACCTATGGCCACGCCGGCGGCTTTCGCCATCCGCACTGTCTCGCGCATGACTCCTGGATCGCCCGCGTGGTACCCACACGCGATGTTCGCCGACGTAATGCTGCGCATGACGTCCACATCGTTGCCGAGCGTCCAGCGGCCGAACGACTCGCCAATGTCGGAATTCAGGTCGATGTTCACGAGGTGCATCCCCACGTGCGACGTGCTATGTGCTACGTGCGACGTGCTTCAGAGTCGTGAGCCGCGATCTGCGAGCCACGAGCAACGAGCAACGCAGCAACGAGCGACGAGCAACCAGCAACGATTACGACCCAACGAGTGCGGCGATGATTTCAACCGCTTGGAACAGATGACCCAACCGCAGATTCTCGTTCTCTTCGTGCTGGTTGTTGTCGAAGTTGACCGTCGGAATCAGGATCGCCGGAAATCCCATGGCATCGACGAATGGGGCGATTGGAACCGTCCCGCCAAGGGTGCGGAGACGCACTGGGGGCGCGCCGAATGCTTTCTCGAGGGCGACGGCCACCTGCCGCGCCTGCGGATCGTCGGGCGATGTGCGGAACGCTTCGGTCGGCTCCGACACCTGGATCCGGGCCAGTCTCGGCTGCCGTTCGCGCATCACGTCGTCCGGATCGGCATCGACGAGCGTATAGCCTCGTGCACGGACGTGCGCACGGATCTTCTCGACGAGATCCGCCGCGCGCGTCTCCTTGACCAGCCGGACGTCGATGGCGGCCGTGGCACGGTCCGGAATGATCGTTCGCGCCCCCGCCCCGACATGTGCGCTGGTCAAGCCGCGAACATTCAACGTCGGATACTGCAGCGCGTCCTGCAACCGTTCGAATGCCTTCTCCGGAGCCGCCACACCAAACGTCTTCAGCATCCTGGCCGAGTCGTCCGGAACGGCGTCGAGCATCGCCCGCTCACTTGCGCTCAGGGGCCTGACATTGTCGTTGAATCCGGGAACGAGCACCCGTCCGTCCTCATCCTTCATCGTCGCGAGTAATAAGGCGAGGCGCTGCGCGGGGTTGGGAATCCAGTTGCCGTAATTGCCGCTGTGCACTCCGGCGCGCGGTCCGAATACCGTGAGGTTCATCGTCACTATCCCGCGCGCGCCATAGACGAGCGTGGGTCGACCGCTCGAGTGCATCGGACCGTCGAAAATCACCATCAAATCGGCGCGAAACTTGTCGCGGTATTTTCCAATCGCCGGCACCAGGCTCGGTGAGCCTGCCTCCTCCTCGCCATCGAGGACGACTCGCAAGTTGGCGGTGGGGGCCACCCCGGAGGCTTTCAAGGCGTCGACGGCCGCGCACAGCGCGACAATCGGTGACTTGTCGTCCGACGCCGACCGTGCATAGAGCCGCCACTCGGGATCGAACGTTGTCACGCTCGCGAGGTCCACGATCTGGCCGCTGGCATCGACGCGAGCCGTGCGGAGAACAGGTTTGAACGGGTCCGGCTGCTGCCAGGCCTTGGGCTCCACCGGCTGACCGTCGTAGTGAGCGTAGAGCAGCAGCGTCCGCGTGGCCGTGGGAACCTTCAGCTCTCCGTAGACGAGGGGATTGCCGGTAGTTTCGAGCAGTTCGGCGGCAAATCCGCGTCGTTCGAGCATCGCGCGCAGGTGATCCGCGTTGCGGCGGATGTTCTGCCGATCCGCGGCGACGTTTGGAATGGCGAGCAGCTCGACGAGCTCACCGACGATTTGTCCCTGGTGCGCGGCGACCCAGCTGCGCGTGCCGATCTGCGCCGTTGACGGCATGACCGTCACCAGATCCAGGACCCCCACGACGAAGATGGCGAGGATGGTGCGAATGCCGGCGGATGGCACGATGGGAATCATAGTCTCGAACAGATGCCGCGCTTCCCAGGGTCTGTTGCACGGCGATGCCCGGTTCTGCCGCGCGGAAGGGGGCGGCCGTGACCGTCTCCGTATGAGTGCCGGTTTCCGCTTCGACGACAACGCCGACACGGTGGCGGAAGACGACGACGGTTGATGCGCGCAGATTCCGCTTGCCGCAAGTGATCCGACGAAAGCGAAAACTGTGATCGTGCTCACAGAACCGTGGGCCGAGGGCCTGAAATAGGCCGAAAAACTCGGGAAACTCGCAGGTACACCGCTTGCTCAATTGGGAGATGCAGGCGGCCTGATATTTACGGCAGGGAGCCGTGAGTTGCTGGGGAGCCGGGTCGCCCGCAAACACCAGGGCATCGTCCTAACGGGCGATGCCCTTTTTTTCTAGACTGCCGCCCCTTCCGGATACTGCAGCGCGAGCCGCAGTTCCTTGGCCAGCGAGTCGACCGTGGTGCCTGAACGCTTCCAGGCTCCCTCGGTCTCGAACCGCAGGTCGCCGATACGACGCCCCCAGGGCGCGATGACGCGCCCGATGGCGCGAAAGTCCGTGCGATCCGCGTGCTCCTGATCCAGCCTTCGGACCACATCCGGCGCGACGCGAACGAAGGCTCTGAGCGCCGCCGCACTCTTGATGCTGTACTTGCGGCCATTCCACGCCGCGTTGAACACCTGTGCAACCTGCTTCAGGTAGTTCACGAAAAACTTCTTCGATTCGTCGCGGAAGTCTTCGCCCTTCTTGCCCGTGCCAAAGGACTCGGCGGCGAACAGCTTCTTCAGCTCCTGCGCGAGCGGCGCTTGCGCGACACGTCCACTGCCAACCCCGAGCAGCTTGATCTCCCCGTAGAGCGGGGAGTCCTCGCGGTCGTTGAGCGCGCGAACGATGTCATGAGCGGCAGCCAGGCTCTCGTCGCGATAGAGCTGACGGCCGGAAAGCGAAACCAGGTGCGAGGCGTTCAACCGCGTGTGCTTCGCGTTGATCGTCACGAACATCTGGACAACGTGGTCCTCCGGCAGGCGATCGAAAATCACCGCCGGGACCGTGAACTGCTCGTCTCCGAAGCGCTCGATGTCGGCGTGCAGGGCCAGCAGGCGGTGCTGACCATCGATGGCGCGCAGGATCCCCTCACGTTCGGGGACCTTCAGCGTGCCAACGGACGAGCCGGATTCCGCCGGTTCGAAACGCAGGGTTTCATCGCAGGAGATGATGACGGCACCGGGAATGGACGGCAGATCGCGTGCCTGACGACACTGTTCGTAGTACTGGACCAGCTCGTCAATCTTGCGGCGGATAATCTGACGCTGGTAGGCCTTCTCGCTCGAGGCAATGCGCCGTTCGAGGAGGTCCCAATTGACTTTCGAGGGTGCGGCGACCGGCGGCGCCTTCTTTCGTCCGCCTCGAACCGGCTGTGCCTGTTCGCCGTAGCTGAGGACCTCGAACCGGACCAGCTTGTCGATGTCGCTGGCCGTTAAAGACGCCTGATAGAAATGCACGCCGAACTGCTGCATGCGGATCGCGGCCACGCTGATCATGAGGGCCGATTGTATATTGCACCTGCAGCAGATTCACAAGGGCCCTCACCGTGACGTATGCATTACGTTCGTTAAGACGGCGACCCGGCTACATGGGGACGGCGATTCTCGTCCTCGCGGCAACGATCGGGGCCTCGACGGCGATTTTCGCGCTGGTTGACGCCGTCCTCATCCGCCCGCTGCCGCTCACCGACCAGAATCGGCTCGTCGTTATGTGGGCGGCCGAGCCGGACAGCCCGCTGATCGAGATCTCATACCCCGACTTTCTCGATTTCCGGAACGAAACGAAGGCCTTTCAGGACCTTGCGGCGCACGGCAGCACGCCGTGGAGCCTGCTCATGACTGGGGTCGGCGATCCAGTGGTGATGCAGTTCGGAGCGGTGTCGGGTTCGTTTTTCGACGTCCTGGGCGCGCGAGCCCACCTGGGGCGAACTCTGCATCCATCAGACGAAGCCCCAGGTGCACCTGCGGTCGTCGTCTTGTCCCATCCGCTGTGGCAGCAGCGCTTTGGGAGCGACCCATCGGTCGTCGGCCGCGTCATCTCGCTCGACAACGAGCCCCACACGGTCGTCGGGATCATGCCGCCACGATTCAATTACCCGGCGGGCTCGCAGCTCTGGGCGCCTCTCAAACGCACCATCGACGCTCTCGAGCCCAACGCGCGGGACAACCTGCGCCGCATCGGATTCCTCTACATGGTGGGACGTTTGGGTCCCGGGATCAGCGCCGACCAGGCAACCGACGATTCCTCGCGCATTCTGCGAGGCCTCTTCGAGAGGTACCAGCTGGCCCTGCCGGAGCGCCGTCCGGTCATGACGCCACTGGTCCACCAGATCCTGGGCCCGACGCGTCCGGCGCTGGTGCTGCTGGCCACGGCGGCGGCGCTCGTGCTCCTGCTGGCCTGCGTGAACGTCGCTGGGCTGGCGCTGGTCAGGGCGTTGGCCAGGCAGTCCGAGGTCGCGGTCCGCCGTGCACTTGGAGCCTCTCGCCTCGATATTCTCCGGCTCCTCCTCGCCGAAGCGACCCTCTTGTGTGCATCGGCGGCGATTGTGGCCGTGCCGATGGCATACCTCTGTCTTCGGTTTTTCGTCACCCTGGCGCCCTCGACGATCGCCGGAATCGAAGAAACATCGATCGGGTTGCGCGCGCTGGCCTTTGCCATGGCTGCCGGCGCGCTCGCGGCCGTGTTCGCGACGGTCCAGCCGCTGCTGGTGCTGGCCTTGAGGGACAGCGTACGCCTCGGACCTTCGTCACAGCGGGTCACCGGCGGAGCCGGGTTCGGCCGGCAAGTGATCATTGCCGTCGAGATCGCCCTGACTGTCACGGTTCTGACTGCGGCCGGCCTGGCCGTCCGAAGCTTCATCAACATCAGGGGTCTCGACCTCGGCTATACGGCGGACCGGGTTCTGCTGGTGGAGACTCCCGGCGACGACGAACATCGCATCGGTGAGGCACTGGCCGGGCTGCCAGGCGTTCGGTCAGTCGGCGCCATCTCGCTCCGACCGCTCACCCTCGGCCCGATTGGCGACGACGTGACGTTCCAGCTGGAGGCACAGTCCATCGACGATGCCCAGAAGAACCCGACGCTCAATCTACTGCGCGCGTCACCGGGTTACTTCGAGGCCATGGGGATCCGGCTCCTCGGCGGTCGCTTCTTCGACGCGCGCGACGTCGCGACCGAATCGCTGGTCACGATCGTCAGCGACGTCACGGCGCAAGCCCTGTGGGGCCGAACGGATGTCGTTGGGAAAAAGATTCGAATTTTCCGCCTGACACCGGATGAGCGCTTTAGCACGGTCGTCGGAGTGGTCGGCTCGGTGCGCCATCGACAGCTGCACGAGGCCAGACTCGACTATTACGTGCCCACCCGTGGGGCGGCGACCTGGGCGGTTCGCACATCAGGCGATCCCGCGGGGCTCGCCAACGCGGCGCGTGTGCTGATTCGGCAGATGGATCCGGGAAGGCCCGTCGAGACCGTGCCGCTGCAAACCCTCGTGGCCAGTGCGCAGCGGCCCTGGCAATTTACGGCTCTCATCCTCGCGGCGTTTTCGATGCTCGCCCCGTTGCTGGCGGCAACCGCCGTTCACGGGCTGGTTGCTTATGCGGTCTCGCTGCGGACCAACGAATTCGGGATTCGCATGGCTCTTGGCGCGCAGCCGCAGCACATCGTCCGGCTCGTGTTTCAGTCGATCGGCAGCGTTTCGCTGGTTGGATTGTTGGTCGGGATACCTGGGGCGCTGATGGCTGCCCGCGCCATGCGCACCCTGCTCTTCGGAATTTCCAGTTTCGATACGACGAGCCTGGGAGTGGCGTTGAGCGTCCTGGCGATCGCGCTTCTTGCGGCTTGCGCCGTCCCCAGCCGTCGAGCGGCGCGGGTTGATCCGTCCGTCGCATTGCGTGCGCTGTAGGCCCGCCCTTTAGGGCGGGCGTGTACCAATCAGCAATGCGTCGAATCGCGGCGCGCCCGCTAAAGGGCGGGCCTACGGAACGGATCCCGAACCCGCCGCTCCTGCCACCACGTGACGACGCGATCCTTGGCAATCGAGCAGCCGAGCATGAAGCCTGAGAACACCACGAACAAGAGCAGTGACTGCGGCAAGGTCAGCGCATTGTGCAGGGGCAGCGATATCAGGCCGTACACCATCTCGACGTGAATCCAGTAGATGAACAGCGACGAACGACCCATCTGGCGGAGTGGGCTCCACTTCTGCAATCCGCCCGGACGCGACTGCCATAAGTAGGCGACGCCGATGGCGGCGATCATCAGTCCGGCGCGGATGAAGAAGAAGCTCGGCGACGTGTGCCAGAAGCTGGAGTGCGGATACGGGCTCGGTTGGTAGGACGCCGCGAACGCGGCGGCCGCGATCGTCGAGCCTGCGATGAAGATCCAGGCGTTCGCGCGCGCTTCGTGAGCCGATGGTGTCGCGTCGAGAAAAAGGCCTGCGGTCACACCCGCAAACACGAAAGCCATCCAGGGAAAGAACACGAAGTTCGACAGACGAGCGATCGGCCGGATGTAGGCCTCGATGGGATCGGGGAGAGCGCCGATGGGCGCGCTCACGATCAGCGGCGTCAGCAACGTGACAGAAACCGTGGCGATGATGAAGGCGATCAGCCGGCTGCGGGTCGAATGCACTCTTCCCCACAGATAGCCGGCCGCCGCGATCGATGGCCCCATGATGTTGAGGATGTCGACTTTCAGCAGCGCCGCCGGTGAGGACCATCCCAGAATCCACGCTTGAATCCGGAAGAGAAAGGCGAGCGCGAAGATCTCGAGCCCGCGACGCATGACGGCAGATGCGGCGACCTCGGGATCGCCGGTCCGTCGAAGCTTCGAGGAGGCAGACAACGCGACGGCTGCTCCCGCAAGGAACAGAAAGAGCGAGCCGCCCATGCCTCCGATGATCATTGCTGCCGCGAAGGCCGGTGTCTGTCGATCGGCGGCGCCGGTCCAGCTATCGACGAGGTGAGCCTCGATCATGATCAGCACGGCCACGCCGCGCAACCAGTCGAGATATTCGCGCCGGGTACCCGGCGGCATTCAAGCCTCGTCCGACGTGGACGGAGAAGATGCGGGAGAGATGGATGCCGTCACGGTCAGAGGGATGTCCTGACGCATGGAGTGCCACACCGAGCAGTACTTCTCTCGCGAAAGCGCGATCGCGCGATCGACGACCTGACGAGGCACACTACCCACAATGGCGAATCGCAGCGCGATTGCCGTAAACCGGCGGGGCTCCTCCGGCGCGCGTTCGCCAACGAGCTCCACACGGCAGCCATGCAGGTTGTGACGGCCTTTCTTGATCACGTACACGACGTCCATGGCCATGCACCCGGCGATCGCGAAGGCAAGCGACTGAACGGGAGAGGGACCCGCGAGGCCCGCGCTATCGAGCAGGATGGAAGCCTTGCCGGACGTGCCGGAAAAAATCAGATCGCGATCCCAGACCAGTTCCGCGACGGTGGGCGGCTTGGCCGCCGGTTCAGGCATGCCCGGATTGTATCCAATCGGGCTCGGGGGCTCGGGGGCTCGGCCTTCAGCCAGGCGTCACGCCACCTGAGAACGCTGCGGGGCGGGCCCACGCTTGGTAAAACCGGCAAACGCCAGCCATCCCAGCGGGAGCAGGACCAGCATGTAGCTCAGGTATTGACCGTACACACCGTCGGGGCCGTAGGGTTCCGTCGCCGCGTGCCAGGCTTCGCTGCCCGGAAATAGATTGGCCTCGGTCAGCTCGTGGAAGCCGTAGATCAGGAGCTGGAACACGAACACGAAAAGGAAAACCGCAGTGACCTGGAAGAACCGGGCGAGGTTGACTCGATGTCCGTAGCGTGACCACAGCAGCGCAACGCCCGCTGCCAGCAGCGTCCCGGCCAGCGCGCCGCCGATGATCTGCACCGACCGAACCTGGAAGAGCAGCGCGTTCATGAGCAGCGCCGTCTCCATGCCTTCGCGCGTGATCATCAGGAGTGTGAAACCGAAGACGCCGAGAAAGGCGGCGGGGCCGGTCCGGTTGGAGGACTCTTCGAGCCTGCCTTCGATGTCACGCTTCATGCGGCGGCCTGCGCGCCACATGTGGACGGTGAGCGACGTCACCAGGACCGCTGCGGTCATCGCCAGCACCCCTTCCCACAGGGCCTGGTTGCTCGCGCGAGCGAGCAGCACGCCTGCCGCGATGCTCAGCAGCACCGATGTCGCGATCCCCCAATGCACCGCCGGGATGAGCCGACCGCGCCCCGTCTTCCGCAGGTAGGCCAGGCTGATGGCGACGATCAGGAATGCCTCGAGTCCCTCTCGCAACGTGATGACGAACGCCTGCAACATGAATCCGTGTCCCGTCGAATGGAAAAGGTCAAGGAAAATGCGGTGGTGAGAAAAGCCTATCCGCTGATGTCCGACAAATCAAGTCGGATATTCGAGCGCGCGCTCGACCGCGGATAGAACCGCCTCGCCCATGCGGCGATAGCCGTCGGCGGAGGGATGCAGCTCATCTGGGGAATCGGCGAGCGCGTCAGGGTTGTCTGGATGCGCCACCGCGCGACGGGTATCCACGAACGTGAGGTTCCCATCTTTCAGTGCATGACGCTGAATCCAGGCGTTGACGGCGCGCATGCGCACGTTTTGATCGGCGGTCGCCGTGTTGAACGGCACGATGCTGCCCGCCACGACGCGAATCCCTGCATGCGAGGCCGCCTCGTACATGGCGTGCAACTCTTCGATCACATCGCCGGCCGATCGGCCCTGATAAATGTCGTTGACGCCGGCAATGATGATCACGAGTGCCGGTTTGACGTCGAGTACATCGCGAGCAAATCGTGCACGAATCTGGTCGCTGCGCTCGCCGTTCACGCCGCAGTTCATCACGTTCCACTCCGGATGCGCCTGCATCAGCCACCACGAATACTGACTGGTTTCGTCACCGCGACCCGCCGGCGGCGCTTCGAGCGGCGACAAGAACCCCGGCGTGCCCGCAGTGGTGGAATCCCCCAGCGCCACAATCCGGATCCGCACATCGCTCACGATGAAGCTCATGCTAGTGCAGGCAGCAGAACCCCCGTGGAGAACCCCCTGTAGGAGGAACCTTCCTGCTCGCGGTATCCTTGAAGGGTCAGCCCTGAAAATCCGGAGCCCTAATGTTTCGCACTCTGACCCTGTCTGCGGCCCTGACCGCTGCCGCTCTGATCGCGCTGCCCGTGGCCGCGCAGCGGCTGAAGGTGACGACGCAGACCGTCCCCGTCTTTGTCACGGTGACCGATTCCGACCGCAGGCTCGTGACGGATTTGGTGCAGACTGACTTCGAGATCTACGACAACGGAAAAATTCAGCCGATCACCACGTTCGGCAACGAGCCGACGCCGATCACCGTCGTACTGATGCTCGATACGAGCGGAAGCATGACGCTCAATCTCGACCTGGTGAAGGAAGCTGCCGAGCAGTTCGTGATTCGCCTGATGCCGGAAGACCGCGCAAAGGTGGGCGCGTTCAACGACAAGATCCAGATTCTGCCGAAGGATGAATTCACTGGCGATCGCGACACGCTGATTCGCATTCTGAAGAACGATCTCGACTTCGGCTATCCGACGCGTCTGTACGACGCGGTCGACGCGAGCATCGCGGCGCTCCGAGGCATCGAGGGACGGCGCGTGGTGATCACGTTCACCGATGGAGATGACACCGCGAGCCGTCTTGGTCGCGGCGACGTTCTCGAGCGGGCGCGGATCGAGGACATGATGATCTACGGCGTCGGCCTCGAGAGCGACTACTTCAACGGTGCGCAGCGCGTGCGCACGCGTCCGGACCGGGGATTGAAGAGCCTCGCCGAAGAAACGGGCGGCGGTTTCTTCGATCTGCGCAAGAAGGACGAGCTGGGTCCCACGTTCACGCGCATCGCGCAAGAGTTACACAGCCAATATGCCATCGGGTTCTCCCCGCCCCTGCAGGATGGCAAAGTGCACAAACTCGATGTGAGAGTGAAGAAGGCGGGGATGACGGCGCGGGGCCGCAAGAGCTACGTGGCGTCCCTCCCCGCATCGACCACCACCGAAAAAGATCGCTAAACTTTTGTCACAAACTTTTGCCGTGTTGCCCCGTCTAACTCTATGAAAGGCGGCAAACGGCTATGTTTGAATTGAATTTTTCGAGCAACGCAGAGCGCGTGGTGGCGTTTCTGCTCGTTGTGGCACTCGTCGCGGTCCTCGTCTGACCCGGTTCTAGGGTTCTGAGGTTCTAGGGTTCCAGGGTTCGCGCGAGCTACCCACCCGAAATCGTCGGGATCACCTCCACGATATCGCCATCACGCAGCGTCCGGTCTCGGGCGCGAAACAGTAACATTTCGTCGTTCACGGCGAAGTTGAATATCGAATCATCGAGCTGATCGCGGAAGCCAGGGATCCGCCGATCGAGGACGTCGATGAGCGCGGCGATGTCGGCAACGGGCTCGATGATCTCGAGGGTATCGGCGTGCAATGTCGACGGCAGTCGGACGGTGATCACGTCAAGCTCCCAGCACGCCCTCGAGCTCGGCACGCCATTCGTCACGCGGCAATCCGTCCGGCGAGAGGTTGGAAATTTCGTAAAACCTCGAGAGCATCCCCTCGAACTCTCGCCGGTCGATGCGCTCGCCCGCGTAGGCACCCACGGTGATGCGCTCGTCGAACCATCGGTCCGGCAGCGTGTCATCGCGGCGCGTGACGCCGAAGCGGCCATTCAGCAGGCGCTCGACGCCCATGATGTTGAGGCCGATGCGATCGAGCTCGTCAGCGGTCATTTCCAGACCGGTGACGTTGGCGATCTGTGCCGCAAATTCCTCGAGACCAGGAAGCGACGGACTGTTGAACAATTTCGTCGTGAAGCGGCACATGCCGACGGCGTCGCCAACCCCGTACATGTTTTCGCAGACACGCACCGCGCGAGCCTTGTCTTCGTAGCTGTTCGGCGCGGCGCTGACCGGTCCGCCATATAACCGCGTCTTGAAACCAGGGTCGTCGTTGATGCGCGCGTTGATCTCGAGCGTCACGCGGTTGCGAAGGTGATCCATCCCTCGAGTAGCCACGGCGAGACCGAGCGCGAACGCTTTCAGAATCCGCGCATCGTGGGGATCGCTCTGCATCAGCCCTTTGACCGCCATTCGATACTTCAACGCCTCGCGCGGATAGCGCCCCGTGTCCACCGCTCGCGCACCGTCGGCGACGACGTCGCCGAATGCCTCGCGCCGTGAAATCAGGAACAGCAGCTGTTCCACGGCCTCGGCGTTGCCCCACGCCAGATCGAGTCCGCCCGTCGTCGTCCGGTTGATGATGCCGCGCTGATACAGCTCCATCGCCCACGCGATTGACGATCCGGTGGACGCCGTGTCCAGGCCGAGATCGTTGCAGATGTTGTTCAAGCGGATGACCGCTTCCACGCGATCGATGCCGAGGTTCGGGCCGAACTTGCCGAGCGTGACGTACTCGGGGCCATCGCCGCGTCCGTACTTGTCGGCCGCGTCATCGTTCAGCGCGTTCAACGGCCGGCAGTTGACCGGACAGCGAAAACATCCGGCCATTCCCGGGCGATACGGCGTGATGTGCTCCGCGTCGAGTCTATCGGTCCAGGTCGTTTCCTGATTGTTCTTCGTGCCCATCGCGCCGAGGATTCGGCTCGGCTTGTACAGAAACGGCGTACCCATCGTCTTCAATGCGTGCTTGACGACGGAGGTGTCGAGCAGCTTCTGCGCGATGGTGCGGTTGTAGCCCTTGTATGGTTGCGCGGTGTCGAAATCGCGCGTCTGCCCCTGGATGACGATCGGCTTTGACTTTGAGCGAGCCCATCTTGGCACCGGGGCCGCCACGCGCGTAGCAGGCCTTGGGGCCGGCCATGATCGCGCTCGTCAATACGAGGTTCTCCCCCGCGCGCGTCACGTTCACCATCGCCAGATCGCGCGTCCAGGTCCCGCCGAAGTCCGTCGGAATGCGCTCCCGCAGATCGATGTTGTCCAGGCCGAGATATGGGCGCGCGTCGACGAACTCGAGCTGGCCTTCGCGGATGCGGATGACCGTCCACGCGTCACTGCGGCCGAACAGCACCAGGTGATCGATGCCGTTCATGCGGATGAAGGAAGGAAAGTAGTCCCCGGCATTCGAGTCGAGAATGACGCGCGACTCGGGAGACCACGACGTCGCATTGCCGCGGGCCGCGCTCGGAACGATGCCGGTGAGCACGCCGGAGCCGAAGATCAGCGGAATGTCTGAGTCGAGCGGGTCGAGCGTCTCATCGACGAGTCGATACAGGTAGAACATGTTGGCGCCGCGTCCGGCCAGAACCGTGCGTATGACCGATAGCGGCGTGTAGCCGCGCTGCACGTCGCGGCGTTCGAGATCGACGAAGAGCGTCACGCCCTGGGTCGGGTATTGGGGCACCCGAGGAAGCTGGGCGACGAGCCGCGCGACGCGGTCGCGGATCGGCATGGCGTCAGTATACGGCTCGGGAGCTCGGGCCTGCCGCGCCGTAGCTTTAGCGAAGGCGGAAGGCCGGGCCTACAGACGAAACCCGAAGGCCAGCGGATCGCGCTCGTCGATGACGAATGTGGACTCGCCTGTGATGTACGCCTCCCCCTCGATCTCGGGTTGGATCGCGGGAAGGTCGCCCACCATCAGCTCCGCTGCGACCCGGCCGCGGAATCGCGTGCCGATGATGCTCTCGTGCGTAAAGGTCTGTTCCGGCGTCAGGATGCCCATCGCCGCAAGGACCGCCATCACCGCGCACGTGCCAGTGCCACACGGAGAGCGATCGACTTCTGACTCCGCAAAGATCGTCACGTTCCGCAGGTCTGCATCGGGTGATGTCGGAGGTCCGGTGAAGATGGTCCCGTAGATGCCGTGCAGATCGGGTTGCTCCGGATGCTCGACGCGGACGGCCGAGTCGACGGCATGCGCGATAGCCATTCCGGCGCGGCGCAATTCGGCCAGCCGTTCGCCGCGAATCGCCAGGCCCGCCGCTTCGCTGTCGACGATGGCGTAGAACGCCCCGCCGAAGGCCACATCGGCGTGAATGGTGCGCCCGTCCAGCTGAATCGGTACCGCCGGATGCAGCACAAAGGAGGGAACGTTGCGGAAGCTCACGCTGGTCACGCGACGGTCTGCTGCTGACATGCGCGGGCGCGCGTGCACCTGTCCGGCTGGCGTGTCCAACACGATCTCGTCGGCGCGCCGAGGGGTAATCAACCCGCGCTCGATCGCGATCGTCGCGACCGCAATCACGCCGTGCCCGCACATCGTGCTGTAGCCGGCATTGTGCATGAACAACACGCCGGCGTCGGACGTCGCCCGCTCCGGTTCGGTGAGCAGGGCGCCATACATATCCGTGTGCCCGCGCGGCTCCAGCATCAACGCCGTCCGCAGGTGATCGTGATTAGCCCTCACCCACTCGCGCTTTTCCTGCATGGTCGCGCCTTGCACGGACGGAAAGCCATCGACAATCAGCCGCAACGGCTCGCCGGCGGTATGGGCATCGATCGTGCGGATGGTGAACATGAATCCAGCTTTTAGCTACCAGCTTCCAGCCGCCAGCTCCCAGCAGTTGTATCTTAGAACCCGGAACCGACTAACGACGACTAACGACTCTCGACCTAAAGACTGACGATGCCCCTCGTCCTCAGTGAATCCGACGTCCGCTCGGTTCTGACGATGCCCGACCTCATCGACGCGATGGAGGCGGCGCTCATCGCCTACTCCGCGGGTCGCGTTCAACAACCGCTGCGCACGGTGCTCGAGTTCGGCAGCGAGAAATCCTTTTTCGGAGTGATGCCGGCGTTGCTGCCGGACTTGCCGGCGCTTGGCACCAAGCTCGTCACGGTGGTTGGAAGCAACCCGGCCGCGGGCCTCCCGTCGCACCTCGCCACAATCGTGCTGCTCGACCCTGCGACCGGCGCTCTCGTTGCCCTGCTCGACGGACGGTTTATCACAGAGGCCCGAACCGCTGCGGTATCAGCCGTGTCTGCTCGTCTCATGGCGAGGCCGGAGGCGGACCGTCTGGCCATCATCGGCAGCGGCGTGCAGGCGCGCAGCCATCTCGAGGCGCTTGCCTGCGTCCGGCAGCTGCGCAGCGTGAAGGTCTGGAGCCCGTCAGAGCAGCGAAGAAATCGCTTCGTCGATGAGATGCGGCCATCCTGTCAGGCTCCGCTCGAAGCTGCCGCCTCGGCACACGATGCTGTCGCCGGCGCCGACCTGATCGTGCTGGCGACAGCATGCGCGTACGCCGGTTGTTCGCACCGAGTGGATTGCCGACGGTGCGCACATCTGTGCCGTCGGCGCCTGCCGTCCCGATCAACGGGAGCTGGACGGCGCACTCGTCGCACGCGCGCGGCTCATCGTCGACTCGCGTGAGAGCGCTCTTGCCGAGTCAGGTGACGTCGTTCTGGCCATGGAGGAAGGGCGATTCGGCCCGGAACACATCCTGGGAGAGCTGGGCGAAGTTGCCGCACGCGCCGTCGAGGGCCGACGGCACGCCGCAGATGTGACGCTCTTCAAATCGCTCGGGATGGCCGTGGAGGATGTGGCGGCCGCGCACCTCGCCTTCGTGCGTGCGAAGGAGCGCGGCCTCGGACGGTCGGTTGACCTTTAGGCGTGCTTCTTTCGTCGCTCCGCCCACCGTTTCTTCATCATCTCGGACATCCGCTTTCTCGCTTCGGCCGACATGTGCGGACGCCGCTTGCGACCGCTCGGCGCACCGCCATCATCGGCCTTGGCCGGCGCTTTCGACGATCGCAGGACGGCTGGCCCGAGACGCTCGCGCAATCGCGCCGCTTGCGACGTCAACGACGACAGCCGTTCGCGAGTCAGCGCAATCTCACGTTCGAGACCGCCGAGGGCCCAGCCGATGAATTCGGCGGACTTCATCAGAACCTCGTCGCTTTTTCGGGGTCTCCCACGCGGCATGACAGCCTCCTTCACGCAATTCGTATTAGCGCGATGTAAAACAGAATGAATAAGCTCAGAGTGATAGGCCCCAGCCAGCGGCTGAGGTGACTGTTCATTCTACTTTATAGTGACCTATGCAATCCGCTGTCCTCGCGCTCGCGCTTTGGGGCGGTCTCGCGCCGACGCTCCAACCGGCAGTGCGTGATGAAAGCGCTCTGATTCGAACGCGGGCTTTCGATCTCGTTTACAACCTCGATCATGACGAGGCGATCGCGCTGCTGCGCAAGGAGATCGCCGCCCATCCGGACGATCCCGCACTGCACCGCGCGCTCGCATCCGTCATCTGGCTCCACGTGCTGTTCGTGCGCGGGGCGGTGACCGTTGACCACTACCTCGGTTCCTTCAGCCGTACACAGGTCGAGCTGAAGAAGCCGCCGCCGGACCTCGATGAAGCCTTTCGCGCGCACGTCGCGCGCGCGATTGAGCTCGCGCAAGCACGCCTCGCGGCGACGCCTCGCGATCCGCAGGCTCACTATGACCTCGGGTCAGCGATCGGGCTGCGCGCGTCGCATGTGGCGACCGTTGAGGGGAAGATGCTCGCCGGCTTCAACGCCGCGCGGAGGGCGTTCGACGAGCACGAAAAAGTGCTCGACCTGGATCCATCGCGCAAAGACGCCGGCCTCATCGTCGGCATCTATCGCTACATCGTGTCGACGATGTCGTTTCCGCTGCGGATGATGGCCTACGTGGCGGGATTCGGCGGGGGACGCGACCATGGCATCCGGTTGATCGAGGAAGCCGCCGCTCATCGAGGCGAATCGCGGACCGACGCCATGTTCGCTCTTGTTCTCGTCTACAACCGTGAGCGGAGGTACGACGACGCGCTGAAAGTGCTCGGCGAGCTCCGCCGGATGTACCCGCGGAACCGGCTGGTCCTACTCGAAGCGGGATCGACGGCCCTGCGCGCCGGCCGGCATTCGGAGGCGGAGTCGCTGTTGACCGAAGGGCTTGGCCTGCTGGCCAGAGAAACGCGCTCGCGAATTCCCGGAGAAGAAGCGCTTTGGAGGTATAAACGAGGCGCGGCCCGGGCCGCTTCTCAACAGACAGCGGCGGCTCTGCAGGATCTCCGGGCTGCGGTAGGACCCGATGCGCCGGCCTGGGTCGCCGGGCGGGCGCATACCGAACTCGCGCGAATGTCCCTGGCGCGTGGCGACCGTGCCGCGGCAGCCAGCGAGGCAGGACGAGCGGAGTCACTGTGCACCCAGGGCAACGATTCACCCTGCGTGGATCAGGCGCGCAGGCTGCTGAGGAGCACGAATGGCCGGTAAGGTGAAAGCGTGGATCTGGGTCGTCCTCGCCATCGTCGTCGTCGGCATCCTCGGCATCGTGGCGATGGCTGGGGTCGGGTTCTACTTCGCGTCGAAGCATATCGATACGCGGGCCGCGTCACCGGCCAGCGCGGCTAAGGACTTCGAGGAAGTGCGTGCAAGATTCAACGGCCAGCCGCCGCTCATCGAGCTTGACGACCGCGGTCATTTCGTCAGGGCGCACACCGATCGGCCGTCGCCCGCAAACGTGAAAGCTCCGGAACACCTGAACGTGCTGGCCTACGACCCCGACGACGGCCGCATCGTTCGGCTGACCATTCCGTTCTGGCTGCTGCGATTGAAGATGGGGAATGCGAACATCGACTTCAACGGCCGGCAGATGGATCTCGACGATCTCAGACTCAAGGTTGAAGATCTCGAGCGCTTCGGCCCGACGCTCATCGCTGAGCACAAGGCGCCCGACGGCAGCCACGTCATCGTCTGGTCGCAGTAGCCAACTGTCCCTTCTCCAGCTCGGCTCGGCGCGGCCCGCTTCGTCCTAACACGGAAACACTGACTGTCCTCCCGACGCGACGCGTCGTCCGGTTGCGCCCATTTTTCAATTCAATTTGACCTGTGCTGAGGCGGCGCGGATCTTGCCCTTCTACCGGTAGCGAAACGGAGGGAAGGCCCATGGCCATCATCAGGTCTCGATATTTACTGGCGCCGCTCTTCGGCGTGGCGGCGCTTGCACTGCCCACCTGGGCGCACGCTCAGTCGGGCTTGTTGATCAATCCGGCGGACGCGCAATATGCCGACGCACAGGCGCCTTACTACGAAATCCGGCGCGATGCCTACGACTACGGATATCGCGAAGGGGCCAGAGCAGGCGAGCAGGACGCCCGGCGCGGAGAGCGCTTCCATTTCGAGGACGAGCGCGAGTACCGCAACGGGGACGGCGGCTACCATCGTCAATACGGCGACCGCGATCGTTACCGTCAGACATTCCGATCGGGCTATGCCGCCGGGTACAGCGATGGCTATCGCCGCTATGGCGGCTATAACAGCAGTGACAGTCGATACGGGCAACGCGATCCGCGGTTGGCGGGCTATGGCGATCCGCGCTATGGCGGCGTCTACGGCGATCCGCGATACAGCGGTCGTGATCCGCGATACGGTGGCGGATATGGCTCCGGCTACTCCAGCCTGGCGTTCGACAATGGAAGCCGCGACGGTTATGAAAAAGGGCGTGAAGACATCCGGAAGAACCGCAGCTTCGATCCCCTGAGGCACTCATGGTATCGGTCCGGTGACCGCCACTACGAGGGTCAGTACGGGTCGCGCGACGAATACAAGAACATCTACCGGCGTGGATTCCAGCAGGGCTACGAGCGTGGATACCAGGAGGGGCGTTATCGCTAGTAATAGGTCAGGCCGACAGCCGGAGAAAACGTTTCATCTTCGCTAGGAAGGTCGCAGGGGCGTCCGCTACGGCGGCGCCCTTTGCGGCTGCACGGGCCTGATCCAGTTCTCCCCGCCGCGTCATTGCCGCAACGCCAATGCGTTCGATCGACTGCGGGCTGTCGACTCCCAGTTTTCTGAACAGCTCGGCATCGATCTCGAGCAGAAAAGTGTCGCCCTGCGCGAGCACCGTTGCTGAGCGCGGCTCACCCGTGAGGAGCGACATCTCTCCGAAGTAGCCGCCCTTCTCGATCGTTGCCACGACCTGTCGTTGAGGCTCCAGCACCACCGCGACCTTACCGGCCGCGATGACATACATCGTCTGACCCGGCTCCGCCTGGCGAACGATGACTTCGCCGTCGCCAAACATGCGGGTCGCGGTCTGCAACGCAATCGAGCGCCTGTGCTCCTCGCTGAGCGATTGGAATATGTCGACGCCGGCGATCAGAGTCTCGCGCTCGCGCTGCCTCCCGACGTCATCACGGTCGGGCCACTCGCGCGAGTATTCGATCTGGATCGGGTACGGGATCTCGATACCTTGACGCGAAAAAGCGTAGTAGATCGCGGTGCGCACCTGATCGCGCGATTCTTCGTCGCGTTCATAATCGAGTACCCAGAACCGCGCCCGGTAGGTGATCGCCGAAGCGTCGAACGCGCGAAGCAGCACGTCAGGGGCCGGAGATGCCAGGACGCACGAGCACTGCATCATTGCTTCGCGGATGACACGCTTGACGTGATTCGGCACTGCGTCATAAGCCACGCCGACCTCGACCTCGAGCATCGTCGGCGCCGTCGGTTCGGAAAAATTGGTAATTGCTTCCTTGCCGACGAGATTGTTGGGCAGGACGACGAAGTTGCCAGCCCTGGTGCGAAGCTTGGTGGCGCGCCACGTGACTTCGGTGACGCGCCCCTCGAACTGCCCAACTTGTATCCAGTGCCCGACGTTGAACGGGCGCTCGCTCTGAATGGCCAGGCCGGCGAATGCGTTGCCGAGCGTGTCCTGCAGGGCGAAGCCGATGACGACCGCGCTGATCGCGGAAGTCGTCAGCAGTTTCTCCTCGAAGACGAACGTGGAGACGATCAGGAGCAGCCCGATGACAATGGCGTCCTGGAGGATCGTGGGAAAGCGGTCGGCGACCCGATCCGAGCGAAGCGGGTTCAGCAGTGAGACAACGACCAGGTTGATGAGTGCCGCCACGAGGCCGATGCGCTCGAACGCGCGAAGCTGTGCGTCGAGCTCGACCCTGCCCGCTCCGGCCAAATCCGGGCGGAGCGCAGCGATCACGTTGACGGCGATGTAGGCGAGGAACAGGTACGCCGAGAGCTTCAGCTTCCGCTTGACGATGCGATTGACGGTGAGCTTGGAGACGAGGAGCGTCGCGGCCAGGCCCGCGACGCCCATCAGGAGGTGCCCAGGATAATGCGGCATCGATCAGCGAGTGCTGCAGTTACCCGGCGATGCCCTTTTTGAACGCCTCGACTTCCGCCGGGGTGACCGTCACTGCTCACCTTCGAGGAGTTGCTGCCGCCCTTGGCGTCGCGATCAACACCCACGGCGCGGTTGCCGGCGGACGCTGACGCCTGCGTGGATTCGGCCTGCTTACCCTTGGAAAGGCCGAGGCTGCCGAGACCGAACCCTTTCTTCTTTGGCGCTTCCTCGGTCTTCTTCTCTTCCGGCTTCGCTGTACCCGAACCTTCCGCCAGGCCGCGTGCACCGGTGGCAACCGTCGGAGATTTCGGTGATCGGCTTCGCCTCGAACTTGATCGCGCCGGAGTAGCGCGATTCAGCCAGCGAGGTCGCCGCCAGTTTTTCCGATTTGATCAGTTGCGCCAGCTTGCTGATTCGCCCTTCAGTCTCCGGATGCGAGGCGAAGAGCGCATTGCGCGTAACCACACCCTTGTTGCGGGCGTTGAGCTTTTCGAGGAAGGTGCCGAGGCCTGCCGGGTTATAGCCAACCTTGTTGGCGAGACGGACGCCTTCCTGGTCGGCATCTTCCTCGTCGCCGCGGTCGAAGCCCTTCTCCACGATGTTGTCGTATGCGGCGTTGGCGAGCGCACCCACGTAGGCACCGCTGCCGGGGGCAGCGTCGCTTGCCATCTTGAAGCCCTTGTTCTTCTGAATGGCATTCGACAGTGTGCTTCCTCGTGATGTGCGAGATTTCGTGAGCCAATACGCCGGCGAGCTCCGCCTCGCTCTTGATGAGACCAAGCGCGCCGCGCGTGATGTGGACGATGCCACCAGGCGAGGCGAACGCATTCACACCGTCGGTGTCGAGCACGATGAACTCCCACTTCAGGTCGGGACGGCTGCTCACCTGCGACATCACGGTGCCGACGAGCGTGACGTATTTGGTCACCTCTTTGTCCTGCAGCACGCCGAACTCGAGACGCACGCGGTCGCTGACCGCTTCACCAAGCGCGCGTTCATCCTTCTCCGAGATTTTCAGATCTCTTGATCTGCTGGGCCTTGTCGACGCCCTTCATGATCTTTCCAAGCTGCGCATGGGTGGGACTCGCGTTCACCACGATCAGGGCAGCGGTGATTCCCAAAACGAGAGGTTTCATAGCTTTGCTTCCTCGATTGGCTCCGGAATGGGGGAAGGCACGACGATCTCGAATATTGCCACCGGGCGTGTCTTCCCTTTGACCACGACGTCCCCGAGCGGACGAATATCGTACTTGCCGCTGAGGCGGGTGCGAGTCGCGTCGCTGATTATGATCCGCGTACGGTAATCCTTGTTCAACGATTCGAGACGAGATCCGAGGTTCACGTTATCGCCGATGACGGTATAACTCATGATCGTAGACGAGCCGATGTTTCCCGCAATCATGTCACCGGAATTGATTCCGATCCCGATGTCCAGCCGTGCCCGCCCTTCGTCGACCCATTTTCGATTGAGCTCGCCGAGCTCCCTGACCATGTCGATCGCGGCGGCCGCCGCGTGCTCGGCGTGGGCCGGGTCGTCGAGGGGCGCACCGAACAGCGCCATCACCATGTCGCCGACGAATTTGTCGACCGTGCCCTGATGACGGAAAACGATCGCCACCATCCGCGAAAAATAGTCGTTCAGCTGCGCAACCAGACTCTTCGGGGTCTCCCTTCTCCGTAATCGCTGTGAAACCGCGAATATCTGAGAAAAGGACCGTCATGTCACGGCGCTTTCCGCCGAGCTCGGCCAGCTCCGGATTGGAGAGGAGCTGCTGGTAGACATCTTTCGAAACGTATCGGCCGAAGAGCTTCTTGACGACACGTTTTTCCGCCCCCTCGACGAAGTACTGGTAAGCGGTACCGGCAAAGAGCGCCACCGTCATGGCGCCGAGCGGTTGTGCCATGTTGAGCCACAAGCCATTGTCGAAGGCCCTGACCGAGAAGAGGGTGAATCCCGACACCGCCAGCAGTGTGCCCACGCGCTGCACCGAGGAACGGCAGGAGCGCCGCCATCAGACCCACCAACACAGCGCCTCCGAGCGTCGTGAGGATGCGCGAGCGATCGCTCGCTTGCCGGATGAATCGATTCGACAGGATGCTGTCGGCGATGCTCGCGTGCAACTGGATCCCGGGCATCGTGCCCTGCGAACCGAACGGAGATTGAAAGACGTCAACGAGACCCGAAATGGTGAGTCCGAGAAAGACAACCTTGTCCTTGAAAATCATCGGATCGACGGTCGGTTTCTCGCCGCCCAGTAACTGCTGCTCCGACTCGAACAGGTAACGGGCCTCGTAGGAGGGATAGGGGCGGTTCCCCTTCACGAGCGCCGGCGCGCGATAGTTGATCATCATGGTCAACTGCTCGTGCGTGAGACGTGAGTCGACAGCATCCCGCACCGTCACAGGCACGAGGGGAATCGCGCGGTCTCGAATGGTGATGCTCGAGGTGCCTGTGAGAGTCACCTCGTCGGGGCGGGCACTGAGAGCCATGAGTCGCTGCCGCAACACCCAACGACGGCATGTAGTGCTCGCCGGAGCGGATGAACGGTGCGAAGCGCCTGGCGCCGCCATCAGGATCGAGGGCCAGCCTGTTGTGTCCTAGCGCCGCGGCGGCATCGGTGAGCTCCTGGAATGGTGGAATGACGATCGGCCGCTCTTCGATTGCCGGTCCAAGCCGAAACCTCGGACTCCGGGAGCGCCAGTCCGCAGGAGCCGTCGCCTGATCGCGTTCGACCGTCCCCTGGTACACGGCATCCGCGAGCAGTACCACCGAACGCGACCGGCGCACGGACTCGACGAGCGCGGCGTCGGATTCCTTCGCCGTGATCGTCGTGTCGCCGATCTTCGCGCCGAGCGTGCCGTCCGGCTCGAGGAACGCGAAGTCGACGGCGATGACTTTTGCCGGTGCGCGACTCAGATAATCGATGAAGCTGGCATAGACGACGCGCGGCCACGGCCAGCGGCCAAGGTGCGGCGCCAGATCGCGTATGGTCGTGTCGTTGAACTCGACGAAGACAATGTCTTTATGGAGAGACGATGGGTCGGCGCACCGACGGATGCGCCAGTCGTACGTCCACAACTCGGGCGTATCGAGGACACCCGTCCACCCGAGCAGCAGGACCAGCCCGGCGGCGCCGAGGCCAAGCGCGAGACCAGCGAGGAGTTTGCGAATCACGTTGCCCGCTGCTGAGACATCGTCCGACTTCCAGGTTTCAACTCAGTGAGTGTCGCATGGTCGCGCGGACGGTCCATATCTATATGCCGGCAGCGGATCGATAACGGCTACCAGTGTTCGGTCCAGCCGGCTCGCTCGAACTCGCGCAAGCGCGTGCGTGCCGCATCCCGTGCCTGATGCTGCGTGTCGAACTCCCACGCCGCGAGCATGCGACCCTTCAGCGTGAACGTCACTCGCCACCGCTGACCGTTCTGGTCGAGCGTCGCATCAATCCACTGGCCGCGGCGGCGCACACGCCATATCCGGCTGTCCAAGATGCGATTCACGTCACTCCCGCCAGGTGCAGATCAGCGAGATGGTCACTCGTGTGACCAGGATTACGCGTCTTCGACGCGCTCACCCTTTTTTCAGCCCAGGCTCACGACTCCTCAGCAACGCCGGTAGTAGGTTGGTGTCATGAGGCGACAATCCTTGGCGTCCATCCTTGTTCTCGCGGTCGCGATACTGGCTCTGGCCTCCTGCAGCGTTCGGGCCGCGCCACAACACCTCACGAGCGAGCTCCGGTGGAAGCAGAAATCGTCAGGGTTGGCAATTGCGTCGGGCGCGAACGGGGTGCTGGAAATCCTCTCGTTCGATCGTTCTCAGCCGCCGACGAGGATCCACCTTGGCGACAGGTATTTTCAATCGCTCGCGGTAGACGCAGCCGGCAAGCGATTCATCGCTGACGACGGTCGGGAGCTGACGATCTTTGATGATGAAGGACGCGAGATCCGAACAGTCCGTCGTCCGTTCCAGCCTGGGGAGGTGCCGCCCGACGGTGTTCGCAGTTTCTATGTCGACCGCTTGGAAGCGCTCGAGCTGTCACCTGACGGCATTCACATCGCCATTGTCGCCCCCTGGTTCAGAGGTCTATCGATTCTGAACAGCGAGACCGGTGTCCGTATTCCGATAAGCGATGCGGCGCTCAACCCTTCGTGGTCGCCAGACGGCAAAAGACTGATTTACGAAGAGCTGAACGCCGGTGAAAGTGGGAATCAAGCGCTGGCGCCGCTCGCCGACCGTACCCTCCGCATATTCTCGCTGAGCAATGGAGAATCCACCGCCCTTACGAAAGGGCTGAACCCAAGCTGGTCGCCCGACGGACGATTGATTGCCTATCACTCCGGCGGAGATGTCGTGGTTGCCCACATCGATGACGCCACAAACGTGCTTCGCCTCTTCGCAGCCGATCTCACGACCATCCGCTGGTCGCCGGACGCACAGTACCTGCTTACCTTTCGGTCGACATTCAGCATCCGGGGCAAGTGTTTCCAGAGATTTCACTTCTTCGTGTACAGGCTCTGGGACGGTGCGAAGGGCGCCGTCTACGACAGCTGCATCCCTGACCTTGCGTTTCGCTGGATCCGGAACCCGAACGTGTCACCCATCGCGCGATGAAACGTGTGGGTCCGTCGCCGGTCAGCCCTGATCTTGGGCGCGATAACACCGTCGACAAGTCGCGCTACTGTTGGCGGTCGGGCAGCTTGCGGTTTGGGTCGAACGTAAAGCCCTCGGGATGGAACCACTCCTCATTCAGTTTGCGGTCGCTCCCCTGGCCGATAGTAGGTGCCCTGGAACCAGTAGCCCTCGAGTTCGTCGGTATCCTTGCCGAGCACGGCCAGTCGCATCGAACTCCGCCAGCATGGCCTCGAGCCCGAAGCGCTGGACCGGACAGACCTTCATACAGATGGCGCAGCCGTTCGTCTGCGCCACGACCGGGTAACAACGTCCGGTGTTGAGCTTCGACTTCTCGACGCCGCGGTAGGGCAAGCGTCGGCGCGGGATCGCTCCCGAGGGACAGCGCCGCACACACACCTGACAGGCATCACACAGCTTGCTGATACCGTAGTCAATCGGGGCGTCGAATTCGAATGGCGCGTTGGTGGTGATGGCATTGATGCGGCCTCGCGACCCGGCCCACGGCGTCAGTATCTCTTGCCGAAGCGCGGGATACGAGTCTCGACCGACGAGTGGCCATCAAGGTGCTCCCGGGCTCAGCCACCTCATCCGCGATTCATCGCCAGGCGCCGTGCTCGTTTGCAAGCCAGTAGGGCGGGTCGTGTCGTCCAATGCGTCTCTGATTGTTCCGCTGAACATGCGCGCCTTGTCCTAGAACTTCCATTGCAATCCGACGGAGGGCCGGAGGATCCACCGGGAGCTGACCGATATCAGCCTGAAGCCGGGCACGAGTCGCAGATGGTCGGTCATCGCAATACCGCCATCGATACCGACGACGACGCCAGTGTCATACCCGATCGATTCCTGCTCGAAGAACTGAGGGAACGGAAGCGGAACCAGCCTGTCACTCGCCGGCAGAATGTACGACACATGGCTCTTGGTCGCCGTTCGCGTAAACGCCGCGCCCCCAAGGTAAACGAGATCGAACCGATCATTCACTTCCTGCCGCCACCAGAGCATCGTGGTGAGCGTGGACAACTGTGCTTCTGAGGAGAGTTGCGGAGAGGGAAAGATGACAGTGTTGGGCAGGACGCCGAACACGCCGGGCAACGAGCGCGTGAGTTCAGCGAGGATCCGCACGTCGGGCTGCCACTCGACTTCTCCGCTCCGCACGAACTCCAAATCGATGCCCCACTGGTTTCGAAGCGCCACACCGATTCGAAGACCGCCGCCAATAGCCTCGCCGCTTCCTGGCGTGTCGTCGACCGGTCCGGACGCGTGGACGATGTCGACCAGGATTGAACCGCCGACATAGGGCTGTGCGCTAGCGCGGGTCGCCGATGAGAGGCCCGCCACCAGGAAAAAGGCGAAGGGCAACAACAGAAGTTTCTTCATGGCGTGTGGTCCGATCGTTAATCGAGAGGGGACCGCACCGCTCCTTCCCATGGGCGCGAGCCGGGCGGCCCGAATATGTTGATTCTACCGCTGGCGTTCCCGCCACTTTTCGCAGATCTCCGGATCTGTGGCCTAAGCAAAATCGCCCAGCGCTCGCTCGGAGCACAACTCGGGCGCCGATCTCAGCGCGCCAATGCCGCAATGGTGCAGTGGTTCGAGCAGCATCTTGGGAACGCGGCGAAGTAGAAGTTCGCGCGGACAGAACCTGAACTGACTGGGAAGGTTGGTATACCGGTAATGGGGTATGACAAAGAGTGTTCCGTGCGAACCGTGGAATTGGTGGGCTAGCCGCCGGAACAACAACGATATAGGCTCCGCCTGTGCGCCACTGCAATGCCTCCAGCGTCGGCTCTGGAGGCAGTCATGAACCGGCGCTTCATCGGGACCGTGGGGGATGCGGACTAGGACCAGGGGGTAAGGGGCAGCGATGGGGCAAGGATGCTGGTGCCTGTTGTTCGTCGTCGTCGCCGTGGTCCCTGCGGCCGCGCAGGTCGATCAGGCGCGCGCCGAGCAGTACTTCAAGGAGGCCCAGGCGCTCTGCGAGCGCGACGGCGGCCGTCTCTGGGGCGTCTCGCTGTGCGGGCCGATGGTGATCGCGGACGCCGCCACCGGAACGATCGCAACGAGCCAGCCGGCGCCGGCTGGTGACCGTCCCCGCGTGCTCGGCTTCGTGAACGCCCCGGTCCAGTGGGGCGGGATCACGTGGTCCGCGTACAACTGGCAAATGATCCCCAAGGATGATCAGGGGGAGCGCGGGCGGCTGTTCATGCACGAGCTGTTTCATTGCATCCAGCCACGCCTCGGGCTGACAACAGGGGGGAGCGCTGGCGAAAACAGCCACCTCGATTCGCTGGAGGCCCGCTACTGGATGCGCCTCGAGTGGCGGGCGCTGGCGCGGGCGCTTGGGGCCTCTGGCGCGGCGCGCACGTCCGCCATTGCGGACGCGCTGGCGTTTCGCGCGGCACGCCACCAGCGCTTTCCCGGCGCCGCGGCGGCGGAGCACCCCGTCGAAATCAACGAGGGAATCGCAACCTACACGCAATACGTGACCGGGTCGGATAGCGCGGAGGACGCAAGCCGGCTCGCCACGGCCGCCCTGTCGGCCTCGGAGACGCCTGCATCCTTGGTCCGGACGTTCGCGTACACGTCTGGAGCCGGCTACGGGCTGTTGCTCGACGCGTTATCTCCAGGCTGGCGTCGGAAGATCACAGCGGCGAGCGATTTTGGCCAGCTGCTCTCAGCAGCGGCTGGAGTGACTGCGGCGCCGGACGCCGCCGCCGCCGCTGCGCGGTATGACGGCGCGTCGCTGCGGGCTGCCGAAGAGCAGCGCGATCGCGAGCAGCAGGCGATCATCGCCGAGTTACGGCGCCGCTATGTCGATGGACCAGTGCTCATCGTGCCAAGAGCCGGTAGCGGCAGCGTCAACAACATGGGTGCCACGGTCATTCCCGGAGCGGGCACGGTGTTCCGCGCCATGGCGAACAAAGGCGCCTGGGGCTTCTTCGACGCCAGGGACGGCGCGCTCATCTCGGCCGACGGAGAGACCATCTCGCTGCCGGCGCCCGTTGTCGTCGATGCGACGACACTGAAGGGCGATGGGTGGACGGCGACCGTCGGCCCAGGGTGGACCGTGCAGCCGGGCCCACGGCCGGGATCGTTCCGCGTCGTGCGGCAATGACCAAATGCGGCGCGGCCTCGTCGTACGCAGTGGCTGTTTCTTGAGTTCGTGCTGAATTGATTTCTTGGTACCGGTACGGGGATTTGCGAAAGGTTGGATCGTCGCGTTCCACGGCGTCGCTGCGTGAAAACCAGCGGGAGCGCCTTACGTTCCATTTGCGTCGAGGTCGTACAACGCAATCCCCATGGCTTTTGCGGCGGCCGCCTGTCGACTGTCATAGGTCGCAAGTCGTATTGCTGGTTGGCGCTCGCGCAGGAACTCGGTGCTGGCTAGATGCAGGGCGTCCAGCGTGCGAACCGGCTTGGGAAACGGCTCGAGCGCGCGAGTCAGGACTGGCGAGACCAGCTCCAAGAGGGCCAGGCGGCCCACGAGCGCACGGGCCGCCTCTCCGTGACTCCGCCCAAGATTCCGCGCATGCACCCGTGTCCAGATCTCGTACTCGAGGAGCCGGCTCGATACGAGCGTCTGACTCCAGAAGTCGTCGCCCGGGCGACGATCTTCGGCGAGAAGCTCTGCCAGCGCCACGGACGTGTCAACGTAAATCATCGATCGCTGCGATCCGCGTCGAGTTCTTGGAGCAGGTCTGCGAGCGGAGCGACGGGCTTCCGAGCGGGCAAGACCTGGGACGGGACGATCGGCGGCCTCAGCCACCCGCGCCGGACCACATCTGCCAGCAGAGCATCGCTGACGTCGACGGCGCGGCCTGGCTCGGGGGGGCCGAGCTCGGCGACGACCCGATCTCGGTCGGTCACGAGAACCGTCTCGCCATCCGCCGCCAGACGCACGTATTCGCTGAGTTTGTTCTTCAATGCCTTGATGCCCACCGCGCGCATGCCAAATGGTAGCTACCGGTAGCCACATCAGTCAACTCCTGCCATCGGCGGGCGATGCTGTCTGAACGCGTGGCGTGAGCCCGCTCAGCTCGTCGACCACCCAGTCGGACAAGAGGCCAACGAGGCCCCTCTGCCCTGCGAACGCGACACCCGGCGCGGAGCCAAATAGCACTCACAAGCGATGGCTCGGCGCTTGTGTCGGAAGCTGCTGCCTCACTCGCAGCCCAGCACGTGTGAAGCAACAGGATTGTGTCACACAGAATCCGGGGATAGCGGAACGGAGTCCGATGTGAACTCGTGGTGCGCGCGGGAGTTCCCCATACGGAGATTGCGAAAGTTGCAACGTGACATTCTCAGGCTGGGCCGCATGAAGCGTCCTCGGTGGCGGACGCTTCCAAGCAGTCAACCAGTTCCTTCGCGGCCGCTTGATCACGCGAGCAAGCTCGCGGATTCGCTGCAAATCCAACGCTGATTCACTTCGCCATATTCGTTATGGCATTCATTGAACGCCGCGTGGCGGCCGGTGTCGTCGAGCACGGCGATCCGCGCCGCGGTCTCGTCGGTGAAAACGCCGTTCCCGTCGTTCACCAGAAGCTGCTCGCGGACCGCTGGGGCCACTGTCGCGTCGGTCAGCGGAAATGCTCAACCAGCATCAGATCGCTGGTTTCTTGATCGATCTGCGTGTAGAGGAGTGACCTGCCGTCGGGAGCCGCCGTGAGGCCAACAAACACTGGCTTGGCGATCGCTATGATGGTCGTGATTGCACCATCGGCGAAATTGAGGAACTGAATGGACGCTGGAGCAATAGGCCCCCTCCTGGGAATGAAATAGACCCCGTGATCCAAGAGGGCGAAAGTACCTCCAGTCAGAAATCCCAGGAACAACCTCGTTTTCTTCCCCGCCGTCGACAGGCATTCTCCACAACGCTGGACCGTCCGGAGTCTCCTTCGAGTAGTACAGGAACGTGCGATCCGGCGACTCGACCGCCGCGAAACCTCCTCGTCTGGTGACTTGAACGGCTCCGCTGCCGTCGGTGCGTGCCTTCCATACCTGCGACTGGCCACTGCGCGCGGAGTGAAAATAAATCCACTGCCCGTTGCGCGACCAACTCGGTACGTTGTCGTCCCCAGGTTCAGACGTGATTCGCTCCGACATCCCGCCCCGGACATTGATCAGGGCGACATCCAATTGGCCCTTGGCGCTCGACTGGAAAACGATCCGTTCTCCGTCCGGGGACCATCGCGGGCATCCGGTCAGGGGACCGGCAACCGATGTCAGCTTGGTGGCATTCGCGCCGTCACTGTCAGCCACCCAGACCTCGGTGGGCCCGGAACGGTTCGACATGAAGGCAACCCGCTTCCCGTCCGGGGAGAACTGCTGATTGAAATCGACACGCGTCGAAGAGATCAAGCTGACAGGAGAGCCGATGACGCGCCGGTCAGGGTCAACCTGCACCCGCCAGATGTTAGGGTCGAAGATCTCCCGCACGTAGGCGAGTCGGCCGGTCGAATGGGAAATCGCCAGAACGGGACCCGCCTCTCCTACCGATTCGATCTCGCGAGGCCGGCCGGGCGGATCTGCCGCGATGCGGTACAGGCGGCTGCTGAACACATCGCCCGACGCGACAATGATTTCGCGACCGTCCTGACTCCAGACCGGGCTGGTGGTCCGCTGATTTTCAAAGGACAGCCGGAGTGGCTCCCCGCTCGGCGCGAGGTCACTGCCCAGTCTGAGCAGATGGAGTTCGCTGACCGCGAAACTCAGGATTCGGACGAACGCCAGCGAACGCCCGTCCGGCGAGAAGGCGGGAGCAATATCGTTGTAACCACGTGGTGGCAAAGTCAGGGGCCGCTTTTCACCCGTCTCCAAAGAAATCCGGACAAGGCCAAAAGGCACTTCAGACGAAATCTTGTCAGCCGTTGCGATCCACTTGCTGTCGGGAGACCAGGCGAGAAATGCGCCAAAAAATCCCACCCGTATCCACGGCGCAGCAATCTCGGTCAACGGCCGTTCGGCCCGGCTCAGCGGCGTGGTAAGAACCACCGTCGCGCGTCCGGCCGGCCGAAGACGCAGAAAGGCGATCCACCGACCGTCTGGCGACCAGGCAGGGCTCAAATCCATCGCGGGGTCGTCGGTCAGCCGGAACGCCGCCTCCTGGCCGAGGGGACGAGTGTAGATTTCATAGTTGTCCTGCTGCCTACCATCCCATGTGAAAGCCACGTGACTTCCGTCTGGAGAAAAGCTCGGGAAGCGTTCGGCGCCCTCATAGCTGGTCAGGGGAACGACTTTGAGAGTGGTTGAGGCTGGGCCGGATATCTGCCGAGTGACCATCAGCCAGACCAGCGCGCCTACCCCCACCGCCAGCGCGACGAGGACGGCACGTCGAACAACGCTGGCATTGCTCGCAACGGGCCGTTCCTGCTGTTCGAGCTGCGTTTCGAGGATCGACGTCGGTTGCCCATCGCTTGCCTTTCGCACATCTGCCAGGAATCGGTAGCCATGCTTGGGCACGGTCTCGATGTACCGCTGCTCGTCGCCGTTCTCCCCCAGCGCCTTGCGAATCAATGACACATTGGTGGGGAGGTTGGCCTCGTCGACGAACATGTCGGGCCAGACCGATTTGAGCAACTCGTCCTTCCCCATCCGATGGCCGTGATTCTTGACGAGGACCAGCAACAGGTCGAAGGCCTTGGGTGGGAGGGGGACAGCCTTTCCTTCACGCAGAAGGCGCCGCTCGCCGGCATCGAGACGGAACAGACCGAACTCGTACCAATCGTCTGAGTTCTGACTCATAGGCGACTCTCGGTACCCGGCGACAGCCCGCCAAGAACATCGCGAGAAAATCTTCAGCGTTCCTTGAGGACTCGGTTGAGGGGCGGAGGCTATCTTCCCGCAGGGACGGGGCCGTTCAACTCGTTCAGAAGGAAGTCGGCGCATTGTAGGACAACGTGGAAACCTGAGCAATGCGCCGCGCGCGACGACTCGCACAACATACCTGATGGCGGTCGTCCGCGAACCGGGCCGGTTCTCACCATCAACCAGACTGGAGGAACCCTCATGTTCACGAGCAGATTTCTCGGGGTATCGACGATCACCACAGCTTTGGTCATCTCGGGCGCCGTGACCCTGGCGACGTCGACCGGGAGCCGTGGGAGGAACATCAACTCGGAGGCGAACACCGCTGCTCAGGCCGAACTACCTGGCGCAGCTGCCCAGGCAGGAGCCGCACTTGGAAAGGCATTAGCAGGCACGTGGGTGGTCACCGTCAACCAACCCGGGTTCCCCCAGCCGCCGCGTTACTTCACGTTCACCGCGGATGGTGGCATGGTGATCAATGACGACCTTCAGGTCGGGCCGAACTTCGTCGAACACTTTACGATCGGCCAGGGTAACTGGATCAGAACCGGAGTCAACACCGTCTCCGCCACCCTGGTGGGGAACCGGTACAACCTTGAAGGCAGTTTCCTCGGGTCGTACAAGGTCAGGATGAACCTGGAGCTGAATCCGGTCACTCCTGAGTGGACTGCGACGTTCCGGATCGACATCAGTCTCCCCAACGGGCAAGTGATCTTCAGCAGCGGCGGGATCCACGAGGCGACGCGCCTCGAAGTCGAGCCCCTGTAGGCGTTGGTATCGACCCCCGCGTACTGGTGCACATGCGCGCGGCCGGCCTCTCGACGGCGCCCGTGAGCGTTGTCGGCAAAACACGTTGAGGAGCGATTCGGGTCGGCCGCGCGGACCAATGGCCGGCGCCCGACGGATTTGTGTACGGAGTCGAGCCCGAACCGATAGACGCGCCGGTCATTCGTAACGACTACGCCAAACTCGAAACTCGTATCGTCCGGAAATGACGTAGCGAGAAAGGCTGTCTCGACGCATACGCCATGCTCCGGCAGAAGCTGGCGTAAGCGCGCCCACATGGGCTCCATACTGTTTCGACGGGCGCTGTCAGGCCGAGATTTCTTGCTTGCCGCTCATAGCGCCTTCTGCAGTAGTGGCTCAAGGACGGCTCCAGTACCCTCAGCAGACGGCCCAGTCTACTCTTGAATCGGATCCATTGATTTGGGTTGGTCTGGTACCGGTACGGGGATTCGAACCCCGGTCCCGTGGCTGAGAACCACGTGTCCTGACCCCTAGACGATACCGGCACGTCGGCGAGAACCTCTTATGGTAGCAAGTAGCTCAAAAAGGGGTCAAGGTATGATCAACAGATGCGCTTCATTCTCGGACTGATTGTCGTGCTCGCGCTCGCGGCCGGTGGCGTCTTCATCGGGGCGGGGCGGATGGCTGGGCCGGCCATTGAAATCTCCAAGCCCACGAAGTTCGTCGGCACCACATCGCCGCTCCAGGTGACCGTCACCGCGCCGGGTGCCAACCTGAAGACTCTCCGCATCGCGCTCGAGCAGAACGGGAAACAGCATCAGCTGTTCACGCTGGCGGAGCCGAAGGGTGCGACGGTCAAGCAGGATGGCGCAGACCGGCTGCTGGTGACCGGCGCGGTTGGCAAAGACCAGGTCTCCGAGCTGACCAGCGGGCCGGCACGCGTGCTGGTGACGGCGTCGCGACCGGTCGTCTACGGGATCCGGACCGTGGAGTCGCAGGCCGCAAAAGAAGTCCAGGTACGGCTCGAGCGGCCGCGTATCTCGATCGTGTCGACGCACCACTACATCAATCACGGCGGCTCGGAGATGGCGGTGTACCGCGTGACGCCGGCAGATGTAACCTCAGGGGTTGTCGTCGGCGACATCGAGTACACGGGATTTCCGGCGACGGGCGTGACTGTCGAGGGCGTACGAATCTCGGATCCCGATCTGCGAGTCGCGTTCTTTGCGCTGTTGCACGATCAGGATCTGCAGACGCCGATCCGGCTCTTCGCGCGCGACGAAGCCGGCAACGCCGCTCGCGCCGACTTCGACTATCGGCCGTTCCCCAAGCCTTTCAAACGCAGCCGCATCGAGCTCGATAATCGATTCCTCGATCGTGTCGTCCCCGCCATTCTCGAGAGCACCACCGAAGTCAAACCGGAGGGAGACAACCTCGCGAAGTTCCTCGTCATAAACGGCGAGCTACGGCGCAAGAATGCGGAGAAGATTCGCGCGTTCGGCGGGCAGAGCACGGGCGAGCTGCTGTGGCGGGGAATCGTCTTCCATCCGTTCACCAACTCCGCGGTCGAATCGGCTTTTGCGGATCACCGCACGTACGTATATCAGGGCAAGGAAGTCGACCAGCAGATCCACCTCGGCTTCGACCTCGCCTCATATACGGGCACGCCGGTCTTGGCGGCAAACCGCGGAAGGATCCTGTTCGCTGATGAGCTCGGCATCTATGGCAACTGCGTCATCGTCGATCACGGCATGGGCGTGCAATCGTTGTACGCGCACCTGTCGACGATGGACGTGAAGCCCGGTCAGATCGTCGACAAGGAAGCCACGCTCGGCAGGAGCGGGATGACCGGCCTGGCCGGAGGCGATCACCTGCACTTCACGATGCTGGTGAACGGGCAGATGGTGAACCCCGTCGAGTGGTGGGATGCACACTGGATCCAGGATCGGATCCTGCGCAAGCTTCGCGCCGTCGGGGGAACGGCACCGACACAGCCCTGACGATCGGAGATAATCAGCAAGAGATGACTGCTCACAGCTTGCGGGCATCGGTGTTTCTCGCGCTCGCGCTCGCGGCCGGCTGCAGCGGCCAGCAGCAGACTACGCAGCGCACGCCGCCCGCCGACGCCCAGCGCGTCGATGAATCGAAGGCGGGGCGAATTGCCGGACGCGTGGCATTCGAAGGCACTGCGCCAGAGAACCCGCAGATCAACACCGGCAGCGATCCGGTTTGCGCGCGTGAGAACAAGGATGGCCTCTCGGCCGAGACCGTCGTTGTTGAAAACGGCGGCCTGAACAACGTGTTCGTGTACGTCAAGGATGGCCTTGGCAAGTACTACTTCGATGTGCCCGCACAGGCCGTGACGGTGGATCAGCAAGGTTGCCGATACCGGCCGCATGTGTTCGGCGCTCGAGCGGGGCAGCCCATCGAGATCATCAACAGCGACCCGACGCTCCACAACGTGAATGCCGTGGCCAGCGTCAACCGAGGCTTCAACTTCGGTCAGCCCATGCAGGGCATGAAGAATACGGCGACGTTCACCGCGCCGGAGGTCATGGTGCGCATCAAGTGCGACGTCCATGGCTGGATGAGCGCATACGCGGGCGTCCTCGACCATCCGTACTTCGCCGTTACGAGCAGCGGTGGACAATTCGAGCTGAAGAACGTACCGGCGGGGACCTACACCGTCGAAGCCTGGCATGAAAAGCTCGGCGCGCAGACGCAGAACGTCACGCTGGCCGAGAAGGATTCGAAAGAATTGAGCTTCACCTTCAAGGGGTCGCCGGCGACACCGTGACTGGACTCCACCGCTTCGCCACGTTTCTGGCCGGGTGCACCGTGCTGCTGCTTGCTGCCGGCGGAATGGTCACCAGTACCGATTCCGGGCTGGCGGTGCCCGACTGGCCGAACACGTACGGACACTTCATGTTTTCGTTCCCGCTCGACAAGATGGTGGGTGGGATCTTCTACGAGCACGGGCACCGGATGATTGCCAGCATCGTCGGCATGCTCACCATCGCGCTGGTCGTGTGGACGTGGCGTGTCGACCCCAGGCGCTGGATTCGCTGGCTCTCGGCTGCCGCGCTCGGCGCGGTGATCCTGCAGGGCCTGCTCGGCGGCATCACCGTTCTCTTCCTGCTGCCCGCTCCCGTCTCGATCGGACATGCCGCGCTGGCGCAGCTGTTCTTCTGCATCACCGTCAGCATGGCTCTGTTCACGTCACGAGGCTGGCGTAATCCGTCCGTCGAGCCGCCAGACGATGCAAAGCTGAAGCGCATTGCGCTGGCGACGACGGTGCTCGTCTACGTTCAGATTTTGATCGGCGCGACGATGAGACATCGAGGGGCGGGATTGGCGATTCCGGACTTTCCGCTCGCTTTCGGACGGCTGCTGCCTCCATTTTGGACCGTCGACATCGCACTGCACTTCGCACACCGCGTTGGCGCGATATGCGTGGTCGCGATGATAGTCGCCGGCACTTCGTACATCGGCCGGCATCATCGTCGGTCTCCGGCGCTTGCCAGACCAGCGTGGCTGATGCTACTGCTCGTGGGTATTCAGGTGACGCTCGGCGCCCTCGTTGTCTGGACGGGTCTCCAGCCTATCGTCAACACGGCGCACCTCGTCAATGGGGCGCTGCTGCTGGCGACGTCAGTGGTCCTCACCTTGCGCACGCGCTGGACGCAGCTGGCAATGGGCACTCGCACCAGTCCGGCCGGCGGTTCGCTACAATCACCACCGATCGAAGCACACCCGTGAAGACGAACGCTGCAGCACTTCCGGCGGTCCGGACCAAGACGTCCGACTACGTGATGCTCGCCAAGCCGCGCCTGAACGGCCTGGTCGTCGCATCAGCGCTGGCTGGTTACGCCATGGCTGGCGGCGACACGTCGGACGTCGTCCGCGTCTGCGCCACCTTGCTGGGAACGGCCCTCGTCGCCAGCGGAGCATCGGCGTTCAACCAGCTGCTCGAACGCGACTCGGATGCACTGATGCGACGCACGCGGCTGCGACCGCTGCCGGACGGACGTCTCCAGCCGTCGGAGGCGCTCGTCTTCGCGGCTGCACTCTCAGCGCTTGGCTTTGTCGTGCTGGCGCTCGCCGTAAATCTGCTGAGCGCAGCGGTAGCGCTGGCGACGCTGGCCAGCTACGCCCTGGTCTACACGCCGCTCAAGCGGCGAACGTCGTTCGCCACGGTCATCGGGGCAATTCCGGGAGCGCTCCCCCCCGTCATCGGTTGGGCTGCCGGACGCGGCGACCTGTCGCAGGGCGCGTGGGTTCTCTTTGCCATCCTCTTCCTGTGGCAACTGCCGCACTTCCTGGCGATCGCGTGGATCTATAGAGAGGATTACGCGCGCGCGGGACTGCGGATGCTGCCAGTACTCGAACCGGACGGCCGGAGCACGGCGCGGCAGGCAATCGTCTACTCGGCGGCGCTGCTTCCCGTTGCGATGGCGCCGACGCTGCTCGGCATGACGGGCACGGTCTATTTCGCCGGCGCTTTCGTGCTGACGGCGGCGCTGCTGGTACTGGCTGTCTACTTCGCGAAGGACCGCGTCACCCAGTCGGCGCGCTGGCTCTTTTACGGATCGATCATCTATCTGCCGCTTCTGTGGATCCTGATGATCGCGGACCGTCATTGACCATCTCGGACCTGCCGGCGGTCAACGCGACGTTGAACGCCACGGCTGCTCTGCTTCTTCTAGCCGGATATCGCGAGATCAAGAGAGGCCGCATGGCGCGGCATCGTGCCGCGATGCTTGCCGCCTGCACGGCTTCAGCGCTCTTCCTCACTTCCTACGTGATCTATCACGCGAACGTGGGCTCACGTCCTTTCTCAGGACAGGGTTCGATACGAGTCGTCTACTTCCTGATTCTGATCACGCACGTGGTGCTGGCGGCTGCCATTCTGCCGCTGGCGCTCGTGACGCTGACACGTGCGCTGCGGGCGCAATTCGACCGCCATGCGGCGCTGGCGCGCTGGACGCTGCCGATCTGGCTCTACGTCTCAGTGACGGGGGTCATCGTTTATCTGATGCTGTATCACTGGTCCTAACTCGGGGGCTCGGGGCTCGGCGTGCACCGGGGGTCAGATCTTGTTTCTTGCAACGATGTCCCCTGCAGATGACATCCCCCTACGTCTCGAGTGTTATTTTTCGCGAGGTGAAAGACGTCTCCGAAAGAGGACAAACGTGCAAGAAACAAGATCTGACCCCCACCCCGCCCGCCCCGCGCCCCGAGTGGGGATTAGCGGTAGAGCAAGTAACCAGCCCGGCGCAGGCGCCAGCGCGCTTCCCCGGCGCCCCAGGTCGCCGCAATAGCGGCGGGATCCTCGCCAGCACGCACACGCGTCAGGGTGTCCTTCGATCCGAACAGACGCTGCGCCGACTCCAACTCGAACTTCGCCCCGTACAGCTTGTTCAGCGCAGCAGCCACTTCGAGACCGAGCCGAACGGGGCGCAGTGACGCTCGATCGGTGACGATCATGAAAACGCCCTGACACGCTTCGTTCGCGTACTTGCTCGAGATGGGCGTGAAGCGAACGGGATAGAAACGAACGCCGGCGATGCCGCGGCCATTCAGAGCATCCGCAAGCTGCACGCCGTCGATCCACGGCGCCCCGACCTGCTCGAACGGCGTATCGGTGCCCCGGCCGACTGAGATATTCGTGCCCTCGATCGCACCCATGCCCGGATAGACGGTCGCCTGAATGAGGTTCCGCATGTTCGGCGACGGATTTATCCATGGCAACCCGGTCTCGTCGAACCATCTCCCGCGCTCCCAGTTGCGCATCGCCACCACGGTCAACTCGGCGCCGATCTTGTTCTCGCCGTTGAACAGCTTCGCCAGCTCGCCCAGCGTCAGGCTATGGCGGATGGGCATCGCCAAATAACCCGTGAAGCCGAAGTCGCCGCTGTCGAGGAGCGGTCCCTCGATCTGAACGCCGCCTATCGGATTCGGACGGTCGAGAACGACGACGGCAAGGTTGTGTTTTCTTGCTTCCTCCATGACGTACGCCATGGTCGTCATGTACGTATAGAACCGAGTTCCGATGTCCTGCAGGTCGATCACGATGACGTCGAGCCCCTGGAGCATCGCTGCCGTCGGCCGTCGGGTTTCGCCGTAGAGCGAATGGATGGGAAGACCTGTGGCTTCGTCCTTCTCGGAGGGAACCTTGCCATCGAGAATACCGCGAATCCCGTGCTCCGGGCTGAAGAGGGCGACGAGCTTCACTTCTTGCGCACGGTGCAGGAGATCGATGGTCGTGGCGCCATCGCGAGCGCGGCCGGTGTGGTTCGTCACCAGCCCGACCCGCTTGCCTCGCAAGATCGCGAACCCCTCCGCACGCAGCACGTCGATTCCGGTGAGCACGGCGGCTGCAGGCCGCGGCGCCGGGACGGGCGGCCCGGCACCGAAGTCTCGACCCGTCCATGCCATCTGCCGTGCTCCCGGGACCGACGATGTAAGGACCGACGCGGCAATCGTCGACACGCGGGCTCGCAGCGGCGTCACGTCACCCTTGCCATCCGGATGCACGCGGTTCGAAAGGAAAACGACGTACATGCCGGTTGCGGGATCGATCCAGAGCGAGGTGCCCGTGAATCCGGTATGACCGAACGAGCCGATTGGCAGCAGCTCGCCGCGATTTGCGGAGAAGCTCGAATCGAAGTCCCAACCGAGTGTCCGTACGTTTCGTTCCTCGCCGGGGGTGGCGGGCGTGGTCATCTTCGTCACGGCCAGCGGCGAAAGCAGGCGTGTGCCACGATATGCGCCGCCGCCGAGAAGCATGCGACAGAACACGGCAAGATCGGCAGCCGTGCTGAAGAGTCCGGCATGGCCGGCCACGCCGCCCATGCGTCGAGCCGTGGGGTCGTGGACCACTCCCCGCAGCACCGTTTTCGATCCGTCCGCTGCCGAATCGCAGGGCCCGAGCTCGCCGCAGCGCTCCGTTGGCGCGATGCGGGGCACGAGCGACGCCGGCGGCACGAACATCGTGTCCTTCATCCCCAGCGGCTTGAAGATGTGATCGCGGGCAAACGCCTCCAAGGGCTGCTTCGACACGCGACTGATGATGTCACCGAGCAGGAAGAAGTTGATGTCACTGTAGACGAAGCGCGTCCCTGGCGGTGCGGTCGGCACTTCCTCGATCGCCAGTGAGATGGCCGTGTCGTACCCCTTCCACGCGTCCGCGAGATCGACATCGGGGCGCAGCCCGGACATGTGCGTGAGCAGGTGGCGAATGGTGATGTCCGCCTTTCCGTAACGCTCGAAGCCGGGCACGAACGTCGAGACTCGATCGTTGAGGCGCACCTTGCCCTGTTCGATGAGCATGGCCATTCCTGTGGTGGTGGCAACGACCTTGGTCAGCGAAGCCAGATCGAAGATCGTGTCCAGCGTCATCGGCTCGGGAGAAGGCTCGACCGCGCGCTGACCGATGGCGCGGTGATACAGAATGCGCGGACCGCGTCCGATGAGCACCACGGCTCCCGGCAGTTTCTTCTGTTCGATCTCCTGGCGCACAAGGGCATCTATCGCCTGGAGCTTTGCGGTGTCGAGTTCTGCGCTCGCCGCGGCTGGAGATGCACGCTGAGCATGTGCCCCACCGGCCAGCAGCATCAGCACTGCGGCAACGCACAGGACTTTTGGCATATGACGCTGGATTATACTTTGCGCTATGAAGCGCACCGTCGCCGTCACGGGCGTGTTGCTGCTCGCGATCGCCGTCGACGCGCGCGCGCAGATCGGTCGCGTCGCGGGGACGGTGACCGACGATGCCGGGCGCCCTCTGAAGGGCGCAACGATCACTGCCGAGAATCGCGACCAAAGCCCGTCGACCTTCACGTCGTCCTCGGATGGCAAAGGCCGCTTCTCAGTGCTCGGCATGCGCCCGGGAGCCTGGATCTTCACAATTCAGGCGCGGGGGTTCGAAACGGTTGCGCATCGCCTGGAGGTCATCATCACGCGGCCGAATCCGCCGCTCGATGTCCGGCTCGTGAGAGGACCGGCCCCTGCTCCGCCCGGACCACTCGTCGGCATCGACACGAAAGAGATTCAGCGGCGCATCGACGCGGCGGAGGCATCCGATAAAGCGGGTGATCAGGCCGGCGCGCTGGCCGCGTATCGTGAACTCATGACGCGAGTGCCGGCGCTGACGTCGATTTACCTGCGGATGGGTGCCATTCACGAGCGGGTCGGCGACAAGGCTGCGGCAGTGGCCGCCTACAAGCGGTTGCTCGAGCTCGAGCCGGACAATGTCCGCGCGCAATCAGCCGTGAACAGACTGAGCCGTTAGCGCAGAACAGTCTCCACTCTCATCCGCCCGCCGGTAGCCTGGACGAAGAAACCCTCCCACTGCCGCCGGATGCGATCCAGCTTGTCGATCTGATCGGGTGCGGCCGTGCGGCCGGCGCTGACGACGTAGATGAAGGCCTGCGTGTGCAGTCGTGGCGCGTCCACTGTCGACGGCTGGCGCGGTCCGTTCGCCGCCACGATGTCCTGGATCAACACGTCCCTCCGCGTGCCGTTCAAGGTCACGTTGAGCGTCGGTGCCGACTCGCGGCTGCGTGAGGGGGAGACATTGACCGGGCTCTCGACGTAGAAGAACGAGGAAATGTCGGATTCGCCCAAGAGCCCCATCGCGTACAGATCGAGCGCGCTGTAGCCGGTCATCGCCCCGGCGGTCCTGAACGAGCCGCCGCCGAGATCCTGAATATCGTTGCCCTCCATGACGGACGCATCCGTGTCCATGAAAAAGCTCCAGTGCACACGGTCGCGGCCCAGCAGTTCGTCGGAAATCTCACCACGGTGATTGCGGAAGTCGAAGAACGCGAGCCAGCGATGCGCGACTTCGTGTGCCAGCACGGCGAGCGATGTGGCTTCGTTGAGAATCTTGGCAGCCGGATCGTCGCGATACTTGGACAGCGCATCCATGATCGCCAGGCTCTCCAGCCGTCCGCTGCTGCCGAAGGCGTTGGACAGGTTGTAGACGTCGATGCCGAGGCCCCGAATGCTGTTTGCCACCGTCGACTCGTAGGCAAACGAATCGCGAACGACCGGCGTGTCGAGCCACACGACCAGTTGATCGAAGCTGTCGGCGTGGGTGCGATAGAACTTCTGCGCAATCGCGACGGTGTCGAGCTGATTGAATGCGGCGAAACGCTCGCCCAGGGCGCTCGAGCCGCCGCTGAGCGGACCCGACGAACTGAAGTCCACGGCGGCAAACTGCGTTGTCGCCCCCGGTGAAAGCCCGACGACCGCCTCGTCGAGAGTGATGGTGCCGCCAAAGGTCATCTCGACGACCCCATCGGGCAGGAGCGTGGCCTGTACCGTGGTCACCATGGAGGACTCAAAGCCGCGTATGCCGCACCACGTCACCGTGTATTGGTCCGTGGCCGCATGGACATACACACCGCCGCCGGTGCTCGGGTCGAGATCGGCGAGAAAGGGCGCGACCCGCGGCGGCCCACTGAGCAAGCGGGCCACGTTGCGCTCGTTTGCCGCGGTGTCGCCTTCACCGAAGGTGATGTTCCCGTCGGAGTTGACGAAAGCAGCCGCCTGCCGTCGTCCGTAGAAATTGAATGCAAACGGCACGGTAACCTGCTCGGTATCGTCGTCGACGAGCGTCAGCCGCGTGCCCAGCGTCTGCCGGAACGCACCGTCGGTCCGCCGCACGTCGTAGCCGCCGGCTGCGTTGGACGTGAACCGCAATCCGGTGCTTCGCAGGTCCCACGGATTCGGCGCGACGATGAGATCGCCTTCGTCCTGGACAACAGCGATGGCGCCAACGTCAACCTGATTTACCGGTGGCGCCGACGCAGCGCGACGATCCGGCGCCACGCGTGCTTCTGCCTGGCGGTTGATCCACAAGTCGTCGAGAACCCGCCAGCGGGTGCTGCCGTCGAAGGATGTCGCCTCCTTCGAAGGCACGCCGGCGCGGTCCGGAGCGAACTGTCCAGGTGAGGGTGCGGGAACATCCGCGAGCTCTTGGGCCGGACAGGGATTCTGGGATGAATTGGCGGGGGGAGTCTGGGTGGGGGGCGGAGATGATCCGCCCTCGCCACCACATGCCATTGTCGCAGCCAGCAGAAGTGCCGGCAGCGGCTGTCTCACTTGAGGTCTTTCATCTGCTCGAGGATCTTTCGCGCATCGGGCAGCTCGCGCGCATCAGGGAGGGCGGCGGCGACGAACTTCTCGAGATCCGCCTTGGCCTCCGGCATCTTCTTCGCGGCGAGGTGGGCGCGGCCGCGGTAGTAGAACAAGTTGGATTCCTTCGGGAAGCGCGCGATCAGCTTCTCGAGCAGCGCAATCGCCTCGTCGCTCTTCTGGTCGTTGATCTTCGTGATCGCGAGGTTGATGAACGGCGCGGGATCCTCGACCTTGGTGAGATCGATGGAGTCGAAAATCTTCTGCGCTTCGGCCTTCTCACCCTTTTCCATCAGCAGGTCGCCGAGAAAGACCTGAGCCTGGGCGTTGTTCGGATCCTTTTCAACGGCGATCCGCATGTGCTTGATGGCTTCGTCGTAGTTCGACTCGGCGGCGTAGGTACGGCCAATGAACTCGTGCAGCTGATGGAGATCCGGGTATTTCGTCAGGAGCGTTTCGTAGATCTTGCGTCCTTCCGCAATCTGTTTGTTCTGGAACATCTCGGCGGCCCGCTTCACCTCTGCCTGGATTTCGACATTCGGATCAGCCGCCGGCTTCTCCATCTTCACGTTGATTGCCGTAATCTGCTGATCGGGCTTCAGATCGAGCGTGACCTTCTGCGGAGCGAATCCTTCCTTGCTGAACTCCAGGTCCCACATACCGCCGGCAATGTTGTTGATGGACCAGTCGCCGTTCTTATTCGTCTTGGCCTGCATCGGAGAGGTCTGTCCTCCGAGCTGCGCTTTGACGACGACGTCCTGCAACGGCTTCCCCTGGTCGTCGACGACCTTGCCAGCGATGCGCGCGTCGCCTCGCTGCGCAAACCCCGCGACCGGTAACGCCACCACTGCCAGCACGCATGCTAGCGTCATCACCGCCTGCCGTAGCCTCATGTATCTCCTCCAGCGCAAGCCAGCTCGTCAGAACATCGGGGTCCGATCACCCCGGTCGTTCAGTCTAGATCACTTCGCGAAACGGTCGAAGATGTCGACGAGCTCGGACAGTCTTCGCGAGCGTTCCGGCTCGCCTCGCGTGACACCAGCCGGTACGCATCGCTGCACATGAAACGTCAAAACAGCGAGGCTGATCCGATTGAAGGCGGCTTCGGCCGCGGCCAGCTGCTGCAGGATGTCGACGCAGAGTCTCGGCTCCTGGACCATGAAGCACATGCCGCGGATCCGCCCCTCAATCCGGTTCAAACCCCGACAATCGCCGGCTGCTGGGCCTCGTCCGAGCCTGCCGAAACGATACGCTGCGGGATAATGCCGTAAAACGGCCTGCTTGACAGGTTTGCGGCAATGAATGAACATTCATTCATATGCCTGTCCTGGCCCGCCGGCTCGCTCCCAAAACCGACCGTGGCGACAAGCGGGATGCGCTGCTGCGCGCCGCCATCGACACATTCGCCGCCCGCGGCTATTTCAATGCACAGGTGGCGGATGTCGCTCGCGCCGCCGGCCTCGCGGCCGGGACCGTCTATCTCTATTTCCGGAGCAAGGACGATCTGCTCATCTCGATCTTCGAGCGCACGATGACCGAGGCGATCGCAGAAGGCCGCCGCGGAATCGAGACGCTCGCCAGCGCCGAGGCGCGGCTGAGGAGCATCGCCGCGCTCCATCTCGATCGGCTGGGCCGCGACCGCGCGCTCGCCATCGTCTTTCAGATCGAGCTGCGCCAGTCGACGAAGTTCATGGAGCAGTTTTCGGCGACCAAGCTGCGGGAATACCTCGGCATCATCCGCGACATCATCGCCGCGGGGCAGGCGGACGGGGAGTTCAGGACGGACGTGAATCCGACGTTCGCGGCAAAATTGTTCTTCGGCATGCTCGATGAGATGGCCACGAACTGGATCCTGAGCAAGCGAAAGTACTCGCTCGCTTCAGAAGCGGACGCGATCGCGGACCTTTTCGTACGAGGGCTGACGCCAACGGCGGCGCGGCAGAGTCGATGATGCGGTTCAGATCGGCAGCGGTCGTCGGCGCGGGCACCATGGGCGCCCAGATTGCCGCCCATCTCGCCAACGCCGGTCTGCCGACGTTGCTGCTCGACGTCGACAGCACGACCGCGGCAGATGGGCTGAAGCGCGCGCGCCAGTTGAAGCCGGACCCGTTCTACACGCCCGAGGCTGTCAATCTCGTTCGTACCGGTGCTCTCGATGACGAGCTCCGCTCGCTCGAACGGTGCGACTGGATTATCGAGGTGGTCGTCGAGCGTCTCGACATCAAGCAGTCACTCTTCGAGAAGCTCGAACGGCATCGCGGGCCGCACGCGATCGTCTCCTCCAATACGTCGGGCATTCCGATCGCCGCACTCGCCGAGGGTCGCTCCGAGGAATTCCGCCGCCATTTTCTCGGCACGCATTTTTTCAACCCGCCGCGCTACTTGCGACTCCTCGAAGTGATCCCGACTGCCGACACCGACCCTGCTGTCGTGGCTGCGCTCACGTCATTCGCCGATCGCCGGCTTGGCAAGGGCGTCGTCATCGCGAAAGACACGCCGAACTTCATCGCCAACCGCATCGGCCTCTTCGGCGTGATGCAGATTTTCCGGGCGATGGACGGCGCGCTGACGATTGACGCTGTCGACGCGATCACCGGACCGGCAATCGGAAGGCCAAAAACGGCCACGTTCCGCACGATGGATCTGACCGGGCTCGATGTGCTGGCCCACGTCACCGGCAATCTTTCGGAACGGCTCACCGATCCGGCGGAGCGAAAGGCCTTCGAAATTCCAGCTGTCGTCACCGAGCTCGTCCGCCGGGGCTGGGTCGGCTCAAAAACGGGCCAGGGCTTCTACAAGAAGACCGAAGACGGGAGCATTCAGACGCTCGATCCATCGAGCTTCGAGTATCGCCAGCAGGAGAAGGTGCGCCTCCCCGCAATCGATGCGGCCCGCGCAATTGAGGATCCCGCTGCGCGCCTGCGGACGCTGTTTCTCGGCGAGGAAACCGTCGGGCGGTTCCTGCGTGCGACCCTCGGGCCCACCCTGCTCTATGCCGCGCGCATCGCGCCGACGATCGCCCACTCAATCGACGACATCGACCGCGCGATGCGCTGGGGATTTGGCTGGGAGCTCGGTCCCTTCGAAACGTGGGACGCGATCGGCGTGAAGAACGTGGTGGAGGCCACCGGTGATGGCGAGCTCCCGCCGATCGTTCGCGAGGCGCTGTCGGCTGGAGCGTTCCGGCCGTCATCAGCGACCGGGCAGGCAGCGCTTCGAGCGGCACCATCCGCCGCGCCGGATCTGCAAATCCTGCGCGCCGCGAAGGAGCGGACGTCGGTCGTTCGCCGCAACCCCGGCGCCAGCCTCGTCGATCTCGGGGATGGCGTGCTCTGCGTCGAGTTCCATTCGAAAATGAACGCGATCGGCGGCGACACGATCGAAATGCTCGCCGCGGGGGTCAAGCTCGCTGAAACGAATCACCTCGGTCTCGTGGTCGGCAACGACGCTCCTCATTTCTCGGCCGGCGCAAACCTGATGCTCCTCCTGCTCGAGGCGCAGGAGGGGAACTGGGACGACGTGGACTTGATGGTGCGCTCGTTCCAGCGCGCGACGATGGGCCTGAAGTATGCCGCCGTGCCCGTTGTCGTGGCCCCGGCGGGACTGGCGCTCGGCGGCGGCTGCGAAATTGCCTTACACGGTCACCGAGTGCAGGCGGCGGCAGAGACCTACATGGGACTGGTGGAAGTCGGGGTCGGCCTCATCCCGGCCGGCGGCGGCACCAAGGAGCTCGTCGCGCGTGCACTCCTCGGTGTGCCGGCGGGCGCCGATCTCCTCCCGTTCCTGCAGCGTGTCTTCGAAACCATCGGATTCGGCCGCGTGTCGTCGAGCGGCGCAGACGCCAGGCGCCTCGGATACCTGCGTGACGTGGACGGAGTGACGATGAACCGGGAACGCCTGATCGCCGACGCCAAAGCGGAAGTGCTGGCGCGCGCCGCCAACTACGTCCCGGCGCAGCCTGCGGTCGTGCCGGCCGGAGGCGACGGTGTCTACGCGGCGCTGAAGCTTGGCGTCCACCTCGCCTGGCGTGCCGGCCGGATCAGCGATCACGACGCCCTGATCGGCCGCAAGCTAGCCGGAATCCTGGCCGGAGGTGCTCAGGGTTCGGACGGCACCGTCACGGAGCAGCAACTGCTCGATCTCGAGCGCGAGGCTTTTCTCAGCCTCTGCGGCGAACGGCGCACGCTCGAACGAATCGCACATACGCTGAAGACGGGGAAAACGTTGAGGAACTGACAAGTAGCTGGGAGCATAGGAGCTAGGAGCTAGGAGTTGATGTTCGATCAAGGCAGTGGCCCAGTCGTCGTCGTGATCCCCGGCCTGCACGGGAGGTGGGAGTGGATGCGTCCCGCTCTGCGGGAGCTCGCCAGAGAGTGCCGCGTGATCTCCTACTCCCTCCGAGGAGACATCGGATCGACGCACGTCGCTGACACCGATCTCGGGTTCGAGGGCTACACGCAGCAGCTCGATGAGGTGCTCGACCGCGCCGGGGTCGAACGGGCGACCGTGTGCGGCGTTTCGTTCGGCGGCTTCGTCGCGCTGCGCTACGCATCGACGCGTCGGGCGCGTGTCGAGGCGCTGGTGCTGGCTTCGGCCCCCGCGCCGGGCTGGCAACCGAACCCGCAGCAGGCGCGCTGGCTGCGCCGGCCGTGGCTGTCGACACCCGCGTTCGTCGCCACCTCTCCATTCAGACTGTGGCCAGAAGTCTGTGCGACCCATCCCGGCCTCACCGCTCGCCTTCGCTTCTTCGCTCGCCAGGGACTGCGGGCGGCGGCCGCACCGATGATGCCGTCGCTCATGGCGCGCCGCATTCGCGAGGCGCAGCGCCTCGATTTTCGCGCGGACTGCGCTCGCGTCGACGTTCCCACGCTCGTCGTCAGCGGAGAGAACGGGCTCGATCGTGTCGTACCGGTGACCAACACTCGAACGTACGCCTCGCTCATTCGCAATGCCCGCTACGAGCTGCTGGAAGGGACCGGGCACATCGGCGTGCTCACGAAGCCGGAACGCTTCGCCACTCTGATCAGTGATTTCGCCCATGCCCACACTCACTGATCTCGTCGGCCCCGCCGGTCCGCTCGAAGCCCTGCTCGACGAGCCGGACACAACGCCATTGCGCGCGGCCGTCGTCTTCGCCCATCCCCATCCGCAGTTTGGCGGAACACTACACACGAAGGTCGTGTATCAGGGCGCCAAGGCGCTGGCGCGAATCGGGTGCGCGGTGCTGCGCTTCAACTTTCGCGGGGTCGGCCGCAGCGCCGGCAGCTTCAGCGGTGGCCCTGGCGAGATGGACGACTTCCGGGCGGCACTCGACTACATGGCGGGACGCTACTCGGGTGCACGGCTATGGGCGGCGGGCTTCTCGTTTGGGGCGTGGGTGGCGCTCGAGTCCGGCGCCCAGGACGATCGGGTGAGCGCGCTGATTGGCATCGCTCCGCCTGTCGCCACGTCCATTTCGGGACAGAAGTACACGTTCGAGCACACGCTGCGAAGCACGAAGCCGAAGTTCTTCGTGCAGGGAGAAGCGGACGACGTGTGCCCGCTCGAAGCCATGTGGGCGTTCTACGCCAAGGTCCCCGAACCGCGCGAGCTCGTCGTCATCGATGCCGCCGACCACCTGTTCGAGGGGAAGACACAAGACGTAGGCGAGGCGCTCGAAGATCTCCTCGCCGATTTTTACGGGTAACCATCCATGAAGGAAGCTGTTCTCGTTTCCGCCGTCAGGACTCCGGCCGGAAAAGCACCAAGAGGAGCGCTGCGGTCCACACGTCCTGACGAGCTCGGCGCGATCGTGATCCGCGAGGCAATCGCGCGGGCCCCAGGCCTCGATCCGGCTGAGATCGATGATGTGATCATGGGCTGCGCGATGCCCGAAGCGGAGCAGGGCTTGAATGTCGCTCGGATCGCTTCACTGCGAGCGGGCGTGCCCACATCCGCGTCGGCGATCACCATCAACAGATTCTGTTCGTCCGGCCTGCAGGCCATCGCCTTCGCCGCCGAGCGGATCCTGGCGGGATCCGCGACGACCGTGATCGCCGGCGGCACCGAGTCGATGAGCATGGTGCCGATGAGCGGCAACAAGGTCTCGCCGAATCCGGCACTGGTCGATACCTATCCTGACGTCTATTTGAGTACGGGACTGGTCGCCGAGAATCACGCGCGTGAAGCCTCGGTCTCGAGGGAGGAACAGGACGCGTTTGCGTTGCGCAGCCACGAGCGTGCCGTGGCCGCCATCGACGCAGGGCGTTTCAAGGAGGAGATCGTCCCGGTGAAAAAGGGGACTGTCCCCTTTTTCACGATCGATGAAGGGCCTCGCCGCGACACGTCCATGGCGGCGCTCGGCAAGCTGAAGCCGGCGTTCCACGCCGCAGGCACTGTCACGGCCGGGAACTCGTCGCAAACCAGCGACGGCGCCGCTGCGGTCGTCGTCATGGAGGCGGCACGCGCCCGCGACCTGGGCCTTGCACCCTTCGCCAGATTCGTCGTCTTCGCGACGGCCGGCGTCGAACCCGAACGCTTCGGCATCGGTCCCGTGCCCGCCGTGCGCAAGGCCCTCAAACTGGCTGGACTCTCACTCGACCAGATCGACCTGGTAGAGCTGAATGAAGCCTTCGCCGCACAGGTCCTCGCCTGCCTGCGCGAGCTTCCGATCGATCCGGATCGGCTGAACGTGAACGGCGGCGCCATCGCCCTCGGGCATCCGCTCGGGTGCACCGGCGCCAAGCTCACCGCAACGCTCGTCCACGAAATGCGCCGGCGATCCGCAAGGTACGGGCTCGTGACCATGTGTGTCGGCGGGGGGATGGGCGCTGCAGGGATTTTCGAGCGCCTATGAACCGACGCACAACGGCACGAAAGGAAAATGAGACAGCGCCTGCGGCCCGAGCGAGGCGCGAAGTCGCCGAGCGAGAGCGAGTGGGGGGTGCCCGCCTCTGCTGGTCGCGGAACAGGGGGGCGACCAGGCTACGGCGAGGTCTCGCCATAGCGCGCATGGATTGTCGGCGCGCGGCGGCGGAGGGCCCCGCGCGCGCTGAGAGAAGTAGCTCGGACACTAAAAGCACAGGACGACTATGACGACAACTGCGGTTCAAGGGCGCGGTGGTATCTGGCTGACAGACGAGGCCGATCCAAAAACAGTCTTCACGCCCGAGCAGCTGACTGAGGATCATCGGCTCATCGCCCGCACGGCCGTCGACTTCGTCGACGCCGAGATTCTGCCCGTGCTTGATCGGTTGGAGCAGAAAGATTGGGCGCTGGCGCGCACGCTCCTCCGCCGCTGCGGCGACCTCGGACTGCTCGGTACCGACGTCCCTGAGGAATTCGGCGGCGTGGCGCTCGACAAAGTCTCGGCGGTCGTGGTCGGCGAGGCGATGGGGCGATCCGCTTCGTTTGCCACGACCTTTGGCGCTCAGACAGGTCTCGCCATCACACCGCTTCTCTGCTTCGGATCGGAGCAGCAGAAGAAGGACTACATCCCGCGGCTGGTCAGTGGCGAGATCGTGGGTGCGTATGCCCTCAGCGAGTCCGCCTCGGGATCGGATGCGCTCGGCGCTCGCGCCCGCGCGACGCGGCAGAGCGACGGCAGCTACCTGCTGAACGGCGAAAAGATGTGGATCAGCAATGGCGGCTTCGCCGATCTCTTCATAGTTTTCGCGAAAGTGGACGGCGAGCATTTCACCGCATTCATCGTCGAACGATCGTTTCCCGGCGTGAGCACGGGCAACGAAGAGCACAAGATGGGGCTGCATGGATCCTCGACCACGCCGCTCATCCTGCAGGACGCTCGAGTACCGGCCACCCACGTCCTCGGCGAAGTCGGCAAGGGCCACAAGGTTGCGTTCAACGTCCTGAACTACGGGCGCTTCAAGCTGGCCGCCATGTGCAGCGGCGGCGCTCGACTGGCGATCTCGGAGGCGGCCCGCTACGCGAGCGAGCGACGGCAGTTCGGCCAACCGCTGGCGACGTTTGGTGCCATCCGGCACAAGCTCGCCGAAATGACGGTGCGCGCATACGCCGTCGAGTCGATGCTCTACCGCACGGCCGGTCTCATCGATGGCATGCTGCAGGGAAGCCACTCCGGCGATCTCGTCCTGGCAACGCTGGAAGAGTTCGCCATCGAATCGTCCATCCTGAAGGTGGCGAGCAGCGAGATGCTCGACTTCATTCTGGATGAAAACATCCAGATTCACGGCGGCAACGGCTTCGTGCGCGACTATCCCGCCGAACGGCACTATCGGGACGCGCGCGTCAACCGGATCTTCGAAGGCACGAACGAGATCAACAGGATGCTGATCCCCGGCATGCTGGCGAAACGTGCCGTGAAGGGGACGCTCCCGATCATCGCTGCCGCTCGACAGTTGCAGGACGAACTGCTGTCTTCGGGCTTCTCTGAAACATCCGACTCGCCATTCCACGCCGAACGTCAGGCGGTCGGCGCGATGAAGAAGACCGCGTTGATGATCCTCGGCACCGCGATGCAGACATACGGGAATCAGCTCGCCGATCAACAGGAGGTCCTCCTGAACACGGCCGACATCCTCATGGACACATTCGCGGCCGAGAGCGTGCTCCTGCGCGCCTCGGCAGCTGCAGCGTCGTCGCGGGGAGACGGCATCCACGAGGCCACCGCCCGTACATTCGTCAACGACGCGGCAGTCAGGGTGGAAATGGCCGCGCGCACGACGCTGGCCGGGATGACGGAAGGCGATACACTTCGTACGATGCTTGCCGCGCTCCGCCGGATCATCAAGCTGACGCCGGTCAACACCATCGCGCTGCGCCGCAACATTGCCGACGCGGTGGCTCAACGGAAGGGATACCCGTTCGCGTGAAGGTCCGATCTGCGCTTGCTCTGGTCGGCGCGCTCACCGTGACCAGCTGTAGCGTGGCCGAACGGCCATATCAGGAGGAAATCGCGGCGTGGCGGGCCGACAAGGATTCCTACATGCGCTCCGACGAGTCGCCCGTGCCTGCAGACAGGCGGGCGACGTTTCCACCGCTGCCGTACTATGCCATCGACGAGCGATTCCGCGTGCCGGCGGCTCTCAAGGTCTCACGCGGCGACGAGACCATGGAGATGTCTACGTCTACAGGCACGCGTCGAACGATGCGACGGATCGGCACGCTGGAGTTCACGCTCGAGGGTACGCCCCTGACGTTGACCGCATTTGCCGAAGCCACCGATACCACGCTGATGCGGCTGTTCGTTCCGTTCGGCGATCCCACGAACCACGGTGAGACATATCGCGCCGGCCGCTATCTCGATCTCGATCGCACGCCAACCGGACTCTACGACCTGGATTTCAATCGCGCTTATCATCCGTTCTGCCTCTTCAACACCTCATACGAATGTCCAATTCCGCCTCGAGAGAACCAATTGAAAGTCTTCGTCCGCGCCGGCGAGCGACTGCCTCAGTGATCCGGGCAATCGTCTTCGACTTCGATGGCGTCATCGCCGACTCCGAGCCACTGCACCTTCGCGCGCTGCAAGGCGTGCTCGCGCCGATCGGCATGTCCGTCGGGCGCGAGGAGTACGATGCTCGCTACCTCGGTTACGACGATGTGGGAGCGTTTCAGGCGATTGGGAGGGATCGAGGGGTCGACCTGAGTGAGACGGACGTGCGCGGGCTGATCGCGGCCAAGTCGACGATCTACCAGACGCTGCTGACGGGCGGCGGCGTCCTGTTTGCCGGCGCCGCTCAATGCGTCGAAGGACTGGCTTCCGTCTTTCCGCTCGGCATTGCGTCCGGCGCGCTGCGCCACGAGATTCAGGCGATCCTCCGCACAGGTGGACTCGACCAGCATTTCCGCTTCATCGTCGCGTCGGGCGATACGCCGACCGGCAAGCCCGCTCCCGATCCTTATCTGAAGGCCGCCGCACTGCACGGCTTCGAGCCCTCTGAGTGTGTCGCGATTGAAGACTCCCGGTGGGGCATCGAGTCGGCGCGGAGCGCGGGGATGCGCTGCGTGGGCATCACCCATAGCTACCCCGCCTCCGAGCTCGCGGCCGCAGACGTCATCGTCGAACGGCTCGACCAGTTCACGGCCGAGCTCATCCGTACGTTGTAGAATTCGACCAGTGGCCTATTCGCTGCATCTGCAGTCGCGGACCGCGCAAGTCGTCGCGGAGCTCCAGCGGGCGATGAACGCCGGCGCGGAAGACATCGCGTCGGCCGCCCTGGCGATTGCGCGCGTCGAGTATCCCTCTCTCGACCCGGCGCCGTACATCGACGGTCTGGCGCGCATGGGCCAGGACGCGGCGGTGAGAGTGGCGCGAGCGGGATCGGGCCGACTCGACGCGATTCGTGCGTTCAACGAGTACCTCTACGACGAGCAGGGATTCGTCGGCAACCGGGAGCACTACGAGGATCCGCGCAACAGTCTCCTCAACGAGGTGATGGAACGGCGCACCGGAATTCCAATTACGCTCGCCGTCGTTTATCTCGAGGTGGCCCGTCGGGCGGGTCTGCGGGTGGCCGGCGTCAACTTCCCGGGCCACTTTCTGTTGCGCGCCAGCGAGAGCGTCACAGGAGACGGGACCGATTTCGTCATCATCGATCCTTTCCACGGCGGCGCGCTGCTATCAGAGGTCGACTGCCGCGAGCTGTTGCGTCAGCACCTCGGCGACGAAGCCGCTTTCGACCGCACGCTGCTCGAGCCGGCCACGCGCCACCACATCATCGTCCGCATGCTGGTGAACCTGAAACGGCTCTACGTGCGGATGCGGTCCTTCCCGCAGGCGCGCTTCATCTCCGATCTCCTGTTGGCGGTCGATCCGTCCGCCACGTCAGAGCTGCGCGATCGCGGCCTGCTTGCCTACCATCTGCAGGACTTCGCGGCCGCCCTTCGCGATCTCGAGGAGTACCTGCGTCTCTCCCCGCGCATCGAGCGCCGCAGCAACGAGGAACCTGGGGAGGAACGAGAAGACATCGACTCCGAGCTGTGGGAACACGTCAAGAACCTGCGCAAGCGAGTCGCGGGGTTTAATTAAAGCTTCCAGCCTCCAGCTTCCAGCTCCCAGCTTTTCGCACATGTAGGCCCGCCCTTTAGGGCGGGCGCGAATCAGCAACGAGCCGATCCCAACCACTCCCGCCCTCACGTGTGGGCCCACGGCGCCGAAGCCCAAATTGCAAGCGACGAACGATTGTGACGAACGGTGAGACGACCGTTTGGTTTCTCACCTTCAATCGCTTGAAGTACGGGCACGGAGCTTCGTCCCATTTTCGGGGCAAATGATACTGCCGCGTTCGTCGTCGGTCATATCCGGTCACAGAATCGCGCTTCTGTCCCTGGCGTGTCGAGCAGTGTGATCGTGCGTCACGCCACTCATCACGGCCGCCATTGGCCTGTTTGCTGCTCCTTCCACGCTCCGCGAATTCACCAGTTCGAGGAGAACCTCAATGCAACGAGTGGCAAGGACGTGCTTTTGCCTGGCACTGCTCGCCTTGTTGGCGACGCCCGCATTAGCGCAAGTCTCGAGCGGCATCATCGCCGGGACCATCAAGGACGAGCAGGGCGGCGTGTTGCCGGGCGTGAACGTGACCCTCGCCGGGTCAGACCGTTCGGCGACCTTCACGACGGAATCGGATGGGCGCTTCCGCTTCCTCAATCTGCCACCTGGGTCCTATTCCGTGTCGGCCGAGCTCCCGGGCTTCAGCAAAGTGGTCCGCGAACAACTCGTCGTGTCGGTCGGCTCGAACCTGGATCTGACCTTCGCCATGAAAGTCGCGAGCGTCCAGGAAACCATCACCGTCAGCGGTGAATCGCCCATCGTCGACTCAAGGGCCATGGGCACGTCGACGAACTTCACACAGGCGGAGCTCGACAAGATCCCGACGTCGCGCGATCCGTGGGCGCTGCTGCGCACCGTGCCCGGCGTCATGGTCGACCGTGTGAACATCGCGGGCAACGAGACCGGTCAGCAGTCGAATTTCCAGTCGAAGGGCACGCGGCCGGGCGATGCGGTGTGGACGCTCGACGGCGTCGTCGTCACTGACATGGCGGCACTCGGCATGTCACCCGCCTACTTCAACTACGACAACTTCGAGGAAATCCAGATTTCGACGGCTGGTCAGGACATCAAGTCCCCGACCGGCGGCGTCGGCATGAACTTCGTGGTCAAGCGCGGTACAAACGCGTATCGCGGCGGTGTGCGCGGGTTCTTCACGAACGACAGCCTCGAGTCCTCGAACGTGCCCGACGAGCTCAGCGCGCTCGGCGTGACCGCGAAGACCGCCGACCACAACGAACAGATCTCCGACTACGGCTTCGAGCTTGGCGGACCGATTTTCCGCGACAAGGCGTGGTTCTACGGATCGTGGTCGAACCAGGACATCCGCCTGATTCGCTCGTCCGGCAATCTCGCCGACAAGACGATCCTCGAGAACATGAACGCGAAGGGGAACTGGCAGGCGACGTCCAAAGACATGGTGTCGGTGCTGTGGTACCTCCATGCCAAGGAGAAGACCGGGCGATCGCCTGGCGACGGAGGCATCACCCGCGATGCCTCAACGGCGACGTGGTTCCAGGGCGGTAGTTACGTCGACGGACGGCCGCACGGGTTGACGAAGATCGAAGACAACCACGTGTTCAACTCGAACCTCTTCGTGTCGGGCAAGTACGCCTACTACAACACAGGATTCGGGCTGGAGCCGCTCGGCGGGTTGGACATGCAGGCAGGCATGAGCCAGGTGCTCAACCAGTCGTTCGGCAGCACGCGGCAGAGTCTCAACATCCGCCCGCAGCACATCGTGAATGCGGACGCGAACTATTTCCGCAACACACTCGGGGCGTCCCATGATTTCAAGTTCGGCCTCGGCTGGCGGCGGACGCAGGCGTTCATCGGCACGCTGTGGCCGGGGAACATGATTCTCGCTCTTGAGAACAACACCAGCCCCGAGGGAGGCAGCATCGCTCGCATCACCCGTGAAGGCGCGGGTACGAACCGCACCCAGTACCATAGATCTCTACGTCGGCGACACGATCTCGAAGGGTCGGATGACGCTGGACCTCGGTGTCCGCTACGACCGCCAGTGGGGCCGGGCCCTCCCGAGCGAGACCCGGTCGAACGCAGCATTCGCCAACCTCGTCCCAGGCATCAGCTTCAGTGGATACGAGGCGCCGTTCACATGGAACAACGTGTCGCCGCGCGCGGGTGCCACCTATGCACTGGACGAGTCGCGGCGAACCATTCTGCGGGCGAGCTACAGCCGCTACGCGGGCCAGCTCGATACAGGTACCGTCGGCTACAGCAACCCGAGTCAGAACGTCGGCTTCGTCGATTACTGGTGGAACGATCTGAATAGCGATCACTTCGTGCAGGCTGGCGAAGTCGACTTTTCGCACTTCGTGACGCAAGGGGGCGGCTTCAATCCGGCGGCGCCAACCGCCGTGACGTCGGCGAACGTCATCGACCCCAACCTCGAAGCGCCGGTGACGCAGGCGGCCGTCATCGGGATCGATCGTGAGTTGATGCGTAACCTTGGTGTGCAGGTCAATTACAGCTTCACGCGCACGCACAACTATTCCGGCGCGGCCACGTTCAACCCATGGATCGGCCTCTCAGCCTCGGACTTCGCAGCGGGACCGGTGTTGACCGGGGCCCTGCCGAACGGTCAGTCCTTCAGCGTGCAGACCTGGATTCCGGACTCCGCCAAGATCGCGGCAAATGGCAACGGCCGCATCCTGACCAACTACGACGGATACTCGAGCCGCTATCACGGCCTGGAGCTGTCCCTCATCAAGCGGATGTCGGATCGCTGGATGGCTCGAGTGGGCGCGGCGTGGAACAACGCGACGGAGCACTACAGCACGAACCCGCCGCTCGACAGCCTTGGCAACCCGACGCCGCTCGACACCGAGCCGCTCGACAACGGCGGGCCGTTTACCATTCGCAGCTCCGCCAGCGGCGTCGGCGACATGTTCATCCACGGCAAGTGGCAGCTGAGCGCCAACGCGCTGTATGTTCTGCCGGCCAACATCGAGCTCGGCGCGAGCCTGTTCGGCCGTCAGGGCTATCCCTATCCGGTGTACCGCGACGTCACGCTCGGACGGGACAGCTCGCGACGGGTGCTGGTGTCGCCCGACCTCGACTCGATCCGCTACGACGACCTGTGGAACCTGGATCTTCGCGTGGCGCGTTCGTTCATGATCGGTCGCAGGTCGACGCAGTTCATCGCCGACCTCTTCAACGTGATGAATGCGAACACAGTGCTCGTGCGCAACCGCAACATCGATTCGCCGTCGTTTGGGCGCATCGCGCAGAACTTGAGCCCGCGCATCCTGCGCTTCGGCGTCCGCGTGGGTTTCTAGTCGGAAGCTCGGCGTTCGGCTGGCACTCGCCCGGCCCGAAGGCCGGGCTTACGGAAACGCTGAGCTGGAGTTGGCCCGCGACTGGCACTCCTGATCCCCGGTCAGGAGGACGAATGAAAAAGATGGGCTTGGTTGCGGCGATTGGGATGGCTATGGCACTCCATGCCACGTCAGCAACCTCACAAAGTGTGGCAACTACGACAGCTCAGCCGTCCAAAAACGATAAGAAGAACGTCACAGTTACTGGTTGTGTCGTGAAGGGGGACGGCGGCTACGTTTTGACGAACGTTGCCCAAGAGACAGCCGCTGCTGCGGTCGCAGCCGGTACGCCGAGCTCACCTCAGCCTGCGGGGACCGTCATGCCGGGCCGGGTGCTCTACTGGCTGGACGATGATGACGACCTGAAGGATCACGCCGGACAAAAGGTCGAGGTGCGCGGCGAGCTGGAAAGCGACATCGGCACCGGCAAGATCTCCGCGGAGCGCGAAGGCGGACTCGTCGAACTGGAGTTCAAAGTCCCCGGCGAGAGGAAGGTTACGGTGATGGTGCCGAACGTGCCTCCGACGATCGGAACCAGCGGTGCCGTCGGCGACAAGGAACGCGACATCGCCTACATCGTGCGCAAGATCGACGTGGACTCGGTCAAGACGCTCATGTCGACGTGTCAGTAGCAATCGTGTAGGCCCGCCCTTTAGGGCGGGCCTACTGCCACCCAACCAATGCGGCCAATCGTTCCAGGAGTGCGGGCTGCGAGGTTGCGGCGGTGGCCTTGTCGAGGATGTCGAGACATGACGACAGCGTCGGGGTGACGGCGATGCCGAGCGCCCGCGCGCTCTTCAGGGCGACCTCGTCGCTGTCAGGCACGATGAGGAGCGGCCTGGTCGCGGAATCCGCGCGCACGTCGATGCAGTTGTGTGGATTGTCATCGACGTGATACGAGAGCCGCAGCGCGGCCGAAACGACTCCGCGGGATCCGGTGATGACGAGCACACTTGGAAAGTCGAAGCCCTGCTCCACGAGCCAGCGCTGCGTCTGCCGCTGAACGGTGTCGCCGGCTGTCGCCGGTCGCTGCGTAATGAAGAAAACCTCCCAGCGGTGTCGCAGCATCAGTTGATGTATCCGGCGGACACCATCGTCTTCAATCGGGGCAAGCGTGGCCCAGAAATCCCGGGTCTGTTTGATTTCCTTCCAGATCAAGTCGCGACGGCGTCGCATCTCGTGAGGTTGGTGAGATTCGGCCGGCGTTTCTCCCGGACGGTCGACCGCTTCGCGAGACCTCGTTTCGCGATGCTCCTGCGCCCGATCCTCCGACTCCGGTTGATCCGCCCGACCGGGACGTCCGCCGAACAGTCGCTGCTCCACGGTCCGATATCCGGCCGCAAAATCTGCAACCACGCCGTCCACGTCGAACCCGATGCGTATGGACATCGACCTTGATCACTTGACTTCTACTCGCTTCGTCAACTTACCCGCCGCGTCAGGCTCGCTCTCGATCAGCACGAGCGCGCCTTCCTGATACGTGAGTCGACGATCGACCGGCCGTCGCCGTTCTCATCGAAGGAAGCCGTCTGCAGCCGGCCGGCGGAATACTTTTCCCACCGGTCCGCACGACCGTCGCCATTGCTGTCTTCCTCCACAGCGACGAGTGACTGCGCGCTGTCCGGTCCGGCTCCAGGCGTTGCCGGGTCGTATGTTTCCCATCGATCGATCTTCTTTTCGTCGCCGACCGACGAGACGAGCACGCGCGAGATCCGACCGTCAGGCGAAGGCTCCGCCCAGGCGTCCGGCTTCCCGTCATCGCGCCGCGAGAAGCCGACCTTTACCAGCTGGCCGCCGCCGTCGTCGTACTCCCAGCGGTCCATTCGGCCATCCTCGTTGCGATCCATCCGCGAGCGCAACGCTCGATTGCCGTCCATTTCAGTCCAGGTGTCGATGCGACCGTTGCCGTTCGCATCCGACGTCAGTTCCTTGAGGCGTCCGGTGCGCTCGTCATACGTCGCCTTGGTCGTGGCTTTCAGCCGCTCGCGATTGGGATCCGAGCAGCCGGAAGAACAGATGACCACGGTAATGACAGCCACGCCCACGTCTCGCAATCGATGACGGGCCGTGGCGGCTGTTACCGGAGCGGTCAGGCCTGTTCTCCTCGCGTCTTGCCGACCTCCTCGTAAAGATACGCGGACGCTATGACGCCTCCGTGAAAATTGCCGAGGTCCAGCTTTTCGTTCGGCGCGTGAGCATTCTCGTCCGGCAGACCGACCCCGAAGAGCACCGAGGGAAGACCGAGAATCTCCTGGAAGGTTGCGACGACGGGAATCGATCCGCCCTCACGGTTGAACACCGGCGTCTTGCCGAAACCCCTCTCAATCGCGCGCGCCGCCGCCTGCACGTAGGGGTTGTGAAAGTCGGTCATCCACGGCTTGCCGCCGTGCATGCGCGTCACTTTGAGCTCGACCGTCTTCGGCGCCACTTTGTTCACGTGCGCCTCGAACAGCTTGGCAATCTTGTCCGGGTCCTGATCCGGCACCAGTCGCATGCTGACTTTGGCCATGGCGACGGCGGGGATCACGGTTTTTGCGCCTTCGCCGGTGAATCCCGACAGCAGGCCATTGACCTCGAACGTGGGTCGGGCCCAGACACGTTCGAGCGTGGAGTAGCCCGGCTCGCCGAGCAGTTTCGGCGCGCCGAGCTCTTTCCGGTATCGCGTCTCGTTGAACGGGAGCTTCTTGAACTCGGCGCGTTCCTCATCGCTCAGCGGCCGCACGTCGTCGTAGAAGCCCGGGATCTTGATGCGCCCCGACTTGTCTTTCATCTGCGCCAGGATCTGGCTGAGGACGGTCGCCGGATTTGCCACCGCTCCGCCAAACGATCCGGAGTGCAGGTCGCTCTTCGTGCCACGAAGATCGAGCTGGTAGTAGATCAGTCCGCGCAGCCCATAACAAATCGATGGGATGCCGCGGTCGAACATCGGGGAATCGGAAATCACGACGACGTCGGCGGCCAGGTCGTCCTTGTGATCCTTGACGAAGTTGTCCAGATTCTCGGAGCCGACTTCCTCTTCACCCTCGAGGATGATACGCATGTTGACGGGCAAACGGCCATTCTGCTTCAGGTGCGCTTCGATGGCCTTGAAGTGCATGAAGACCTGACCCTTGTCGTCAGCGGATCCGCGCGCGTAGATTTCGCCGTCCCTGACGGTCGCCTCGAACGGTGGCGATTCCCAGAGTTCGAGGGGATCCACGGGCTGGACGTCGTAGTGGCCGTAGAAAAGAATCGTTGGTGCCCCGTCGGCGCCGAGCCAGTCGCCGTAGACGACGGGATTACCCGGCGTTTCGATCAAACGAACGTTCTGCAAGCCGATTCGGCGCATCTCTTCGACGGTCCACTCCGCGCAGCGGCGAACGTCTGCTTGATGCTGCGGGAGCGCGCTGATGCTGGGGATGGCCAGGTACTCCTTCAGCTCGTCGACGTACCGGTCGCGGTGCGTGTTGATGAAATCGATCACTTTATCCATGAGAACTAGATTGTAGCTGCCAAGTTGCGACAACAGCCAGCCACGCTTACGACGCTCCATGGCGCGTCCGCGTTGCAAGGATGGGCTAGCTCTTGAATCACTTCCGTCCGGGCACTTCTATTGGCAACTCTTCGCGATCGCCCCATTCCTTCCATGAGCCGATGTAGTTGCGAACGTTGTAGCCGAGCAGACGCAGCGCCAAATAGGAGTGCGCGGCGCGATAGCCCCCCTGGCAGTACGTGATGACGGGCCGGTCCGGCGCCACTCCGGCTTCCTCGTACATCGCACGCAACTCGCGCACAGGTTTGAAATGGCCAGTAGGGGTCAGGTTCCGGGTCCACTCGATGTGCACGGCACCAGGCACGCGACCGCCACGTTTGGCACGGACCAGGGTTCCGCAGAATTCCTCATCGCTGCGCGTATCGAGGATCACCGTGTCCGCACGTCCAATCGCCGCTCGGACATCGCGCCAGGTGGCAATAGTGCGCTCTTCGCGCGTTCCGGTCCACTCGGTGGTTTGAGCGGGCCGCGCATCCTGCGTCACGGGAAGACCTTCCCGGGTCCACGCATTGAACCCACCGTCGAGCACACGGACGGACGGATGACCGAAGTACTCGAAGAACCAGAACGCCCGGGCCGCACGGATTCCGGACTGGTCGTCGTAGACGACAACGGGCGTTGATGCCTTGACGCCGTGTACAGCGAGCACGTGCTCGATCATCCACGCGAACGCTTTGAGGGGAGCCGGATCGGTATCGATGAGACTCACACCCCAAAGGTCGAGGTGGAGTGCACCGGGAAGATGACCTGCGCTATACGCATCCGGCGGCCGCAAATCGAGCACGAGGAGATCGTCGGGGCCGGCTTCATTCAGTTCTCGGGCAAGCGCAGGAGGAGACACGAGCAGATGGGCATTCGGGTAGTCGTTCTGCGTTTCAGGCATTTCTCTTAGCCTGAACCGCTTCGTCCGCCGCGCGAGTTGACCGGGATGGCCTTTGTGCTACAAAGTATAACCACGAATGGACGTCAGCCGTGCCCTGAGCCAGATTGCGGAGATCCATCAGCAGATTGCCAAAGGCGAGCTGTATCGCGGGTACCGCCCACTTCCCGTCGCCGCCTCCGGCCTGATCGGAATCGCGGCCGCATCGCTGCAGCCGCGCGATCTGCCGGTCCGCGACCCGGTTGCGTTCGTCTGGTATTGGTGTGCGGTCGCCGGCCTGGCGGGACTCGTCGGCGCCAGCGAGATTGCCTACAACTACGTGAGGGAGGACGACGCGGACCGCCGCCGGACGCGGCGCGTGGTCGGTCAGTTCCTGCCGAGCATGGTTGGAGCCGCTGCCATCACCGCGAGCTTCGTCCACCTCAGTGACACCCTGATACCGCTGCTGCCCGGGCTGTGGGCCATCTGTTTCGGTATCGGCGTGTTTGCCTCGCGCCCGTACCTGCCACGGGCGAGCGGGTTCGTGGCGCTGTTCTACTACGCGGCTGGAATCGCGCTCTTGTGGCAGGCGCGCGGGCCCGGGAGCCTTCACGGGTGGTGGATTGGGGCGACCTTCGGTATCGGGCAGTTGCTCGCAGCGCTTGTTCTCTACTGGCACGTCGAGCGGCGCGAAGAGCTTCCTGAATTCGAGCAACGATCATGACGAAACGAAAGAAAAACGACGAACGCGGTCAACCCGGACGCTTCGCCTACGACGGTCTCGATCGCGTCCTGCACGAGAAGGCCCGTCTCGGCATCATGACCTCGCTCGTGACGCGTCCGGAAGGACTGCTGTTCGGCGAATTGAAACGGCTCTGCGCCCTGACCGACGGAAACCTGAGCCGTCACCTCGACGTGCTGCACGAAGCGGGGCTCGTCGAATTGTGGAAAGGCTTCGAGAACCGGCGTCCGCAAACGCTCTGCCGGCTTTCAACGGAAGGTCGTCAGCGTTTCCTGGCGTATCTCGAGGAGCTCGAGCACGTCATCCGCGACGCGATGCCGAAGGCCGCACGGCGCAGCGAGAAGGTGCCGGAACTGCCTCCAGGCTGGCAACCGGCCTGAAGAAGGAAGATGGAAGAAGGAAGATGGAAGAAGGAAGAGCGCCTGCGGCCCGAGCGAGGCGCGAAGCCGCCGAGCGAGAGCGCTTGGGGGTGGGGCTCCAAGCGCACTAAGAGAAGAAAGGCACCAGCGGCCCTACTCCTAGACAACTCGCCAGTTATCCCCCTCTAACACCACACGCCCTTCGTCCAGAAGCTTTTTCAGGTGCGCGAGCGCGCTGTCTTCGGCCGCCGGGAGCAGCGCTGGCGGCAGGAAGGCGTAGACCACGCGCACGATCTCGGCCGGTGTGGCGCGGCCGTCCCGCAGCGCCGCCAGAATCTGCGCGTCTCGCGTCTCACGATGGGCGACGTACTCCGCGATCAGCTTTTCCGGTGACTCGATTGCCGGGCCGTGCCCGGGCCACAAACGACGCGGCTCGAGATCACGAATACGCGCCAGCGATCGCAGGTAAGCACGAAGATCGCCGCCGCGGCTGCCGGGGACCACGACCGTTCCACCCATCCGCACGAGATCGCCGGAAAACACCTCACGCCGCTCTTCGTCGAAGAAAGCGTAGTGGTCTGGCGCGTGGCCGGGCGTGTAGAGCGCGGTCAGCATTCGATCCCCGGCGGCGATCCTGTCGCCGTCCGTGAACGGCTGCGTCGCCGGGCGAACGACGGTCTCCGGCCAGCGCTCCAGAACGGCGGGAACTCCCGACGCGTGATCGCTGTGCGAGTGCGTGAGGAGGACGAGCGCGAGTGGGCGGCCGGACAGCCCGGCGGCGATCGATTCGAGGTGCGCGGGATTGCCGACGCCCGCATCGATGAGCGCGGCATTCGTGCCAGGCAGCAGGTAGGTGTTGGTACCGGTCGGCCCCGTCCACATCGACGGGTTGCCAGCACGCAGGACAATCACTCAGAAATAGTATTTCAGCCGCAGGTAAACGAAGTCACACTCGGCAAAACGGCCCGTGAAATCGTTCCCGTCACCCACGAACCATCCGCCGGAACCCTCGACGGCGACGTTGTCACGCAGCGAGACCGTCGCAATGGCGCGCAGGAACGCCGATGACTCGGATGGTGTGACGACGCCAAATGTCCGAAGCGTGTATCGCTCGCGGGCAAAGCTCCGGTCCGCGGCCGCGATGATGGAAAGGTCGCGGCGGCGGTCTTCGCCGGTCGCGCCCGGCGACTCGAACGACTCGTGGTGCAGGAGCAGCGTCGCGCTCAAACGGTAGTCCCCTGCCTTGCGATCGACGCCCAATCCGGCGTCGACGGACGACCCGCTAACGACTCGTGGATCAGAAAGCTGAAAGTTGTCATCCACGAATGCGGCAATCTCTCCTCGCAGTCCCCATGCGCCGCGCACGGTCTCGAAGTCACCGCCGATCATCGTGAAGCGGGGGAACGTGCGAACGAGGGTCAAAGGTCCACCGGAGAATGGCGGGGCGACGTTTGCGAGCTGGACGAGTCCGATTGGCTCGAAGCCGCGATATCCTGCGATGCTCCAGTCGACGCGGCCCGCGGTTCCGCTCAGGCGCAATCCTCCCTGCGCATTGCCGGCTGTAATCGGCGGTTCGTCATCGACGAAAACCACCGGCAGCGTCGGACAGCCGATCGCGAGGCACGTTCCGAGTCCGGCGGCGAGATCCGATGCGAGGTTGAAGGGCGACGTGTCCTCATCGAGCTGATCGAATCGTCCCTTTCTGAAAATTGGGACGTAGACCACTTCAATCGTCGCTCGATCGCCGAGAAAGAGCCGCCCCCGTAAGAGCGCCACCGGCATGCGCGCCTCGCTCCGGCCTTCGAAGAAGAAGCGCGACACGTCGAGCGGATTGATGACATCGGTCGGCTGCAGCTCGTCGAGGCGTCCCCAGACGACGCGACTGAATCCGACGAGTACGTCGGCCGTTTCACCACCGAGGTGAAGGCTGGCCTCCTGCACGCGAAAGATCGCGGTCGATTCGACCTGTTCGCCTGACGCGGTAGTCGACGGGCGGCGCGCGACGAGCCCCTCGACGAACCCTGACGCCGTGATCGTCAGCCGCTGCGACGGCTGCAGCTTTTCCTCGGCGAAGGCCCGGGCGCGCAGCTCGAGCGCGTCGGACCGGTTCGGCAGATAGTCGACGAACATCGAGATGTGTCCGGTGGGCAGCGGCTGTGCGCCCGCCGGCGCGCCAGACGCACAGATGAGGAGCACGAACGCTGCGGCCGCTGCAGCACCCTTTCGCCGAAGCAGCGCAGCCGGACCAAAGATCCGCGGTAGCAGCTTGATGGTGGCGGGGAGGATGAGGACTTCCGCCAGAAACGCAACCGCCATCGTGAGCGCCAGCAGACCGCCGAACCAGGCCGTCGGCTTGTATTCGGACAGGAGCAGCACGCCGTACCCGCAACTGTTGATGAGCGCCGTGGTCAGCGAGGCGCGGCCTTCGTGGGTCGTCGCAATCTCGATTGCCGAATCCGTGTCCGCGCCCGCGGCTATCTCATGTCGATACCGGTTGATGAAATGAATCGTGTCGTCGTCGACCACGCCCAGAGCGATGCTGGCCACCATCACGGTGGCGATGTTCATGGAGATTCCGAGATAACCCATCACCCCGAGCACCGCGACGACGGGAAGCACGTTGGGAACGATCGCGAGCAGTCCAAATCGAGCCGAGCGGAACACGACGAAGATGACGCCGAAGACCGTAAAGAAGGCTGCGGCAAAGCTGCTCATCTGCGACGCAACCAGGTAGTGATCGAGGGTGCTGAACAGACGGCCGGAGCCGGTGGTCATGACCGCGATGCCCGTGCCAGCGAACGCCTCTTTCGCCAACGCATCAGCGCGCTCGACCTCCTGCAACACCACGTCGGAGCTCATCGACTGCAGCTTGATGTTGATCTGCGCCCGTGAGTAGTCGCTCGCAACCACTCGCTCCAGCTCGTGACGGCCTTCGCCGCCGAGAGCGAAGACGAAGAGCTCCTGAGAAATGGTGTCCGCCTCGGCCGGAATCACACTGGCGTCCGGCCGGCCATCATGCAGTTCCTTGTTGATGCGCTTGACGTAGTCGGCGACCGACGTCACCTTGCGCACCGACTGGAAGCCGCGAAGTTGATCGGACAGCCGATCGAGCCGGCGCAGCGAATCCGGGCTGCGCAGCGATTCGGGAGGGCCCTCGAGCATGATCTGGAAGCTGTAGACACCGGCCAGCTCGCGATCGATGACGGCAGCCGACTCACTGAGCGGATGCGTCGAGCTGAAAAAGTTGATGTGGTTGGTGTCGACGCGGAGACGCAGGATACCGAGCGCGGTTATCAGTCCCACAACAAGAGATGCGGTCAGCACGAGACGCGGGCGGCGCGTCGACAGCAACGCGACACGGCGGAGCGGCGGGATCAGGAATCGCTCGTGGGGCGCAGGGCGATTCTCCGATTTGACCAGGCTGAGCAGCGTCGGCATCAGAATGAGCGAGATCACGAAATCCACCATGATGCCGACCGCTGAGCCGATGCCGAATGTGCGCACGGCGACAACTTCGCTCGTCGCCAGCGACAGCATTCCGAGAGCCGTCGTGGCACTGGCGCCGAGCAACGGCGCCAGAAGGTGCGTCACCGTCCGCTTGAACGCTACTTCCACATCAACGCGCCGCCGTTCCTCATCCCAGTGCTGCATGATGTGCACGTCGTCGGCAATGGCGAGGACGACGATGAGCGGGACGATCATGCTGGAGAGAACGTTGTAGCTGAACCCCATCAACGAGTAGAGGCCCAGCGTCCAGAAGATGCTGGCGGCAATGGCAATGACCGACAGCACGGTTTTTCTCAGCGATCGAAACGTGAGGTAGATGGCCAGAAGCGTCACGATCAGGATCGGCGGCGTGAAACGTCGCTGATTGTCGAGCGTGATCCGATTGTAGGTTTCGCTGATTTCCAGGCTGCCGTTGTAGTACGCGCGGACGCCGGACGGCAGCCTGGGATCGACGATGTCGTGGATGCGCTGGATGACGCCGGCGCGCACGGCGTCTATGCGGTCTTCGTCGAAACTGACGATCAACGCCGTGACCGTGCCATCCTCGGATACCAGGTCGCCGCGAATGAGATCGTCTTCGATGGCGCGGCGTCTGATGTCAGCCGGATCCTTGGATTCCAGTCGATCCAGCAGCGGCCGGACATCGAGGCCGTCTGGAACGGCGTCGACAATCGTGGCGCTCGACAGGCTGTCGACCCGCTGCACCGTTTCGACGCGCTCGATGTCGCCGGCCACGTCTTGGATGAACCGCAGCGTCTCGCGCGAGAAGAGTGTCGCTGCCGACGGCGCCTTGAGCGCAATGATGAGCGACCTCGTTCCGCCAAATTCCTCGCGAAAACGCTCGTAGTCGCGATACACGGGGTCGTCTTTCGAGAACCAGGCGGTGATGTCGTTGTCGATCTTGGTGATGTTGGCGCGCGGAATGAAGAGGACCGCGCCGATGAGGATCGCGGCGCTCAGCGGAAACCGCCAGCGAAAGATCAGGGCCGCCAGGAGAGCTGACATGGCGTCAGTGGCGATCGGACGGCCGCGGCGAGCCGCGTTCGAGCTCGCGGCGACTGAAGTCCGCTTCGCGCAAGCCGACGTTGTAGTCGGCCGATTCGACCGTCAGCTCGGTCCGCGACTTCTCGAGCGCGTTGGTCATCTCGGAGCGGGTGGCCGTCCAGATCTTCTCGATCTCCTTCAGCGCGCTGACGGTGTAGACCTTCTGCCGTTCGTGGCGGCGGTTGTAGATCTCCGCCTGGACGACGATGAAGGTGTCCTTGAGCACCAGTGATACGACGCGAGGAAATGGCGCGGACGAGTCCTTGCGCGTGGATTCGAGCCGCCACGCCTCTCGGGGCGCACCATCGGCGGGTGACGTCCACGACGCGCGTTCGCCGTCGGCGCCCGCAAAGGCGTAGGTGTACTCGTCGAACTCCCGGCCGCCGATCTCCTCGTACGTGAAGTCGCTGCCCGCGAAGCTCTCCTGGGCTTCAGTGCCGGCAATGCGGCGCACACGTCCGAGCGAGGGCAGGAACAGGAACCGTTCGTCGTCGGCGTCCGGATGCTCCCAGACCAGGAATGCGGTGCCGCGGATGTCGTTGGGATAGGTGAACCTGATGAGGAGACGATCGCCCTCCGGAGCTGACGGCGGTGCGCCTGGTGCAGTGCGGCCGCGCAGCCCGTCCAAGGTCATCACACGCTCGCGCGCCCGGTTGTGACGGTCGAACAGTCGCATGCGGAAGGTCATGCGCGAATCGCGGCCGGTGTCACGGTCCTGAACGCGTCTGGCGACGGCGTCGGCGGACAGTGGCTGCGCCTGATCGGCGGTGATGGTGCTGAGTGTAACGAAGGCGAGTAGCGGGAACAGTGCCGGCTTCAAGGGGCGTTTTGAGGAGACCCTTCGATTATGTGAAACATTTCACAATGCGTCAAACCGCCCGCGAATGTCCTCCGGGATCGGAACGGGGCGGTTGGCGCTGTAGTCGTACATCACCTGGACGCTGCGGGCGGTGGCGACCACACGGGCGTGCGTGTCGACGATCTCGTACTCGTAGGTGAAACTCGTCCGGCCCACGGCGGCCAGCCCGATTTTGACGTCGAGCACGTCGCCGTACCGCGCCGGCACTCGATAGTCGACTTCCGCACGCGCCAGGATGACCCCAGGGGTTGTCGGTACCGTTGCGCTTTTACTGTCCGTCGGCCCTTCGGGGACGCGGAATCCCCAGAGCGCGCGCCATTGCGCGAGACGAGCCTGCTCGAGATACGTGAGATACACGGCGTTGTTGACGTGGCCCATGGGATCGCAGTCACGGAATCTGACCTCGACGCGATGGCGGAAGATTGCGCGCATTCCTGAGAATAACACCCGCGCTACAATCACCGCGTGACCCAGACCTCCGACCGCGCCGAGCCATTCACGGACGCTGAGCGCACGCGACTCGCACCGTATTTCACGAACCTCGATGGCCACGTCTTCGCCTTGACGAACATGCCGGAGACGGTCAAAGGCGCCCTGTTCGCGAGGTACTCGCGCTCGGCAAAATCGTTGCGTCGATTGTTCCTCGATGAGTTCGCCGGTGAGGTGCCGGCCACTCCTGAGCAGGCCGCCGCGGGTCGCGTCGGCGTCGAGCGTGCGGATCGGCTGTACGCGAAGGTCTTCAACGAATACGGTGACGATTCGGTCGCGCAGCTGGGCGGCGCGCACATCGCCTGCGAGTACGCGTCGAACGTGCTGACCAAGGTTCTCGAATGGGGCCGGCTGATGGCCTACCTCGAACAGTCGACGCGCTACGTGCCGTACACCGACACACTGCACGGTCGCTGGCGCTACCACATTCCATCCGAGCTTCAGGGCGCTCTGCGCGAGCGCTACGTCCGAGCGCTGGACGCGGCTTTCGAGCGCTACGCGCACTGGATCGTGCCCATGCAGGAGCACTTCGCGCGACGGCATCCCAAGGCACCTGGTGATGCTGACGCCGTGCATCGCTCCGCCATCCGCGCCAAAGCGCTCGACACCCTCCGCGGCATGCTGCCGGCGGCCACGCAGTCGAACGTCGGCATCTTCGGGACCGGACAGGCGTTCGAAGCGCTCCTGCTGCGCATGTTCGCAAATCCGCTCGAAGAGGTACACGCGTGCGCGCGGGAAATGCTGACCGAGTTGCGCAAGGTGATCCCCGCATTTCTCGTGCGAGTCGATCAGCCCGATCGCGGCGGGCGCTGGAGTCGATATTTCGCGGAGGCTAAAGCGTCGACGGCAGCAGTCGCGGTGGAACTGCTCGACTCGGCACGGCCGGAGCCGCGCGATGAGGTGATGCTGACGGATTTCGACCCGGACGGGGAAGCGAAGATCGTCGCCTCAGCCTTGTACGCCGTGTCCGATCTGCCCGACGATCAGCTGATGGCCGCAGCGCGGCGCATGAGCGCCGACGAGCGGGCTCGCGTCCTGCGGGCCTATATCGGCGAGCGGGCGAACCGCCGCCACCGTCCGGGGCGCGCGTTCGAACGCACGACGTACAGGTTCGACGTGCTCACCGACTACGGCGCGTTCCGCGACCTGCAGCGGCACCGTCTGCTCACGCTCGAGTGGCAGCCTCTTTCGCCACGTCACGGTTTCACGGAACCGGAAGCGATCCGCGAAGCGGGGGCGGAGGACGATTGGACGCGGGTGATGGACGCGTCGGCCGAGTTGCACGAGGAGATCGTCCGGGCCGACCTCACCGACGTGGCACCGTATGCCGTGGCGATGGCGTACCGCGTCCGGTTCTACATGGACATGAACGCCCGCGAGGCCATGCATCTCATCGAGCTGCGCACGGCGCCGCAGGGCCATCCCGCGTATCGGCGCGTGTGCCAGCGCATGCACCGGCTGATCGCCGACGTCGCCGGCCATCATGCGGTCGCGGCGGCAATGACGTTCGCCGACCATTCGACGGTGGAACTGGAAAGATTGGGGTCAGAGCGCGCGCTTGCGGCTAAACGGGAACGACCTCTGGAGAGGACAAATCTGCAAGAAACAAGATCTGACCCCGACTAGCTACTCCGCCCGCACTTCTTGGCCGCTCCAGTAGCGGCCGAACTCATCCAGGAACGTCAGCGAGTCGAACGAGCGCATCCGATCGAAAAACAGGATGCCGTCCAGGTGATCCGTTTCGTGCTGTATGACGCGAGCGGAGAACCCGCTCGCCTGCATCTCAATCGGCTTGCCGCGTCGATCGTAAGCACGGACCACTACCCGGCGAGCGCGTGGAACGCGGCCGCGGATGTCCGGAATACTCAGGCAGCCTTCCCAGTCTTCGACGCTCTCCGGCCCGTCCGCCCGCACTTCGGGGTTGATCAGCACAACTTCCGGAAACCGATCCCCCTCATCCTCATCCTCCTCGTCTTTTCGACCGCGCGACGAGGGAAAGCCGGCCACGAAGAGGCGCAAGCTCTCGTGCACCTGAGGCGCGGCGAGGCCTACCCCCTGGTATTCGTGCATCGTGTCGAGCATGTCGTCGATCAGCTGCTGGATGCGCGGGGAGCGAATCTCGGCGGGTTCGAGTGCACGGGCGCGGGCGCGCAGGACAGGGTGCCCCATGCGCGCGACTTTCAAGATCGACATCGGGACATTATACGGACACGTATTTTGCCGGCCGCGCTCAGAAATGGCTGCGCCGGCCTCAGCCACGTCTCCTCGCGGGCGCTAATCCGGGTGTAGGTTTGGTATAATTTTCGCTCCCTGCGACAGTTTGCCGGGTTACGTGTGCCTGCTTCGGCCTGCCGGCCGGGGCGGAACGTCCCGATAGTCCATTAGAGAACCGACCATGAAAAAGACTCTGTATGCCGGCGTGTGTTGCCTCGTGGCCGTGGCCACCTCCGCCTGTTTCGGATACGAGAGAACGAGCACCCCGACTGAGCCGACCGCGACCGGCGTTGCCGCGCTGCTCGGAAGCTGGACCTCCTCGAGCGCGGTGCCATCACCGAGCACCTGCACCGATTTCAAGTGGAACGTGACCGAGCAGACTGGCAACAGCGCGCGCGGCTCGTTCAGCGCCACCTGCGCCAACGACCTGAAGCTCGCGGGTACCGCGCAGGGAACTCTCAGCGGGTCCGTGATCAATTGGAGCGCGCAAGGCACGGCGTCTGCCGCCGGCCTTCCATCGTGCGCCATCTCGCTGACGGGCACCGCCGAGATCGGGATCGATTCGGTCCGCGTCCCATATTCCGGCAACACGTGCGCCGGGAGCGTCAGCGGTGTCGAGGTTCTCCGCCGGCAGTAGGCCTACACCAGCGCATCGGCCGACTTCATTCCATAGAACTCGAACCACGGACGCGCGGCCTTCAGCCGCGCGTTCACGTTCTCGATATTCTTCACTCCCTCGCTCTCGAGCCACTGACGGAACGCGGCGGCGCCTTGCTTGGCGTAGATCGGAATCCCGTCCTTCCACGTCGCCCGACCGCACAGCACGCCTGAGAACCGCGTCCCGGCTTCCGCGGCGAGCTCGAGCGACTCGGTGAATTCGGCGTTGCTGACTCCGGCCGAGAGATAGATGAACGGCCGCGTCGCCACTTCAGCCGACCGGCGGAAGAAATCCATCGCTTCCTGTCTCGAGTACGCCTTCTGCCCGCCGAAGGTCTTCGTCCCCTCCACGTACTTCATGTTGATGGGCACTTCGACTTTCATGACGTCGACGCCGTAGCGGTCCTTCGTGAACTCGCGCATGCTTTCGGTGACGATGCGCGGTTTCTTCTTGGCGAATTCGAGGCCTTTCTCGTCCGCACCTTCTTCGTAGCCCACGAATTCCAAAAAGAATGCGATGTCGTTGCCGCGACACTCATCGCCGATGCGCTCGACCCACGCGTGTTTCCTGTCGTTGACGTCCTTCGGATCGTCCGGCGTGTAATAGAGGAGGATCTTGATGCAGTCGGCGCCCGCCTCTTTCAACCGGCGCACCGACCATTGGTCGAGCAGGTCCGGAAGGCGGCCAGGTCCGGTCTTGTCGTAGCCGGTCTTCTCATATGCCAGCAGCAGTCCCGCATTCGTCGCGCGCTGCCGGCTCGCCGGCAGGCCCCACTCGGGATCCAGGAGGATGGCGCTGGCGTGCCGCGTCAGCACCTCCGTCACGAGGATTTTGAACTCCTCCATGTCACGATCGGAGATCTCTCCACCCTTCTCCTTGGCCAGCGCTTTCTGCAGCGACCCGCGCTGATCCATGGCCGCCGCGGCGATGACGCCTCTGGGATCCGAAACGTGCTTCATGCCGGACAGCTTGCCTGATGTAATTTTCACGACTGATCTCCTGCACAGAACGGGGACGAAAAGCCCTCTATTTTAATACGGAAAATCGAAGCGCTCGTCGGCGGCCGAGGCCACCGCGGCCGAGACGATCGTTTCGACATCCAGACCTGCCTCAGCCCGCTCGACGTCGTTACGACGAGCCCGCGTCGCCGGGTGACGCGGGGTGAAGAGCGTGCAACAGTCCTGGTCGGGGATGATCGAAATCGGATAGGTCCCGAGACGCTGGGCTTCCGCCGTAATCTCGTCCTTGTCCATTCCGATGAGCGGTCGCAGTACCGGCATCCGCACCACATCGTCGATCTGGGTCATGTTCTCGAGCGTCTGCGAGGCGACTTGTCCGACGACCTCACCCGTGGTGAGCGCGTGAGCCTTGTGCGCGCGCGCCACGGCCTCGGCAATCCGCATCATCAGGCGCCGGTAGATCACCACGCGCAGCGGAGGTGCCACGCTCAGCACGACCCGCTGCTGGATCTCGCCGAACGGAACGAGCAGCAGACGCGAGTGCAGCTGGAACCGTGTCAGCAACCTCACGAGCTCGCGAGCTTTCTCCTGTGAGGCGCGCGAAAGGATCGGATAGCTGTGGAAGTGGACGAACAGAACGCGGCAGCCTCGGCGCATCATCCGCCACGCGGCGACCGGTGAATCGATGCCGCCCGAGAGCAGACACACCACGCGGCCGCTTACGCCGCTCGGCAGCCCGCCCGGACCACGATCCTTGCCGAAGAAATAGAACGCATCGCTCGTCAGGGCCTCGACGTGAATCGTCAACCCCGGTTTGCTCAGGTCCACCCGCCAACCGCGCGCTTCCTTGATACGGCCGCCCACTTCGCGTTCGATCTGCGGAGACGTCAGCGGAAAGCGCTTGTCGGCGCGCCGGGCGGACACACGGAAGGTCTCCGTTTCCATGTCTCCGAGGTCGCGCAGGATCTCGCCGGCGATGGCCTCGACATCGAGCGACGCCCGGCCGGCCCGTGCAAAATTCGCGATGCCGAACACGCCTGCAAGCCTGTCGCGAATCGCCGACCACTGCGCGGTCGGTCCGAGAACGACCTCGATCCGCCCCATCAGCGCCCGCACTTGGCGAACGTCGAGATCGGCGAGTGCCTCGCGGACATTGCGCACCAGGCGGGCCACGAACCACGGCCGGTTCCTCCCCTTGAGGGCGATCTCCTGGTAGTGAATGATGACGGATTGCATCGTGCGCCTGCGATCAGATCCCGACGGCTCGAGCGGCGGGCGGGCCGGCGTGCACCGCGATGCCCGAGTCCAGGATGGCACGAGCCGCCGTATGGCCGCTCTGCACGGCACTCTCGATCGTCGCCGGGAGCCCGGTGTCGATCCAGTCGCCGGCGAGAAAGAGGCCTCGTACCGGAGTCATTGCCCCGGGCCGTTTCGGTTGACCAGGAGCCAGCGAGAAGGTCGCCTGCTTTTCGCGTATGACCGTCGCGCGCAGCAGCTTCCCCTCGCCGGCCCGTGGCAGCGCCTCACGGACCTCGGCCGCAGCCAGGTTCGTGAGCTCGCCGTTGCTGCGGTGGGTCAGCTCGCTGGCGCCGCTCGAAACGAGCGACAGGTGTGACGCCGACTCGCCGAAGGCGAGACGCTTGTCGAACACCCACTGCATCGTCCGCCCGGGCAGGCCGGCGAACGTCTCCGACATGACCTCGCGGTCGTACCACAGATTCACGGTCACGATGGGTTGCGCATCCATTTCTGCAGCTGCCTTCAGGACATTTGCGAGCGCTGGCGGCGGCACGGGCGAGAAGAGATTGCCGATCGAGTGCCAGGCCACGGCAGACAATACGGTGGATGCCTCCACACGCTCTCCCCGCACGTCCACCGCTATCACCCGATCGTTCTCGACGACGACGCGCGCGAGCGCCGAGGTGCGAACCTCGCCGCCGCACTGCGTGATGAAGTCGCGAGCGGGCAGCGCATACGTCTCATGCAGTGGTTTGTTTGGAAGCACGATCGCGGCCGCCGACGGATCGGGTGCAAACATCTGCGCCAGCACCCGGACGAACGACGTGGCGGACGCGTAATCTACAGACTGATTCAACGCCGCGACGGCCAGCGGCTCCCACAGCCACGATGTGAGCGCCGTTCCCTGGCCGTGCCGCGCCAGCCACTGGCGGACAGTCTCCTTATCCGCGGACGCGTCCAGGATTTCACCACGCTGAAGCCGATGTCGTGCGCGAAGCAACGGTCCGGCCAATCGTAGCGAGCGCATCCGATCCATCCACGGGATCGGTTCCCACATCAAGACACCGGCCATCAAGTGAAGTGGGGCAGGCAGCCGTGGACACTTCAACACCGACCGCCGACCTGTTCTGTCGTAGCAGGGAAGCTCGAGAGAGTCCTGACGCCAGACATTTCCCTCTGCCCCGATGCGTCGCAGAAACTCAAACGTCGATCGATAGCAGCCGAACATCACGTGCTGGCCGTTGTCCACGAGCTCACCCGTCTCGCGATCGACGAAGGCCGTCGCCCGGCCGCCGAGTTGCGATCGAGCTTCGAGGACGAGCACACGTGCGCCAGCGCCAGCGAGGGCGCACGCCGCGCTCAAGCCGGCGAAGCCCGCGCCGATCACCACCACGTCGTGGTGACGTCTGGCGATGTTCATGCCGTCAGCATCGTGCGAGCCCAGACGGCGGCGGCAATAAGGGCACGCCGCGGCCGTGGTATCCCGACTACTTCGCGAAAGACATCGTAGTCACGCTGTTCGATCCGACGGAGAATCGCGAAATAGATCGCGCCCATGATCTCGGCGGCCACCAGACGTCGCGCCTCGGTCTTCGGCAGCGCGCGCGCGGCTCGAGCGTAGTAGTCCCGCGCGCGCTGCGCCTGCTGATTCAGCAGAGCCCTGACCTTGGCCGAACCGATTCCGCCGCCGGCACGCTCGGTCTCCGTCAGCAGATCGGTTTCCGTGCAACCGTGGCGTCGCAGGTCCTCCTGCGGAATGTAGATGCGGCCTTTCGCCAGATCCCCCGGCACGTCGCGCAGGATGTTGGTGAGTTGCAGGGCCACTCCCAGATCGGTCGCATACTGACGCGACGCTGCCGTCGACGCGCCGAACACGTCGAGGCAGATCAGACCGACTGCTGACGCCACCCGCGTGCAGTACACGTACAGGTCCGCGAACGTGTCGTAGTGCCTTGGATGGACGTCCATCTCGACGCCGTCGATCAGGGCGTCGAAGTGCGCCTTCTGCAGGTTGAACGCGCTCACCAGCGGGGCCAGGGCCCGTCCTTGTCTGGTCTCGGGCGTCCCACCCTCGAAGCAGGCTGTGAGCTCCTGACGCCAGCGCGCCAGTTCCGCTTCCGCGCCTTTCGCGCCGGGATCGCCCGCCTCGGCCTCGTCCACGGCATCATCCACAGCCCGGCAGAAATCCCACACGGCAACGATCGCCTGTCGCTTGTGCGCCGGCAGCACGAGGAACGAGTAGTAGAAATTGGTGTCGCGAGCCACTGTGCGCTACCGCCAGACAACAGCCCGCCCGATGAGGAGAGGAATGTCCGCCGCGTTCAGCCGCGGACGGCGGTGCAGGGCATCGACGGAGGTCTGCACTTTGTCGAGGATCCGCGACCCGCCGAGCCACGTGATGCGCAGCTCCCAGCGCAATCGTCCAGGCACGGCATCACAGATCGATCGCCCCTGGGCAAACAGCTCGCGCGTGCGGCCGACAACGGCGTCGAGGGCCGTCTGCCAGCTCGCCGTCCATCGTCCCCGTTCCAGATCCTGTTCGTCGGCCCCCGCTCGATCGCGGTCTTCTTCTGGCAGATACAACCGGCCGCGGCGCCAGTCGACGCCGAAGTCCTGCCAGAAGTTGGTGAGTTGAAGCGCCGTACACACCGCGTCGGACCGCTCGTCCATGTCCCGCTCGGCATAACCGGCGACGCGCAGGACGAGGCGCCCGACCGGGTTCGCTGACCGCCGGCAATAGTCCAGCACGTCGCTCCACGTGGCATAGCGTGACGTCGACACGTCCTGGCGGAACGCGCTGAGCAGATCATCGAAAAGCTCCGTTGGCAGACTGTGGCGATGGATGGCGTCGTGGAGGGCGACGAAGATCAAGTCGTCGCCGGCATCCGGCCGTTGCGGCGTCGCTACGTCGTCCACGTCGTCTTCAGCGGACACGGCTGGATCGGGCGCGTGCAGCCGCCGCTGCCAGCCGTCGAGCAGCGCAATTCTCTCGGCTGCCGAAGGACCCGGCTCGTCGGCAAAGTCGTCTGCGCGACGGGCAAACGCATAAATGGCGGCAATCGCAGGGCGCATGTGGGCGGGCAACAGCAGCGACGCAACCGGAAAATTCTCGTAGTGCCGGCGCGCGAGGTGCGCGCACCAGCCGTAGGCGCGTTCGAGGTCGGCTCCAGTGGGTCGTCCGCTCACCACTCCACTTCCGGCTCGGCCGCGCGATGGTTCACGGCCCTCGCCATGACGAACAGCAAATCCGACAGCCGGTTCACGTAGATCAGCAGTTCTGGCTCGAGGGAATCCTGGTCGAGCGTGACGATGGCTCGTTCGGCGCGGCGGCACGTCGTGCGCGCGACGTGCAGTGACGCGCCGGGTATCGACCCCCCGGCGAGGATGAACCGGCGCAGCGGCGGCAGCTCGGCCTCGAGGGTGTCGATCCAGTCCTCGAGCCTGCCGATGTCCTCGCGAGACACGGTCGCCTTGGTCACCCGGTCGGCGATGCGATGGGACGGATCCGCGAGACGCGCGCCGAGCGCAAACAAGTCGCGCTGGATGTGCACGAGCATGTCCGACAGGTCACCGTCGATCCCCTCGGCGCGCACCAAACCCAGCCAGGCGTTCAGTTCGTCGACGTCGCCGTAGGCGGCCACACGCGCATCCGACTTCTTGACCCGCGTGCCGTCGAACAGCGCGGTGTCACCAGCATCGCCGGTCCTGGTGTAGATTTTCACGGCACCCAATTATAGGATGCCCTCCCGAACCAACCTCCCCACCCTTCCACCGCCGGCGTCGCGACGCCGTTTTCGCCGCCGATTGCTGGATTGGTACTCGACCAACGCCCGGGACCTGCCGTGGCGGCAGACGCGCGACCCGTATCACATCCTCGTTTCGGAGATCATGCTGCAGCAGACCCAGGTCGATCGCGTGCTGCCCAAGTATCACGAGTGGCTCGAAAAATTCCCCAGCCTCTCGGCCCTCGCAGCAGCGGGAGAAGAGGACGTGACGTCAACCTGGCGGCCTCTCGGCTACAACATTCGTCCGCGGCGGCTGCATGCGATTGCCCGCGAGTCCGTGGCCCGCTTCGGCGGCGAGCTGCCGTCGGACGAGGAAACGCTGCGATCGTTCAAGGGCATCGGTGCCTATACCGCGGGCGCCGTGCGCAGCTTTGCATTCGGGCAGCGCGCCGCCATCCTGGACACCAACGTCGCGCGCGTGCTGTTTCGCGTGTTCGTCGGTCGTGGCAATCCGAAATCGCACGCGATGCGCCAGCATCTCTGGGGCGTGTCGCGAACGGTGCTGCCCATCCGCCGCGTCTTCGACTTCAACCAGGCGCTCATGGACTTCGGCGCCACGCTGTGCACCGCGCGAAAGCCGAAATGCCTTCTCTGTCCGATGAGGAACGGCTGCGCCGCGTATCCGCACAACCCGGCCAATGAACGCCCCCAACGACCGGACGTCAGGTGACGTGCCGCGTGTCGTGGTCACCGCTGCCGTCATCGAGCGCGACGGAGCGTACCTCGTGACGCGACGTCCACCCGGGGTGCACCTCGGTGGGATGTGGGAATTTCCGGGTGGGAAATGCGACGGCGGGGAATCGCTCGAGGCGTGTCTGACGCGCGAAATCCGCGAAGAGCTCGGGTGCGAGATCGACGTCGGAGAGGAAGTCTTCGCGACCGCACACGCCTATGCGGAACGGCTGGTCGAGCTGCATTTCTTTGCGTGCACCCTGCACGGGCAACCCACCCCGGTGCTTGGACAGGAAGTGCGCTGGGTGTCACCGACGGAGCTATCGACGCTCGAATTTCCGCCGGCAGACGACGAGCTCATCGCCCTGCTGTCGGGAGGAACGGCAGAGACGTGACCGTGGCCGGCTGTCGCCCCGCCTCTCCGCTTTCAACCACAGTGCCTGGTTCTGCGAAATCCCGGTGCACGTAGCCGAGCGCCACAGGACGCCCGACCGCGGGAGACCACGTGGCGCTGGTCACGGATCCTATCTGCCGCTCACCGGCGTACAGCCGCTCGCCACGCGGCGGGGGCTGACCGTCCGCTGGAAAGGTCAGACCGACGAGCCGGCGGGCCACCCGCCCCTGCCCGCGGTGCAGAACGCGGATGATGACCTCCTGTCCGACATAGCAACCCTTGGTCAGGCTGATCGCTCGATCCTCGATTCCGGCTTCGAGAGGGATTGTCTCGTGGGTCATGTCCACGCCGAACGCCGGCGTCCCCGCTTCGATTCGCAGCACATCACCCAGGTCGTCATCGACCGAGCTCACGCCAGCGGCAGTGAGCGTGGCGAAAATCGCGGGGAGGCTTCCGGACGGCACGAAGAGGTCGATTGCCGGCACGCCGAAGTCGTCGTTCCCCACCGCGACCGCTTCCACACCAGCGATGCTGAGGCGGCGGCTGGAGTAGGCGGCGAGTGGGTCGACCCCCACGGCTGAGGCAGATGCGGGACCGAGCACCGTGACGTGCGCCATGGCGGCGGTGACATCTTCGACTGCGGCCTCCTCGCTGAAAATGAAATTACCCAGATGTGAGGCGACCTGTCGGGCGACATCGTGCGGGACGTCCAGCAGCACCCGATCGCCGAGCTCCAGCACCCGCATATCGGAGATCATGCGACCCTGTGGGGTGAGCAACGCGGCATAACACCCCGTGCCGGCCGTCAGCGCCGCAACATCGTTTGTGAGCAATCCTTGAAGATACGAGAGGCGGTCGGGGCCGGTGAGGATGATCCGGCCGCGCGTCTGTCGATGGAGAACCACGGCCCCCTCGTGCGCCGCGGTATACCGTTCCCGTGAAAACATCGCTGAGCTGCTGATATCCTGAGATGATGGGCTCGACCTTCTATTGTACGGCCGCGTGCCTGGCAGCACTGACGCTGGGCGCGACCGGCATAGCTCCGCAGGCAACCGGCCCCACCCCTGGGGAAGCGACCTACTCGATCTTCCTCGGAGGAAAACAGATCGGGCGGGAAGACGTGAACCTCGCGCGCGTGGGCGGTGACTGGGTGATTACGGCAACCAGCCACCTCGCCGCGCCCATCGATGTGACGGTGAACCGGTTCGAAATGAAATACAGCGCCGACTGGCAGCCGATCGAGTTGAAGCTCGACGCGCGGATGCAGAAGGGCCTGATTGCGCTATCCACCTCCTTCGGATTGACCACAGCCGTCAGCGAAATCACGCAGAACGGCGTGACGAACGCGAAGACGGATCAGATTTCCGCACGCACCGTCGTCATTCCGAACAACTTCTTTGCTCCGTACGAAGCGCTCGCGGCGCGCGTCAACGGTCTGGCTGTTGGCGCCGAGGTGCCGGTGTACATCGCACCGGAGGGAGAAATCAAAGTCACGGTCGGCGACGTCACGACCGGACAGTTCCAGACACCGGCGGGCACCGTCACGACCGCCCGCTACAACCTGACGTTCAAAAATACGACCGGCGATCTTCAGGCGGAGCTTTCGCTGGACGGCAAGGGGCGCTTCGCACGTTTCGAGATCCCGAGCGCCAAGCTGGTCGTTGCGCGACAGGATCTCGTCACCGTGGCCAGCCGCGTTCAGATCGTGCGCAACCCGACCGACGTTGACGTACGCCTCCCGTCGTCAGGCTTCAGCCTGGCGGGCACGCTGACTACACCCACCGCCACAGCGGCAAGAGTACGGAGCCCAGCCATCGTTCTGGTGGCAGGCTCCGGGCCGGCCGAACGCGACGCCGTGGTCGCCGGCATCCCGCTCTTCGCCCAGCTTGCCGCCGATCTCGCCGAGCGTGGTTTCGTCGTGCTGCGCTACGACAAGCGCGGTGTCGGACAGAGCGGCGGCCGGCTCGAAACCGTCACGCTCCAGGAGTACGCGGACGACGCGGTGGCGGCGGTCAAATGGCTGGATAAGCGCAAGGACGTCGATCGCCGGCGGATCACCGTGATCGGCCACAGTGAAGGTGCGGCCATCGCCATGCTGGCGGCCGCTCGCGAGAAGAAGATTGCCTCGCTGGTGCTGATGGAAGCGATGGGCACTCCCGGCGTCGACCTGATCCTCGAACAGCAGCAGGCTTCTCTCGACCGGCTGAAGGTGCCCGAGGGTGAGCGCCCCTCGAAAGTCGAACTTCAAAAAAAGATCCTCGACGCCGCGATCAGCGGGCAGGGATGGGAGGCGCTTCCGCCGGAGATTCGCGCGCGCGCCGATTCTCCCTGGTACAGAAGCCTGCTGACATTCGATCCGGCGGCGGTCATGCCTCGAATCAAGCAGCCGGTGTTGATCGTGCACGCCGAGCTCGACAAGGAAGTTCTGCCTCACCACGGCAAGCGCTTGACCGAAGCGGCCAATACCCGAAAAAAGGTTGCGCCGGCCACGTTTGTCTCCTTGCCGGGTTTGAACCACTTGCTCGTGCCGGCGAAGACCGGAGATACCTCGGAGTATCTGCTGCTGCCGGAAAAACGAATCAGCCCGGAAGTGGCCCGCGCGATCGCCGACTGGCTCGCAACGGCCGGCCTGAAACCGCAGCAATCCAAGATCGAATAAACTTTCCGGCGATGAGAGTGGGGGTTCCGAAAGAGACCGCGCCGCGCGAAACGCGTGTCTCTCTGATTCCAGCCGGCGCGAACGCGCTGAAGAAAGCCGGCCTCGACGTGGTGATCGAAACGGGGGCAGGCGCAGCTGCGGGGTTCCCCGACGCCGCATTCCGCGAACAGGGCGCATCGATCGTCTCGCGAAGCGAGGTCTTCCAGACCGCTGACATCCTTCTTCAGGTACGCGCCGCACCTGCCTCGGGCCCGCTGCGGTCGGGCCAGGCGGTCATCGGCTTCGCAGATCCGCTCGGTGCTCCGCAGGCGGTCAGGGACATCGCGGCGACGGGTGCCACCCTTCTCTCCATGGAGTTGATGCCGCGCATCACGCGGGCGCAGAGCATGGATGCGCTCTCGTCGATGGCGACGATTGCCGGCTACAAGGGCGTCCTCCTCGCCGCCGACGCGCTCCCGCGCATGTTCCCAATGCTCATGACGGCGGCGGGCACGATCTCGGCGGCGCGCGTCTTCATCATGGGGGCTGGAGTGGCAGGACTGCAGGCCATCTCCGCCGCGCGGCGGCTCGGCGCGAAGGTCGAGGCCTACGACGTGCGTCCGGCGGTCAAGGAACAGGTGCAGAGTCTCGGCGCCAAGTTCGTCGAACTGCCGCTCGAGGCAGCGGATGCGGAAGACAAAGGCGGCTACGCGAAAGCGCAGGACGAATCGTTCTATCGACGGCAGCGCGAGATGATGCTGAAAGTGGTCGCGAGCAGCGACGTCGTCATCACCACAGCATTGATCCCCGGAAAGCGCGCGCCGATCCTCGTCACGCGCGAAATGGTCGAAGCCATGGCTCCCGGATCGGTCGTCGTCGACCTGGCAGCAGAGCGCGGCGGCAACTGCGAGCTCACCAGGCCGGACGAGGTCGTATCCCACCAGGGCGTCACGATTCTCGGCCCCTCAAATCCACCGGCGCTCGTCCCCTATCACGCGAGCCAGATGTACTCGAAGAACATCACCACTTTCCTGTCGCATCTGCTCGGCAAGGACGGGGCCCAGCAGCCGGCGCTCTCGTTGTCGACCTCGGATGAAATCACGCGGGAAACACTCCTCACCATGGGCGGCGACGTCGTACACGCGCGCGTGAAGGAGCTCCTCGGCCAGCCGGCGTAACCTCGACGATGTGGGTGCTCAAGACAGCTGCTGAAGCAGAAATCCCATTCACGTTCCGCATCCTGCCCGGCAACATCAAGACGATGGGTCGCGCCGGCCGCGCCGATTTCGTCGTCGACGCCGGGATGGTCTCCAGGTTCCACTGCCGCTTGACCGCGGGCAGCGCCGAACTCGAAGTTCAGGATCTCGACAGCACGAATGGCACGTTCGTCAACGGCACACGCGTCGAACGTGCGCTGCTGAAGGACGGCGACCGCCTCGGCATCGGCCGCGTGGAGTTGACCATCAGCTGCTCCAGGCAGAATTGAGGAAGGGATTCGTCTTTCGCTCCCGTCCGATCGTCGTCGACTCGCCGTGGCCGGAATAGACCGGTGTCTCGTCAGGAAACGTGAAGAGAACCTCCCGGATCGACCGCAGCAAGGTTGCCGTATCTCCGCCCGGTAGATCGGTTCGCCCGATACTTCCCGCGAACAAGGTGTCGCCGACGAACAGCGCCCGTGACTGCTCCGCTTCCTTTCCGACCGCCAGGCACACGCCGCCCGGCGAGTGTCCTGGAGTGTGCGACACCCACACGCCGTAATGCCCGAAGCGCCACGGGCCGGCGCCCTCGTAAAAGAAGTCGATTGGCGGCTGCGGCTCGACCGGCAGGCCGAAGGCGGCGCCCTGCTGAACGACAGCGCGATAGAGGAATTCGTCGTCGCGGTGCAGGCCGACCGGCACGCCCAGTGCCTGCTTCACGCGGCCGACGCCGGTGACGTGATCGAAATGCGCGTGCGTGAGCAGGATGTAGCGAATCGACAGCGCGTGACGCCGAACGGCGTCGAGCAGCTGTTCGACTTCGTCGCCGGGATCGATGAGCACGCCTTCGCGCGTCTCCTCGCAACCGATGACGTATCCGTTTTTGGCGATGGGGGGGACGGCGGCGGTTTCCAGAATCATCGTGTGAGCCTGTTCGAGTCCCATTTTCGCATTACTCGACAGGAGCAACCTGCATGGCCAATGAACCTCGGGAAACGCGCGTTCACGGCAGCTTCCTGGCGGCCAGTGAGAAGAAAGTCCTGATTTGGATCGCCGAGCGTCTGCCACGGTGGGTCAACTCGGATCACCTGACGTCGCTCGGAGCGGTTGCCCTCGCGGCCGCGGGCATCTGCTACTGGATGGGCCGGCAGTTTCCAGCAGCCCTCGTCGCCGTCGTCATTCTGCTCGCCGTCAACTGGTTCGGTGACAGTCTCGATGGAACCCTGGCCCGTGTGCGTCATCAGGAGAGGCCGCGTTACGGCTTCTACGTGGACCACGTGCTCGATGCGCTGGGCATCCTTTTCCTGATGGCTGGATTGATGGCCGGGGGTTACATGAGCCTTGCCGTCGGCGCCGGGTTCCTGATTGCTTACTACCTGCTGACGATTGAGATCGCACTGGCCACGCACGCGCTCGGAACCTTCCGCCTGTCGGTACTGGAAGATGGGTCCAACGGAGCTGCGCATCCTTCTGGCTGTCGGCACGCTGGTCCTGTTGCGGAGCGATTCGGTCGTCATCGCCGGCCATCGCTGGCTGCTCTTCGATGTCGGCTGCGCCGTCGCCACCGTCGGCCTCGCCGTGACTTTCATTACCGCGTCGATCGCCAATGCGAGGGAGCTGTACCGGAGGGAACCGATGCCGAGGTCGGATCTTTCTCTTCGCCGTCAACTCGCAACCTCGTCACCGGCTTCAGCGACCTGACGACAACGGACCAGGAGACAAGGAGAATCTCTTTATCTCCTGTCGATCTTGGCAAGCGGCTGTCGTTGAAACTCGTAATATCATCTCGCTATGGTCCTCGTCGCAGTTGACGATCTGCTCTTCAGCTCAAAAATCCGCACCGTGGCCAAGCAGGCGGGCGTGGACATCACGTTCGCTCGGACGCCTACGGACATTCTCGAACGCGCCAGGTCGGACCGGCCATCGCTCATCATCTTCGACCTCAACTGCGGTAAGACCGACCCGGTTGCCACGATTGCGACTTTGAAGGGCGACCCGGGACTGGCAACCATTCCGACGCTCGCATTCGCATCGCACGTCCATACCGACCTGATCCACGCCGCCCGGAATGCTGGAGCGGAACAGGTTCTGGCCCGATCGGCGTTCGCCGGAAATCTCGCGGACATCCTGTTGTCGACAAGGACCGCTTCCTCCTGATCACCGTCGAAGACATCTCGGCTGCGGCACGCCGGATCGAAGGACGGGTGCTGCGTACGCCGTTGCGGCGATCCGAGTGGCTGTCACGTTCGAGCGGCAAGGATGTGTATCTCAAGCTCGAAACACTTCAGCCCACTTTTTCCTACAAGATCCGCGCCGCCTGGAACGTCGTGCTCGCACTCGCCGAGCGACAGCAGTCGCCTGCACTCGTGACTGCTTCCGCCGGTAATCACGGCCGCGCGCTCGCGCACACGGCAAAGGCTGCCGGCATGACCCTGCGGGTCTACGTCCCGGCCGGCGCGCCGTCGGTGAAGATTGACGCGATCCGCGCGCTTGGAGTGGACGTCAGGACGAGCCGCGATTACGACACTGCCGAGAAAGAGGCCAAGGACGATGCGCGGCAGAATGGGACCGTGTACGTCTCTCCCTATTCCCACCCGGATGTGATTGCAGGAGCAGGAACCATCGGATTGGAGATTCTTGAAGATCTTCCACGCGTCGATCTGATTGTCGTTCCGGTTGGCGGCGGGGGATTGATCAGTGGCATCGCCATCGCCGCTCAGGCGAGTCGAACGGTGACCGTGGCCGGGGTCGAGGCGGAAGCCTCGTCTCCGTTTGCTCACGGACTCGCCGCCGGACACGTCGTCCCGATCACCGTCATGCCGACCCTTGCCGATGGTCTGGCCGGCAATCTCGATCCGGAGACGATGACGTTCGACATCGTTCGGCGTTTCGTCGGAGAGATGGCAACCGCCCCCGAAGATGACATTCGAGCGGCAATGCGTGCGATTGCCATCGAGGAGCGGCTGATTGTCGAAGGGGCCGCCGCGACTGCCGTCGCCGCGGTCCACGCCGGACGTGTAGGAGCGAAGGAGCCTCGGCCTCAGACAGTGGCAGTCGTGCTGTCGGGTGCGAACGTCGACGCGGATAAGCTCCGCGCGATTATCTGAGCCACAGCCAGGCGACGATTCCCAGCACGCCAACGACAGCCAGCACAGCCCACCAGCGGCCCGTGCCGTCACCGTCGTCGTCCAGCGGAATCAGATCCGAATGGACTGAATCCCCGGCACGGACATCGAGCATCGCCGCAATGCTCCGCAGCTCGGCAGCAAACGAGACGGCGCTCTGCTGTCGCGAGTCGACATCTTTGGCGAGTGCGCGCCCGAGCGTCGTGTCGAGCTCCTTCGGCAGCTCCACGGCGACACCGGTGGGCGGCGTTGGCACTCGAGCGGTGACGTTGATCACCGTCTCGGCGGCGGTGGTGCCGGCGAACGGTGTGCGACCCGTCAACATCTCGTAGACGATGACTCCCAGCGAGAACAAATCGGTGCGGGAATCGACTTCTCCGCCGATGGTCTGCTCGGGTGACATGTAAGCAGCAATCGCCGCTCCGTCCGTGCCCCGCATCGGGGATTTGGCGATCTGCGAGCGTGCCGCGCCGCCGCGCGTCCACCCCGCCATTCCGATGTCGAGCAGCTTGGAGCTCCCCTTGCCGGTGATGACGATGTTCTCGGGACGCAGGTCAGCGTGTAGAACATCGTGCGAGTGCGCTTCGGCCAGGGCATCGGCGATTTGAACGCCGATCTCCAACGCCTGCCTCGGGTGCATAGCGCGTCCAGCCATGTGCTGGCGCAGGTTCTGTCCGGGTGTGAACTCGTACGCCAGGTACCAGCGGCCTTCATCCTCACCCACGTCGAACAACGTGGCGATGTTGGGATGGGACAAGGCGGCAGCGGCGCTGGCGTCGGCGACAAAGCGCTCACGCCGCGTGGGTTTCTCGAGAAAGCCGCCAGGCAGCAGCTTCAGGGCAACCGTGCGACCGACTTTCGTGTCGCGGGCACGGAAAACTTCGCCAAGTCCTCCCTCGCCGAGAAGCTCGAGAAGGCGGTAGTGCGCGATCGTCGCGTCCGTCGTGAGATCGGGCATGGCCTGCTGCGCGCGATTATAGCTGCCCACCGGAATGGCGAGCGCGTGGCAAACTCATCCGCGCGCGGGCGGCCTCGACGGCCGCAACTCGACGCGGCTCGGCAGGCTGCGCGCCGGGTGGGCAAGGAGATCCATGACGGTCTGCGCGACATCCTCGGGAGCCAGTTTCCAGTCCGAACCCTCGTGTCCCCCCCGACCGGTGAATCCCGTGGCCACCGATCCCGGCATGACGTACGACACGCGGATGTTGTCGTGTCGGACCTCCTGCATCAATGCTTCGCTGAATGCGTTCAGCCCGGCCTTCGAGGCGCAGTACGCCGCCCCGCCCGTAAACGCGTTCTTTCCTGCCAGGCTGCTGATATTGACGATCCAGCCGCCGCCGCGCGTGCGCAGATGCGGAATCGCGGCGTGTGAGCAGTAGAAGACACCGCTGAGGTTCGTTTCGATCACCTGACGCCATTGAGCCGGCGTCATGTCAGCAACGGATGCGAACACGCCAACTCCTGCGTTGTTGATGAGCACATCCAGACCGCCGAATTTGCCAGCGGTCTCGTCAACCGCTCGCATGGCGTCACGCTCGTTCTGCACGTCGGCGTGCAGCACGATTGTCTGACCGCCGAGCTGTCCACGCGCCAACTCGAGTGCAGAGGGATCGCGCCCGGTAATCGCCACGGATGCGCCCGCATCAACCAGGGCGCGCGCGATCGCGAAGCCGATCCCGCGCGACCCGCCGGTCACGAGCGCCACACGGCGTGCATCTGGTGGAGACGATGAAGTCATGCCAGTAGAATACCGCCACGTGGCGTTCGTAGCGGTGATTGGAGCAGGTCCCATCGGCGGCGCGCTCGCGCAGAAGCTGGCGCTGCGCGACCGTATCGGTGAAGTACGCCTCATCGATCCGCACCCCGGGATCGCGCAGGGGAAAGCGCTGGATATTCTCCAGTCGTCCCCGGTGGAAGCATTCAGCACTCGGCTCGTTGCCGCACAGTCCCTGCACAGTGCGGCAGGAGCGAGCGCGATCGTCCTCGCGGACTCCGGCGCAACCGGCGCGGAGCACGCCCACGAACCGGGGTTCGCGCTGCTGCGACAGATTGCGGCCTTCGAGCGATCCGCGCCCATCGTGTTTGCTGGGGCCGAGCAGCGGACGCTGATGGCGCTGGCGGTTGCCGAGCTGTCCATCGGCCGCTCTCGTGTGCTCGGAACATCTCCCGCCGCGCTCGAGTCGGCGCTGCGGACGCTGACCGGCCTTGCCCTCGATACGTCGGGTGTCGAAGTCCAACTCCGCCTTGTCGGAGCCCCGCCAGACGGGGTGGTGGTGGGATGGGAGGAAGCGACAGCCTCAGCGCTGCCTTTGCGCACTCAGCTGCCGCCTCACAGGATCCGTGCGCTCAACGACCGCATTCCGAAGCTCTGGCCGCCCGGTCCGCTCGCGCTGGCGTCCGCCGCTGCCCGCGCCGTCGAAGCCATTGTCAATGGCAGCCGCAGGGCGCTCACGTGCTTTGTCTCGCTCGACGCCGGTCCGACACGCAATGCGGTGGCCGCCATGCCGACCGAGCTCGGCACGCGTGGAGTCGCCCGGATTCTCGAGCCTGCTCTCTCCCGGCTCGAGCGCACGCAAATGGAGACAGCTATCGAGCGCTTAGCGGTTCGGGGTTCTCAGTCCTAGGATGGGTCGCGGCGCACGGTTCGCAGCATGGCGAACCGTGCGTCTAGTTTACGGTTCGCTCTCTGTCGTGCAGCCCGAGCCCGCCGGCGAAATCGGTCAGGTGCTCACGAAGAATCAGCCGTCCGCGGTGGAGCCGCGACTTGAGCGTCTGAGTCTTCACGTGCAGGATTGTGCTCGCCTCTTCCGTCGACAAACCCTGGATATCGCGCAAGATCACCGGAACACGATAGACCTCGGGCAGATGCGTGAGCGCCTCGAGCAATTGCTCGCGCATTTCCCGCTGCAGCACACGATCGTCTGCCAGCGACGACCAGTCAGCCGGTTCCGCCGGTGGGCGTGGCGGCATGTTCGCCACCGTCGAATCCTGCCGCGGCTGTTCCGCGGCTCGCGCCTGACGCCCTGTCCGCAGACGCGACATGGCCGTATTGAAGGTAATACGGTAAATCCACGACGATAACGCGGCATCGCCGCGGAAGGCGTCTATCTTGCGGAACACCTTCAGAAGCACGTCCTGTGTTACTTCTTCCGCATCTTCCCAGTTCTTCATGTAGCGAAACGCGAGCTGGTGGATGCGCTGGCCGTAGGTGGCAGCCAAATCCGCTACGGCCGAGGGATCTCCCGCCTGCATGCGGCCGATGAGCTCCCGTTCCACTCCTGCCTGACGCATTGGGTTCCTCCGTACACCGACAGAACACCGGAGGCACAGGTGTTATTCCGCTTCGGCAAGCAAGGCCTAGGCCTAGATTATTGAGGAGTTTACAGGCTCAGCCGAGGATGGCTGAGACTGGTTGGCGCGCGAAAACCGCCACGAAGGCATCGGACACCGCCTGTTCCGCAGACGCCATCTCGACCGTTCGTCCCAACACTCGTTGCAGAGACGTTACACCGCGGTCCCGAATCCCACACGGGACGATCAAATCGAAGTGAGAGAGGTCGGTGTTCACGTTGAGCGCAAAGCCGTGGCTGGTGATCCACCTGGATATGCGGACCCCGATTGCGGCGATCTTGTCCGATCCGACCCAGACACCGGTCAGGCCCGGTGCGCGAGACGCCTCGACGCCCAATGCCGCCACTGCGCGAATCAGCACTTCTTCGAGATCGCGAACGTAGCGGTGAACATCGCAGCGATCGGGTTTCAAGTCGATGATCGGATAGCCGACGAGCTGACCGGGACCGTGAAACGTGACGTCGCCGCCGCGGCCGCTTTCCACCACTTCCACGCCGCGCGCGACCAGCAATTCGCTGCTGCCCAGCACATGCGATCGATCCTTGCGCGCCTTGACGCCGAGTGTGATGACCGGTGGATGCTGGAGGAGTAACAGTTGGTCGGGAATGAGGCTAACTTTCCGCTCGGCGACGAGCTTCTCCTGCAGCTCGAGACCGTCCGCGTAGGAGAGAAGACCCGGGCGCCGGATTTCGATTACATCCATCCTTCCTCGAAGTGTTCCAGCCGATCCTTCACGAACGACAGGAATCGTCCGGCATCGGCGCCATCGATCAGGCGATGGTCGTAACCCAGCGTGACGTGACACATCCGTCTGATCGCTATCGCATCGTCGACGACGATGGCGCGCTTCTCGATGGCGCCGACGCCGAGGATGGCGACCTGCGGCTGATTGATCAGCGGCAACCCGTAGAGGGCGCCGAAAATTCCGGGATTGGTGATGGTGAAGGTCCCCGCCTGAACGTCATCGGGGCTCAGTTTCTTCGTTCGCGCGCGCGCGGCGAGATCGTTGATCGCACGACTGAGTCCGAGCAGGTTCTTCTCGTCCGCATTGCGGATGACCGGCACGATGAGCCCGTGCTCGAGCGCCACGGCGATACCCAGGTTGATATCTTTCTTGTAGACGATGTTGTCGCCGTCGATCGACGCATTGACGGCGGGGAATTGACGCAGGGCGTCGACGATCACCTTGGCGATGAATCCGGTGAACGTGAGCTTCGCTCCCGCCGCCTCGAACTGCGCCTTGTGCTTCTCGCGCAGCGCCGCCACACGCTCGAAGTTGACCTCGTACACCGAGTAGACGTGCGGCGACGTACGCGCGCTGAGCACCATGTGCTCGGCGATCTTCTTGCGCATCACGCTCATCGGCACGACCTGGATGTTCTCACCGGGCTTGTAAACCGGGCCGGCCGGCGCGACCGGCGGTGCGGCGACCGGAGCCGCGGCGCCCGGCGCCGCGATTCCGCCGCCGGTGCCGGTTGGCTCGCTAGCGCCTTCGCCCGCGCCTCGTCTTCGGTCATGCCCGGCTGCTGGCTCGCACCGGATTCGATATAACCCAGAATGTCGCGCTTGGTCACCCGGCCGCTGATGCCAGTGCCCTTCACGAGCTTGATGTCGACGTTGTGCTCCCTGGCAATCCGGCGCACGAGCGGCGACGACTTCTGGCGCCGCAGCTCATCGCGTGAGTCTTCGTCGGTCCCGTCCGCGTCCTCTTCGTCCTCACTCTGAATAGTCTCGACAATAGGCTCGACGACGGTATCCTCGCGAAACTCCGCGAACAGCTCCGGACTCACCGGTTCGCTTACCGCCGACTTCGCTTCCGCAGCTTCGCCAGCATTGCCGATGACCGCGACAACGCTGTTGACGGGCACGGTCTCGCCTTCCTTGACCCGGATATCCGAGAGGACGCCGGCCGCCGGCGACGGGATTTCCGCATCCACTTTGTCGGTCGAGATCTCGAAGAGCGGCTCGTCGCGATCGACCTGGTCTCCGAGCTTCTTGATCCAGCGGACGACGGTTCCCTCGGCGATCGATTCGCCCATCTGCGGCATGACAACGTTGGTGGGCATGTCTTAATACTCCACGAGCTGTTTGGCGGATGCAACGACCCGCGCGACACTGGGCAGAAAGGCAGCCTCGAGCGGCGGGGCATAGGGAACCGGCGTATCGATCGATGCCACGCGCATGATTGGCGCGTCGAGATATTCGAATGCCTCTTCAGCGATGATGGCCGCCAGCTCGCCGCCGATCCCACCGGTGCGGCGCGCCTCGTAGAGCAGCAATGCGCGGCTGGTTTTGCTGACGCTTTCAATCACGGCCGTGCGATCGAGCGGTGCGAGGCTGCGGAGGTCGAGCACTTCGGCTTGGATGCCTTCAGCGGCGAGGACCGCAGCTGCGTCGAGCGCTGTATAGACCATCGCGCCGAACGTCACGATGGACAGGTCCGTGCCCTCGCGGCGAATTTTTGCCTGCCCGAGTGGGACGATGTAGTCGGTGTCGGGCACTTCGTCCTTGATACGGCGATACAGGAACTTGTGCTCGAAATACAACACCGGATCGTCGTCGCGGATTGCCGCCTTGAGCAGACCTTTCGCATCGTAGGCGGTCGAAGGCTCGACCATCTTCAGTCCCGGCGTATTGAGAAAGAACGATTCGGGATTGAGCGAGTGGAACGGCCCGCCGCCCACACCGCCGCCGCTCGGCCCGCGGACGACAATCGGGCACGCCGCACCGTTGCGGTAACGGCTGGTCGCGGCAAAGTTGGTCAACATGTCGAAGCAACAGGCGATGAAGTCGATGAACTGGACCTCGGCCACCGGCCGCATGCCCATGTAGGACGCGCCGATGGCCGACCCGACGATCGCCTGTTCGGAAATCGGCGTATCGATGACGCGTGTTTCCCCGAAGCGATCGATGAGTCCTTCTGTCGCTTTGAACGCCCCGCCGTAGGCACCGATGTCCTCGCCGAGCAGGAAGACGCGCTCGTCGCGCGCCATCTCGTCGAAGAGCGCCTGGCGGATGGCCTCGATGTAGGTAATGACGGCCATCAGCTGCGCTGGAAGGGGGATCTGACGAACTCGATGCGCGGCACCGCGAAGTCGTCGCCGGCATAGACTCCGCGCCCGACAGAGGCTGGATCGGGCATCGGAGATTCCTCGGCGAGGCGCGCCTCCTCGGCGGCGTAGCTCTGCGCCATCCTGTCGATGTCGTCCAGCTCGGTTGCGGTCGCCACGCTGCGCTCCGTGAGCTGACGTCGATAACGAGCGATGGGGTCTCTCGCTTTCCACTCGTCGAGCAGCTTCGTCGGTACGTAGCGCATGTCGTCGTGCTGCGCATGCCCCTGCATCCGCATCGTGTCGATGCCCACGAGGGACGCACCGGCACCGGCGCGCGCCCGTTCCACCAGGCGGCGTGTCACATCGTACACGGCGAGCATGTCGTTGCCGTCGACCATCTCGTGCGGGATGCCGTACGCGGAGGCCCGCTCGTCAATTCGTTTGATGGCCATCTGCCGGGCGATTGGTGTCGAATACGCGTACTTGTTGTCCTCGGCGATCACCATCACGGGGAGCGTCTGCACGGCGGCAAAGTTGAGCCCCTCGTGAAAGGCGCCCGTGCTGGTTGCACCATCGCCCACCCAGGCCATTGCCACCAGATTCCGACCTCGCATGCGGGCGCCCAGTGCGATGCCGGCGGCCACTGGAATGGAGTCGCCCAGCATACTTATCGGACCAACCACGATCGGCTCATCACCCGGCTCAAGTCCGCGATCGGCAGCGCCAGGACGCGCGGATTGGCCGAGCCCGCCGGTGCCCGGCGCGCGGGTCCACTCGGGCAGATTCACGATGTGGATATTCAAATCGCGACCGCGCGAGTTCGAGTCGGCCCGCGCCATGTATTGCAGAAAAATTTCGCGAGGACGAACGCCGACCGCCATCAGCGCGCCCATGTTTCGTATCAAGGGGAGTATCGCGTCCCCACGGTCGAGCGCGTAGGCCGTCGCGACCGACTCGCCTTCCTGTCCGAGGCTGCGGTAGAGACCACCGACGACTTTGCTCTGACGAAAGAGGATGACGAGCCGCTCCTCGATTTCCCTCGCGAGCCGCGCGAAGTAGTACATCTCGAGGAGCTGGTCGCGGGTCAGTGCGTCTGACGGTTTCGCGGTCCGCGCCGCGGGGGTGGCCATGATTCTAGCTTCCAGCTTCCAGCTTCCAGCTACCAGCGTTCACGCATGTATGGCGCCGCCGTGTAGCGCGTGTGCGGCTTCTCCGACCGCCTCCGACATCGTTGGATGGGCGTGAATGGTGCGCACCAGCTCCTCCACCGTGCACTCGAGTCTCAGCGCAAGTGTCGCCTCGGCCACGAGCTCGGTCGCGCGCGGACCGATCATGTGGACGCCGAGGATCTCGTCGTACTTCTTATCGGCGACGATCTTGACGAATCCTTCGGTCTCCGCGGCGATTCGTGCCCGGGCCAGGATGCCGAACTTGAACATACCTACCTTGACGTCGAAGCCGCGCGTCTGCGCTTCCTTTTCCGTCAGACCGACGCTGCCGATCTCGGGATCGCAGTAAGTGCAGCCGGGGACCTGGTCGTAGTTGATCGGTCGGTATTCCTGTCCCGCGATGCGTTCGGCCAGGACGATGCCCTCGGCCGATGAGAGGTGGGCGAGTTGAGGATGTCCCGGCTGCTCGAAGGTGATGACGTCGCCGATGGCCGACAGCATCGGCACGTTGGTGCGGAATTCGCGATCGACACGGATGTAGCCGCGCTCCATCTGCAGGCCGGCTCCTTCTGCCCCGAGGCCGTCGGTAACCGGCCCGCGGCCGGTGGCCACCAGCAAATAGTCGGCGCTGAGCTTCGCGGATTTTCCATCGGGCGTCTGCGCGTCGAGCTCGACGCCAGCGGATCCGGCGCGCGCCGAGGTGACCTTCGTGCCGGTCATCACCTTGATGCCCTGCTTCTTGAATGCCTTTTCGAGCTCGGTAGAGACCGCTTCATCTTCGATCGGGACGAGCCGTGGCAGCAGCTCGACGATCGTCACGTCGCTGCCGAAGCGTTTGAATATCGAGGCGAACTCGACGCCGACCGCGCCGCTGCCGAGAATGACGATCGAAGCCGGGATGTCCCGAAGCCCGATCGCCTCGTCGCTCGTGATGATGCGCTTGCGATCGATTTCGATCCCCGGCACGCTCCGCGGCTGCGATCCGGTCGCAATGATGATTTCCTTGCGCGCCGTCAGCGTCTGATTCTGCCCGCCGGTGACCTCGACGCTGCCCTTCCCGGCGAGGCGGGCGCTGCCTTTGATCCAGTCGATCTTGTTCTTCTTGAACAGGAACTCGACGCCGCCGGTCAAGCCTTTGACGATTTTGTCCTTTCGCGCGTGGACCTTGATCATGTCGATGCCCACGGCCGCCTCGCCGATGGTCAGGCCCCACTCGCTCCAGTCGCGCGCAATCTTGAGCGCGTGCGCGTGCTCGAGCAGCGCCTTGGTCGGGATGCACCCCCAATTCAGACAGGTCCCTCCCAGGACCGGGGCGCGCTCGACGACGGCGGTCTTCAAGCCGAGCTGGGCGGCGCGGATGGCTGCCACGTACCCGCCGGTCCCTGAGCCGATGATCACAACGTCGTATTCGCTGGCCATGGGAGGACGCTAGGACTCCTTCTTCCGAATGGACGAGAGCGGCACGAACGAGACGGAGGCGGATTGCGGGGCGGGCTCAGGCGCCACGGGCTCCTGCTGCTCGGGATCGAGACGCGCGACCTGGGAGCGCAGGCGCGTATAGTCGTAGCGCAACTCCCAGTACGACTGCGTGAGCGCTTCCAGCTTACGTGCGGCCCGCCGCGCCCACGCACACGCCAGGAGCGCGACGAGCAGGGCTAGAACGACGAAAAACCACAGGGCCACAACCGAAGTACCTTAGCATAATCGCCTGCCGCCGCCTCCCTATCGGGCTGGCGTCAGCCTTGCTACAATTCACGTTTCCATGGCGCAGAAAACAATCCTGATCTGCGACGACGATCAGGGGATGCGCGAAACCATCGCGGCAATCCTGAAGCGGGACTATCGGGTCCAGACCGTCGCCAGCGGCGAGGCTGCTCTGACGATCGTCAAGCAAGAGGATATCGACCTGATCCTCCTCGACGTCCGTCTCCCGGGGATCAGCGGCTTCGACGTCCTGCGCATCGTCAAGGAGAACTACAGCCTCATCGAATGCATCATGATCTCGGCGATCAACGAGGTCGAGACCGCCGTGCAGGCGATGAAGTTCGGCGCGTATCACTACATCACCAAGCAGTTCGACTACGACGAGCTGCGATCGCTCGTGCGCAACGCGTGCGAGCGGCAGGATCTCAATCGTCAGGTCATCACGTTGAGCGCGCAGGTCGCCGAACAGAGCGAGCGCGAGTTCCTCATCGGCCCGAGCAAGCAGATACGCGACATCGTCGATCTGGTCCACAAAGTGGCGAAGCTGTCGGCGACGGTGTTGATCCTCGGCGAGAGCGGCACGGGCAAGGAGCTGCTGGCGCGGCTGCTGCACCGGGAGTCGGGGCGCGGCGACTCCCCGTTCATCGCCGTCAACCTCTCCGCGATCCCGCACGAGCTGGTGGAAAGCACGCTCTTCGGACACGAGCGCGGCGCGTTCACAGGAGCGCACAAACAGCAGCTGGGGAAGTTCGAGCTGGCCGCCGGCGGCACGCTGTTTCTCGACGAAATCGGCGATCTTCGCTTCGATTTGCAGGCGAAGCTGCTGCGCGCGATTCAGGAAGGTGAGATCGAGCGCGTCGGCGGCGCCAAGCCAATCCGCACGAATTTCCGTCTGGTGGTGGCGACCAATGTCGATCTCGAGAAAGCGGTGAAGGACGGGCGATTCCGCGAAGACCTCTACTACCGCATCAACGTCATCCCGATCCGGATGCCGCCGCTTCGCGATCGCATCGAAGATCTACCCGAGCTCGCGCGACTGTTCCTGGAGAGGTACCGCGCCAAGTTCCGCAAGCCGGTGCGCGGCATCTCAGATTCTGCGCTGAAGATTCTGGCGAGCTACTGGTGGCCCGGCAACATCCGCGAGCTCGAAAACCTCATCGAACGGCTCGTCGCCGTGAGCGACAGAGAGTGGATCACCGACGAGGATCTCCCGCTCGAATATCACTTCGCCAAACTCGACTCCACGCCGGGCTCGGGCGAAGCGCTCTTCCAGGAAGCGTGCGACACCTTCGAACGGAACTTCATTTTGCGCGCCTTGGAGAAGTCCGACTGGAACGTGACGGCCACCTCCCGCTACCTCGGGATTCCCTTGAGCACGCTGAAACACAAGATGGCCCGACTGGATCTGAGGGATCTCGCCCGCAAGCTGCGCGGCGCCTGATAAGGGTCAGCGGCCAGCTTCCAGCCCGTCAGCCGCAACTTCCCCAGCTTCCTCCCAGTTCCCCAGCTCCCCAGTTCCCCAGTTCCCCAGTTCCCCAGCTTCCCCAGCTTCCCCAGCTCCCCCAGTCCTTAATCCCATCTCTCATCCCAGGGGCTAATCCATTGGCCGGTCCGGCCAAACCATTAGCCGTTTTGACGCCTCCAACTCGCAGGCTTGTGCCCTATCCGCCCACTTTGCCACGAGTTGCGGATCAATAGAGTCACGTCGACGATTCTGTATTTTCGGGCGTGAAGAGGCGTCGACAGGCTGCGATATGACTCTTTGGACACTCTTTGTCAATTTCGGAATATCGGTTGCACTTTAGCGGCTTCGGCGCGGCCGAAAACTGCCTCGGCCTTCCAGAGGTTTCTCCGAATTTTCGCGAACGCCCGGTTGAAGGAGCTCGCATGCAGCCCTCGATGTTCAACGTCCGTGTGCCCCTCGAGGACCGTGACGAAGTCTTCCTGATGAACACGTTCACCGACGCACAGCTGATCGTCTCGCGCGACGTGTCGGAGTTTCTCGACCGGCTCGATGGCGAGTTCCCCGCCGACCTCACCGGCGAACAGCAGGACGTTCTGAGCACGCTCCGCGACAACGGCTTCATCGTCGAGAGCCGTGAGATCGATCGACAGAACGTGCGGGAGTTCTTCCACACCGTGCGCGAGAACCAGGATCAGCTGCGGGTGACCGTGCTGACAACCCTGCAGTGCAATTTCGCCTGCGGCTATTGCTTCCAGGGCGATCACGGCGATTACAACAAGCACGCCACCAAGATGACCGCGGAAACGGCCGAGCGCGTGGCACGGTGGGCGGAGGAACGGCTCGATACGCTCAAACCGGAAAGCTTCGTGATGACGTTCTTCGGCGGCGAGCCGCTGCTGAATCTGCCGGTGATGTATTTCCTGGCCGAACGCCTGTGGAGCTCGTGCCAGACGCGCGGCGTGCGCATGCTCGTGAACATCATCACCAACGGGTTGCTGCTGACACCCGAGGTGGTGGATCGCATGGCCCCCTATGGGCTCAACGGCGTCAAGATCACGCTCGACGGCGACCGCGACATGCACAACAAGATGCGGCCGCTGCGCGGCGGGCAGGGGACCTTCGACAAGATCGTCAACAACATCCACAAAGTCGCGCACAAGTGCAAGATCTCGATCGGCGGAAACTTCGACGAGGAATCCGTTGATACCTACCCGGCGCTGCTCGATTTCCTGCGCGAGCAGGAGTTCGCCGACCAGCTGACGCGCGTGGCCTTCAAGCCGGTCATTCGCGCGCCGCGCCCGGCGACACCAGCCACGCCATCAGGCAGCAAGTTCATCTCGCTCACGGCCGTCGGCAGCGACACCAAGCCGCTCAACGGTACCTGTATGACGTCGGCGGGCGGCGGCACGAGTATCTGCGACAACTGCAACTTCATCGACGAGAAGATGTCGTTCCTGCGCGAGGAGACGATGAAGCGCGGGTTCGCCACCGTCGACGGCGTGCACATGGGGCCCTGTGAAATTCACAGGAAGCACGCGCACACCGTCGGGCCGGACGGCGCCTTGTACGCCTGCCCCGGTTTCACCGGCGACGCCAAGATGTCGACCGGCCACATCGACGGACGGCAGGAGGCGTGGAGGCAAACCGCGGCCAACGCATTCGATGCGCTGGCGGCGTGGAAGCAGTGCGACGACTGCGCCTTCATCCCCGTTTGCGCCGGCGGCTGCACTGTCGCGGCCCACACCGAGATTGGAGATCTGAACGCGCCCAACTGTCACAAGACGAGCTTCGAGGCAGGGCTCGTCACGCTGGCACGCCAGGCAGTCACCTCGGGCACCGCTTTGGTGAACTGAGGAACGCGAAAGGAGGACGAATGAAAAAACCGGCCGACAAGAAACGGGACACCTTGAAGCCCTGGCTTGTCGATGTGGTCGTCGAACAACTTCGCTAACTCGTAAACGTCGGTCAATCAGTCAGAGGAGAGCAGTTCAAATGAAGATCCAGGTCATCAAAAAGGGCAATGCCAAGGTCAAGACGATGAGTTCGTGCCCGTTTGTCGTCGACTGTCCGCCGGAGGCCGAAAAGAAGGACTAATTGCTGGGCGGGTGGTCCGTATCCCTCTTGCGTTCTGAGAGGTATGCCGATACCACTATAGGAGCAGCAATCGAAAGCGCCGGTCATCCTAGAGTCAGCTGCACATAACTGCGCCGACTCCGGGATCCGGAAACGAGGCCGAGAGCCGTTGGTGCCGCAGGCGTTCCAGGCCGGGATAAGAAGCAAACGCTTTCCTCCCCCGAGGGTAGAAGTGTGCTTTTTGGCCGTCTGGTTGTCGGCGACGCTGGCTCTCTGTCTCGGCTGCTCCAGTCGCTCAACTCCCGAGCAATCCCCGGTTGCAGTTCGTGTCGGCTTTGGTTTCGGAGGAACCGCCCTCGCTGGCGCCCTGCCGACGCTGGTCGACACGCTATCCGCTGAGCCACTCATCACCATCGCCTGGAACGGGCGCCCGCAACCGAAACTTGCCTCCGAATGGAAATGGAGCGAGGACGGCCGCACGCTGCGGCTGCGGCTGCGCAAGGGCGTCGTTTTTCACAATGGCACGCCGCTGACCGCGGAGGTCGTCGTTGCCGATCTGCAACGCCTACTCGGTGAACCCGGCTATGCACGGGTCGAATCGATCAGCGCAGACGGACCCGACGTCATCGTTTTTCACCTGAAAGAGCCGGACGGCTTCCTCCTCACCCAGCTGTTCGAAGCGACGATCAAGATCGGCGAGCCCCGTGTCTTCGGCACCGGCCCGTTCATGATCCGCAGCCGGAAGCCGGAGCTGGTCCTCGATTCGTTCTCGAATTACCACCAGGGCCAACCATCAATCTCCCAGGTGGTCGTCCGAACGTACGAAACGCCTCGCGCATCGTATGCGGCCATGATGCGCGGCGAGATTGACTATCTTTACGAGGTCAACCGGGACGCCGTGGATTTCCTCGAGGCTGGAACGAGCATCCAGACGTTCTCGTTCCCGCGTCCCTACTACATTCCGATCATCTTCAACATCAAGCACCCGATTCTCGGTCAGCGAGTCGTTCGTCAGGCCATCAACGAAGCCATCGATCGTGGCAAGATCGTCAGAACGGCGCTGAACAATCGCGGGCAACCAGCAGACGGCCCGATCTGGCCCTATCACTGGGCATATCACTCGGCCACCAGCACCTACACTTACAATCCGGACGCCGCGCGCCTGCGACTCGATGCCGCCGGACTCCGGCTCACGTCGACCCCGGGCCAGGACATGCCGCGCCGGTTCCGGTTCACGTGCGCATTCTGGTCCGAAGACCCGCAGTTCGAGCGGATCGCACTCGTTGTCCAAAAACAGCTGTTCGAGATCGGCATCGACGTCGAGATGATCCCGGTGACGCTCCGCGATCTCGGGGGACGCTTGAAAGCGGGCGACTTCGAAGCGGTGCTGATCCCCATGATCAGCGGTCGTTCCTTCGAATGGACCTATCTCTTCTGGCGCTCCGCGTCGAAAGCGACCATTCGCTCGGGATATACCGCGGCAGACACTGCGCTCGACAGGCTGCGGGCGGCACGGTCGGATGAAGAGACGCGTATCGCCGTCGCCGACCTGCAGCGCATCATGTATGAAGACCCGCCGGCGGCCTTTCTCGTACGACCGGAAACGGCTCGTGCTGTCAACGATTCGTTCGTCGTCCCAGCCGACGCAAAGGGTGAGCGGCGCGATATAGCCGGCACCCTGTGGCAGTGGAAATCGCGCGATCGCGCTCCTGGTAGCGCTGCTCGATGACCCGCATCACGTCGCGATTCGTTCTGCTCATTGCTACCGCAGCGGTCGCGCCGCTCGTGCTCTACGGTCTCATCTCGGTCACCCACCTCAGGAGCGGGACGCAGGATTCGGTCACGAACGGAAACCTGCAGGTCGCCGGCCAGGTCTCCGAGCGCATCCGGCTGTACTTCGACAACAACGTCCGCGTGCTGCGTTCGGTGGGCATGGAGCTTCTCGATACCCACCTCGCCAAGTGGCAGCAGGAGCGCGTGCTTCGCAACCACGTGCTCGATTTTCCGGAGTTCCGTGAAGTCACGCTGTTCGATCCGGGCGGCCGGCTCCTCGCCACCAGCCGCCTCGTACGCACGCAGATTGCTCTTCCGGATCCCGCGAACGTCTCGGAATCCGGCGTGTACATTGCGCCGCTGGAGCTCGATAACGACGCGCTCCCGACGACGATCATCTCCGTTCGATTGAGCCAGACTTCGGATGGGGCCGGGTGGCTGGTCGCGGAAATCTCGCTGGAAGAGCTGTGGCGGATGGTCGACCGCATTCGCGTCGGAGACGAGGGCTACGCGTTTCTGCTCGGTGAGGACGGCAGTTTCATCGCCGCCGGCAACCCGGACAAGAAACGCCTCATCGCGGCGGCCTGTAACCGGCAATGAACCCGAGCGCGTGGTCGCCGAGGAGCTGAGGAAGCTACCTGCGGATTCTGCGGACGCGCACAAGGACTACGTCGACTCACACGGCCGCAAGATGCTGGCGGTCGCCGCCCGCGTCGGCACCCCGGCATGGACCATCATCGTCGAGCAGCCGACCGCTGAAGCGTTTGCCATAACCCGAGTGCTCGAGCGTCAGCTGCTCGCCGCCATCGCTCTCGCGCTGCTCGGCACAGTGGTGCTCGGCTGGGTGTGGGGCCAATCGTTCATCACCCGCATCTTCGCCCTGACGCGTGCCACTCGTGCCCTGGCGGAAGGACGAATGGACGAGCGGGTGTCGATTTCCGGACGCGACGAGATTCGACAGCTCGGCGACTCCTTCAATTCGATGGCCGATCGGCTCGTCGAGCTCCAGGAAGACGTGAGGAAGCAGGAACGGCAGGCGATGTTCGGCCGCATCGCTGCCGGGCTCGTTCACGATCTGTCGCATCCGATTCAGAACGTCGGCAACAGCTGCAAGCTGATTCTGAAGATGTTCGACGACGTGGAATACCGGGAAACGTTCAAGCGCACCGTCGATCGCGAGATGGTGGTGGTCAAGCGCGTCCTCGACGATCTGCGCAACATCGCCAGACCGATTCCGCTCGAGCGGTTCCCGGTCGATATCAACCGGTCGGTCGCCGAGGTCGTCGAGTCGATGCAGCAGCACTCCGAGACGGCCGGGGTCACGCTGCGGGCGGAGCTGGCGCCGGAAGCGGGCTTCATCGACGGCGATCTGTTCGCGCTCGGCCGCGTCTACCGCAACCTGATCATCAACGCCATCCAGGCGACGGCGCCGGGAGGTCTGGTGGCGATTCAAACCGAGACGCTCGAGAAGCGGGTGCAGATTCGCGTCTACGACACGGGTTGCGGCATTCCGCCGGATCGTCTCGGTGCGGTGTTCGAGGATTTCGTGACGACGAAGCGGCGCGGGTTGGGGTTGGGGCTCGCGATTTCCAAGAAGATTGTCGAGCAGCTGGGCGGACAGATCACCGTCACCAGCGAGGTCGGCAAGGGCACGACGTTCGTACTCGATTTCCCGCGCACACAGCCGCGGCCGATGGCCATGGGCGCCGCGGGATAGCTTCCGCCGGTCGGGATGAGGCGGCAGGAAGCTTTGCACTAAAGACTGGAGGAGGGGCGATGGGTCGGCAACTCGTTTCGGCCGCGAACGTGGAGATCAACGGCCGTTCGTATCCGGTGCACTATTACGTGCAAAAGACACTGCGGGGAGCGCGGCGTTTCAGCTGTGAAGTGATCCTGGGCGCAGGGGATCTGGTCATCCTCGATGACGACTCGATGCCGAGCCTGGAGTCCAGGGTGATGCGGCTGGCGCCGGCAACCGTCTACAGCCGGCTGCTCGCCGCCGGCAGCTCGGAAGCTGCGTAGCGGACCACCCGAGAAAACGAATCGGCCCGCTGGCGGCGCGCTCAGAAGCGGCGCCAGGGGCCGATGCCGAACCGCGGATCGCGCACATCACGAACCGCCGATCCGGCGGATCGCCCGCAGCGCACCCGCATCTACTTACGCGGAAGTACAGCGTCCTTGAGCTGCTTGGCAATCCGCGCCTTGACGACGGTCTTGGCGGGGATCTTGATCGCCTCGCCAGTGGCCGGATTGCGGCCCATCCGCGCCTTGCGCTTCTGCACGACCAGCTTGACCATTCCGGGCAACACGAACTCGCCCGATCGCTTCAGCTCCTTCTCGGCGAGCGTGTTCAGCTCGTCGAAATACTCCCGCGCCTGCGTACGCTTCACTTCGAAGCGATCGGCGAAGTGCGAGAAGAGTTCGGATTTGCCCATCCTGCGGGCCTCTGCCATCGGATATTCCCCTTGCTTGGGCGCGCTCTCTGTCGTCCCGCGAACGGCCGCGCGCGCGTGCGGCGGCAGCGAGAGAATTCGCTAAATCAGCGGGTATCCTAGCGCGCACAGTTTTAGGCTGTCAATCACGCGACCCGCACGAACCCAGCAAAATCGGCCCAAATGCTACACTTTTCCGATGGCCGGTCCAAGCCTTGAAACGTTCCCCAATCCGAGTCCCGAGCGCGACTACGAGATCGCGATTCGCTGTCCGGAGTTCACGTCGGTGTGTCCAAAGACGGGCTTGCCCGACTTCGGTGAGATCCGGATCACGTACGTGCCGGACGAAAAGTGCCTGGAGCTCAAGGCTCTCAAGTACTACATGATCGATTTCCGCAACCGCGGCATCTTCTACGAAGCGGTCACCAACCAGATCCTCGATGACCTCGTCGCCGCATGCGGACCGCGGCGCATGACGGTCGTCGGCGACTTCTCGGTGCGCGGCGGAATTAGCACGACCGTGACGGCAACATATGCAAAATAAAAAGAGGAAGAGCGCCTGCGGCCCGCGCGAGCGGCCGGAGGGCAGCGAGGCGAAGCCGAGCCCGCGAGCGCGACGCGCTTGGGGGCGGGGCCCCAAGCGCCTTGAGAAAAGACAACGAGAAAGGCCGTGAGAACTCCTGGTGCACCGTCTCCCCATTGACGCCGAGATCGACCTCCACACGTTTCAGGCGCGTGAGATCCGTTCTGTTGTCGACGAATACATCGTTGCCGCGAGCGAAGCAGGCCTGAGGGAAGTCCGCCTCGTCCACGGCCGCGGAAGAGGAATTCAACGCGGCATCGTTCAGTCTGCGCTCGACGCGCACGAACTCGTTGAGGAGTTTTGGGATGATCCGCGCAGCAGTCTTGGCGCCACGATCGCGATGATTCGGAGCCGGTGAATGTTCTTCCTCAGTGCTCGCGGGGCCCCACCCCCGCTCGCTCTCGCTCGGCGACTTCGCGCCTCGCTCGGGCCGCAGGCGCTCTTCCTTCTTCCTTGCCTAGAACGCCCCGGGTACGACTCGCCAGCGCACTCGACCGAGGTAGGCGCGGTAGGCGGGATCGTGGGCGAGCGTCCGCTCCTCGCGCTTGGCTCGCATCAGCAGCGCGACGTCTGCCAGTACCAGCATGGCTCCGTTCCAGGGCGTCGGATTGGCGGCCAGGAAACCGATGTGCGTGATGAGGTAGCCCGTGTAGATCGGATGGCGGACGAGCCGATATGGTCCGGTCGACACGATGCCACGGTTGGCCGGCATCAGGCCGAAGCTTCGCCCGAGTGAAACCTTGCCGGCGATCACGACCAGCAAGCCTAGAGCGGAAATGAGGACGGTCACGAACTCGGGAGCGAGAGCAACGACGCTGGCCGGACGAACCAGCGGCGGGCCCATCATCGACAGCGTGGTGAGAACGCGTGCCCGAACACTGCGATCGACAACCGACGGAGATCGCCGGACGACCGTGAATACCACGACGAGGATTTCACTGGCGAGGAGCAGCAGGCCCGTCAGGCGGCCGGTCTCCATGAAATCCGTACCGATGCGAACCGCCATCAGCGTGAAGAGCGTTACGATCATCACCCGGGCGCATAGGTCCGCATAATCCCGGCGGCGGGCGCCAGGCGGCCCGGCGGCGTGCTGCGGCATCTCGAGATCGAAGGCAGACGTCTGTCGAATCAGGTGCGAGTCCCGGCCGCCAGCCGTTGAGTGCCACTGCCGAGCGCTTCATTTCTTCTCCGCACCTTTCCTCTCGGCACCCTGTGAGTCGGTCTCTTCGAGGAAGTAGCTTCCGCACGCCGCGTCGAGCAGCTCCCGCGTGATCGCCAGATCGCGACCGTTGTAACGGCAGCGATCGACGACCTGCTCCACGAGATCGCGGGGATGACAGGCGCGCATTTGCAGCCGCCGCGGCTGGTAGTATTTGCGGTTCAGGTATTCGACCAGAACCGGATCGAACCCGATGTTGCGGCGTCGGCAATTCAGCTCGAAGATCTGGCAGAACTCGTCGAGTGTTGGATTCTTCGCCATGATTTTGTAGGGAATCCGCCGCAGGAAGGCCTCATCCGCCAGCGACTCCGGCTTCAGGTTGGTCGCGAAGATAATGAGGACGTTGAATGGCGTTTCAAATTTTCGGCCCGTGTGTAACGAGAGAAAGTCGACGCGGCTTTCGAGCGGTACGATCCATCGGTTCAGCAGATCGCGCGGCGGAATGCGCTGGCGTCCGAAGTCGTCGACGACGAACACGCCGCCGTTCGCCTTCAGCTGGATCGGCGCTTCATAGAACCGTGAGATTGGATTGAAGGTGAGATCGAGCATGTCGAGCGTCAGCTCGCCGCCGACGACGACGACCGGCCGCTTGATGCGCTCCCAGCGGCGATCCTGGCTCGAGGACGCGACGACGCTGAACGCTTCCTCCACGCCGGCAACCGGTTGATGGTTGACGGGGTCGAACATCGTGATCGTCTGGCCATCGACGTCGACGGCAAATGGGACGAACATCTCGGTACCCAGTGCCCGGCCGATGCCCTCAGCGATGACCGTCTTACCGTTACCTGGCGCCCCATAGAGGAATAGAGATTTCCCTGAGTTCACCGCTGGCCCGAGCTGGTCGAGCATCGCCTTGTTGACGATGAGGTTCTCGAACCCGGTCGACAGCGTCTGGCGATCGACGAACGGGCGTGACGCCATGCAGGCGCGAACGTAGGCGTTGTACTGCGCGAGCGGCACGGGTGCCGGCCCGACGTAGCGGGAGACATCGAGGAACTGGTTCGCCCGATCGCGACCGAGGTCGGTCAGAATGTATCGATAGCCCGCAGATCCGGTGCCGGCCGCCCCGCGAACCTCGATGAGCTTCTCGACCCGCGCATGCTGCAATAACGACTCGAGCACCGAGTACGGCAGGCGGAGCTTGTCCGAAAGCCCAGTGCCGCTTGCCTCACCAGCCACGAGTGTCTTCAGCAGGAGCTGGGAGAGGGTGTCCGGATGCAATCCCGTTTCCGCGATGGTCGCCGGCGGCGGCGGCGGCGTCGGCTGAGCCGATGTCGGCACGCTGCTCGGGTTGGCGGCGGTCAAGAGGCTCATCGAGTGTTTCTCCCGTCAGCGGCTGCCGCCGCTTCAAATTCGATGCGATGCCCGATTGCCGTGCCGGATGCGTTCAGCGTGCCGGAGGGCAATTCCAGCACACCGGCTGTGCCGCGACGCGGCAGGCGGATGCGCCACGGTTTCAGTGCGCTGACCTGATCGATGACCACGCCAGCCTCGTCGAGGGCGACGATATCAATCGCGAAGCGCATGCCCCATGTGTGCACGCCACGGCTCGGTACAATCCAGAGCGCTTCGCCAGGTTCCAGTCCAGTGCGTGACAGCAGGCCCACGGCACGCTCGGCGTGCGTGGTGGCGACCGCCACTTTGTCGGCGACGACGGTACCGGTGTCGACGTTTCGCGCGATGAGAGCCATGGATCACTTCGTGTTTTCGATCAAGGGGAACAGCACGGTCACGAACTTAATCGCCGCCGGGCCGATGGTCACGACCCAGATCGCCGGGAAGATGCAGAACACGAGCGGAAACACCATCTTCACGCCGGTCTTCGCCGCAGCCTCCTCGGCACGCTGGCGGCGCTTCGTCCGCAGCGTCTCGGAGTACACGCGCAGCGACTGGGCCACACTCGTGCCGAACTTGTCGGTCTGAATCAGCATGGTGACGAGCGAGCTGAGGTCGTCGACGCCGGTTCGATCCGCCAGGTTGCGCAGCGCCTCGGAACGAGGCTTGCCGGCGCGCAACTCGAGGTTGATCAGCTTCAACTCGTCGGACAGCTCCGGATAGGCAAACTTCAGCTCCGCACCTACGCGTGAGAGCGCCTGATCGAGGCCGAGACCGGCTTCGACGCTGACGACGAGGAGATCGAGCATGTCAGCGAGCGACAAGCGAATCCGGTGCGCGCGCCGTTTGGCGAGGCGGGCGAGCACCATGCCAGGCAGCACATAGCCAACGCCCAGGCCGCCGAGAGCGAGGGTGAGGTTCGGCCGCATAAAGAGCGACGTCGAGAAGAGAGTGAACAACGCCAGCGCAAACATCACGCGGATGCCGAAGAAAATCGTCAGCGCTTCGTCGCGCCGGAAGCCGGCTTGCACGAGCCTGAGACGAAGCGAACCCAGCTCTTTCGGCGAGCGTGGAGCCTTCTCGCCGATCCGCTTGGCCAGGCCGATGAAGCGCTGGAACCGCAGCTTCGCCGGTTCGTCACGGTCCCGACCGAAGGCCAGCTCCTCCAGCCGGCGGTCAATCACCGCGGCCCGGTTGGGCAGGAACATCAATGCGGCGGCGCCGATGACTAACGATCCGAACACGAACGCCAGGAGCGGCAGGAACATCGACACACTACACCTCGATCTTGATGACCTGCTTGATCCACAGGAAGCCGATGGCCTGCATCACGAGGGCGAAGAGCAGCAGCATCTGCCCCATGCGTTCGCGAAACAGCATGTTCATGTGATCCGGGTTGATGAACGACAGCGCGATGCCCAGCACTGCCGGCAGCGCGAGCAGTACGTAGCCGGTGAACCGGCCGTGCGCCGTGTAGACGCGGACTTGACGGAGGATCTTGAACCGTTCGCGAACCACGTGGCCGAGGTTCTCGAGGATTTCCGCGAGATTGCCGCCCGTCTCTCGCTGAATCAGGACGGCGGTGGCAAAGAACCGCACGTCGATGAGCGGGATGCGCCGCGTCAGATTGTCGAGCGCGTCCTTCAGCGGGAGACCGAAGTTCTGCTCTTCGAACGTCTTACGGAACTCCGGCCCGACCGGCTCTGGCAGCTCGTCCGCCGCCATTTTCATGCCCGTGGCAAACGCATGGCCGGCCTTCAGCGCTCGCGCAATGAGATCGAGCGCTTCCGGGAACTGTTCTTCGAATGCGCGCATCCGGCGTCCGCGCTTGATATTGAGAACGACGAACGGCAGCGCGAACCCGATGACGAAGCCGATCGGCAGGCCCCACGGGGCGCGCGTCAGCACACCGGCGATGAAGGCCATGACAATCGCCGACGCCAGCGCCATCAGCAATACGCCGCTGATGCTGACCTTCATGCCCGACTGCTCGATCCAGCGTCCAAACGCGGACCCATGCTCGGTGCCGCCCAGCATGCGATCGATCCCGGCAACGGTCCCTCGGTGGCGACCTTGACCAGCGCCTTGGTGGTCTCCTTCTCCTCACTGACCGGCTGCGTAATTTCGTGCAGCCGATCCTCGAGCCGTCGCTGCGCCATCATCGCCGGCAGGCGAGCCGCGCCGAGATAGATCCCCATCACGATAGCGACGCCAACCAGGAACGCGAGCAGCACGAGAATACTCACTACCGCACCTCCACGACGCCTTCGAACATGTCGGGCGGCAGAAGAACACCGGCGGCTTTCAGGCGCTCGCACGCCTTCGGCCTGTACGCCCGTCGCCCGGAAGCGACCGAGCACCTTTCCGTTCTGATCGACACCGAGCTTTTCGAACGTGAAGATCTCCTGCATGGTGATGACCTCACCTTCCATGCCGGTGATCTCCGAGATACTCGTCACCTTGCGCGTGCCGTCGCTCAAGCGCGACTGCTGAATCACGATCTGGATGGCGGCGGCGATCTGCTGGCGCATGGCCTTTTCCGGCAGGCTCGTGGCCCCCATCGCGATCATCGTTTCGATACGGGAGAGCGCGTCGCGCGGGCTGTTGGCGTGCACGGTGGTCAGCGATCCGTCGTGACCGGTGTTCATCGCCTGTAACATGTCCAGCGCTTCCTCACCTCGCGTCTCACCGACGACGATGCGGTCGGGGCGCATACGCAGCGCGTTGACGAGCAGCTGTCGCTGGCGGATGGCGCCTTTCCCTTCAACGTTCGGCGGCCGCGTCTCCAGTCGCGCGACATGCTCCTGATGCAGCTGCAACTCCGCCGCGTCTTCGATCGTCACGATGCGTTCGCGCTCGGAGATGAACCCCGACAGCACGTTGAGCAACGTCGTCTTACCGGCACCGGTTCCGCCGCTGATCAGCATGTTCAGCTTCGAGCGGACGGAGTGCTCGAGGAACTCGAGCATCGGGCGCGTCATCGACCGTATGGCCACCAGGTCTTCCGCCTTGAGCCGCTCTGCGGGAAATCGACGGATCGAGAGCAGAGGACCATCAACGGCCAGGGGCGGAATGATCGCGTTGACACGCGACCCATCGGGCAGACGCGCGTCGACCATCGGCGAGCTGTCGTCCACGCGGCGGCCGACGCCGCTGACGATGCGATCGATGACGCGCATCAGATGCTTGTCGTCCTGGAACGTGGTCGGCAGGCGTTCGAGCTTGCCGCTGCGCTCCACGTAGACGTACTGGTAAGTGTTGACCAGGATGTCGCTCACACCCGGATCGCGAAGCAGCGGCTCGAGCGGACCGAGGCCAAAGACCTCGTCGATCACGTCACCGAGGATGACTTCGCGCTCGGTCATGCTGAGCGGTGTCCCTTCCTCGGCGATCAGATCGAACAGCAGCGTGCGAATCTCCGCTTCCGCGCGCGCGCGTTCGGCGGAAGCGAGCGCCTCGAGGTTCAGGCGGTTCAGCAGCTTGCGATGAACGTTCGCTTTCAGTTCGAGGTATTGCGGCCGCGGCGCGTCGGCGCGCCCGCGTCCCGCAGCGGCGGCCGGAGTAGCCGTATTCAGCGAAAGAGTCATTGATGATGGCCCCGGTTTAGAGCAGTCCCAGGAACGCGCGCCGCTTCTCGGGCTCGGCCGCCACCTGGTCGTGCTGGCCGAGGATTTGCCGTGAGAAGCGTCGCGAATTGCGCGGCAAGTTCGGAGTTGTTGGCCAGTGCCAGCGGCACGCCGGAGTTCAATGCCGTCGAAACGGCACGGTAGTCGCTCGAGAAAGTATGGTGAATCCCGTAGCCGAGCGCGGTCTCGATCTGTTTCGACGCGATGATGTTCTGGTCGGAGTCGCGGTTGAGCAGGATCTTGATGCGCTCGCTGCCGGCGCCAAGCTGCCTGACACGATCGACGAGCCGCTGCGCGTTGCGGATCGATGGGACGTCCGGATTCGTCACCAGGAAAATCGAGTCGGCGGCGTAGAGCGCCGCGGCGGAGGACGAGTTGATCATGTTGCCCGCATCGATGACGACATAGTCGTAGGTGCGACCGAGCACCCGCAGAAGTTCTTCGATGGCCGGTGCATCCTGCGGGCCCGGGCGGTCGAACTGCTCGGAACCGGCGAGGATATCGAGACCGGACTTGTGCTTGGAGACGAGCTCCTTGAGAAAGTCCTTGTCCAGCCGGTGCAGATTCTCGATGGCGTCCAGGATCGTGAAGCGCGGCCGCACGCCGAGGAACAGGGCGATCTCGCCGAGCGTGGCCTTGAGATCCAGCGCGAGAGTGGCGCGCTTCGTCAAGCGCGCGAGCTCCACCGCGCAATTCACCGCGACCGTCGTCGTGCCGGCGCCGCCCTTGGCGCCGAGGAACACGACCGTCATGCAAGGTGGCCGGGCGCCAGCATGGGCCGCCTCACGTCGGGCAGCGGTCCGGCGAACGGCGCCATGGAACGATTCCTCCATCGCCCGTGACGCCTGATTGGCGCCGCCAGGATTCCACGGGAAGAACTCGTTCGCCCCGGCGCGCATCGCCTGGAGGATCAGGTCGGGATCGGCCACCGTCGCGATCGCGAACACGGCAATGTTGCTGTTGCCGGCGCGCAGGCGTTCGATGGATGCCATCCCAGACGATGCGTCCGAGCGGATGTCGACGACGACGAGATCGGGACCGACGCCCTCCGCCGTGGCGCGCCCTTCGACGATGCCCACGGGCACGCCGCCCGCCCGCAGCAGTCGTGAGACCTGCCGCTTGAACTCTTCATCGTGCGTGACGATTGCTGCCGCTAGCTGCGCCATGCTTTCCCTACGTTCTGCTGAACGGCTGTCACTGCACCAGCCGAATGGTTATTGGATTCAAGCCGTTGGGTGCCGGCCCGCTCCCGTCTCGAATGCCGGCAATGGGGATGATGCGTCCGTTGATCCCATTGCCTGCAGTGCTCTCGAGGAAGAAGCCGATCCAGTTTGCGGTGATAAGATCTGCTGCTGCGCCCGTTCCGTTTGCCGCTGTCATACACGATGGGGTCATATAGAGGGATCGGAAAGACGCGCGGGCTCTGACCGCCGTACGCGCTTCCCGTCACCTTGTTCGTCCTGTCATCCCAGCGCGCGCCGGGATCCCTCGCGATCAGGGCGTCTGCACCCTGAATCGTCGGACCCTCCATCGCACCGGGTTCCTGCGTGAGCGGGTCCTTCCAGTGGTAAATCGTCTTGTTGCAGTTGGCGATGTTCCAGCGGTACGGGTCGCCGCCCTCGATGACCGGCTTTCCCAGCGAGAGCGAATAGTAGAAGCTGACCGTGATGTTGTTCCCGGTCGCTGCGCGAATGACCAGCTGGGTGCCTCGGTTGCTTTCCTGGTTGTAGCCGGTGTATCCGGGCTGATCGGCCGGAATGTAAATGTCGGGATTGGCGAGCGGGACACCCTTGTTATCGAACGCGTCGTAGGTATCGTCTTCGGTCCACGGCGGCGTCTGCGCTTCCTGCCACTTGTCCGGAATCGTGAACGGCTTCACGCACGTCATCGCGTTGGCCGGAGACACTTCGGCGGTCGCCGTCGCGCCAATGCCGACGTTGGCTACGCCAAAGTAGCGCGCAACCAGAGTGGATACCGGATTTCCGCGCGCGGCCGTGCGGTAGACCGTGACTTTGACGCGGTTCGGCTCCCCGGCCAGATCGTTGAGAAACTCAACGTCATCCGCCGTGACCGAGACGGGCCCCTCGCCCGTATTCGGGTTGCGCATCACCTGGTTCGTGGTGGCTGCGGAGATAGCGTTTGTGACGGCCGGTCCGCTCGGCGAGCGGTCAAAGAAATCGTCGAATCCCAGCGCAGTTGCACCAGCCAGCGCTCCGGCGTCTGCCGAATTCTGGGCCTGGCTGCGGGCGGTCATGAGCATACCGACGTCAATCGCGAGAATGCTCGCGCTCAGGAACGCCATCAGGCCCATCCCAATGAACACGTAGCTCATGCCCGATTCGTCGCGCTGCAGTCGTTGAAGGCGCTTCATAGCCATGGCGTCACCTTCCGGGTGAGAACGGTTACCTCTCCGGGCCTCTGCTTCCACTCGATCCTCAAACACCCGCCTGATCGCTACCCACCCCACGTCGCCTTAGTTGCGGGGCTGGGAGGACGGAGCCTTGCTCTTTGTCTTGTCATTGCTGCTGCCCTTCGACTTGTCGAGCTGTGCCTGATACGCCGCCTGAGCCTCCCGCAGCCGGTCCGCGGCATCCGACAGACCCGCTTCGCGCTTGGCGTCTTCCTCTGTCTTCTTTCGCGCGATCTCGGCGTTCTTCTTGGAAACCTCGGCTTCGCGCTTGATTCGTTCCTTGTCGAGTCGCTCCGCCAGCTTGCGGGCTTCTTCGTCCTTCTTCTGCTGTTCGACCTGCAGCTTCGATTCGGCCACGGCCTGTTGGGCGCGGCGCTGTTCGGCAGCGCGCGCTTCCGCCTGCGACATCCTCGGCGCAGTGGTGTTTGCCTTGGGCGCAGCGGTGTTCGCCCTGGGCGCAGCAGCGTTCGCCGCCGCCGCGGGCGCCGGCGCGCTCGTGATGCTCAGGACTGGAGGCGGCGGACCGCTTGGAAAGCTGCTCTGCCCGTGCCCCGCGGGAACAGGCGTCGGCATCGGAACGGGCCCGCTCTGGACGGGCGTGCTCTCGGTCTGCATGCCCGGAATCTGCACGGTCGTAGCCTGAGTACTCGGAACCGGCGTGCTCGGCACCGGCTCGCTCGTCACGCGCGGCGCCGCGGGCGCCGTCGCGTTCTGGATCGGACGGCTGGCGAGCGGTGCGGTCGGCTGCGTTGCGGGCTGCGATACCTCGCCGACCGACGTCACGACCGGGGCCTGAGCTGACGACGATCCGGGCCAGGGGGCACCCTGCGACGGCTGCGCGCCAGTGGCAGGCGACGATCCCGGCCACGGATGCGACGGCGGCTTCGCCGGTGCAGCCTGCGCCTGCGGCGCCGGCTTGTTGTTCGAGCTCTGCGGCTTCTGGTTGGTCGGATAGCGCGGCGAGCCGATGTAGGGATCGGGATTCGGGTGCGTCTTCGACGGTGCGCCCATGTAGGGCTCGACGAGCGACGGCAGCCCCTCCGACACGCCCGTGTGACCACGACGAATGATCTGCGGGGTGATCATCACGACCAGCTCGGTCTGGTTCTTCTGGTGCGCCTTGCTGCGGAACAGTAATCCGAGGATCGGAATGTCGCCGATGCCCGGAATCTTCGACATGCTGTTGGTCAGTGTGTTGTTCATCAACCCGGCAATGGCGAAGGTCTGGCCGTCGCGCAATTCCACTTCAGTCTCGGTGCGCCGCGTGCTGAGAGCCGGAATACGGAAGCCATCGACCGTGACCGCGTTGGCGAAGTCGAGTGCGCTGACCTCCGGCCGAACCTTCAGATTGATCAGGTCGCCGCCGAGCACCGTCGGCGTGAAGTTCAGCCTGATACCGAACTCCTTGAACATGATGGTGACGGCATTGTTGCCGGCGCCGGACTGAACGACGGGATAGGGGAACTCGCCGCCGGCGAGGAAGCTCGCTTCCTTGCCGTTGGTCGAAATCAGGTTCGGCTCCGCCAGGCTCTGGAAGAGACCCTTGTTCTGCAGCGCCCGGACGACGCCGCCGAGGCCTTCTTTCGTGTTCAAGACGAACAGATTGAGGAAATCGCTGAAGACGAGTCGGCCCTCTTCATCCCACTCGGGCGCGGGAAATTGACCGGTCGTCGTTCGGCCGAACCAGTCGTTCTTGAAGCCGTTCGCGACGAAGGACGCCCCGAGCTCCTGCAGGGCGCTGCGGCTGACCTCGGCAAAGCGCACTTTCAGCATGACCTGGTTCGACGCCACGCCCTCCTGCTGTCTGAGCAGATTGACGACGTTCTCCTTCTTCTCGACGTAGCCCCCAGCGACGTCGGCCGCCTTCTCCCGCACATAGGTGCTGGAGACGGTGCCCGAGAGAACGACGTCTTTGCCGCTGCCGCGAACGTCGATCGGCTCACCCGGGAAGAGCTGACGCATGTGAGCGCCGAGCGCTGTCAGATCGCGACGGACCTTCACCTCATACGTCTTGATCGCACCGCCGCGATCCCAGACGAACAGCGAGATCGTTCCGGGCTGTTTGCCGTGAATCAGCAGCTGTCCCGGCGCCGTGACCATCGCATCGGCGATATCGGGCACGGTCAGCGAGACACGCGCGATCGTGGACCCGACGTTCACGATCGTCGATCGGCCCACGAGCAGATCGATATCCGTCGGCGCATCTACAGCCGGGGCCGGACCGCCGGAGCCCGCGCCCGGCGTGTAGCCCGGCGCTTGCTGCGCCTGTGGCGCCGCGACGAGGATGACGATGATGCAGACGACCAATGCCGCAATGCTGATGGTCCTGCCCGTCGTCGCACGCCGTACGCGGCGCAAGTGGGTCGTGAATGCCGAGCTCATTTTATGGGTCCTCCGAAAAACAAATCTCAACTGCCAGTTTCCAGGCCAGCTTCCGCTTCCGTCGTGGAAGCTGGAAACCGGAGACTGCTATTACCTGATCACTTCATGGGCGCGCTTGTCGCCCCGGATAATCTCGACCGTCGGCATCGACACGACCTCGGGCACGGTCTGCGTGACCGGCTGGCTGGCCCTGGGCCGCGCGGACGACGCGACCTGGCGGACCGGGGCGGCGGCCTTGGCCGAGCCGACGAGTGCTGCCGTCTTGATGCCGGGGGTCGCCGGCGCACCCTGATCGAGCGGGTTGCGCAGGGCGAGCTGAATCTTGCCTTCGGTGCTGGCGAGCGCTAGCCGCTCTGACTGCTCGGGGGTGACGAGCAGTGTCACGACGGTCACCTGGACGGGCTTGCCCTTCTCGGAGTCCTGCTCCATACGCGTGCCGGCGGTGAGCACCTGCACGTTCGAGAGAATCAGCTTCGAGGTCGTGTCCGTCTTGTCCATCGTCGGGCTCGCGGTTGCCACGACGTCGACGCGAGTGCCCGGCAGCACGTAGCCGGCGACGCCGATGACTTCGTTGACGCGCACCGAAACCGCCCGCATGCCCTCGGGAATAACCGGTGGCAGCCCGATGCCCGCTTCCTTCGACGCCAGCTTGGCGGCGAGGATGGGCTCGTGCGTGACGACGGGCACGATCAGGCCACGGCCGATGACGTCGGAAGGCTTCGAGAAGGAGCCCTGCGGCGCCTGTCCGGCGGGGAAGTTGACGACGGTCACGTCCTCCTTCTTCACCTCGGCGCCGATCTGCAGATCAGCAGAGGCGACCACCACCGGCTGCGTCGGTGTGTTCACCGTCTTGACCGGCTGGTTCTGCATGAAGTTGTAGGTGCCATAGGCCAACCCGCCGCCGGCGAAGATGGCAATGGCCAGGACCGCGAAAATTCGGCTACGCATTGAAGTCTCCCTAGATTTCGTTCCGCATGAACGCGACCGATCTGCATCGTCATCGCCGCTTTGCCGGTAGTGGACGTCTTGACCACGAGTTTGGCGACCGGGTTGAGCACGATGAAGCTGAACGGGTAGCTGACGGTCACCCTCGAGGCGGTGTTGATACCCATGGGCTCGGCGCGGTTCACGACGATCACCGCGGAAGCCGGGTTGGACAGACGGCCGCTCGTGAGGTAGTTGCGGACCGTGTCGGTTACCTGCTGGTCGGTGTTCGCCACGATCACGGCCATGCGCGCGCCCTCGCGCGCCGCGTTCGTCAGCACCTGGAATGTCTGGTAGGCACGGCCAAATTCGAACACAGCCACGCAGATCGAGCAGGACAATGGGAATAGTGATGGCAGTCTCGATGAGCGCCGCGCCCCGCTGATTCCGGATTCGTTTGGTCATAATCCTGCTCCTCATCCTGCTCGTCGCCGCCTGCCCCGCTGACCGCCGGCGGTCATTTCACTAGAACCGCCAGCACGCTGCCGACCGCTATCGCCGGTCCGTATGCAAATCGACTGGACGCCGTCGCCGATCCGATCTGCCGCTTCGCGTCGGCCGGTAACGCAATCAACTTTCCCGTTCCCGCGAGCGTCGCGCCGAGCCGCTTCCGCCGGATGGCGATGGCGACGGCGAGAACCCCGCCCGCTATCGCGGTAAATGCAAATGCCGTCACGACGGTGCCCGGCCCGACCATCGCCCCCACTGCCGCCATCAGCTTCACGTCGCCGGCGCCGGTGGCGCCGAGCGCATGACCAGGCAGCATGAGCGCGAATCCGAGCGCGAACCCCGCGAACGACGCCAGGAGCGACACGCCGCTCAATCCCGTGGCTGCCATCCCGACGCCTATGCCCGCCATCGCGGCGGTCAGCGCATTCGGAATGCGCCGGGTGCGGATATCAATCACGGTGGCGGTCAACGCACCGATCGCCAGAGCCACGAACGCCGGATTAGAAATTGTTCGCAATCGCGGTCCAGAAAACCGTGTTGATCGTGTTCCCCAACGTCGTCACGGCACCGATTGCGATGACCGCGATCAGGGCCGTCAGCAACCCGTACTCGAGTAGATCCTGGCCCTCGTCCTCGCGGCGGAACCGCAGGACGCCCAAACTCCTCAGAACGGCAACTGATGACTCATGGCATCAGCTCCTCGAATCTCGCTCTCTCGCACTGACTCCCCCGCAAGCTGCGACGAGCGGCCCGCTCCCAGCTCCGGCCCGGCGTCAGCCGATGCTGGAGACTGGAAGCGAGATGCTCAGAGTCCCGAACTACGCCGCGTTGTTCAGTGCGTTCGCGATGTTGGTGAAGATCGTGTTCACCGCGCCGCCGGCCATGCCCACTGCGCCGATCGCGATCAACGCGATGAGCGCCACGAGCAACGCGTACTCGAGCAGGTCCTGGCCCTCTTCCTGGTTCGCGAACGACTTCACGTAGTTGATCAGGTTCAGCATGAGATCCTCCCCCGAGGAGTGGGCACCGCTTTGTGCGGTCCCAATGTTGCGGCGTCGCCGCATGTGATTAAACGGCGCGGCGACACGCCGCGTCCGGCGAGGCGTTATCGCAACGCGTATGCCACGGCAGAGGTTCACGTTCGACGTTTCAGCCGCAAGTCCACGCGATGCGGCCACTTGCCGCTGGCCAACGACGCTCGCGGGAGCGCGGAAAACAACGAGATGCAGCGATCGACGGTGCGGGCGGGTGTGGTCAGTTTCGTAACGTCTGCCGCGATTTTTGTGGGTGCGAGCCCGGGCATCGATGTGCACGGCCTCGGCGGGGCAAATTTGCGCGAGTCCTTAAGTAGTCATATTGCGGCGTTTACAAGAGGTCCCCGACAGGCGCTAGTCGCGGCATACGACTTGCGAACTGCTCCTGCAAGTCGTGCCCTACGAATTGAGGCTCGCAACCCGATGAACCGAAGAATTCGGCAGGCGCTCGTGTCGGTGGCTGTGTTCGTTGTCATCCTGGCGGCGCTCGTGTCGTTCGACGAACGCGTGCAGGAACGGTTCAGCGACGTCTTTTCAAGCAGCCACGGGATCTCGCCATGGGGAGACCGCGTCGGTGACCTCGGCGGGGCGCTGATGAGTGCGCGTGAAGCACCAGAGCATCGAGAACGGGCCGCTGCTGGTGTTTGCCGCCGGCGGCGCTGTGCTGTTCCTGTTCATGGTGAGAACCTAGTGGCGCTCGTTCTCGCGATCGAATCAGACCATCGTCAGGCGACCATCCTCAAGCGCATCATCCGCGAGTCGGTCAAAGCCGATCTCGTCCTCGTCGACTCGCGGGACGCCGCTATTGCGGCGACTCAACAGCCAGATTCCAGAGGTCATTCTCGTCACGGCATTGCTCTCGCCGCGGGACGAGGAAGAGCTCATCACCCATCTGCGCGCCCTCGAGGGCGCCGAGCACCTGCAGACTCACACGATCCCGCAGCTCGCGGGCTCGCGAAGTGAGCCGGAGAGCGGGAGCAGCGGCGGCGGGCTGCTGGGCAAATTCCGGAAAAAGAAAGAAGTCGGGCCCAGCTCGGGCTGCGACCCGGATCTGTTCGCTGAAGAGATCCGGACCTTCATCGCCCGTGCGTTACAGATGAAACAGGAAGCGGTTGCCAATTTACGCAACCGTGTCGCACAGCTCGAGGCACAGGTGGACGACCCGGTCGCCGGCAGGGCCGGCCGGGCCTGGTCGGCGCGCGGGGGGAAGAGCGAAGCGCAGGCACCGGCGGCAGAGACACCTGCCGAGACGGAGTCGGCGTCTTCGTGGTCGTCTCCGTTCGAATGGCGTCGGAGCGAGCCTCCGTCGACGTTGACGAGCAAGGACGAGCCGCCGGCGGTGAATTCGCCGCCGACGCAGCCTCTCATCACGAACGTGCCCTTGGCGGTTCTGGCCGCAGAAGAAGAGAGTCGGGCGGCCGAGGAAGAGCGTCGGGCCGAACGGCGGCAGATGGAGGAGGAGCACGCTCGCCTCGAGGCTGCGGCGGCAGCAGAACGCCAGCGCGCGGAACAGCTCCAGATCGAGGCCGAGCAGCAGAAACGGGAAGCCGATCGCGCGCGCGCCGACGCGGAGGCTCAAGCGACCGCGGCCGCGGCACGCGCTCGCGAAGAGGAGCGGAAGAGAGCAGAGGCAGAAACTGCTGCGGCAGCCGCGCGCGCACGCGAAGAGGAACGCAAGAAGGCCGAGGCCACGGCAAAGGTTGTCGCGGAGAAGGCGCGCGAAGAGGAGCGCAAACGTCTCGAAGCGGAAGCCAAGGCAGCCGCTCAGCGGGCGCGGGAAGAGGAACGACGGAAGGCCGAGGCGGAGGCCGCCGCGGCCACCGCGCGCGCGCGCGAGGAAGAGCGCAAGAAAGCCGAGGCTGCGGCGAAGGCTGCCGCGGAGAAGGCGCGCGAAGAAGAACGCAAGCGTCTCGAAGCGGAAGCCAGAGCGGCCAAGGCGGCAGCGGAGAGGGCCCGCGAGGAAGAGCGCAAGCGACTCGAGGCGCAGGCCAAAGCGGCGGCGCAACGTGCGCGCGAAGAGGAACGGCAAAAAGCAGAAGCGGAGGCGAAGGCGGCGGCCGAGCGCGCCCGTGAGGACGAGCGGCGCAAGCTCGAAGCCAAGCTCGCCGCCGAACGTGCCAAGGACGCGGAGCGACGCCGTCTCGAGGCTGAGGCCGCGGCCGCGCGCGAACGCGAAGCGGAACGCCTGCGCAAGGAAGCTGAAGCAGCGGCTGAGCGGAGACGCCAAGAGGAGCGACGTCGGCTCGAAGCCGAAGCTGCAGCCGCGGCCGAACGGGCGCGCGAGGAAGAACGGCGACGGCTTGAAGCCGAGCGCCGGCGACTCGAGGCGGAAGCACTCGTCGAGCGTGAGCGTGCCGAGCGGCGCCGCGTCGAGGGAGAAGCGGCAGCAGAACGCGAGCGCGCAGCGGCGGCGGAACGAGAACGGCTGGCTGCCGCCGAACGTGAGCGCGAAGCCGCGGAACAAGAACGGCTGGCCGCGGCCGAACGTGAGCGGGAGGCCGCTGAACTGCAACGGCGGAACGCCGCCCAGCAGAAGCGCGCGGCGCAGCGACAGAAAAACAGACGAGCGCGCGCTGGAGAGAATGGCGAGAACGCTTCCGGACCTCTCGTGGTCGCCGACCAATTTGCGGAATTCCGGGAAGAGTACGACCACGTTGGTCCGGGCGTCTTCCGGTTGATGCCGCTGGCGGCGTGGGCGCGAACCGAAGCGCCCGCCGCGCAGGACGCCGAACCGGCCCCGCCTGACGATCTGCGCGAGCTGATGGCCGGCTGGACTCTGCCACCGCACGTCGCGGGCGTCACCTACGCCCGGGGATGCCGTATCCGGCGCGTGCGCGTGCCGGCTATCGAGGGCGCCCGCAGAGAGCGCGGCGCCAAACCACTCATCGTGTCGAAGCGGGCGCTCGACGAAGCCCGATCGACGGACGCCCACTGATACGGTACGCACAATTCGCACTGCCAGCTCGCAGCGAACGTCGCAGTAGTCTGATCGCCCGTGCCCTGGTCTGCGCGTTTTCACTGTGCCTGCTGCCGGCATCCAGATTGCCCTCCTGGCTGGTCTGGACCGAACGCCTCTCTCAAACGAATCCGCATCGGGTTGGCAGCATGGTGATCGGCTGATTCTTCGCGGCAGCGAGTGGACGGTTGCCGACTGGACGCCGTTCACCGATTGCGAGGCGTTGCGTCTCGACGATGTCTTCGGCTCGCGGTCGCGGACGTTTCTGCTGCCGTTCGATCGGCCACGGCGAATTCCAGCTGGGCGCCTTCTGGTGCTCTCCCCTCGAGCGTGGATGCACGCGTTCGCCCGCATCCTCATGGCGACCAGGCCGTACGGAGGACTGCTCGACTGGCCGTCGACTCTGGACCTGTTGCCATACCAACTCGAGCCGGCGCTCGCCATGCTCCGCGACGGCCATCCGCGACTGCTGATCGCAGACGACGTGGGTCTTGGAAAGACCATCGAGACCGGCTTGATTCTGCGCGAACTGTCGCGCCGTCACGGCGACTTCCGGGCGTTGATCCTCACGCCGGCGGGATTGCGACAACAGTGGCGCGATGAGCTGACTCGCCACTTCGCCAGTGAGACCACGCTGTCGGACGCCGATTGGCTGCGCGCGATGGGCAGATGCCTGCCGCCGGAGGTCAACCCGTGGTCGGCGCCGGGCATCTACGTCGCGTCGTTCGACTTCGTGAAACGGCCCGAAGCATTGCGCCCACTCGAGGACGTTCGATGGGATCTGCTGGTCGTGGACGAGGCTCATGTGGCGAGCATCGCCACCGATCGCCGGGCGGCCATTCACGGAATTGCACTCCGCTCACGCCGGATCGTCCTGCTCACCGCCACGCCGCCAGCCGACCATTCGCAGTTCCGCGCCCTCTGCAGCATCGGCGCACTGCCCGACGATCCCGCCATCGTTCTCTTCCGGCGCGCCCGCACCGACGGCGGCCGACGGCCACGCCGCAGCATTCTTCTGTCGGTTGGGCTGAGCAACGAGGAGCAGCGATTGCACCGGATGCTCGAGCGTTACACGACCCTGGTGTGGCGCGAAGCTCGGCGCGCGGGGAACGGTCACAGCCTGTTGCTCGCCACGACTCTTCGTAAACGGGCGCTGTCGAGCAGTGCGTCCCTTATCGCGTCGCTGCAACGCCGGCGCGATCTGCTGGCCGCGCATGCCTCTCCACTCGAGTTGCAGATGCTGCTCCCCCTCGACGAACAGGACGACGGTGCGCCTGAGGACATGGTCAGCGACGATGTGCTCGCGGCTCCGGGATTGAGCGACGCGGTGGACGAGCAGAATTGGCTCGAGACGATCCTGGCGGCGGCACTCACGGCCGGAAACGATGGCAAGTCACGGGTACTGGTGCGGCTGCTGAAGCGAATTCGCCAGCCGGCCCTGGTGTTCACGGAATATCGCGACACCCTGGAGATGCTTTGCCAGCAACTGATGGCGGCAGGCATGCCGGTGTGCGTACTGCACGGCGGCCTTTCAATCGAAGAGCGCCGCCGGGCTCTGGAGGAATTTGCCCGGGGCGGCAAAATCCTGCTTGCAACGGACGCCGCCGCCGAGGGTCTCAATCTTCAGAGCGCGTGCCGGGTCATCGTCCATTACGAGCTGCCATGGAATCCGTCCCGAATGTTGCAGCGGGCAGGCCGGGTGGATCGAATCGGTCAGCGGTACCGGGTGCACGAAATCGCTCTGCTGGCGACCGATACGGCCGAATCTCTCGTTTTGGGACCGCTGGCCCGCCGCGCAATGTGTTGGGTGGACGGCGCAGCCCGCGGCCGGATGCTCGAGTGGCTCACCGAGTCTCGGCTCGGTGAGCTGATCTTCGACGGCGCCGTGCCGCGTCCAACGGACGCGCCGCCCCAGGACGATCCGCACATGACGGTCGACCTGTCCCTGGATGCGGCCGTCGAGGCGTCCCGACACGAACGACGGGCCCGCTTCCGCGGCACCGCACTCGCGCACGCCGACGATCGCCATGGGAGCGTGGCCGTGAGTACTTTGCGGCGATCGTCCTGGCGGCCAGGATTCGTCCTGATATTCGACATCAGGACCTGTGCCGCGAATCGCCGGGTGATCGCACGGGACTCGGTCGCCATCCACGCGGCGCTCGCCCTTCCAGTCTGGCCGCGAAAGCGTCTCCAGATCAGCAGAACGGTCAACGACCTTCTGCCGGCGCTGCGTGTCGCACTGTCGGAGAAGGTGGAGGCCGCGCAACACCGCCAGCGCGACAGCATACGCACTCGCTATCAAGAAGCGGCCGATCGTATGAGCCGGCGGGACCGTGCGATGCGAAGGACGCAGGAATCCGTGGCGCGCCAGCTGGTACAGGCAGGACTGTTCGAACGACGGTCGAGACGAGCTGTTGTCGCGGGCTACGACGAGCTCGCTTTCGACGGTTCATCGACCGCAGCCAGCGGCTCGAGTGAACTGATCTCGTCAGCGGAACTGCGGGCGGTACTCATGGTGAGGCCCAAGTGACACCAGGGCTCTCGGGGTCGCTTTTGTCTCGCGAGGCCCTGGCGCGTGTCGTTCCGAAAGCGCTCGGCGGATTGCTCGACGAGGAGGGATCCGCGCCGGCTCGGCGTCGGATGCGCGAGTGGTACTCGAGTGTGACGCGGTCGGTGGGTCCCACCGCCAGCGCCCGCACAATTTTGGATGTCGTCGCGTTGCCCCTCACGACTCAGTTGGGCTTCAGTGCCGTTGTCGTCAATCACAAGACACACGCACCCTACGCGCTGCTACGGGCCGGCGGACGCGATGCGGCCGTCCTGCTGGTCAGCGCCTGGGGCCAGGACGCAGGCGGCGCGTGGAGTGCGGCAGTCCGTCGCGGCATCGGCCATGACGTCCGCTGGTGTTGGAGCATCAACGGTCCCTCGCTGCGGCTCGTCGACGCGGCACGTACCTACTCCCGGAGATTTGCCGAATTCGATCTTCGACTCACGTTCGACGACGAGACGACGTTCGCGGCGTTCTGGGGACTGCTCAGAGGCGCCGCGGTGTCGCCCGAGCGTGGAGAGCCGCTCCTGAACCGCGCGCTGGAGCTGTGCGATCGCCATCGCGCGTCCGTCCGTGACTCGCTCAAGGCCGGCGTGCACGAGGCGCTGCTTCAGCTGGCACGAGCATTCATTGCGGCCGCTGGGCGTACACGGGCGGAGCCACGCGTTCTGGACGAATCGCTCACCGTCATTTATCGGATTCTCTTCTTGTTGTTCGCCGAGGCACGCGGGCTCGTCCCCGACTGGCATGCGATCTACCGGGACGGCTACACCCTGGAATCTCTCCGACGCGTCATCGAAACGTCCACTCGGCGGCCTGGACTCTGGGAAACGTTGCAGGCCATCGCGCGCCTCGCACAGCGCGGCTGTCGTGCCGGATCGCTGCGAGTGACGGCATTCAACGGCCGATTGTTCTCCTCGGCCGATGCCCCTCTCGCCGACTCGGTCCGCTTGGACGACGAATCGGTACGGCAGGCGCTGCTCGCCCTGACGACGCAGCGGACACGTGCGGGAGTGGAGCGGATCGCCTACGACGACCTCGGCGTCGAGCAGCTCGGGGCGGTCTACGAACACGTCCTCGACTACGCGCCGGCAAAAACTGCCGGCCCGCTCCAGCTCCTCCCGAGCGGCCGGCGCAAAGCCACGGGCTCGTTTTACACGCCGCGTTCGCTGACCGAATATCTGGTGCGGCGAACGCTGGCGCCGCTCGTCGAGTCCGCCCGGGCGGAGGACATCCTCCACCTCAAGGTTCTCGATCCGGCGATGGGAAGCGGAGCGTTTCTCGTCGCCGCCTGTCGTTACCTCGCGCACGCCTACGAACAGGCCTTGATAAGGGACGGCCAGTTGACCGCCGCGGACATCGGTGACGCCGATCGCACCGAATTTCGCCGCCTCGTGGCGCAGCGCTGTCTGCACGGCGTGGACGTGAATCCCATGGCCGTGCAGCTCGCTCGCCTGTCGTTGTGGCTGGCGACCCTGGCGGGCGATCGGCCTCTGACGTTTCTGGATCACCATCTGCGTAGCGGCGACAGCCTCGTCGGCGCCTCGCTCGCCGACATGCAGCGGCAGCCGCCAACGTCACGAGGCAGGACGGCGCGTTCCTCGCCGCTGCCGCTCTTTTCGTCCGATGCGTTTCAGTCCAGCCTGCGGGCCATCGTCTCGCCACGTGTGGCTCTCGCCCATGAACCGGATCACACCCTGGAACAGGTGAAGAAGAAGGAACGGATTCTGGCGTCGCTGAGCGACGAGAACGGTCCGCTCGCACGCTGGAAAATGGCGGCCGATCTCTGGTGCGCCTGCTGGTTTCTTCCAGCCGCGGACGCACGAACCTTCGGCGCCCTGCTCGAAGAGCTCCGCGACGGAACCGGGCCGCTTCCCGCGCACGTTTCCGGTCCTTTATTGAATGACGCGCGTCAAACCGCCAGGCAGCGGAACTTCTTTCACTGGACGCTCGAATTTCCCGAGGCGTTCTACGACGAAGCGGGGACACCGCTCGCGCATCCTGGTTTCGACGCGGTGTTGGGCAATCCGCCGTGGGAGATGCTGCGCGCGGACGGCGGCGGCGGAGCGGCGGGGGCAGATCTCACGCGATTTGCGCGGCGGTCCGGCGTCTATCCCCTGCAGGCCACCGGACACGCCAACCTGTATCAGCTCTTCATCGAGCGCGCGCTGTCGCTCGTCAAGCCGAACGGACGATTGGGATTCATCGTCCCCGCGGGCCTGGCGACCGATCATGGGTGCGCATTGCTGCGACGCGAACTGCTCGGTCGCACGACGCTGGACATGTTCGTGACGCTCGAAAACCGCGACGCCATCTTTCCCGTTCACCGCGGCCTCAAGTTCGCGCTGTTCACGCTGACAACCAGCGGCTCGAGCAGCAGCGTCCCCGTGCACGTCGGCGTGCGCAGTCCAGCCACCCTGGACAGCATCCCCGACACGGGACTCGATTCCAGCGCCATCTCCCTGCCGCGGCAGCTGCTGCACCGCATCAGCGGCGATCAACTGGCGATCCCGGAGATTCGATCGGCGGCCGATCTCGAGCTGGTGTCCCAAATCGCCTTCAGCTGTCCGGCTCTCGGGGACCGCGATGGCTGGAACGTGCAGTTCGGTCGCGAGCTGAACGCGACCGAGGATCGGCCGCACTTCACAGAGGGAGGCGACGGCTTGCCGGTGTTGGAGGGAAAACATGTGCAGCCGTTTCGCGTCGACACGCGCGCCTGCCGGATGTCGATAGCACCCGACGCCGCGCGGCGCCTGCTGCGAGGGAAGTCGCCGTTCTCTTCGCCACGGCTTGCCTACCGTGACGTGGCCGCGGCGACGAATCGGCTGACGCTCATCGCGGCGATCGTCCCCGCCGGGGTAGTGACGACCCACACGCTCTTCTGCATCAGAAGACCGCCCGACATCGAATCGCAGGAGTTCCTGTGCGGAATGTTCAACAGCTTCGTGGCCAACCATCTCGTGCGGATGCGTGTCGGCACTCACGTCACGACGGCGGTGATGGATCGACTACCTGTGCCAAAACCGCCCCGAACCCTCGCCGCGTTCGCGCGACTGGTGTCGCTGGCGCGCCATCTCGTGCGCACGGACGACGAAGAGGCGCGCGCCGAACATCAGGCGCTGGCGGCCAGGCTCTACGGGCTGAGCGAAGACGCGTTCGCTCACGTGCTCAATGGGTTTCCGCTCGTCGCGCGCGCGGAGCGCGAAGCAGCCCTGTCATCTTTCCGTTGTATAGTCGGCCTTTGATGCTGAAAGGCTGCGACGCGCCGCCTGTCACAACCTCAATGCAGACATGAGTCCGAGGAGCACACGTGTCTGGGCCATCTGGGCCCTCGTGGCAGGAATTGCCGTCCTGCAAGCGATCGCCTGGGCACTTGCGGGCATCCCGCGGCGGCCATTGGTCATCCTTCAAGTGGTGGCGGCGTGGTGCGTGATGCTGCTGCTGGCGAAGATGGCCAGCCGTCGGATCGAAACGCTGTCGTCGCGTCTCACGCAGAAGGAGCGGGCGCATCGCTCGACGCTGGACGAGGTGGAACAGCTGCAGATGCAGAATGCGATGCTGCAGATCCTCGCGCGATCCGTCGACGTCCCGCTCGCGTTCCAGGCACTCGCCACACGCATCCTCCGCATCGTCCCGTGCGATCGGGCCGGGCTGGCCCTGCTGACCGAAAACAGTCAGGAGTTCCAGACCTATACCGCCCGCGTGCGTGACGAGGAGCGGCGCGCACGACCGCGGCCGGAAGTGACGTTCAAAGTCGAAAGTACGGCGATCGGCTCCGTGGTTCGTTCGGGCGAGCCCCTGATTCTGAACGACGTGCAGCAAGCGGCCCCGGATTTTCTCGATGCCAACGTGCTGCATTCAGCGGGCTTCAAATCGGCGCTGATAATGCCGCTCGTCTCGAAAGGACGGACGGTCGGCACATTGAACGTCGTGGCGAGGAAGACGGACGCCTTCGGCGAGGCCCACGTGAATGCGCTGCGGCCGATCGCGGAAATGTTCGCGGTGACCTGCGTCGCCCAGCAGCTGCAGATGCTGATGGGGAAGTACCGCACGATCGAGGCGATGTCGGACCATACCCTGGCCATCGCCTCGGAAATCAACAACGCGCTGCAGTCGATCGTCGGCCACTGCGATTTGCTCGAACGCGATTATCCCGAGGGGGCGCTGCGACGCGACCTGGCGACGATCGTCGTCGAGGCTCAGCGCATTGCGGAGTTGCTCGAAAAAATGCGGCGCGCCGCGCACGAGCGGTTGCAAGAGGCCACCGTCAGCATGAACGAGTCGGGAATCCCATCGAGCCCGGAAGCCATTGGCTGAAAGTCGCAGCCGTCAGCGCGTCCGGAGCGAATAGGCGACCGTCCCCAGAAGCACGACGACCACGGCAGCGGTACTCCACAGCCAGAACCAGTCACGGCGCCGCAGCGCCTCGGCGATAGAGAGCACGACGCGCACCATGGGCGTGGCCATCAGGACCACCAGCCCGGCGTCCAGCAGTCGCTGACCCGCGACCGAGGCCGGCCGCAGGAGCAGCCAGACCAGCCCGGTGGACAGAACCGCCGTACTCAACAGGACGCCTGCGAGCATCACCCGGACGAGGAGGCGCTCGAACGCGGGCTGCGGCGCAAGCGCGTCGGTCGTCACAGCGATTTCACCACGTAGGTGAGAGAGACCGCCGCAAGAACGGCAGCCAGCAACAATTTCATCCACTTAGCGCGCGTACGGTCGCCGAACCAGAACCCGAACCGCGACCCGATGAGCACGCCGATCACCGCTGCGGCGGCCAGCGGCGGTACGACGTCGCCGCGTGCGTAATAGATCGGCGCCGAGGCGACCGCCGTGACGCCGATCATCACCGCACTCGTGGCCGCTGCCACCCGCAGAGGCACACCGCACCAGGCATTGAGGGCCGGCACCTGCAGGATCCCTCCGCCGATGCCCAGGAGACCGGAGACGCTGCCGGCCAGCAGCGACACGCCAATCGCAATCGGCAGATTGCGTGTGCGATACACGACCTCCTGGTTGCTCTCCTCGTCGAAGAATCGCCCACCGAACGCACCGGGATCGACCGACCGATCGAGGATCACGTTGCGGCGTCCGAGGCGCGTCATCATGATGGCGGAGATGGCGGCGGTGACCGCGGCGAACATCGCATACAACGTCCGATGCGATAGATGAGCGGCGTAGACGCCGCCGGTGAGACCGCCGGCACTCGACGCAATCTGAAGAACCATCCCGAGGCGCAGATTGACGGGACGCCGTCCGGCCGTGGCGGCCGACACCACGCTCGAGGTCGCGATCACGCTCATCAAACCGACGCCGGATGCGACGTTGAACGGCAGACCCAGTGCGGCATTGAGAAACGGAACGAGAAAGACACCGCCGCCGACGCCGAGCAGTGCGCCGAGCGTGCCGGCGAGGGCGCCGACGCCGATCACGACGATGGCAATTGCGGCGGTGATGTCAAAGGTTGTCACGTTGAGCGTGGTGCTATGATCGGCGGGACGCTTGATTTTACCGCATGTTTCACCGCATCTTCGATGACGGCCTCGCCCAAAGCTCATTCGTGGTCGGCTGCGATCGCACGCGCCTGGCGGCGGTCGTGGATCCCCGTCGTGACGTCGACGTCTACGTAGAGCTCGCGAGGCAGCACGGCCTCACGCTAGCGCTTGCCATCGAGACGCACGTGCACGCCGATTTCGTGTCGGGGGCGCACGAACTGGCGTCCGCTGGTGCCGAGATCGTCGCCGGACCGGGCGCCGGTTTGCGCATTCCGCATCGGGAAGCGCGCGATGCTGAACAGTTCCGGCTCGGCGACTTGACCATCACGGCGCTGCATACTCCCGGTCATACCCCTGAGCACATATCGCTTCTGATCGAGCATCCTGGCGATCCGAAGCGTGTGCTGACGGGCGACACCTTGTTCGTGGGCGCCGTGGGGCGCCCGGATCTTCTGGGGGCGGAGCGCGGGCGGGAACTCGCCGGCCACCTTTACGTCTCGATCTTTCAGAAGCTCCTGGCGCTGGCTGATGACGTCGAGGTTCATCCCGGCCACGGCGCAGGGTCGCTGTGCGGAAGCGGCATCGGCAACGAACTGCATTCCACGATTGGCCAGGAGCGCCGTTTCAATCCGATGCTGCAACACCGAACCCAGGCGGCATTCGTCGAGGCGGTCCTGCGCGATCTCCCGGAAACTCCGCCCTACTTTACAGAGTTGAAGCGATTGAACCAGCAGGGGCCACCGCTGCTCCACCTGGCTGGCGGCATACCGGCCGTGCCCGCGCTCTCCCCTGCCGACGCTCATCAGGCGGTGAAACAAGGGGCGACGCTCATCGATCTCCGCCAGGCTTCCGCGTTTGCGCAGGGGTACGCTTCGGGCGCGCTGAACATCGGCTACGGTCCAAAGATTGGCTACTGGGCGGGATGGGTCGTTCCGCTGACCTCCCCGGTCGTGCTGTTACACGACGGCGATCTGAAACGAATCGACACCGCGCGACTGGAGCTCTTGCGCATCGGCATCGACAACGTCGTCGGCTACGTCGAGGGCGGATTCGACGCGTGGCGCGCGGCCGGACTGCCGACCGCTCACCTCGAACACATCAATGCCGTCGACCTGCGAGCGCGCGATGCGCAGACCGATCGAATAACGATTCTGGATGTGCGCAGCAAGCGTGAGTTTGCTGCCGATCACATCGATGGCGCGATTCACATCCCGGTGGGAGCGCTGCCGGCGCGGATGCGCGATGTGCCACAAGGGAAGCCAATCGCCACGATCTGTGAGGGAGGCTATCGCTCCAGCCTCGCTGCAAGCCTGCTCGCACGGGGGGGAATGGCGCCCGTCTTCAGTGTCTCCGGCGGGATGATTGCCTATCGGGTGCTGGAGACGACCGCTTAGTCCGTTATGCGGCTCCCAATGCCAATTCTGTTCGACTCGCGGCATAACGGACTAGGCGCGCCGCAGGCGTGCCCCAGCGGAGCGGAGCGGGGTGATGGGGGCCCCGCGAGCGACGCTGTAGGGGGGTCCGGCCGCCTTCGCGCCGCAGGCGCTTCGGCGAGCCTCGCCGAAGCTATAGCGGAGGCGGGCGGGGCGAAGCCGCCCGGACTAGATTAGTTGTGACGCTCACTGCCGGATATCGCATCGCACAATACGAAATCATCTCTCCACTCGGCTCCGGCGGGATGGGTGAGGTGTATCGCGCGCGCGATGCCCGCCTCGGACGCGAAGTCGCCATCAAGGTGATGGCCGCTCACATCGCTGCCGATCCGGAAATGCGCCGCCGCTTCGAAACAGAGGCGCGCGCGGTGGCCTCCCTGTCCCACTCGGCGATCCTCTCGATTTACGAGATGGTGATGGCCGATGGTCTTCCCTGTGCGGTCATGGAGCTGCTCGAGGGACAGAATCTGCGCGAGCGAATGCAGCATGGCCCGCTGCCGTGGCGAGACGCGGCCAACATCGCGGCGTCGGTTGCAGACGGGCTGTCCGCTGCGCACGCCCGCGGCATCGTGCATCGCGATCTCAAGCCTGAAAATATTTTCCTGACCGGCGACGGTCACGTGAAGATTCTCGATTTCGGCCTCGCCGTGCACCGCCTCGACGGACCTGCCGATTCGGCGGGTCCCACCGTGGCGCAGACGGTGAGCGGAACCGTGCTTGGAACTTTCGGTTACATGTCGCCGGAGCAAATCCACGGCGAACGAGTGGACGGCCGGACGGACATTTTCGCGCTCGGCTGCGTCCTCTACGAAATGTTGAGCGGACGCCGGCTCTTCCCCGGTTCGACGCCGCAGGAAGTCATCGCGCAGGTCCTGCAGAGCACGACCGATGTTTCAGCTGTCGATCCGCTCGCCCCCCGCGAGCTTCGTGCAATCGTCAGTAGAGCCGTGGAGCGGGACCCCGCACGGCGGTTCGAAAGAGCGGAAGACCTCGCGATGGCGCTGCGTGCGTTGCTGACCGGATCAGGCGTGAGCACCGCGCGCGGCGGTCGTCCCCGCGGTAAATCGCTTGCCGTGTTGCCATTCGTCAACGCCGGCTCCGACCCGCACCTGGACTACCTCATCGACGGAATCACCGAAAGCATCATCAACAGCCTGTCGCAGCTCTCGGGCCTGCGCGTCGTTCCTCGCAGCCTGGTGTTTCGCTACAAGGGCCTGCAGGCCGATCCGGCAACGGTCGGTCTGGCACTGAACGCCCGCACCATCCTCACCGGACGCGTCACGCAGCATGACGACGTCCTGATGATCCAGGCCGAGCTCGTGGATACGGTGAGCGAGTCGCAACTGTGGGGCGAACAGTTCCGCCAGCGCGCAGACGATGTGATGGCCGTTCAGGAGGAGATCGCCTGGCGCATATCCGAAGCGCTGCGCTTGAAATTGTCGCCGCGGCAGAAGACCAAGCTGCGCAAGCGCCACACGGTCAACCCCGAAGCGTATCAGGAGTACCTGCGCGGCCGTTATCACTGGAACAACTGGCGGCCGGATAGTTTCCGCCGCGCGTTGGAGCATTTCCAGCGGGCCATCGAGCTCGATCCCTCGTACGCCTTGGCCTACGCGGGGCTCGGTGACGCGTACAGCGCGATGACCTATTACGGACAGGTGATGCCGCACGACGGCTTCCCGCGCGCCCGCGCCGCCGCCGAGCGTGCGATTGCGCTCGACCCGGACATTCCGGACGCTCACGTGTCCATCTCGCTCGAGCGATTGTTCTGGGCCAGAGATTGGCCCGGTGCCGAGCGGGAGATGAAGCGGGCCATCGAGCTGAATCCCAAGCTGGCGCTGGCGCACTCGTTCTACTCATTGATCCTGATTACCACCGGGCGTTTCGATGAGGCGCTGGCCGAAGCGAAACTCGCGACGGAGCTCGACCCGCTCTCGCTGGTCATCAACATGAGCGTCGCGTGGGTGCATCACTTCTCGGGCAACCATCGAGCGGCCGTGGACGAAGCGCGGCGGATACGCGAGCTCGCACCCAACTTCGCGGAAGCGGGTAACGTCCTCATCGCCTCGTACGAGCTGCTGGGGCGATTCGAGGAAGCCGCCGCCCTCATCTCCGAACAGCCCTACTTCGGGATTTCTGTGGACGGATCGCAACTGCTGGCCGCTTACAGGGAGGGCGGAGCGGCAGCCTACTGGCGAAAACGACTGGAGTTACTCGAGGCGCTGGAAGGCCAGTCACCGATGGTGATATTTCCGCTCGCCATCGTGCACTGCATCCTCGGGAATAGCGATCGTTCTATCGACTACCTCGAACGCATGGTCGACGCCAACATCGGAGCGGTCGCTTTCATTGGCATCGACCCGGTCATCGGAACGCTCAGAGGCACCCCCCGTTTCGACGCACTGCTCAAGCGCGCGGGTGTGCCCATGGTTTCAGCAGTGCGTACAACGTCGAGATAATCGGCACCGCCACGCCGGCGCGCTCGGCACGCCGGACCACCGACCCGTGAAGAGCCTCGACCTCGGTTCTTTTTCCCGCAGACAAGTCGATCAGCAGTGACGAGCGCATGGTGCCCGGGATTCCGTCGGCGTAAGCACTGATGCGGTCGATGACGTCGGTCGCCACCGGGATCTCTTCGGCGCGTGCCAGCCGCTCGATTTCCCGGCAGCCGGCGAGAAACTGCGCGCGGATGAACGGATCGCCCCAGACGGGGCCGAGCGGCAGCCGCGATCCGCCCGTGAATCCGGCGAGCGCCACCAGAAAAATGAACTTCTCCCAGATCGGTACTCGGCCGTCGCCCGCCGGCTCCGAGTGGATGTCGGCACCGGCCAGTGCTTCGTGCAGCCGGCTGACGCGATCGCTGACGCGCGGCAGTGCCCCGAATACTTCGCCAAAGACGACGCGCCGGTGCGTTCCGGTCTGCTCGATCACGCCCGGCTCCGAAAGCGTGGTGGCGATGTAGGTGGCGCCGCCAACGACCGCCTGCTCGCCGACCACCGCCGCCAGCTGCGAAACGCTATCGACGCCGTTCTGCAGCGTGAGGACCGTGGAAGACGGTCCAATCATCGGCTTTACGAGGGAGAGCGCCGTCGGATTGTCGTAGGCTTTGACGGCATACAGCACGACATCGACGACCCCGACCTTCGCGGTGTCTTCCTCGGCTGGTGCCTTGATCGTGAAGTCGCCCAGCATCGGGCTGCGAATCTGCAGCCCGCGATCGCGAATCGCGTGCAGGTGCGGACCGCGCGCGATGAACGTCACGTCGTGACCGGCCTGCGCGAGCCTCGCCCCGTAGTAACCGCCGACGGCGCCCGAGCCGAGGATCGCAAATCGCATCACACCAAAAAAGGGGACACTCAACTTTTTGCCGGAGTGTTCGATTCCGCAAAAAGTTGAGTGTCCCCTTTTTTCCTCCAATACCAATAGGCCGGCAGGCCGAGTAAGAGCAGACCGATCCCTATCAGTGACTGCACCGGCCGCTCGAGCAGCGTGTTGATGACGAACGCCGCAGAACCGGCAATGAAAATGAGGGGAACCACGGGATAGCCGAGCGTTCGATATGGACGGGGGTGCGCCGGCCGATCGCGCCGCAGCTTGAAAATTGCGGCCCCCGTCGCCAGGTTGAAGAGAATCGACGCAAACATGACGTAGGTGAAGAGCTGTTCATAAGATCCGGACAGGGCGAGAATCGCCGACCACGTGGTCAGAGCCACAATCGCAATGTGCGGAGTGCGATACCGCGGGTGAACCCGCCGGCAGGTCGGAAAAAATACGCCGTCGGACGCCATCCCGAATAGCAGCCGAGACCCCGCGAGCATCGCCGCGACGTTGTTGCCGAAGGTCGAGATGACGACCGTCAGCGCCACGAACGTGGCGCCCCCGGGGCCCACCAGGGCCGTTGCGGCGCGTTCCGCGATACGGGTCACGCCACGCATCTCGTCGAGCGTCAGGGCATAGAAGTAGGCGATGTTCACGGTCAGATAGATGCTGGTGAGCAGGAACAGGCCACCCACGAGCGCGAGTGGGACGTTGCGACGCGGGTCCTTGATCTCACCGGCGGCAAACGTCACGAAATACCACGCCTCGTAGGTCCAGAGGACAGCAATCATCGCGACGCCGAAAGCGGATGCCGGGTTCGGGAGATCGGGAGGGACGACCGGCGTCAGTATCGGCGTCACCCGTACCGCGACGATCGCCATGATCGGCAGGGCCGCCAGCGCCGCAACCTTCGCTGCGGTCAGGACGACGATCACCATGTTGCCGCGGCGAACGCCGACGTAGTTGATCGCACCGATGACGACAATTGCCGCCGCCGCAACCAGCTGCCCCGCCGACACCGTCATCCGGGCAAACCCGGCATTGACACTGAAGATCTCGATCGACAGCGAGAGCGCTGGGATGAAGTAGCTCAGATACTCGGCAAACCCGACCGAAACCGCCGCCAGTCCGCCGCTGAAAACCACCAGCAGGGCCACCCACCCGTAGAGGAAGGCGGGCAGCGCACCATACGCCTCCTTGAGGAAGACGTAGACGCCGCCGGAGCGCGGAAACATCGCGCCCATCTCGGCGTAGGTGAGGCCACCGGCTATGGCCAGAACCCCGCCGGCGGTCCACGCCAGCAGCAGGAGTGATGTCGACGGAATGGTGGATGCCATCACGCCGGTGGTGAGGAAAATGCCGGAGCCGATGACGCTGCCGACGACGAAGAGGATTGCCGAGCCAAGCCCAATTGCTCGAACCAGCTCGGCGTCAGGCGACCCGGGCACGGCCTCGTGGGCCATGGTCACGGCGGGCGGAGACACGCGGCGACTGTAGCATGGGGGTGCGTGCTAAAATGCGCACCTTACTTGAGCTGGCGGTCTCCCGCCGCCACGTTCGGAGCCACTAAATGGCGGTCCGCCTCACTACATTCGTTGTCATCGGGATCGTCGCCGCCACGCTCATCGCCGGCTTCATCGTCGGTGCCCAGCGCGACGACAGTGACGGTCCGATCGATCTCATCATCCACAACGGCGCTGTCTATTCGGCGGATGCCGCCGGCACCATGGCGGAAGCCATTGCCGTACGCGGCAATCAGATTGTGCGCGTGGGCAGCGATCGCGAGATCCTCCGCCTGCGCCGTCGCCAGACCGAGGTCATCGACGCCAACCGCGCCGCCGTCGTGCCCGGCTTCAACGATGCCCACATCCATTTGATCGGCGGCGGCCTCGCGCTCGACAACATCGACTTGCTCGATGCGACAACGCTCGATGAAATTGAGCGGCGAATCCGGAAGTGGACTGCTGACAATCCCGATCGCCCCTGGGTCCTTGGACGTGGCTGGTTTTACCAGCCGTTTGTGGGTGGTCTCCCCACGCGGCAGTTGCTCGACGCGCTGGTCGTCGATCGTCCGGCGCAGATCGTCAGCTACGACGGCCACACTTCCTGGGTCAACACCAAAGCCCTGCGCCTTGCCGGCATCACCAAGCGAACACCCGACCCGACAAACGGGGTGATCGTGAAGGATCCGAGAACCGGCGAGCCGACGGGCGTGCTCAAGGAGGCGGCGATGAGCCTGGTCAGCAAGCTCGTCCCGACACCTACGCGCGACGATCGGGCACGCGCACTTCGCGCCGCGGTCGACGAGGCACAGCGGCACGGCGTCACCAGCGTTCAGGTCGCCGGCGGTACCGTGGATGATCTCGAGCTTTACGCCGAAGCAGCCCACGCTGGCGAGTTGGGTGTCCGGCTCTATGCGGCCATCTCAACCGGCGGCGCACGCGACGAGTCTTTCCTGTCCGAGCTCGAACCCGTTCGTCAGAAGTACGCCAACGATGCACTACTGAAAGCCGGGGCGCTGAAGATCATGCTCGACGGCGTGATCGAATCGCACACGGCCTCGATGCTCGAGCCGTACGCGAATCGCGTCGAGGCACCCGCGTCCAACATTCACCCGGATGAATTGAACAAGTTCGTGCGGCTGGCGGATGCGCGGGGCTGGCAGGTCATGACGCACGCGATCGGCGATCGCGCCATCCGCGAAGCGCTCGACGCCTACGCGCACGCGGCCCGGTCGAATCCGATGCCCGAGCGCGGAAGGCGACATCGCATCGAGCACATCGAAAGCGTGGCGTCCACCGACATTCCTCGGTTTGGTGCGCTGGGCGCGATTGCTTCCATGCAGCCGTTCCACGGCAATCCCAGCCCCACGCAGATCGAGCTGTGGAGCCGGAACATCGGGGAGGATCGCGCGTCGCGCGGGTGGGCCTACGGCAGTATCGCCGCCGCCCGCGGCGCGCTGGCGTTCGGCAGCGATTGGCCGGTCGTGTCGATGAATCCCCTGTTGGGAATCCACACCGCCGTCAACCGAACGTCGCCGGATGGCGAACCCGCAGGCGGTTGGTACCCTTCGCAGAAGCTCTCGCTGAAGGCCGCGGTGAACGCGTACACCGCCGGCTCCGCCTGGGCCTCATTCGATGAACAGCGGAAGGGCACGCTGACCGAGGGCATGCTGGCCGACATCGTCATCCTGTCGCGGGACATCTTCAGTGCGAAGGCACGACCTGCAGACCTCGCGTCGACGCGGGCCGTACTCACCGTCTTCGATGGCAAGGTTGTTTATCGGCGGGATCGCGCTGGAACGAACTGAAACGCGGGGTCAACTTTCGACTCTGTGCTCGCGGGTACTGCTGATCGACCGATGTTCGCTCGCCAAAGAACACAGGAGAACGAGAGAATGGGAGCCAGAAAATGTTTCGCTCTTTCTCGCCTTCTCCTGAGGGTTTTGCAAGCGGCTGTCGTGTATTGGGCACTGCGACTGGGAGTTGACGGTTATCTACCTGATCACGGCCTCGACCAGATACTTCCCAGGCTCGGCTGCCGGCTTCAGTAACAGAAATCGTGCGGGTTGACCCACGGCGATCGTCGCCGGCAACTTGACGCGCCATTCGGGGAGATCGACCAGCCGGCCCGTCTCAATCGGATCCTCTCCGAGCGGGACGACCGTCATGCCCGTTCCCTCGATCGTCGTCAGCGCCCCTGATGTCCGCAGATCTCCCATGTCTTCGATCGTCGTCGCGCGCTGCAACTCGCGGCGTCCGTTGATTTCCCGCACGCGCCGGCTCACGACCAGCCCGAGATCGGCGATGAACGGCGGCACGCCGTTGCCGTTGATGATGGTGGCATTGCGGACGATGACGGAGAAGAGCCGCGACTCGTTCATCGGCAACGATTCGTAGCGTTTGGGATCGGCGGCGTGCACGCTGCCCGTGGCCAGCGCGTCGAGCGCGGAGGCCAGGGCGATGAAATTCAGACGGACGAGCGCCGCATCGGGCTCCGCCGCTGCCGACGCGCCGGTCTCTATCAGCACGACCGGCGTTCCCCACAGCGTCAGGTTGTCGCCAAATGCCCGTACCTCGAACTCGTCGTCGTAGCGCCCGATCTGACCCGCGACAAACGGTTCCAGCGCATCCCTGATGACGGCACATAGTTTCTTGGTGAGCACGCGTCCCTCGTTCTCGCTGCGCGGCTGATCGTAGGCGACGGACAGGAGAGAAATGGACGCCGGTTTGGGAGGATCGCCGACGGAAGTGCGCCAGCTCTGGTTGTGCAGGTTGAAGCCGACCGACGGGCGCAGGCGGTCGCGCACGTCCTTGAGCACCTTACCCTCGGGTGTCTGCAGCCGCAGAGCGTCACGGTTGATATCGATGCTCTGCGCGTTGCGGCGTTCGAACCGCTGTGCACCGTCCGGGTTCAGCATCGGGATGACGTGCAACGTGAGGGTGGAGAGCATTCGTGCCACCGCCGCCTCGCGGCGATGGCGTCGTAGATATTCGAACACGTCGAAGAGCGCCGAGGTGGCGGTCGGCTCGTCGCCGTGCATCTGTGACCACATCAACACGCTCAATGGGCCGCTTCCTGCGCGTACGTGATAAATCGCGCGGCCTTCGACCGATTCGCCAACCTTGTTCATCTGGAACAGGTCGCCCGAACCGCGAACCAGCTCCTCGAGACGATTCACGACTTCCTTGTGATCCAGGACTGGCGCGACAGGCAGTGAGACGTGTTCAGCGTCCCAGATCCGTGCCAGTTCCTGAGGTGACAACGACCGATCGGAGCGCTGTTGTCCGGCGGGCAGCGCCGCGGCCAGGATGAACACACCCGCACACGCGACCAGGACGCGACGGCTGGAAACTGCAGACGTCATCGGTAGTGAAGGCGCAGCAAGGATGGCGTCGCGCTGCGCAGCACAATGAACAAGTTGTCGAATTCGGTCTCGGCAATGGAAATCGCCTCGGCGACACCGAGGGCCTTGACGATCTCCGGCACGGTGTTCGAGTGGCCGACGATCAGGACGCTGCCCGGAATTGACTGCAGGCGATCGACAAGCGCACGAACGTCCTTTTGTGCAATGACCGTAGGCTCGACACCCAGCACTTTGGCGAGCGGTTCCGCTGTCTGACGTGTTCGCTTGAATTCGGTGATGAAGATCTGGCCAATCCGCGCATCCTTCAGCATCGTTGCGAGCGACTCGGCACGGGCGCGACCATCGGCCGACAGATCTGGATCGGCGCCTGGTGGCGGCTTCGTCCCGGCGTCCGCACGCTCGGCATGGCGCACGACGAATACCGTCGACTGTGCTCGGGCGACGCACGGAGTGAGTAGAACCGCCAGTACCAGACCCGCCAGGAGAACCCGGGGGTCAGATCTTGTTTTTTGCACGTTTGTCCTCTTTTTGAGACTCTCGTCATGTGCTCCGAGCCCCTCGCGAACCGACGGCCACCAAGTAGAGCACGGCGCCCACGCCGAGGGCGACAACGCCGGCAATCAGCTGATTGCTTCGCGCGCCGGCGAGAATCGTGAGCGCAATCACGATGGCCGCCGCTGGAATCAGTGGACCAAAAGGTACGACGAATGTCGGCGGTTGAACCAGGGCCTGAAACCGAGGTTTCCGCAGCCGCAGCGTCGCCGCGCAGGTGAACACGTAGACGATGAGCCGACTGATGGCGCTCGCCAAGGCCAGCGGTGCGAAGCGGCCGGACAAAGCGAGCACGAGCGCCACCGCCGCGGTGAACACGATGGCGTTCACCGGCGTACGGAACCGCGGGTGGACCACGCCGAAAAAGCGCGGCACATCGCCCTGCTCGGCCAGCGCGAACAGATTACGCGTTCCCGATAGCGCCCCTCCCATGTTGTTGCCGGTCGTCGAGAACAACGCCCCCACCGTGATCAGAGCGGCGCCGGCGCTGCCGAGAAACACCGTGGACGCATCGGCCAGCGGTGTCGTCGATTGCTCGATGCCGGGCAGCGTTCCCTGCGCCACAATCTGGATCAGCGTCATGATCGCCGTCACGATGACGATCGTCATGATCAGGGCGAAGGGAACGTCGCGACGCGGGTTGCGCGCCTCCCCTGCCGGAACGGAGACTACTTCGTATCCGCCGAAAGCAAAAATCAGCGCCAGGCCGCTGCTCGAGAGCGCCGCCAGCGATACCCCGCCCGCTGGAACGAGGAAACCGGGCTGCACGAAAAAGATGCCGACCACGATGAAGACGACGAGCGGCACGACCTTACCGATCGTCAGCGCGTTGACGACGAGACTGCTCTGACGGATTCCGCGAATGTTGATCAAGGCGATGCCCAGGATGATGCTGCTGATCAGCAGCATGCGTGGCCATCTATTCGTCACCGAGGGCCAGTAGAAGCCGAGCGAAGTGACGAGGACGTTGATGACGGCGGCCCAGCTCGCTGCCCGCGTGAACCACATCATCCAGCCCACTTCGAAGGCCGCAAACCGTCCGAAGGCGGCGCGCGTGTAGAGATAGGGACCGCCGGTACCTTCGAAGCGACTGCCGACTTCCGCGAAGCAGAGTGCGATGAGGAGCGACGCCAGTCCCACGGCCGCAACCATCCAGGGCGCCCACGCGCCTGCCGCGGCGGCGACGGTGGCCGGAACCGCAAAGACTGACGCGCCCAGGACCTGGTTGACGCCGATCGCTGTCAGATCCCATTTTCCGAGCGCACGGCGCAACCCGGCCGGGGCGGCCACCTGATTCAGCACGTCCGAGGTTGTATCATTTCTGCGCGGCATCCACACCATGGACGAGGTCAGTGTCAAAGCGCGGGAGGTCATGCCGGCAGCGGCTCGGACACTCCCACCCGAGTACTACATCGATCGCGGCTTCTTCGATCGCGAGATGGATCGGCTGTTCGCGCGCATGTGGGTTTACGCGGGACGGGAGGAAGAGGTCGATCGGCCCGGACGGTTCGTCGTCCGCGAGCTGCTCGGCGAGAGCATCATCGTCACGCGCAGCGCGGCGGGCGTGAACGCGTTCTACAACGTCTGCCGTCATCGCGGGACTCGGCTCTGCACCGAGGCCGATGGCGTTTTCAGCGGCAGCATCCAGTGCCCATATCACTCGTGGACCTACGACCTCGACGGACGCCTGATCGGCGCGCCGCACATGGACGAAGTGCCGCACTTCCGCAAGGACGACTACCCGCTGAATCGTGTCGCCGCCGACACCTGGGCCGGGCATGTGTTCATCAACCTCGATCCGAACGCCGCCCCCTTGTCGGCGCAGCTGGGAACACTTCCCGCAAAGTTCCGCGCATGGCGGATGGAAGACCTGCGCCGGGGCAAGCGCATCGTTTACGACGTCAAAGCCAACTGGAAGCTGATCATCCAGAACTACAACGAGTGCCTGCACTGCCCGAATCTGCATCCCGCGTTGAACAAGCTGTCGCATTACCTGAGCGGCGAGAACGAGCCCTTGCAGGCCACCTACATGGGCGGGCGCATGGATCTTCGGCCCGGCGTGGAAACATTGTCGATGGATGGCCTTTGCCGGCGGGACTTCCTGCCCGGGTTGTCAGATGACGATCGGCGGCGCGTCTACTACTACGCGATTTTTCCGAACATGCTCCTGAGCCTGCACCCCGACTACATGATGGTGCACTCGCTCTGGCCGATCGCTCCGGATCGGACGATTAACGTGTGCGAGTGGCATTTTCAGCCGTCAGAGCTGGCGCGCAAGGAATTCGACGCGTCGGACGCGATCGAATTCTGGGACATGACGAACCGTCAGGATTGGCACGTCTGCGAGCTGTCGCAGCTGGGCATCTCGTCACGCGCGTATCGTCCGGGTCCGTATTCGAACCGCGAGGATCTGCTATACGCGTTCGACCGGATGATCGTGGATCTGCACCACGGGTGACTGGGGAATCGGCGGACGGCGTTCGAGCGCATCGAGGACTGGCGTTTGTCCGAGATCGCCGAGCGCCGGCACGGCTCTTACAGTGGCGGCGTGGCGGTCTTGCGGGGCGGGTTGTAGAACGGCGTCGCCACGACCTTCGCGCCGACGCGGTGCCGGACGGCCTCAATCGTGACCTCGACCTGCACCACAGTCCCCTCCGCGTAGTGCGGACGATCCACGGTAGCCAGCGCAATCATCCGCTTCAGCACCGGCGACCAGGTGGTCGTCGTCGCTTTGCCGATCTGGCGGCCGGCGCGATAGACGGGAACTGCCGTCCTCGATGCTGTCGCGCCAACAGCCGGCGGCAATCCGGCGGCTTCGTATAAGCGCTCCACTTCCGTCCAGTCGAGCTCGATCCCGACGACTTGCCGGCGCGGCCCGCGCGCGTGTTCTTCGCGCAGGGCGCGCTGGCCGATGAAGCGGGACTTTTCCAGGTTGACGAGGCGACCCAGACCCATCTCGTACGGCGTGTAGGTCTGCTGGTCGATCATGGCTTTCTTGCTGCTGAAGAAATCCACTTCAATCAGCAGCAGGCCGGCTTCGACGCGCGCGACGTCGAGCGCGAGCATGCCGGTGGGCTTGATATCGAACGGCTTGCCGCGTTCCATCAGCACGTCCCACACGCGTACCGCGTCGCGCGATGACATCCAGATCTCGTAGCCGAGATCGCCGGTGTACCCGGTCCGCGAAATCTCGACCGGAATGCCCCCGATGGACCCCGGCGTCACTCGAAAATATTTCAGGCGGTCGATGTCGGCCGTCGCTGCCGCGCGCAGCAGCCGCGCCGAGGTCGGACCCTGCAGCGCCACGGCGGCGACCTCCTCTGAAATATCCTCGATCGTCACCTTCATGCCGGCGGCATTCTGACGAAACCAGCGGAGATTGGGATCCGCTGCCGTCCAGCGGAACGTCTGGTCTCTCAGGCGCGACACCGTGCCATCGTCGATGACCTTCCCCCGCTCGTCGCACCACGGCGTGTAATAGACCTGGCCGACCGCCATCTTCGACACGTCTCGCGTGATGAGACGGTCGACGAACCGTGAGGCGTCGGGACCGGTCACGAGATACTTGAACAGCGGCGACACATCGATGAGCGCCGCCGCGTTTCTGATGGCGTTGTACTCATGCTCGTGGTGGCCTTCGTACGCGCTGACCGCGTAGTAGCCGGCCCACTCGCGATAGTTCAGGCTCTCGCAAAGCGCGAGGGTTCGCTCGTGCAGCGCTGTCCCAATCGGCATGGCGAGACTATAGTAACGTCAACGTGACGGCCGTAGCGCGGGACTTTAGTCCCGCGTGCGAGCCGCTGATGCGGAGCTGAAGCTCCGCGCTACGGGTGCAGATGTCTCACTACGACGTCATCGTGATCGGCGGCGGGCATAACGGCCTGATCAACGCGGCCTACCTTGCCCGCGCCGGCCGTAAGGTGCTCGTCCTGGAGCGGCGGCACGTCGTCGGCGGCGCGGCGGTGACCGAGGAAGTGTTTCCCGGCTTCAAGTTTTCCGTTTGCTCCTACGTCGTCTCGCTGCTCCGTCCGGAAATCATCCGGGAGCTCGACCTGCCGCGGCACGGCCTGGAGATCCTGCCACTCGACGGTACGTTCACACCAATGCCCAACGGCAACCACTTGTGGCGGGTGAACGATCACGCCAAGACCCGGCGTGAGATTGCGCGGCACTCGAAGGTCGATGCCGAGGCCTACGACGAATACGGCAAGGCGATGGTGGAGATGGGGCGGTTCGTCAAGCCAATCCTCAACATGACGCCGCCCGATCCGACGCGGCTCGAACCGCGCGGTCTCAAAGATCTGCTCTTCCTGGCCCGGCGCTTCCAGGCGCTTTCGGACGATGACAAGTACAACCAGATCCAGCTCATGACCATGAGCGCCGTGGATTTCCTGGACCAGTGGTTCGAAACCGATGTCCTGAAGGCCACGATGGCGGCCTCCGGGATCATCGGCACGTTTCTCGGCGTTCGCTCGCCGGGAACGGCGTACGTTCTGCTGCATCACTACATGGGGGAAATCGACGGGGCCTTCCGATCCTGGGGTCTGTCGCGGGGAGGCACCGGGGCGATTTCAGCGGCGTGTGCCGCGGCGGCGAGCGAGGCCGGCGTCGAGATCCGAACGCAGACCGCGGTCTCTCGCATCATCGTCAAAGAGGGCGCCGTCGTGGGGGTCGTCCTTGAAAATGGCGACTACCTGACCGCGAATACCGTTTCGTCCAGCGTCGATCCCAACCAGACGTTCATGAAGATGGTTGGCGAAGAACATCTGCCCGCAGAGTTCACGGCGGATGTGCGCCGGTACAAGTATCGGGGGTCGTCGGGCAAGGTGAACCTGGCGCTCGATGCGTTGCCGAACTTCACGGCCATGCCTGGAGCGGGACCGCACTTGCGCGGGGCGATTTCGATCTCTCCCAGCGTGAACTACATGGAGCGGGCCTACGACGAGGCGAAGTACGGCTACTACTCGAGGCGACCGTACATCGACATCGTCATTCCCAGCTTGACCGACCCGTCGGTCGCGCCGCCGGGAAAGCACGTCATGTCGTGCTTTGTGCAGTACGCGCCGTACGAGCTGAAAGAAGGCACGTGGGATGAGCGGCGTGAGGCGTGGGGCGACACGGTGATCGACACCATCGCCGAGTACGCGCCGAACATCAGAAACATCGTGCTGCACCGTCAGGTCGTGACGCCGCTCGATCTCGAGCGGGACTGGGGATTGACCGAAGGCAACATCTTCCAGGGGGAGTTGACGCTCGAACAGCTGTTCTTCCTGCGACCGGCGCCAGGCTGGGCCCGGTATCGCACGCCCGTGCGCAACCTCTATATGTGCGGCTCGGCGACCCACCCCGGCGGCGGCATCATGGGCGCGCCAGGGAGAAACGCGGCGATGCGCATGATCAAGGAGATGGGAGGCGCGAGGTAAGCGCCTCGATCTCCGGTATGCCTTCTCCAATCATCATTGGCGCCGGTCACAACGGTCTCGTGACTGCCTTCTATCTTGCCAAGGCAGGACACAAACCCATCGTCGTCGAGCGGCGAAGCGTGCCCGGCGGTTGTGCGGTGACTGGCGAGATCGCGGCGGGCTACCGATGCCCCACGCTCGCGCACAACACGGGCCCGTTGCGGCGGTCGATCGTCCGCGACATGCAGATCTCGCGGCGAGTGGAGTTCGTCGAGGCCGACCCGAGGCTGGTCGCGCTTGGGCAGGACGGGACGGCCTTGACCTTCTTCCGCGACAGAGCGCGCACCGTCGAAGCCATCCGCGGAATCTCCGAAAAAGACGCGACGGCGTATGCGGACTTCTGCGACACGCTCGAGACGCTGGCCAGGTTTCTTGCGCCGATTCTCGAGATTACTCCACCGTCGCTCGATGATCCCACCGGCGGAGAGCTCTGGGATCTCCTCAAAACGGGCCGGCGGTTCCGCGCTCTTGGCCGCAGCAACGGATATCGATTGCTGCGATGGCTGCCCATGGCTGCAGCGGACCTCGTCGGCGAGTACCTTCTCGAATGAGCTGCTCCAGGCTGCCGTGGCGTCGAGGGGCATTTTCGGCACCTCGGCCGGACCATGGTCCGCCGGCACCGGAGCGGTCCTGCTCTTCAACGCTGCGGTTGACGCATTGCCCGGCGGCGGGAGCGTAACCGTCAAGGGTGGACCTGGCGCGCTGACGAAGGCCCTGGCCGCTGCCGCACGCGAGGCCGGCGCCGAGATCCGCCTCGGCAACGGCGTGTCCCGAATTCTCGTGAAAGATGGCGCGGCGCGCGGTGTCGTCCTCGACGATGGAACGGCGTTGAACGCAACCGCGATCATTTCGAACGCGCATCCGAAGCGGACGCTCCTGGAGCTGGTCGATCCGGAGGAACTGGATCCGGTCTTTCTGAACAGACTGCGCAACTACCGCAGCACGGGAAGCCTGGCGAAGGTGAACTTCGCACTCAATACGCTGCCCACGTTCTCAGGCCTGAGCTCACCTGGCGATCTCCACGGACGCATTCTCGTCGGGCCATCGGTGGATTACATCGAGCGCGCTTTCGATCATTCGAAGTACGGAGAGATTTCGTCCGAACCTTACCTCGAGCTTACGGTGCCGTCTCTCGCAGACCCGTCGCTCGCCCCACCCGGCCGCCACGTCATGTCCGTCTACGTGCAGTTTGCTCCCTATCGATTGGCACACGGTGATTGGGATGCGAAGCGAGGGGCGCTGGCGGACATCGTGCTCCGCACGCTGGAACGCTACTCGCCAGGCATCTCCGAAACCGTCGAGCATCGACAGGTCATTACCCCGGTCGATCTGGAGCAGGAGTTCGGCCTCACCGGTGGTCATATCTTCCATGGCGAGCCGGCGCTCGACCAGCTGTTCAGCATGCGGCCGATACTCGGATGGGCGCAGTACCGTACGCCTGTCGCCAGGCTCTATCTGTGCGGCGCGGGAACACATCCCGGCGGTGGCATCACGGGCGGCCCGGGTCAGAACGCGGCGCATGAGATTCTGAAGGACTTGAAGCGCTAGTCGCGCCAATCAACGATGTCTCGCATTCTGGTGGCGACAACCCTCGCCATTGCCGGCGTCGCCTTGACGGTTGCGCAGACGCCATCCTTGCGACCGTTCGGCTTTACTCGCAGCGGCGCAGACACCGAACAACGGCTGGAGCGCCACTTCCTCGCCCTGCCTGATAGCAATCGCATCCGTGAGGCGCACGCGTTTCTCTCTGCGAAGCCGCATATCGCCGGCTCGCCTCGAGACAAGGAGCTTGCTGACTGGACCGCCGCCCGCTTTGCCGAAGCGGGTCTCGAAGATGTGCAGATATCGACTCACGAAGTGCTGCTGCCGTGGCCACTCGAGGTGAGCGTGGAAATGACCGCCCCGCGTGCCTGGCGCGCAACCATGCGTGAGGATCCGATCGAGGGGGATCCGTATACCCAGGCGCCGCCCGACGAGATCGGACTTCCCTACCACGCCTATTCCGCGTCTGGCGACGTCACGGCGGATGTCGTCTATGCGGGATCGGGGAATCCGTCCGACTACGACTGGCTGAAGTCGCAAGGGATCGACATCCGAGGACGGATAGCCCTCGTGCGCTACTCCGTCCCTTACAGCTATCGCGGATTCAAAGCGTTGACGGCGCAACAGCGCGGCGCTGCCGGCATTCTCATTTATTCGGATCCTGCCGACGATGGCGAGGCGAAGGGCAAGGTGTATCCGCACGGACCGTGGGGACCTGCGAGCCACATCCAGCGTGGAGGCGTTGTCTACGACTTCATGGTCCCGGGCGATCCTCTGACGCCGGGATGGGCGTCGATCAAGGGCGCACGTCGAATCGACCCGAGCGACGCCGAATCACTCCCGCGGATCATCAGCGCCCCGCTGTCACACCGGGACGCCCGCCCGATCCTGGAGGCACTTGCGGGTCCGGTCGCACCGAAAACGTGGCAGGGCGGCCTGCCAATCAAGTACCGGATCGGACCTGGACCTGCGAAAGTCAGGCTCCGCGTGCGATCCGACGACGGTGTGCGGCCGATTTGGACGGTGACGGGAGCGATCCGCGGCAGCGAGCAGCCGGATCAGATGGTCATCGTCGGCAACCATCGCGACGCGTGGATTTACGGAGGCGTGGATCCATCGAGTGGATCGGCGGCGCTCGTCGAGCTGGCGCGCACGCTCGGCGCGTTGACGCGTGACGGCTGGCGGCCGAAGCGGACCATTCTCTTCGCCAGCTGGGATGCCGAGGAGTTCACGCTGACGTCTTCGACCGAATGGGGAGAAGAGCATGAGCAGAAGCTCGGTGCGGGCGCCATCGCGTATTTGAACGTGGACAGCGCGGCTTCGGGCCCACATTTCGCGGCCGCAGCTGTCCCGTCGTTGAATCGGCTCATCGCGGAGTCCGCCGGTGCGGTTCGAGACCCACGGCTGCGAATCCCTATCGCCGCCGCTGCGCGCGATCGCCGCACCAGCGAACGGGGAGCGCTGCCGACGGGTGCGAGCGATGAGCTCGTGAACAACAAGTTGGGCGGCGGGTCGGACTATACGGTGTTCCTGAACTTCCTCGGGATTCCCGTCGCCGATCTCAGCTTCGACGGTCCTTACGGCGTGTATCACTCCGTTTACGACAACCACAACTGGGTCTCACGGGTCGGCGATCCCGGATTCCGGTATCACGCCGCGCTCGTCAGTCTCTGGGGCGTCGCAACCCTTCGACTCGCCAACGCCGAGACCTTGCCGATCGATCCGGAGGCGTACGCGATTCGGCTGCGCGATTTCTCGATGGAGCTGCGGCGTCGGCACGCGTCCGCCCCAACCTTGAAGGAAGCGTTGGCCAGAGTCGATGCGGCGATTGAGGAATTGAGGACCGCTGCTCGAGCATTCACCAAGCGTCGCGAGCAGGCGCTCGAGAGCGGCAACACGACCGCTCTGACGGCGATCAACGGGCCGCTCGTTCGGTTCGAGCGTGCGTTTCTCTCTGCGGATGGCATTCCGGGCCGGCGTTGGTACCGGCACCTCATCTACGCGCCGAAATACACGTATGCACCCGAGCTCTTCCCAGGTGTGGCTGAAGCCGTTGAACGCGGCGATTGGGCTCAGGTGACTGAGCAGGGACGTCAGCTCGCGGAGGCGGTTCGCCGGGCCGCGGCCGTCCTCCGAGCGGAGTAAAATGAGCCCTTCATGGTTGCAATGCGCGGCATGGTCCCGGCGAGGATTGCCGCAGTCCTCGTTCTGGTCGTCTCTTACGGCGCCCTCAGCGCGCGACAGCCAGCGGTGCGCACCTCGATGCCGCTGCCGATCACTGCCGAACAACTTGCCGCGTCTCTGGGACTCGGCACCAGCGATCACAATCAATTGCTCCTCTCGATCGTGCGCATCGTCTTCGACGTGCCCGACGGGTCCAGTGCGGAGAATCGGAAGCGCCGTGCCGCGCTCTCGTCGCACCTGAAGGGATCCTCTCACCTCCGCCCTATCAGCGTCCCACTGCCGCTCGACACTTCCATCTGGAGAGAGACGATCCTTGGATATCCGATCAAGGATTCTGAGCTTGCCGCCACCATCCTCTCCGATCGATCGACAGCACTTCTCTACTACGGCCTGGCGGCGCTGGACGACGATACGCTGGGGTGGCTCGGGCCGGATCGAGAAACACTGCTGCACCTGCGCCGCCATGCGGCCGCATTCGCAGCGTTCGGACGCAGCGTCAGGATTCGCGGCGGCCGTGTGGCCATCCCGGGCGGGGACGCCGCGGAGCCGATATGGACCGCAATCGTCGGCGCGGATCCGGAACGGCCGTCAATCTTCGTGCAGCGCCTGTTCCGGGGGAACGGACGTCTCGCCTGGTTCTACGACACGATCCAGCATCTCGACCGTGAACATCAGCGCCTGGTGTTCGGCGACGACGATTCCGAATCGGTGCGCATCGAACGCACGCGCGCGCTGCTGGACGTATTCGAATCAGCCGCACCCGAATGGCAGATCCCCGATCGGCCCTTCGGGCGGCCCGCGCTCGCGCCTTCCGTCGTCGTTTCGCTCGCGGCAGTGAACAGCTCCGGTGGCTTCATCGGTCCCGACAGCCGCAAGCTCTGGGAACTGGTATTTCGCGATCGAGGCGATACGGCCGGCGCGGACGCCTCCGGCGATCAGGCGGCGGACGACCATCACGCTCTCGAACCCTCCTGGCTGGCGCGGCGCATTTCGCTCGTGCCCGCGCACCTGGGGCGCGCGCGCCTCGAGACGTTTCTGTTCGCGCAGCGCTGCTTCTCGGAACGACGAGCTGAAGAAGCGGCGACGGTGGCCGCGTTGCGCGGCGCCATGGCCTTTCCAGCGCTTGCTCTGACCCTGGAACACATCGGTGTCACCGACGTCGCCACATATGCGGCAGCCGCGCGGGCCGCCGCCGCGCTCAACGCCATCCGCTCCCCCGCGTGGCGCACGGTTGCGATCGCCGAGTTCCAATCGTCGCTGGCCATCGTCCTGCGGGCGGTTCGATGGAACGGGCTCGATCCCGAGGATGGCGTCGCGCTGACATCCTCACTCATTGGGCTGCCGGTATCGGCGAACCAGGGATACGGTGAGTTCTTCGTGCACTGGCTTCAGCAGCACCGGGTTGCGATTCTCGGGCGGGAGCAGCCAAGACTCGACGCACAAATCAGCGCGCTTGCGGCTGACGCATCGGAGTCAGATCGTCTTGCGCGCGAACAGTCGCTGGCCGAAACTCTGAAGGCCGTCGTATATGCAGCGCATCTGGGTGGATCGGACGGTTCGGCCGCCGCGCACGATATCGCGAGCCGCCACAATTTGGGCTCGCGCGACAACCCGACCGGTCGCGCCTGGCAGCTCCCGCGCAGAGAGCAGGGACCGCGCGGGTGGCGCGTTTCGGGATCTCTCCTGGGACTCGATATCCCGCTCGGGCGGCTGGCAGTCGCTTCCAACTCGCGTCCTTAACCAGTCTCGGGTTCCCTCGAGCTGACCTCGGCCAAGCCGAAAGACATATTTTTTTACCGGCACCGCTGCCACCCTGTCTAAAGGGCACAGATGCGGAAAAAGACCAAGCGGCCACTTACAGTTTCTGTCGCTCTTCTGTCAGCCGCTTTCGCGGCGAGTCTGGTAGCTCAGGCACATCAAGCCGGATCGGCGGTGCCGGACAAGGCCGACGATCGCGCCGTTCTGCACGTCCTCAATCGACTCGGTTTCGGTCCAACCGCCGGCGACGTCGAACGCGTCAAGCGAATGGGGATTTCCGCCTACATCGAGCAGCAGCTTCACCCTGAGCGTCTCCCGGACGGTGCGATGCGGGAATGGCTCGCACCATTCCAGACGCTCAACAAATCCACGCGTCAACTCTCACAGGATTACTTTCTGCCGGCCATGATGATGCGCCGCCAGCAGAAACGGCAGCAGGGTGCTGTCGACCCAACGCGTCCGCCGGATGATGCGACGCGCCGCGAGATGCGCACGCCCGAGCAGATCGATGCTCAGCGTGCCGAGCGTTCGGTGCTCGCAGAACTGGCGCAGCAGAAAGTTCTCCGTGCCACCTATAGCGAACGGCAGCTCGAGGAAGTCCTGGTCGACTTCTGGTTCAACCACTTCAACGTGTTTGCCGGTAAAGGTGCGACCCGGCTCTATCTGACGGAGTACGAGCGCGACGCGATCAGGCCGCATGTGTTCGGACGCTTCCGCGAACTGCTTGGCGCGACGGCGCACAGCCCGGCGATGCTTTTCTATCTGGACAACTGGCAGAGTGCGAGCGAACGCGCCGAGGGAATGGAGCGACCGGGTCGCGTCCAGGGACGCACGATGCGGGGCTTCGGACGGACCATGCCGGGCCGGCCGCGCGCGCTCGAAGCGCAGCAGAATCGACGGCCACGCGGCCTCAACGAGAATTACGCGCGCGAGCTGCTCGAGCTGCACACGCTCGGCGTCGACGGCGGATACACACAGAAAGACGTTCAGGAAGTTGCGCGTGCGTTCACGGGCTGGACGATCGACGCTCCGCGCCAGGGCGGCGCGTTCCGCTTCGAGCCACGCATGCACGACGACGGGGAGAAAGTGGTGCTCGGTCAGCGAATCACGTCCGGCCGTGGGCAGGCTGATGGCGAGCAGGTGCTCGACATCCTCGCCGCGCACCCATCGACGGCACGTTTCATCGCCACCAAGCTGGCGCGGCGGTTCGTCTCGGACGAGCCGCCGGCGGCGCTCGTCGAACGTGCGACCGCGAGATTCCGCGAATCGCGCGGCGACATCCGCGAGGTCGTCAGGACCATCGTGACCTCGCCGGAATTCTTCGAATCCGCTGCGTATCGCGCAAAGGTGAAGACGCCGTTCGAATTCGTCGTCAGCGCTGCGCGCGTGACAGGAACCAACCTCACCGCTGCGCTGCCTGTCGTCCTGGCATTGCGTGAGCTGGGCATGCCGCTCTACGGCTGCCAGCCGCCGACCGGCTATGCCGATCGCGCGGAGGCGTGGGTCAATACCGGCGCCCTCCTGAACCGCATGAACTTTGCCTTGTCATTGACCGAAGGACGCCTCGGCGATGGAATTCGAGGGCGAGGCAACCGTGCAACGGTCGCGGCTCCCGCGCAAACCAGCGAGTCGCTGATCGCGCTGGCTCTCGCTGGTGATATCTCGCCCACGACGCAGGCGACCGTCGCCAAGGCAACCACGGCCACGCAGGCCGGCGCACTCGTCCTGGGTTCGCCGGAGTTTCAAAAAAGGTAGGAGCGGTCCATGATCTCGCGCCGCGTATTCCTGAAGAACGGCGGCCTCGCACTCGTGAGCCTCGGATTTGCGCCGGAGTTCCTCGCCCGGACCGTTGCCGCGGCGGGATCTGCTCGCAAGCGCGTGCTGATCACGATCTTCCAACGCGGCGCGGTCGACGGTTTGAACATGATCGTCCCTTTCGGAGAGCGTGAGTACTACGCTGCACGGCCCTCGATTGCTCTCGCCCGGCCGAGCAGCGATCCGCAGGCGGCGCTGGATCTCGACGGCTTCTTCGGTCTGCACCCGCGGCTGGCGCCGTTGAAGCCACTGTATGACGCGGGCCACCTCGCCGTGGTCCATGCCACCGGCTCGCCGGACGGCACGCGCTCGCACTTCGATGCGCAGGACTACATGGAAACCGCCACACCGGGCGTGAAGAGCACGCCTGACGGATGGTTGAACCGGTATCTGCACGCCCGCGAGCACGAGGCGCAAACGCCTTTTCGCGCGGTCGCGCTCGCCTCTCAGCTGCCGCGCGCGCTGCAGGGAGTCGCGCCGGCGCTGGCCATTGGCCAGATCGATCGGTTTGGCATCCGCGCTGGTCAGTCCACTGAGATGGTGCAGTCGTCGTTCGAGTCCGCGTACGCGGCCGCCGCCGATCGCGTGCTGCACTCGACCGGGCGCGAGGCCTTCGACGCCGTACGCATGCTGAAGCAGGCCGATCCGACACGCTATGCCCCCTCGAACGGCGCCGAGTATCCACGCTCTGCCTACGGCGAAGCGCTCAAGCAGATCGCTCAACTCGTCAAGTCCGACGTCGGGCTGGAGGTCGCCTTCGCCGAATCAGGGAATTGGGACCATCACGTGAACGAGGGGGCGGCGCTCGGACAGCTGGCGAACCGGCTGGACGACTTCGGCCGCGGCATCGCCGCGCTCGTTCGCGACCTCGGCGATCGCATGCAGGACGTGGTCATCCTCACGATGTCGGAGTTCGGGCGGGCGGTCGCCGAGAATGGCAACCGCGGGACGGATCACGGCCACGGCAACGCCATGTTGATCCTCGGTGGATCGGTACGCGGAGGGAAGGTGTACGGAAAATGGCCCGGCCTGGCGCGCGAGCAACGATACGAAGGCCGCGATCTCGCCGTGACGACCGACTTCCGTGCCGTCTTCAACGAAGTCGTGCATCAACACCTGGGGCTCACCAACACGCGGGCCGTGTTCCCCGGCTTCACCGCACCAGCACCGCTCGGCCTCTTCTAACGCGCGAAAGGCCGCGAACCTGTCGTGGAGAACCTGCCGTGAAGAACCCGCCTGAATGAAGTAAAGTTACAGAACGCATGGCGAAGGATCTCCCCGGCGAAGCGCTCGGCCTGGTGGAAACCCGCGGGCTGATCGGCATGATCGAAGCGGCTGACGCGATGGTGAAGACCGCCAACGTGGTCTTCGTCGGCTGGCAGAAAGTCGACGCCGGCCTGGTGACGGCGATCGTCCGCGGCGACGTGGCGTCCGTCAAAGCGGCAACCGATGCCGGTGCGGCGGCCGCCCGGCGTGTCGGAGAGCTCGTCGGCGTGCACGTGATCGCGCGGCCGGCCGACGGCCTCGATAAGATATTCCCGATCAGCTAGAGCTGGATGCCTTCCTCGCGGCGCTCGGTCTGTGCTGCTTCCCTCGCTTTTTGCGCCGACGGGCGCGCGCCTTCGCCGTCAGAGCTTTCAACGGCAGCTCGTCGCCAAGCTCGAGAAGAGGTTGCGTGGGATCGCGAAGCAGGTTGAAGAATTCTCCCTGCGTCGTCCGTGCATAGATGTCGCGGCCATCGGTCAGCAGTGTCAAGGGCCCTGCGCCCCCAACCGCGTCGAAGAGCCGCACGCCGAATTGATCGCGCAGCGTGTCGAGCAGCAGCCGGATGCGATTGATGGACAGGCCCTGACGCCGGAGATCGGCGAGCACCATCAACTCCAGCAGATCGACCGGTGTATAGCGGCGCTCGGTGAACCCGCCGGCGGCGGTGCGTTTCGGAGCCACAGCTGACGCGAAGACGCGTCGCTCGTCCCACCACTGCAGCTGGCGAGCCGACAGCCCGGTCAACGAGGCGACTTCCCTCGCGCTGTAGGTGTTCTTCAGCTGCATGTGTCGGATCAGCCGGCGAACCGCTCCGCCACTTGCGTGGCCGCCCTGGCGCCGTCGAAGTCGCGTGCGGTTAGACCGCCGGCGCTGTGTGTGGTAAAGGTCAGAGTCACGTGTTTGTATTGGATCAGAATGTCGGGATGGTGGTCGGCCGCTTCGGCGTCGAATCCGAGACGCACCACGAAAGCTAGCGCGTCAGTAAAACCCTGGAACGTGAAGCGCCGCCGGAGCGTCTCACCGTCTAGTTCCCAGCCGGGCAGATTCTGCACCAAGCTACGTGCCTCATCGGACGTCATTTTGGCCATATTCCAGCATACTGCGGGGAAACATCCATGAGTTTGCCAGTCAATTTTTCGCGCCCAGCCAATCGCCGGCGCCGGGTCATCCACTCCCTCGGCGCAGCGGGTCTTGCCGCCGTGGTCACGTTCGGCACCACCTCGGCTGCTTTCGCACAGGCACAGCCCAACCCAGCGTCCGCACCCCCCTCGTCGGTCCTTCGGCTCACTCGAGACGATGCGATACGACTGGCTACGGAGAACAACCCGGACCTTGCCGTCGCCAAGTTCGAGCCGCTGGCGAGTGACGCGCGCGTCGCCGCCGCACGCGCGGCATTCGTGCCGACGACAGCGTCTTCGATCCTGCACAACAGCGACACGGCGCCAGGCACCAACTTGTTTACGGGAGATGCGTCGTTGAAGACCCGCTTCTGGTCGGGAAGCGCCGCTCTGACGCAGCTGTTGCCATGGGCTGGGACCTCGTACGATGTGTCGTTCACTTCGGCGCGAATCACGAGCAACAGTCCTATTAACAGCTTCACGCCGTCGCTGACGTCGACGCTGCAGGCGGTGGTCTCGCAGCCGCTGCTCCGGAATTTCAAGATCGACGATGCCCGCGGGCAGCTGGAGATCTCCAGGCGCAATCGGGAGATTGCCGACGTGCAGGTGCGCGAGCGCTCGGCGCAGGTACTCAGCGACGCGGAAGCGGCGTACTGGTTGCTCGTTGCCGCCACGGCCTCCCTCGGCGTGCAGCAGCGATCGCTCGATCTGGCGCTGGAGCTGGAACGGACGAATCGGGCGCGGGTGGATGTCGGGCAGTCGCCGCCGCTCGATCTCGTCAGCGCGCGAGCTGAGGTCGCCCAGCGGCGCGAGAACCTGATCGTTGCGCGTACGCAGGCGTTGCAGGCCGAGGACCTGTTGCGGACGCTGGTGCTCGATCCGACGCGAGCCGACTATTGGAGCGTGCGTCTCGAGCCCACGGACCGTGTGCCGCCCCTCGGCATACAACCCAACGTCGATGCCGCGGTGCGGCGTGCCCTCTCCGAACGCGGCGACATCGTCGAGTCCCGTCGACAGATCCAGAACATCGACACCAACCTCTCGCTCGCCCGCAACGAGACGCTTCCCGACCTGCGCGCGCAGGCGACGTTTCTGAGCAGCGGTCAGGGCGGTACGCGACTCGTGCGAACGGGAGGTTTCCCCGGCACGATCATCGGATTCGATCAAACGTCATATGGTTCGGTCCTCGGGCAGGTGTTCGGGGCCGACTTTCCCAACTGGACGGTTGGGTTCCTACTGACGTATCCAGTCGGACACAGCGTGGAGGAAGCGAACCTGGCGCGTACGCGCATCGAACGCGATCAGGCGGCGGCGCGCATCCGCAGCATCGAAGTGTCGGTGGTGCGCGAGGTGCGGGATTCGGCGCTGCGGGTGGAGCAGAACAGCCAGCGCATCGAGACCGCGCGACTCGGACGTGAGCTGGCCGAGCAGCGGCTGGATGCGGAGCAGAAGCGATTCGAGGTCGGCATGTCGACGAGCTTCCTGGTCATTCAGGCGCAGCGTGACCTCGCCGTTGCGCTCGACAACGAGCTGCGGGCCTATCTCGACTACCAGCTCGCCGTCGTCAACTTCGAGCGCGTCCAGCAGGTCGGTCAATCCGACCGTGTGCAAGCGGGCACGAGTCAGCCTGCCTCGAGCAACAGGCTCGGTGGCGTCGAGCAGGCTGGTCAAATCCTGCGCACCACGCAGGTTGGCCAGTAAAGGGGACACTCAACTTTTCGCAAATTCGGACAGTTCCGCGAAAAGTTCCCCCTATCTCCCAGGCCGCACGGTGGCGAGCATGGGATCTTCCTTCCGGTCGATCACCAGATCGCCGACGAACAGCGCCGTCAGCGGGGCGAGCAGGATCCCGTTGCGGAAGTGGCCGGTTGCATAGACCAGGTTGGAGCGTCGTGGTGATCGACCGATGAATGGAAGACCGTCCGCCGTAGCGGGGCGCAGGCCGGCGCGCACTTCGATGAAACTTGCCCGTGACGCGTCGGGGAGCAGCCGGCAGACCGCGGTCAGGAGCCTGTGCACACCATCCGCGGTTGCACGTTCGTCGAACCCGACGTCCTCAACCGTCGCACCTACCAGCACCGTCCCGTTTTCCCAGGGCACCACGTAACAATCCGGTCCCCAGATGATGTGCGCGGGCGGCGTGCCGTCCCACCGCAGGTGCAGCAACTGACCGCGGATGGGCCGAACGGCCGCGCGCGGCGCGTCTTCGATATCCAGCAGGCCAGACCAGCTGCCCGCAGCGAGGACGACCTGTTCGGCGCGCCAGACGGTCCCGTCCTCGGTGAGCACCGAAAAGACCGAATCCTCCGAACGCACACCGGTCACGCGATGCGCCGCCTCGAGCTGTGCGCCGTGACGAAGGGCGGCCCAGACGAGCGCGTCCGTCAGGGCCGGCACGACGACATACCCGTGCTGGGGTACGTGAAGAGCGCCCTCGATGGACTCCGGGAGCACAGGCTCTCGACGCCGCGCGGATGCGCTGTCCAACCATTGCATCGTGGCAGCGCCGTGATGTGCCGCGCTGGCCTGCAGTCGCTCTCGTGAAGCCGCGTCTGTCGCGATCTCGAGCGTGCCGCAGCGGCGATACTCGATGGCGATTCCCGATTCCTCCACGGCATCTCTGACGAAGGCATCGTACAGACCGAGCGAACGAACCGTCAGGGCCAGTAACGCTTCACGTTCGTGCGCTTCGATGTAGGGCGCCAACACGCCGGCCGAAGCACGCGTCGCTCCGGCACCGACAGGTACGGGCTTCGAAGATCCTGACCTTGGCGCCGCGGCGCGCCAGCTCGCGCCCGACCGCGCAGCCGATGATGCCGGCGCCGATGACGATGACGTCGTGGGATCGATCCGACCGCGCCTTTCACCGCCGCCCGGCGTTCAGATCGTTCCAGTTCAGGATGGCGTTGAATCCGAGGAAGTAAGTGCCCTGGGTCTGCCAGCGCCAGAACGGACGAATGGCAAACGCCACGACGTGACCTTGACCGACCGGAACGTCGACGATTTGCGCCCGGTTAGCCAGCGCCTGGCCACCAACGAGCGTCCCGGAAAGGAGCATGTCGCCGGGGTTCGATGGGAATTGCAGCACCACGCGCGGGCGAGATTCGTCCACTCCCGAGCCGCGCCCGCCGCCGCGACCTGGCGATTCACTCTGACCGCTCTCGCTACGCGAGCCACGTTCGGCCGCGCCAGCACTCGCGACGCTTGGAGCGGGGCCCTCGGGATCCCACGTAGACAGTCGCTGCTGCGACGCGCTCGCCATCGGCGTGATGTTCATGCCGACGCCGGCAATCGCCGGAGCGTCGCCGCGCCCACCGCCGGCCGCCGTTCCGCCGCCGCTGGCCACGAACAACACTGGTTCCTGGTTGAAATACACCGGCACTTGCGGGTCGTATCCGTACGCGATTGGACTCTGCCTGTCGGCGAACACGCCGCGCATGACCGATCCGCGCGCAAACAGTCCCTCGGGACTTTCCACCGTCACGCCGGAGCTCAGGCTGTACTCGGGGAAGATCGTGGCCGTCGATCCCTCGGTGATCAGGGTGCCGCCTTGTTGGACGAACTTCACCAGTTCCGTCAAGCCTTCGAGACCCATGCCGCCGCGGATGTCGTCCGCCTGATCCTGCGCACCGAGATGCGGCGTCGCATCCGTTTTCTTGTAGGGCAGTGGCGATGAACCCGTGCGCGGAATGCCGTTGACCTGCGCCTGCGCTGTTCCGCCAACGTGTGGATACACGATCACGTCGTAGGCCTGACGGAGGTTTCCCTCCCTGAGCTTGATGTCGGAAAAATACGTATACGGCACGCCAAACGTATCGAACGCCGCCCGCACCCAGCCTTCGTTCTGCGTATTCGCCCAGCTGTGGACATAGCCGATGCGCGGGATATCGAGATCGTGCGTTCGCACCGTGGGCATCGACGCGACCGCAATCGCGGAAAGACCAAGCGCTTTCAGGCTCGCCTCGAGCACACCGCGGTTCGCCTCCGGAATGATGAACGCGCCGGCGCGAAACTTTCGCCCGCCGGCTTCGAACTCCTCTTCCGCCGCCTGCATTTTCACGTCCCGATGTTTGAATCGAAACGTCACGAGGTTGTTGTCGGTCGTGTGATCGACGACCATCACCGGCCCGCTGCCTTCCACGCCGCCAGGGGCCGCAGCCTCTGTCGTCATCAGCGTCAGCTGACCGTAAGACGGCTTGTCGTTGATCGTTTTGACGACGAGGTTCCGCATGAACTGGAACGTCCAACCGGTGTCGTCGTACGGCCGCGGATTCGCCGGCGCAAAGCTCTGAATCGAGAAGTACATCTCGGCCAGCGTTCGATAGGGCTGGTCCCCACGAATGACGTAGTCACCTGCCTTGACCTCTACGCTCCCCGCTTTGAAGGCCGTCGCGGCGGTGTGGACTTCGAGTCCCTGACGCCGCAGCTCGTTCACCGCGTCGACCGCATCGGCCTTGCGGCGTTGGCCGGCCGGAATCACCCACCCATAGACCGGACCGGTCGTTCCCTTCTCGAGGGCACGTTTGTTCTTCAGCCAGTAGTTTTCGAGATACGTCTCTCTGTTCCGCGCGATGTGGTTGAGCGCGATGAGGATTGCCGACTGTTGAATGTTGGTGTTGTTTCGCGGACCCCACTGGATCGACGGCAACGGCGGGTTTGGCCGGAACCACTCCCGGCTCGTCGTAGTCGCCGGCGCGGTAACCGTACCGATTGTCCGGACCGTAGCCCATCACCTCATAGAAGCGCCCGATGGCATTGTGCGAATGAGCGATGAAGAACATGTAGTTCGGCGTCCACCCATCGTAGAACCCGTACGTCCAGACGCCGGGCACTCCTCGTTTCGTCATTTCCATGACTTCGGTTTTGGCGAGGAGCCACCACTCGTCAATCGTGATCGGATCGATCGACTCGTTGTACGGTCCGGTGCCAGTCGACGCGTATAGATATGTCGATTGCTCGTGAAGATCGTGCAGCACCGTCGGCTTCCACTCCAGAAACGTCTTCGTCACATTTCTGGTGAGCGCGAGACGTTGCCCCATACCGTCGCGGTTGTTGTCGTGCGCCACGTATTTGCCCCAGTACATCAACGGCAGACGCGGTGCACCTTCCGGGAGCTTCTTGTTGAAGTAATAGGTGTCAACCTGCTTTTCGCGGCCGTCCACTTCGATAACCGGGGTAATCAGCGTGATGACGTTGCTTCGGATTGATTGAATCAGCGGGCTCTCGCCCACCGCCAGACGGTACGGCAGCTCGATCAACATCTCCGGGCCACCGGTCTCCGGCGAGTGCATGCCGCTCGTGATCCAGTAGATCGGCTTCGCCGTTTTCAGCAGCTGGCGAGCCTGATCCTCCGTCGTCTTTCGCGGATCGGTCAGGGCGGCAGTCATCGCCTTGTACTTCTCGATTTGCCTGATCGTCGCCTCGTCTGCAACGGCCAGCAGCACCATCTCGCGGCCTTCTTCGGTCTTGCCGATGCGCCACACGGCAATCCGGTCCGAAGCCTTGTCGAGCGCGTCGTAGTAGCGGTAGATGTCTTTCGCGTAGGTCAGTTCCCCGGGCATGCCGACGACGCGGCCCAGGAACTTCAACGGAGACGGAACGGTGTCTGAGGCCGGAAGGTGGTCGACGAGTTCGGTGGTTATCCGAGCGTCCTGCAGGTATTCCTTGATCTTCGCGGTGTACGCGGCATCGATCTTGTCGATCTTCGCTGGAGCGGACTGCGCGGCAGGCTCGCGGCCTGGCCACAAGCCCGCGGCGGCGACGAAGGCGATCGCGACGTAAAAGGGGCGGCGGCGCATCGCCGCCTTATAGCATAGATGTTCGGGACCCACTGGCAGTGCGATTGCTAGCTTCGACGCTGATGCCGTCACGGTTCCATGTGCCGCTGAGCTGGGGAACCCTGTTGAAGCGCACGCTCAAGGAGGCCATCGCGGATGATGTCCTGAACCTGGCGGCGCAACAGGCCTACTACTTTTTCTTCGCGCTGTTCCCGGCGTTGCTCGCACTTCTCTCGATCGCGAGCTTCTTCCCCGTTCATAACCTTGTCGACGAAGTCGTGAAAATGATGGGCCGCGTGGCTCCTCCCGAAGTCATCAAAATCGTGACGGAGCAGCTCGGCAACATATCGAACACCAACGCCGGCGGTCTACTCACGTTGGCTTTCGTGTTCACCTTGTGGAGCACGTCGAATGCCGTGGTCTCGATGTGCAGCACCCTCAACGCCGCCTACGACATCGTCGAAAGCCGGCCGTGGTGGAAGGTGCGGCTCATTGCCATTGCCCTGACGCTGGGACTGGCGTTCTTCATCCTGGTGTCCATGACGCTCATCGTGGCGGGGCCGACGCTCGCGGAACGCATCGCCGAGAGCATGCGCCTCGGACCAGTCTTCGAGTGGGGCTGGAAGCTGCTCCAGTGGCCGCTGATCTTCGTGATGGTTTCAGCGGGAATAGCGATGGTCTATTACTTTGCGCCGGATGCCGAGCAGGACTGGGTGTGGATCACACCCGGGTCGATACTGGCGACCGCTCTGTGGCTCCTCATCTCCCTCGGCTTCAAACTTTACCTGGCGCGCTTTGGCAGCTACGAGGCGTACGGAGCCATCGGCAGCGTGATGGTCCTGATGCTGTGGTTCTACTTGTCTGGACTCGCAATCCTCATCGGCGCCGAAATGAATGCGGAAATCGAACATGCATCGCCGTACGGCAAGAAGCCCGGCGAGAGAGTGCCGGGGCAGAGAAAGAAGATCGGGAGCGCCGCCGAGCGTGATTACAACGAGCGCAAGGCGCGTGGCGTGCTCGATGTCGAACCGTTTCCTGAAGGGGTCAATTGCGACGTCGATAGACCGCCGGCGCGGGAGCGGACTGAAGGGATCAAGCCAAGCGCACTGCTGATCGGTACGGTGGCACTGCTCCCCACGGCGGTCAAGATCGGGATAGACGTCAAAAGAAAATTCACGAAAAGAAAATTTACGTCGGAGGGCGTTACTTCCGACGATCGGGCGGCTTGACCCCCGGATCCCACGCATCCGGCCGCAGCTTTCCTCCCCAACCCCAGTACACGGGTTCCTTGGTCCGCTGCTGCTCCGGCCGATTCGGCGGCGGACCGGTCTGGAATGGCACGAAGTTCGACGCGTCGAACGTTCCGTCCACGGTTGCGTGATGCCGTGAGCGTCTCGACGGGATGAAAACAGGCACGGCGACGGGTACCGGCACTTCAACGATCCGCTCAGGCTGGTGATCGATGACGACAACCTGGGGAGCAGGTGCTTCGACAGGCTGTTGATCGACTGCCGGTGCTGGAACCGGCTCTACGGGCACTTCTCGGCCGCTTCTGACCAGGGCGACGATTACCCGATCGCTGACGCCTGCCGCCTTCAGCTGCTTCAGCGTCTCTTTGTCGATGGCATAGACGCCGCGGTCCACCTCGATGAGGGCGAGGAGCACCTCGTCGCCAAGACCAGCGCGCGTCAACTCGACAATGTCACGGACGGTCAAGGCCTCCGCAGAACCAGCCAGGGCCGCCACCAGCGCACCCACCAGCCATAGACGACGCATACGAACCCTCCCAGCCAACCCAACAAGTCGTGCAACTCGAATGCCTGGGAGACGCCCAACGAATTCGCGCCTGTCCCAGGCGCCCCCGGCATCAGGGTCCTGATCATAGGACACGGACTGTCCTTGTCAGGTCTCGTTTTGCCGGGCCGAGTGGTCAAAAAGTGGCGTTTTTTGGGAGGATTTGCGAGGATATTGGGCACGTCTCTTGCTCATCCGGACGTCAGACAGGAGCGTTCCATGTTTTCGAAGTCTCTTGCTGTTGGCGTGCTGGCCGCCGGGTGTGTGGCTGCCGCTGCAGGCGGTGCCTATCTGGCCGTCCGAAACAATGCGGCTGACCCACAGGCGGTCGCTGCCATACCTGCTGCGCCCGCGGCGCAATCGGCGGAGACCGCCCGACCCGTCGCCGAAACCGAAGCCGTCGTGACGAGCGACGCCCAGAAGGCGGAGCAACCAACCGAGACGGCGGCTGCGGCCTCCGAGCGGATCGCTCCGGCGCCGGCCGAGGCCAAGAAACCGGCCGAAGCCGTAAAGGTCGAGCGCGAGATTCGAGGCGCCACGGCCGCGCCCGTCGACGCCGGCGACGAGCCGTGCGAACCGCCAAACGCCTCCGGCACGTGAGCAGGCGGCTCCGGTTCAGCCGCGCGAGGGACGCGAGGTACCGGAGGTCGCAGCGCCGGCCCCTGCGCCGCCGCCTACACGTAGTGAGATTGCCGAGGTCGCTCCGCGTCCTGAAACACCCCCGCCACCGCAGTTCGACGAACTCGTCGTCCCGGCATCGTCGGTGATTGGCCTGCGCGTGGAGACGCCGATCTCGACCGAGCGTGCGCACGTCGAGGATCGCGTCAACGGTCGCGTAACCAGGGACGTCATGGCTGATGGACGGGTCGCCATTCCCGCCGGCGCGCAAGCGATCGGATCGGTGACGCTCGTGGAGCGTGGCGGCAAAATCAAGGAGCGGGCGCGCCTTGGAGTCCGGTTTCACACACTGGTCCTCGCCGACGGAACGGAGCTTCCGATCAGCACGGAGGCCATCTATCGAGAGGGCGAACCGCCGGCAGGTGAAAGCACGCGCAAAATCGGCGGAGCCGCGGTTGGCGGCGCGATTCTCGGCGCACTCATCGGCGGAAAGAAAGGCGCCATCGTCGGCGCGACAACGGGTGCGGCCGGTGGCACAGCCGTCGTGATGGCGGGCGACCGCAACGCCGCTACGCTGCCTCCGGGTACGATCGTCACAGTGCGGCTTGCGGCGCCGGTGTCAGTCGAAGTAGAAAAACGCTGAATGCCCCATCCCGGCGACATGGATCCAGAGGCCTTCCGGCGGGAGGCCCACCGTGTCGCCGACTGGATCGCCGATTACCTCGCGGCTCCAGATCGTTTTCCCGTTTTGTCCAGAGTGCGGCCCGGCGACATTCGCCGCGCGCTCCCAGTCGAGGCCCCTGAGCAGGGGGAAAGCTTCGACGCCATCTTCGCGGATTTCGAACAGACCATCCTGCCGGGCATTACGCACTGGAATCATCCGGGGTTCTTCGCTTACTTCGCGATCACCGGAAGCGCACCAGGCATTCTCGCGGAGTTTCTGTCGGCGGCTCTCAATGTCCAGGCGATGCTCTGGCGCACATCGCCAGCCGCGACCGAGCTCGAAGAGGTCACGCTCGCGTGGTTACGGCGGTTGATGGGTCTCCCCGACGATTTCGCTGGGGTCATCTACGACACCGCGTCGGTCTCGAGTCTGCACGCGCTGGCCGCGGCTCGAGAGCTGGCCATTCCAGAAGTTCGTGCGGCGGGTCTGGCGGGACGCGCCGAACTGTCTCGCTGCCGCGTTTACTGTTCCGAGCACGCACACTCCTCGATCGACAAGTCGATCATCCTGCTCGGGCTCGGCTACGACGCGATCGTGCGCGTCGCCGCCGATGGCGAGTTTCGCATGCGCCCGGACGCGCTCGCGGCGGCAATCGCCGACGACCGCGCGGCCGGCTACGTCCCGCTCGCGGTCGTGGCGACGGTTGGTACAACGTCGACGACCAGCGTCGATCCGGTCGAGGAGATTGCGGCCATCTGCGAGCGCGAGCGAGTATGGCTTCACGTCGATGCCGCCTACGCAGGTGTTGCCGCACTGCTCCCCGATCACCGATGGATTCTGCGCGGCGCCGAACGTGCGGACTCGATCGTCGTCAATCCGCACAAGTGGCTGTTCACGCCCTTCGATCTCAGCGTGCTCTATTGCCGTCGGATGGACGTGCTGCGCGCAGCTTTCTCGTTGACGCCGGAATATCTCAAGACCGTTGAAGCCGCTCCCGTCCAGAATCTGATGGACACCGGCATCCAGCTGGGACGTCGTTTTCGCGCGTTGAAGTTGTGGATGGTACTGCGCCACTTCGGCGCGGAGGGACTACGAACGCGCCTGGCCGAACATATCCGTCTGGCACGGTTGTTCGAGCAGTGGGTGAAGGATCATCCCGACTTTACCCCGATGGCACCGGCCCCCTTCAGCGTGGTCTGCTTCCGAGCCAACATGTCGGACGAACGCAACGAGCAGCTGCTCGAACGCGTGAACGCGAGCGGCGAAGTATTCCTCTCACACACCCGCCTCGACGGTCAGTTCGTGCTCCGCCTCGCGATTGGCAACCTGCGGACGACCGAGGCGCACGTGTCCCGTGCGTGGACACTCCTCCAGCAGCACGCCCATGAGCTGCGTGCTCACCTGAACAGTAGTTCCTGAACCTCGAGAGTAGCGGGGCACATCGCTTGCACCGTTAGCCGCAGCAGCGGGTACGGACGAGGTTGTCCGTCCGCAAACCGATGAGGCGATGACCCATGCGTAAGTTACTCATGACAACGGTATTAATTCTGACGGCTTCGGCCGCCGTGCCATCCACGGCGTCGGCTGACTGGCTCTTTACCCCATTTGTAGGCATCAACTGGGGAGGGGCCGCGAACTTCGGCGACGTCGGCGACTTCGACGATGAGTTCGAGAAGCGCGGCGACTTCGGTGCGACGCTCGCCTGGATGGGAGCGGGCGCAGTTGGGTTCGAAGCGGACTTCGGCTGGTCGCCGAACTTCTTCGAGAACACCTCCGGCAGCGGGAACTTCGAGTTCGGTGACAGCAACGTGACGACGCTCATGGCCAATCTGGTCGTGGGTGCGCCGATTGGTGGTCAGTCGGGTCCGGGGATCCGTCCCTACGCGTCCGGCGGTGTCGGCATCATCAAGAGCAGCATCGGCGACGCCGGTGATCTCTTCGACGTCGACAGCACCGACTGGGGCTTCAACGTGGGAGCGGGTGTGACTGGATTCTTCACCGACAACATCGGCCTTCGCGGCGACGTGCGCTACTTCCGCTCGCTGGAGGACAACGAGCCTGACGACGAGTTCGATGTCGCGCTCAGCGATTTCCGATTCTGGCGCGGAACCGTCGGCGTTACGTTTCGGTTCTGAGACAAAAGGGGATAGTCACCTTTTTGCCAAGTGCCGATTTGGCAAAAAGGTGACTGTGCCCTTTTACGAATGCACTCGCAGCCAGCTGCGAAGTTCTGCGAGCGCACGGGCAACCGCGTCGGGGTGGGTCGATTGCGGCGTTTGCTTCTTCCTTACCGACGCATCGGCGGATATCGCCTGGTGGACATCTTGCTCGAACAGGTTGGAATGATGTTGCCACTCGGGGAGCGTCAGCGATTCGAACGTGCGACCCTCGCGAACGAGCTGACGCACGAGCGACCCGACCATCTCGTGCGCGTCGCGGAACGCCACACCCTTGCCGACGAGGTAGTCGGCAACATCCGTTGCCAGCAGGAGCCCTGACGCGGCCCGCTCCGTTGCGGCTGACTTCAGCATCACACCGTTCAGAACCGCGCGGGTCGCATTGAAGGACCCGATCAGCGTGTCTTCGGCATCGAAGAGCGCTTCTTTGTCCTCCTGCAGGTCTTTGCTGTAGCCAATGGGCAGACCCTTCATGGACGCCAGCCAGCCCGTCAAACGTCCGATGGCGCGCCCGGCCTTGCCGCGCGACAGCTCCAGCGGATCCGGATTCTTCTTCTGCGGCATCAGGCTGCTACCGGTTGCGGCGGAATCCGCGAGCTCGAAGAATCCAAACTCTTCGGAAGTAAAGAGGATCAAATCTTCGGCGAGCCGGCTGACGTGGACCATCGCCAATGCCGCGCTGAACAGATACGAAGCCACGAAGTCGCGATCACCGGTCGCGTCGATGCTGTTGGCCACGATACGCGAGAAGCCCAGGGTCCGCGCGAGCGCGTGAACGTCGATGCCGTAGCTGGTGCCGGCGATTGCGCCGGATCCCAACGGCAGTTCGTCGAGTTCGTCGAGAACGGTATCGAAACGGATGTGATCGCGACGGAGCGCGGCCGCGTGAGAGAGGAAGAAATGGGCCACCAGCACCGGCTGCGCGCGGCGCAAGTGTGTGTAAGAGGGCATCAGCGCGCTGCCGCTGCGCTCGGCCTGATCGGCGAGCGTCGTGATCAACGCGGCGATCGCCTGCTGGGCAATCGGGATGCGACGCTTGAGATAGAGACGAAGATCGAGCGCGACCTGCTCGTTTCGGGAACGTCCGGTATGAAGCCGGCGGCCCGCCTCGCCGACGCGCTGCACGAGCTCGCGCTCGACGAACGAATGCACGTCCTCGTCCGCCGCTGCTTTCTCCGCGTCGAAGAATGCGGGATCGGTGCGACCGCGCTCGAGTATTTCTTCGAGGCCGGCACGGATCGCGCCGGTATCGGCAGCATTCAGGACCCCGGCTACCGACAGCGCCTCAGCCCACGCGAGGCTACCGCGCACATCGTCTTCGAACAGCCGCCGGTCGAACTTGAACGACGCCCCGAATTGCAGCAGGAATTGATCGGGCGCTTCGTCGAAGCGCCCGGACCAGAGATGCGTCACGAGGTGAAGCCTTCCGCCGCGGGTTCGAATTGATTGGCGACGTCAGAGCGAGAGGGATCGAGGTCGAGGGCATGAGGCGAGCGACTCTCGAGAACTCGACACTCACCCTTGAACAGCTGCAGTCGAACCGAGCCCGTGACGCGCGGCTGCGTCGTGCGCACGAACGCATCGATCGCTTCCCGGGTCAGCGAGGACCATCGCCCTTCATGGACGAGGTCAGCGTAAATACGCGCGAGCCCGCGTTTCACCCGGTCGAGATCCGCTGGAATCACCAGAGGCTCCAGCGCTCGATGCGCCGTGTGCAGCACGACGGCTGCCGGCGCCTCGAACACGACGCGCGACAACGTATCGCCGGCGCCGCTCTCCAACCGTTCGATCCGGCCAACGCCGTGCGCTCCGGCAATGATCTCGAGGCTCTCCATCATCTCGAGCAAGGTCATCTCGATTGCGTTGGCCCGAACGGGGACGCCGGCTTCGAACTCGATGTCGAGATACGCCGGCTCGTCCGGGCAATCGAGCGCGGACCGCGTGAGCACATATCCGATATCCTGCGCAGCCGCGGTCCCCGGCGCAAAGCTCCCGGCGTACCGGCCCCAGATATTGGCGCTGGCGGCTGCCGAGCCTTCCGCGGCGGTGACGACGTGAACGTTGCGCGCGCGTGCGTAGGCGAGCTTGTCCGCGTGTGACAATTCCCACAGCGTCGTGGGAACGATCACGGTCAGCGACGGATCCAACGCGCGCACCGACGCGTCCAGCCCCGGACCGTAGGCGATGGCCGTCGCTCCTTCCATGCCAGCGACGTCCACGAGACGCGCGGCGACGATCGCTCGTCCAAGCGCAGCTGAGAGCGGATCGCATCCCTCGTAAAGCGCGCCGGCTTGCAAGGCAACGAGCGCATACCGCTCGACGAACTCACCGCACGCGTCGATGACGTGCGCACGCACCGCTCCCGCGGCGAGGGCAGCTTCACGGATTTCGGTCAGCTCACTGTCCTGCCCGAGATCCAGCGTCACCGCGACGACTTCCGCGTCGTGGCGCTCCGCCAGCCAAGGGATCGCAATCGAAGTATCCAGGCCACCGGAATGGGCGAGGACAATGCGCGTCGTTGATTTCGTCATCTCTTTTCAAAGCTGGCTTCCTTCAGCCCTGCAACCATCGGGTCAGCCGCTCGGCCAGCGCCTGGGCGCCGTCCGGCGAACGGCAAATGACCAGGATGGTGTCGTCACCCGCGAGCGTGCCAACAACATCCGCAAGCCGGCCGCGATCCAGGGCGATAGCCAGCGGCTGCGCCTGTCCCGCATCCGTTTTCAGGACGAGCATCTGCGCGACCACCTCGAATTCGCGCAGGTAATCCGCCACCGCCTGCGCCACCGCGCCATCTGCATCGTCGCCGGCTGGCGCCGTCGCGGCATTCGCGCGCTTGTACGACCCGTCGGGCGCCTGCTTGACCAGCCGAAGGTCGCGAATGTCCCGCGACAATGTCGCCTGTGTTGTCGTCACGCCCAGCTCCATCAAGCGGGCGCGCAATCCTTCCTGGCTCGTAACCGACTCTCGTTCAATAACTTCCAGGATCAACGACTGCCTGTGCGACTTCATGGCCAGTTGACTTAGACGGATTAGTATACATCATATGCACGGTTTTGGCGGCTCAAACATGAGGTAAGTTGTTGACCCTGAGCCGACAGTGCTGTATAAGTACCCGTTCGGATGAATAATTATTCGCGTGTGACGGTCGGGGTTGCTGGAGCAACCGGCTATGCCGGCGTGGAGCTGATTCGCCGACTGGCCCGCCATCCCCGAGCGGAGCTCACGACGGCGATGGCATCCAGCGGATCGGAAGCGCGTCGCATACCCGCTCTCGCCCGGATTTGGGATGCTCCGGTGCAGCCGCTCGATGCCGACCAACTGGCTACGCCAGACGCGGTGTTTCTCGCGGTTCCTGAAACGCTGGCCGCCGAGCTCGGACCGGTGTTGGCTGCGAAGGGCACGCGTGTCTTCGATCTCTCCGGCGCGTACCGATTGCGCGCATCGAGCGACAGGGAGCGCTGGTATCCCCATTCCCATGCCCCCTCCGTTCCGGTCACGTATGGATTGACCGAGTGCTATCGCGCGGAGCTTCCGGCGGCGCAACTGGTGGCGTGTGCCGGCTGCTATCCGACGGCCGCCATTCTCGCGTTGCAGCCTCTCGTCGCGGCCGGCCTGATCGAACCGGGCGTCATCATCGACGCGAAATCAGGCGTCTCCGGCGCCGGAAAGACACCGACGGAACGGACGCATTTCTCCGAGCGTCACGGGAGCATCGCGGCGTACGGCGTATTCGCGCACCGTCATGCCGCCGAAATAGAACAAGAACTCGGTATGCCGGTGACTTTCGTGCCGCACCTCGTGCCGCTGGATCGCGGAATCCTCGAAACGATTTACGTACGCCTGAAGCCGGGCGTCACCGAGACCGCGGTCGAAGGCGCGCTGACGGAGGCCTACAAAGATGCCGCGTTCGTGCGACTGACGCGCTCGGACCTTCCGGAGATCAAGCATGTCGCCTACACGAACTTCTGCGATATCGGCTGGCGGGTCGGACCCGACGGCCGGCAGGTCGTGATGGTGGCGTGCATCGACAACCTGGTGAAAGGGGCCGCGGGGCAGGCCATTCAGAACTTCAACGTGGCTTTTGGCTTCGACGAAACGGCGGGACTCAGTTGACCACGGTCCTCAAACTGGGAGGCGAGCTTCTCGAGGACACCGTTGCCGTCAAAGCCGCAGCTGCCGGGATCGTGCGATTGTCGGCGAGTGGGCCGCTGGTCGTGGTCCATGGCGGTGGACGGGCCATCGACGCGGAACTGCGGCGGCGCGGGCTCACCCCGCGGTTTGCCGACGGCCTGCGGGTCACCGATGCCGACACGCTCGACGCGGTGGTCACGGTGTTGGCCGGCCGCACCAATACGCTGCTGGTCGCCGCGGTGACCGCGGCGGGCGGCAAAGCGGTTGGCCTCACCGGCGCCGACGCTCAGCTCGGACTGTGTGCTCCGGCGGCGCCAATCAGGACACAAGCCGGAGAGATCGTCGATCTCGGGCTCGTAGGAGAACCGACCGCGTCCAACGGCAACCTGGTGCGCGAGCTGGTGCAGTGGGGCTACCTCCCGGTCGTGGCAAGCATCGGCACGACTGCCGATGGCGTGCTGCTCAATGTCAACGCCGACACCTTCGCGGCACATCTGGCCGCGACCCTCGGCGCGGCGCGACTCATCATCGCGGGGACGACGGCCGGCGTGCTCGATCGGGATGGCCGAACCATCTCCGTCATGAGCTGGGAGGATGTGGACGCGATGACCGCGACCGGCACCGCGCATTCGGGCATGGTAGCCAAGCTGGTGGCGTGCCGTTTCGCGGCCGGGCGAGGCGTGGGAACCGTGACGATCGTCGACGGCCGCGGCGCCGGCGACTTCGAGGCGGCGCGCGGCACGCGCGTCATGGCCGCGAGCAGTGTAGAAGGGCTGTATTGAAGGATGGCTACGACAACGACCGCTCCGGATGTCATTTCGCTCGAATCAGCGCACGTGCTGCAGGTCTACCGGCGTTCGCCGGTGGTCTTCGAGCGCGGTAACGGCTGCCGTCTCTTCGACGCATCCGGACGCCCGTACCTCGACTTCATCTCCGGCATCGGCGTGTCGGCACTGGGATACGGGCACCCGCGCCTCGTGACGGCCATCGCGGCGCAGGCGCACGAGCTGCTCCACACGTCGAACCTGTTCTTCCACCCGCTGCAGGGGCAGCTCGCGGCGAGGCTGTCGGCGCTTTCGGGACTGCCGCGGGCGTTCTTCTGCAACAGTGGAACCGAGGCGATCGAAGCCTCGCTCAAGTTCGCGCGCCGATACTGGCACGCACTGGGTACGCCGCGCTCGGGGATTGTGGCGCTCCAGCATTCGTTTCATGGCCGAACGGTGGGCGCGCTCTCGGCGACCTGGGATGAACACTACCGGGCACCATTCGCCCCGCTGCTGCCGGACGTGACGTTCGTCGCCCCGAACGATCCCGCGGCACTGCGACGGGCCGTCACGTCCTCGACTGCGGCGGTAATCGCCGAGCCCATTCAGGGTGAAGGGGGCGTCCGGCCCTTGACGCGCGAGCTGGCGGATGCCATCAACGAGGCGTGCGCGTCATCGGGCGCATTGTTCGTGGCCGACGAAGTGCAGAGCGGGCTCGGGCGCACCGGAGTACCGTTTTATTCGAGCGTGCTCGGGTTGAAGCCCGACGTGATGGCTCTTGGCAAGGCGCTCGGCGCGGGTGTCCCGATCGGCGCCGCCATGATCTCCGAACGAGTCGCCTCGAAAGTCGGGTTCGGCGATCACGGCAGCACCTACGGTGGCAACCTGTTGGCGTGCCGTGCGGCCCTGGTGTTCGTCGACGAGCTGACCGGAGGCCTGCTGGCGCAGGTCGCGCGCACGGGACGGCATCTCGAAGCCGCCCTGCGAACGCTGGCGACTGGGCACAAGTGCGTAAAGGATGTCCGTGGCGCCGGCCTCATGTGGGGAATCGAGCTCGATCGGCCGGCGGTACCGGTGGTCGAGGCCGCACTCGGACGCGGTCTGTTGATCAACCGCACGGCCGACACGGTCCTCCGGCTGCTGCCGCCGTTCATCATTACGGAGGGAGACGTCGACCAGATGGCCGAGATCCTCTCATCAGCGCTCGGTGACGTGTGCCGCGAGGAACGTTCATGACCGATGACATCGTGCTTCGCTCCGCCACGCAGGCGGACGCGGCGGACATTTTCCGGCTGATCGCCGACAACCTCGAGGCGGGGCACCTGTTGCCTCGCTCGATCGACAACATCGAGGAGCACGCGTCGCGGTTTGTCGTCGCGGAGATTTCCGGCCATGTCGTCGGCTGCGCCGAGCTCGCGCCGTTGAGCCCCGGTGTCGCCGAGGTCCGCTCCCTCGTCGTTGACCAGCCGTTCCGCGGTCGCCGGATTGGCGGGGAGCTCGTCGGTCGTGTCGCCGCCGATGGCGCGGCGCGCGGCTTCGACATGCTGTGCGCATTCACGCACGAACCGGCGCACTTCGTCAGGCTCGGTTTCTCGATCGTGCCGCACATCTGGGTCCCCGAAAAGATTGCGCACGATTGCACCGGGTGCGCGCTGTTCCGCAAGTGCGGACAGTACGCGGTCACGCTTCCGTTGCGCGCCGGGGCGAGCGTCCGCCCCGTACCGCCTGCGGCGGTAATCCAGGGCCGCGGCGTCGCGGCACGCCGATCCAGCATCGAGCGCCTGCACTTGGTTCCGAACGTTTACGACGAGAAGCCGCAGGACTCTTCGGTCGAACCTGTTCCGGCATGACGGCCACGCGCGAAATCGCCAGCGGCATCACGGCGCCGGCCGGTTTCACCGCGGCCGGGGTGTCATGCGGCATCAAGGCGACGGGCAATCCGGATCTCGCAATCGTGACCAGCGAGCCGATCGCCTCGGCGGCCGCGGTCTTCACGACCAACCGCGCGCCGGCTGCTCCGATCCTCGTCTCCCGTGACCATCTCCAGCGCTCGGGCGGTCACGCCAAAGCCATCGTCGTCAACAGCGGCTGCGCCAATGCCTGCACCGGCCCTGACGGCATGGCACACGCAACGATGATGGCGCGTCAGACGGCGGCAGCTTTGGGCTGTCGTCCGGAAGATGTTCTGGTGGCTTCGACCGGCGTCATCGGCGTCAAGCTGAACATGGACAAGGTTGGCCGCGGCATTACTTCCGCGGCACGCGCGCTCTCAGCCTCCGGCGGCGCCGACGCCGCGCTCGCGATCATGACGACCGACCCGTTTCCGAAGGAAGCCGCGGCGGAAGGCACAATCGGCAGCGCGCAGTTCCGCGTCGGCGGAATCGCCAAAGGCTCCGGCATGATCGAGCCGATGATGGCGACGATGCTCGGATTCATCACGACGGATGCGCAGGTGGAGCCGGCGTTGTTGCAGCGCGCCGTGACTGCGGCTGTGGACGACACGTTCAACGCGATCTCGGTGGACGGCGAGTGCTCCACCAACGATTGCGTGTTCGTTCTGGCCAATGGCCGATCGGGCGCACGCGTCAGCGAAGAGAGCTATCCCGTCTTCGTGGACGCCCTGCGGAGCGTCTGTCGGTCGCTGGCGATCGGCATCGTACGTGGTGGTGAGGGAGCGACCAAGCTGATCACGGTCAACGTCATCGGCGGCGAGACGGATCAGGATGCGCGCCTCGCCGCACGGGCGATCTCGAACTCCCCGCTCGTCAAGACCGCGGTTCACGGCGGCGATCCAAACTGGGGGCGGCTGATTGCCGTCGCCGGCCGATCCGGCGCCGCATTTGTTCTCGATCGCGCCGCCGTCCGCATCGGACCGGTGGAGCTCTTCAACGACGGCACGCCGCACGACGAGCGAGCCGACGAAGCCGCCGCCTACCTGAAGCAGACGGACGTGACCCTGGAGGTCGATCTCGGCACGGGTGGCAGCGGCCGCTGGCGGATGTGGACGTGCGACCTGAGCGCTGAGTACGTGCGGATCAACGCCGAATACCGGACCTAGCCATGTTGAAAGCTGCAGTAGACAGGCCAGCCCTGGTGAACAGAACGCGACGCTTCCTCTCGATTCTCGATTTCGACCGCCGCGAGCTCGAAGCCTGCCTCGAGCTGGCCGCGGCGCTGAAAGCCGCTCGTGCCGCGGGGGTGCCACACGCTCGTCCGCTCGAGGGCCGGCACGTCGCGCTGCTCTTCGAAAAGCCTTCTCTGCGAACGCGATCGACTTTCCAGATCGCGGTGCGCGAGCTTGGAGGCGATGTCATCGAGCCGCAGGAAGCCGTCACGTTCGGAGCTCGCGAGTCGATCACGGATGTTGCGAAGAATCTCGAACGCTGGGTCTACGCCGCCGTGGTCCGGACCTTCGCTCAGGCGCGACTCGAGGCGTTCGCCGATGCCGCGCCGGCGCTCCGCGTTTTGAACGCGCTGACAGACGAGGAGCATCCGTGCCAGGCGCTGGCGGACTGTCTGACGCTCGTTGAACGTTGGGGCTCTCTGAAGGGCCGGACGATCGCATTTGTCGGCGACGGCAACAACGTGGCGACGTCGCTGGCGCAGGCAGCGGCCATGCTCGGCGCGCGGATACGCGTCGCGACGCCGCCGGGGTTCGCATTGCCGGCCGCCGCTTGCGCCAGCGTCAAGGCTGTGGCGGCTCCCGGAGCCGGCATCGAGAGCACGACCGATCCGGTCGCCGCCGTGCACGGCGCCGATGCCGTCTATACAGACGTGTGGACGTCCATGGGACAGGAAGCCGAGGCGGACATCCGCTTGAAGACGTTCGCTCCCTACCAGGTCGACGCCACCCTGATGAGCCACGCCGATTCCGAGGCGTTGTTCATGCACTGCCTGCCCGCGCATCGTGGTGACGAAGTCACCGACGAGGTCATCGATTCCGAACGGTCGGTCGTATTCGATCAATCGGAAAATCGGTTGCATACGCAGAAAGCCCTGCTGGCGCTGCTCGTCGACGGCCGCGAACGAGGCCAAGCTCGCCGTTGAGGAATTCCTTGGCAATTCCGCGACCGTTCGAGAATGATGGCGGGCGTCATGCGCCAGGCCGTCATCCCCCGACACGGGCCGCCGGACGTCTTCGACATTCGCGAGTCGCCTGATCCCCAGCCCGGCAGCGGTGAGATCCGCATCCGCGTCCGCGCGGCGGGCATCAACTTCGCTGACATCCTCGCCCGGCTCGGCCTCTACCCGGACGCCCCGCCACCGCCTGTCGTCGTCGGCTACGAGGTGGCAGGCCACATCGAGGGCATGGGGCGGGATGTCACCGGGTTTTCAGACGGCGATCGCGTTGTCGCGCTCACGCGATTCGGCGGCTACGCCGACACCGTCGTCGTACCGGCGCCGCAGGTTTTCCACTTCCCCGACGAACTGAGCGATGCCGAGGCGGCCGCAGTCCCGGTCACGTATGTCACGGCGGCAATGGCGTTGTACAGAATGGCCGCCCTCGCGCCGAACGAGACCGTGCTCGTGCACAACGCGGGCGGCGGTGTCGGTCTCGCCGCAACGCAGCTCGCGCGATTGCGCCGCGCGACGGTCATCGGCACGGCGTCCGCATTCAAGCACGATGCACTGCGCAGCTTCGGCGTGGAGCACACGATCGACTATCGCCATGCGGATGTTGCGGCGGAAGTGCAGACCATCACCCGCGGTCGTGGCGTCGACGTGATCCTGGATCCCATCGGCGGACGCAGCTTCATGACCAGCTACCGCATGCTCGCGCCGCTCGGCCGCCTGATCATATTCGGGCTGTCTTCGGCAGCCCCCTTCGAGCGACGCAGCAACTGGCGGGCATTTCGCGCCTGGATGGCTACGCCCCGATTCGACCCGATGTCGCTCATCAACCGGAACCGTGGCGTCTTCGGACTTCACGTCGGTCATCTCTGGGGAGAGCGGCGGCAGCTGGCCGCGATCATGGACATGCTGGTGCAGGAGCTCCATGCCGGCCGGATCGTCCCCGTCGTCTCGCGCACGTTCCCGCTCGAACGCGTGGCGGAGGCGCATCGATTCATCCAGAGTCGGCAGAATATCGGGAAGGTCATTCTGACGACGTAGGATCTTCCGCCTGAAGGCGGAAGCCACGAGTCGAATGAACCAGCCACGAGTCCAATGAACCGGCCACGAATCGAATGAACCGGCAAACCGCGTTTCAACTGCTGCCGATCGTGGCGCTGGCCGCGACGCTGCGATTCTGGGGGCTCACGTTCGGGCTGCCGAACCCGGATGCGCGGCCGGACGAAGGACGGATCGTGCGGACCGCGGTGACATTCGTCCTCGACGACACTCTCAATCCCAGGTTCTTCGGCTATCCCACGCTCTTCATGTATTCCTTGGCGGGTGTGTATGCGGCTGGCTGCTCGGTCGGCATCGCCGTGCGGGCGTTCCCGGACATGCGCGCGTGCATGGAGGCCGACTGGCTGAAACTGATCGTCGTCGCGCGCGCGGTGTCGGCGCTGGCTGGTGTGGCCGGTGTGGCCGCGGTGTTCGCGATTGCGCGCCGCCTTTCTCCGTCAGCCGCGCTTCCCGCTGCGGCGCTGCTCGGCGTCACATTCCTACACGTGCGTGACTCCCACTTCGGTGTGACCGACGTGGCGATGACCTCGATGCTGCTCGTCGCGCTCCTGCTGTTGCTGCGGGCGGATCGGGAGCCTTCGGCACGGCGGTTTGCCCTGGCTGGCCTGGTCACGGGCCTGGCAGCGTCGACCAAGTACAACGCCATCCTGCTGACAGCTGCGGCCGCTGTCAGTCAGCTTCGCGTGTGGATTGATGTCAAGGCGACGGTGCCGGTAAAGCAAACTCGGTTCGCCTGGTTCTCCGCGTGCGCGATACTCGGATTCCTCGCGGGTACGCCATACGCCCTCGTGTCGCGACGCGAGTTCATCAACGCCCTGCGCCACGAGTCCTGGCACCTCGGCTACGGACATGGCATCGGCGAAACCATCGGCTGGAAGCATCACGCCCTGGTTACACTGCCGCACGGCGTCGGATGGCCACTGCTCCTCCTGGGTGTGGCGGGCATCGTCTGGATGCTCGTCACTCGCCCACGCGTCGCGGCGACCGTGTTTGCTTTTCCCCTCGTCTATTACGTCGTCGCCGGGCAGGGCTATACGGTGTTCGCGCGATACATGCTGCCGGTCATTCCGTTCCTGTGCATCGGCGCAGCAGCGATGATTGCCGTCATCGCCGACGGGCTGAGACGACGGCGGGAGGCGCTCGGACCCGTGGTGACGGGCGTGCTGCTGCCCCTTTGCGCCCTGCCAACTGGTGTGAAGGCGGTACAGCTCGATCGACTGTTGTCGCGGACCGATTCCCGTGTGCTGGCCATGGAATGGGTCAGGGACAACGTCCGACCGCGCTCAACCATTCTGATGACCGGTGGCGGCTTTCAGTTCTGGGACCATGGAGAATTGCTGCCGTATGAGGCAGTCCTGTGGGAGTCCGAATCGCATCGATTGACCGATCGGAAGACGAGGCCGGACTGGATCGCGGTCGAGGAATCGCCGTTACGGCAGTACAGTGTTTTCCCTCCTCAGCTCGCGCCCATCCTCGATGAGTACGTCTTGAGGCACACTATTCAGGCACTGCGTGTCAGCGAACCGCACGTGTACGACCAGCAGGATGCCTTCTATTTACCGATTGATGGGTTTGCGCGCATTGCCCGCCCCGGTCCGAATATCCGGTTCTACGAGCGACGGCCTGTCGACGCGGGATCGACGCCGCCGGCGGTCCGCTAGGCCCTGCTGATGCGATGGCTTGTCGCGGCGGTAGCCGCGTGTATCGTTTTCTGCCTCGTAAGCTTTGGCACGCTGCTGCCACTCACCAGCGCCACCGGTACTCAGTACTTGTTCGCATGGCCGGGCCTCTTGGAGTTGACCACTGCTGCCGCTGCGGTGACGGCGACGCTGACAGGCCTGTACTTTCTCGTCATTCGTCACGCCCGACGTCTGGGCACCGAGAATCTCGATCGAGCCAGGTCCGGCCGTTGGCTGGCGCCGCTCGTGGCGCTCGGCGCCATGGCGGCCGGCGTGCTGCCGGCCGTCCCGGGTGCAGGAGAGCCCTTCGCGGTCTTCGGCTACTTCCTGTACGACTTGCGATGGTGGTGGTGCGCCGTGGCGGTCGTCTGGGCGGCAAGCCGCGCGGATGCGATCGTCGACGGACCGATCGGGCGCGGCATGGGCGCAATCCAGCGGTGGTCACCTGCCGCACGGCTCCTGTTCCTGGACGGCCTCTTGTTCGTCGGTGTCGTGCTGTGCGCGACCGCCTCGACGCGCTACTTGCGCTTCGATCCGGGACTGCATGGTGATGAGCCAAAGTACGTCCGCTACGCAGAAGGTTGGTATCAGGGTGAAGGCCTGAACGTCTCGAACCGCCGCTTCTTCCGCGACCTTCCGCTCGACGGCGAATCGCACGTCTTCCGCAACGTGGCGACTTTCTTCCGGAGCGTGGGCGAAGAGACGCGCGCACTTTTCCGCGACCTCGGTGCGTTTGCCGGCAATCCGCGTGGATTTCAGTGGAATCGCGGCCAAAGGCTCGAGGGATTCGTCAAAGGCAAGCGTGGTGATCTCTACCAGATCTATCTGCCGGGGGTGTCGGCGTTCATCTTTCCCGGCTACTACCTGGACCGCCACGTACTGGCGCTGGCGCCAACGACCGCCGGGGAATTCCCGGCGGAGATGATCCTGAGTTACATGACGTTGCTGTTTCTCTACGGGTTCTGCGCGGTGGCTCTCTTCCGCCTGCTGCGTCACGCGCTCGGTTCCGAGCTGCTGGGCCTGGTGTGGGCGGCGGTCGCCATGCTGTCGCTCCCCACGGCCGCCTTCGCCTTCCAGGTCTATCCTGAAACCGTCGCTCTCCTCGCGATCATCCTCGTCACGACATACCTGTGGTTCCAGGCGGACCACACGGGTTGGATGCGAGCAGCGGCTGCCGGTTTCGCGGCCGCGGGGCTGGCGTGGCTGCACCCTCGTTTCCTGCTCGTCTCGCTGATCCTGGTCGCCGTCGGCGTCGTGAAGACTGGTTCCGGTCGGTCACGCCTCGCGTTCATCGGCGCAGCCGCATTCGGTTACTTCTCCATCATGGCGTTTGCGTATCGGGTCACCGGGAGCTGGCTGCCAACGGCGTTATGGGATGCTCCGGGCGCCGAATCCACGCTCAACCTCAACGCGGCGCGGATCACGATCTTCGGCTATGCGCTGCACCGCACGTGGGGGATGGCGCCGCATACGCCACTACTCCTCGCGGCGCTTCCTGGACTGGCCGTTCTGGCGCGCGCGTCGCTCGGCCGGGCGCTGTTCGTCCTCGCCGTCGGCCTGGCCCTCGCCGTCCCGGCCGCCGCACATACCTTGCACGCGGCCGGAGGAACACCCGGTCGGCTGGTCGTGGCGACCGTGCCGTTGTTCATCTGGCCCGTGGCGGTACTCGTGCGCCGCTTCTGGTCCGAACCAGCAGTGCGTTTTGCCACCCTTGTCGCGGTCGTGGTTTCGCTGGAAACAGCCGTCTCGTACAACTGGCACCACACGAAAACGGTCGGACCGCTACACACGACGGGCGTGAGCGGCTGGCGGCCGAACCTGGCATTCCCGTGGGTCTCGGGAGGTGGTTGGGACGAGTCTTCGGCTAACGTCGCGCTGCTCGTGCTGCTCCTCGCGCTCACCACCGCGGGGACGATCGCCGCTTTCGTGAGAGCCCGTTCGTCGCGCGTGGCGCCGATCACGGCTGCCGGCTGGGTCAGCGTGGCGGCCACGAGTGTTCTCATCCTCGTCTCGTCGGCGGCGGCGACGGCATTCAATCGAGAGTGGGTCAGCCGCGACTACCTGATCGATGACGGGCGGTCGCGCCACGATGCGGCAGCTGCTCTCGTCGACTTCGATCAGTGTCGGATTTGCTTTGCGACGACCAAACGCGCGGTCGACTGGCGATGGCTCGAGCCGAATGGGACCGAGCGGGTCAACGTTGAGACGACCGTGCAGTCGCAGACGGCGCGGGTCAAAGTGATACTCGACGGACCGGAAGGCATCCTGCGCTTTGCGCGCATGCGTGCCGAGTTCGGCGACGGATCGGCCTCGCCGTGGACGGGCATCGTCAACGAGCGCGAGTTGGCGCACAACTACAAGCAAGCCGGCCAGTACCTCGATTGTCGTGTGGGTGCAGCTCCGGAACGGCGAGCTGCGCGCCGATCGGCGCAGCATTACGATTTCCGGGTCGCCTTGAAGGAGTCAACGGTGGCAGCGCATTCTGAAGCCAGGTGGGCGACGGCCGTTCGGGTGCTGGCGATCGTCGCAGCAGTGCTCCTCACGATCGCCATCGCGGAGGCGCGGGCGCTGAGGGCGGCGCGCGTCGAACTGCAGAAGCTTCGCGCCGAGTGCCCGCAAACCGTGCGTTAGGAGTCCGGATTGACGAATTCTCTGGCAGTGTTGCGCGGCGTTTTCCTGAGATCCGTCGCGCCGTCCATCTATACGGTGTTAAGTGTGCTGACCGTCGCGATTTCCGCCTATGCACAGGAGCGCTCCTCTCAGGAGGAATCGTCGCGCCCCGATGCGCTGCGCGTGTTCCTCGACTGCGCCTCCTGCGACGAAAACTACATCCGTACGGAGATCACCTTCGTCAACTACGTCCGCGACCGCACGCTTGCCGACGTCCATGTGCTGATCACGACGCAGGCGACCGGCGGTGGCGGCACGGAGTACACCCTCAAGTTCATCGGACTCGAACGATTCAAGGGGCTCGAGAACACCCTCACCTATGCGGCCTCACAGACAAGCACATCGGATGAGCGCCGGCGTGGGCTGGTCTCGATGCTGAAGCTCGGGCTCGTCGGCTACGTGGCGGATTCGCCACTGGCCTCGAGACTCAAAGTGACCTTTGACCCGCCGCCGAACTAGCAGCTGGCGACCGCGGCGAGCGACCCATGGAACTTCTGGGTCTTCCGCATCGGCGCGAGCGGCGAGGTCGAGGCGGAAGAGCAGAACAACCAGCGAGATTTCTCCGGTTCTTTTTCAGCAAACCGGACGACAGACCAATGGAAATTCGACCTGAACGGCATGATCGGCTACGAACGAGAACAGTTCGAGCTCGAGGAGGGAGAAATCTTCACGGCCATCTCCCGCGACAGCCAGGTGGTCGCGCTGCTCGTGAAAAGTCTGACCGAGCATTGGTCAGCCGGGGGAACTGCGGCAATCGGCGCCTCGACGTTCGAAAATTACGATCTGAGGTCTCGAATCGGTCCCGGCGTCGAATTCAATGTCTTTCCTTACAGCGAATCCACGCGCCGCATCCTCACGATGTTCTACAGCCTTGGCCTGAGAACGGCGAACTACACCGAAGAGACCATCTTCGGCAAGTTTTCGGAGCGGCTGCTGGACCATCAGCTCGAGGCCTCGATTGCCCTGCGGCAGCCATGGGGAACGGCGTCCGGCTCGCTGGAAATGGTTCACTATCTCAACCAAACAGATAAATATCGGCTGGAAGGATTCGGCGAGATCGACGTTCGCCTCTTCAAAGGCTTCTCGCTCGAACTGTTCGCGCGCGGATCGCGGCGGCGCGATCAACTGTCGCTGCGGCGAGGATCGGCAACCACCGAAGAGATCCTCGTCCGACAGCGGGAGCTGGCGACCGGCTACGAATACGAAATTGGTTTCGGCTTCAGCTACTCCTTCGGATCCATCTTCAACAACATCGTCAATCCGCGGTTCAGGAACGTCGGCGCTTTCTGAAGAGCCGGCGTCGCGCTCGGTTGAGATTGTCCGTCGTGGGCACAACTAAAGTCGTGGCCGCGACGATGGCAGCTGACGAAGTCATCCCGGCGGGAGACATCGCGCGCACACATCGCAAAATTCCTGCGCGATTCACTTGCAATCTTCATTGACAGCGCGTGACGGCTGGTGTTTTCTTTCATCGGCCGCGCAAGCTCCAACCACCGTCACTCGGAGAAGTGCTGCTGCGCGACAGGCTGCGAGCGCACTGAAAGCGCGCTCCCTCATTGATGACGGTGGCGATGCTTTGCTTGACGACCGATGCGAGGTTGCTATGTGGAAGCCAACATCTGCGGTGATCGTTTTGGCGGCGGTACTCGCGGCGGCGTGCAGTGACGGGGACGCGCCTCTTGCTCCGACGGGGGCCGCGGCTCTCCAATCGAACGATTGGATGCGCCCCGCGCCTTTTGTGGGCGTCACTCCTTCGGTACTCTCGGCGCAACTCATCAACAATTCCGTCGCCTGCCCAGCCATTCAGCCGTTTCTCGTCGACGCGACCGTGGTGGTTCGCACAGATCGCAATGCAGCGATTTTCATCGACAGCATTCGAATGCGATTCACTGACACGACTGGAACTGCGGCGCCCGATGTGACCCTCACCGCGCCGGTGCCCACGCGTCCGTTTGGCTCGGCCCTGGACGAAGCCCGATTCCCGGTCGCCTTCAGATTCGGGTGCGGTATTGGACGCCAGGGCACGCTCGTGATCATCACCGACACGCATGACAGCGACGGGCGCAGATTCTCCAACGAGGTGCGAGCAACCGTGCGTTGAACACCAAGCACATCCTTACGTCGGGCCTCTTCACAAAGGGCAGCTGACGAAGGCTTCCGGGACGGCGCGTTCAGGAAGGCTCCCCGTTAGTCATTACGGCGGCTGGTGGGCCGTTGCGGCTGACGCGGCCACCGGCAAGGACGATGACCGAATCGGCGAACCGGCGGACGTCGTCGGCATCGTGCGAAACGTAGATGATCGGGATCGCCAGTTCATCGCGAACGCGTTCGAGGTAGGGCAGGATCCGGCGCCGGAGCTCGAGATCGACGGCTGCCAGTGGTTCATCCAGCAGGAGAAGCTCGGGGCTCGACATCAACGCCCGCGCCAGCGCGACGCGCTGGCGTTCGCCACCTGACAGCTCGCTGACGCGGCGGTCGAGAAGCTGCGAGACTTCGAGCATGCCGACGACGGTTGGCAACTCGAGCCGCTGTCGTGGACGGCGTCCGTAGAGGACGTTGCGCCGCACGTTCATGTGCGGAAAGAGCGCGACGTCCTGCGGCACGTAGCCGATGTGCCGATCGTGCGGCGGCGCGTTCGCACCGTCCGCGCTCGAAAACAATGTGCGATCGCCGACGATGATGGTGCCGCTGGATGGGGTCCGCAGGCCGGCGATGGCGTCGAGGGCGGTTGTCTTGCCGGCGCCAGACGGACCAAACAGTGCTGTGATCCGGCCCGATAGACGCTCGTCCATAGCCAGCGTGAAGTCACCCTGCACCAGCGTGAACGCCAGCGAGATCATGCGCGCAAACCGGGACGCGCGGCGATCCGATTCGAGAGGTACAGCGCGAGAAACGCGATGACCGCGGATACGACGAGAAGCGCCGCGGCCTCGCGATCGCGTCCGGTTTCCGCAAACGAATAGATGGCCACGGCCAGCGTGCGCGTCCCCGGCAGGCTGCCCGCGATCATGATGGTGGCGCCGAACTCGCCCACGGCGCGGGCGAAGCCAAGGACGGCCCCGGCCGCCACGGCCGGTGCGGCAAGCGGCAAGGTCACCGTGAAGAAGATACGCAGCGGGCGTGCTCCGAGTGTGGCGGCCACCGCTTCGTAGCGGCGATCGACTTGTTCGATGCCGGCGCGCGCCGCCCGCACAAAGAGCGGGAGCGCCATGACCGCCATCGCAACGACCACCGCTTTCCAGGTGAACACGACTTCGATGCCCAATCTCGCGAGCAGGCGTCCGATCACGCCGCGAGGCGCGAGCAACATCAAGAGAATCAGACCCGTGGCAACCGGCGGCATCACGAGCGGCAGCGACACGAGCGTCTCAACCAGCGTTTGGCCAGGAAACTTGCGGCGAGCCAGCCACCACGCGATCAGGAGTCCCGGCGGCAGCATGAGCGCCGTTGCACCCAGTGCCGTGGCGATGGTGAACGCGGTGATCTGCCAGACCGGCATCTGGACCTACTGGCCCGCCACGATCGGCTTGAAGCCGTAGCGCTCGAAGACTCGTGCCGCGTCGGCCGTCTGCAGGAAGCTCAGGAAAGCTGCGGCCGCTTCTCGTTCTCGTGAGGACTGGATGACGCAGGCGGGGTAGGCAATGTCGGGCGCCTCAGGACCGCTGATAACGGCAGCAACCCGTACCTGTTTGGACGCGCGCGCATCGGTAACGTACACGAACCCGGCATCAACTGCCCCGCTGGCCACGGCGGATAACGCCGCGCGGACGCTCGTAGAGGGAACCAGTTTCGGTTGCAGCTTGGCAAACAAGCCGATGCGCTCGAGATAACTCCTGGCGTAAACGCCAGCCGGCACTGCGTCCGGATCGCCTATCGCAATCCGTTTCACGTCAGGCGAGGCGAGCGCGGCAGCCGACGCCAGCTCTCCCGAACGATCGGTTCTCACGACGATGGCCAGCTGGTTGCGGAGCAGGACCACGCGGCTGCCGGCGGCGATGAGACCGGCTTTCTCGACGAGCGCCATCTGCGCCTCGTCCGCGCTGATGAATACATCTGCCGGCGCGCCGTTCACGATCTGACGCGAGAGAACGTTCGACGCCGCCAGGTTGAGGCTGACACGCCCGCCTGCCCTTTCGTAGACCTTCGCAATCTCCTGAAGCGATTCGGTCAGGCTGACCGCAGCGGACACGGTAATCGCCGGCATGGCCGCCTTTTGCGGGACCCACACCAGCGCGAGCGCGAGAACCAGCATCCGCAACATGTGCACAGTTTATTGCGAGAACCTGCCGTGAAGAACCTACCGTCTCAGCGCCTTCGCGATCCGGCGCGCGAGTCGGGACGCTTTCAGCGTTTCAATCGGCTTCGGCAACGCGATGCGCCAGTTCGGCCACTCGTGCGTCGTGGCAGGAATGTTTGGACGTTCCTCCACTGCCATCGCATCGTCCAGCGTGGCCGTGAGGATCCGTGAGGGAGCATGGCTCAGCGCCTCGTGCACGCGCGCGACGACGACGGCGGCGGAAGTTTTGTCCGCCGAACGCGTGAGGCGCCGGACTCGCGATCTGATGCCTGCGGTTCCCGCTTCGTTCGGCGAGAGACCGAGGCGCTGCTGCGCCTTCAGGTCGCTTCCCGACCACAGGCCGGCGATCGTCGGCAGATCGTGCGTGGTAACGGCAGCCAGCGCACGTTCGGGAAAATGCGATGGCGGCGTCTTCTCGAACCAGAGAAGACGATAGGAGAGTATCTGCTTCGCGGCCAACTGCTCGCGCGTTTCGTCCTCGACGGTTCCAAGATCCTCGCCGACGATAATGGCCTTGGCGCGCTGACTTTCGAGCGCAACGATCGACAACAGATCGGCCGGATGGCTTCGCACGTATGCACCGTCTTTCGGCTCGGCGGCCAACGGAATCCAGAAAAGCCTGAAGAGACCCATGGCGTGATCGATGCGGAGTCCACCGGCGTGACGCAGGCACGCTCGAATCGTCTGGACGAAGGGGTCGTATCCGGCGGCGCGGAGCTTGTCCGGTACGAATGGCGGCAGACCCCAGTCCTGGCCGCGGGTGTTGAATTCGTCCGGAGGGGCTCCCACGCTGATGCCGTGAGCGAGCACGTCCTGGAATTCCCAGGCATCGGCTCCATCCATGTCGAAACCGATGGGGAGGTCCTGCATGACCGGCATCGCCGCCGAAGCGCGCTCCAGCTGCCGATCGATCTGATACTGCACCCACTTGTGAAAGAGGATTCGAGCGCTGGTCTCACGCTCCCGCCGCGCGCGATCGACTGCCTGGCAGGATGGATGGCGGAACTCCACGGGCCACTGTTGCCAGCCGGTGCCGAATCGTTCGGCGAACGTCGAAAAGGTCGCGAACTGTTCGAGACCGGGCTGGTCGTGGCAATAGCGGTCGAAACCGCGGTCGTCACGGCCGCGGACGTTTTTCCAGATGCGCTCGAGCGCGGCCATCTTCAGGCGGAATATCTCGTCGCGTTTGATCTCGCGATCGCCGTTGAGCGCGCGGCCGATTTTTGCCTGTGCCGCGAGTTCTCGGAGCTGACGGGCGCCTGGAACTTCTTCGATCCTCAAGTAGAGAGGGCTGCGAAATCGGCGGCTCGACGGGAAATATGGGCTCGGCTGTTGAGGAATCAGCGGGCTGACGGCCGAGAGCGGATTGATCAGCGCGATTCCTGCACCTTGCCCGCGCGCCCACTGCCCGAGCCATCGAAGATCCGCGAGATCGCCGATGCCCCAGCTGCGCCGCGATCGTGCAGCATAGAGCTGAATCACCCAGCCCCAGGTGCGAAAGCCCCGTGGCAGATGGCAGACTGCGGGCGCCACAATCAGGCGACCGGCGCGCCCGCCGCGCTTCTGGAAGTCGTGATAACCCAGCGGCAGGTCGGCGGGCAACAGACGATCGACGGTCAGGTTGGAGCCATCCTCCAGCCGAATCTCTGCCGGGCCGAGCCGTAATCGCGAGCCAGCGGTTGTGACAACCGTGTCTGTTTCTCGGCTTCGGGCTGCTGTCGATTGTCCTTTCTGGATCGCTGTTTGAATCGCGCGGATCGTGGCATCGGGCGCCACGTGGCGCTTCCCGAGCGCATCGACGTAATACCGCTGAATCCCAGCCATCCGCCGCTGCCTCAGGCCACCCGCCGCAGCAGTCGCAGCGACCAGGCCGGAACCTTCACCACGGCTCGCGCCGCATGCTCCAAACCCAATTTGTCTTCGTCCAGAGAGTCTTCAGCCGCGCTCGTGTCGAGCACCTCTGTCCAGCGCTCGCCCCACTTCGATTCCGGCAGCGTGAAATCCAAAGGCTCGTGATGCGCGTTGAACATGACGTAGAAGCTGTCGTCAACGACCTGCTCCCCTCGTTCGTTTGGACTGGCGATGCTGCGACCGTTGAGGAATACGCCCAGCGATTTCGCGAACCCTGCCTGCCAGTCTTCGTCGGACATTTCCGTTCCGGCCCGAGTGAACCAGCCGATGTCACTCACCTGCGATCCGTGAATCGCTCGCCCCTGGAACCATCGGCGGCGGCAGAACACCGGATGTCTGTGTCGGAAGCGCAACAGGCGCTGTGTGAAAGCCAGCAGCGACTGATCCGCCGTCGTCCAGTCGTACCAGGAGATCTCGTTGTCCTGGCAGTAGGCATTGTTGTTCCCTTTCTGCGTCCGGCCTGCTTCGTCGCCGCCGAGCAGCATCGGCACGCCCTGCGACAACATCAGCGTCGCCAAAAGGTTGCGTTGCTGCCGGGCCCGCAGTGTTTTGATCTGCGGATCATCGGTTGGTCCCTCCGCACCACAGTTCCACGACCGATTGTGGCTCTCGCCGTCTCGATTGTCCTCCCCGTTGGCTTCGTTGTGCTTCTCGTTATAGGAGACCAGATCGCGCAGGGTGAATCCATCGTGCGCGGTGAGGAAATTGACGCTGGCATACGGCCGGCGAGCGGTACCCTCGTAAAGATCCGAGCTGCCGGTAAATCGGTAGGCGAACTCCGCCAGCGTGCGGTCGGTGCCGCGCCAGAAATCGCGAACCGTGTCGCGGAACTTGCCGTTCCACTCCGACCACAACGGCGGAAAGTTCCCCACCTGATAGCCGCCTTCACCAACGTCCCACGGCTCGGCAATGAGCTTCACCTGGCTGACAACCGGATCCTGCTGGATCAGATCGAAGAACGACGACAGTCGATCGACGTCGTGCAGCTCGCGCGCGAGCGTCGCGGCCAGATCGAACCGGAAACCATCGATGTGCATTTCGATGACCCAGTAGCGGAGGCTGTCCATGATCAGCTGAAGGACGTGCGGGTGGCGCATGTTCAGCGTGTTTCCCGTGCCGGTGTAGTCCATGTAGTAGCGGCGGTTGTCGGGAATCAGCCGGTAGTAGGCGGGATTGTCGATACCCTTGAACGACAGAACCGGACCCAGGTGATTGCCTTCGGCCGTGTGGTTATAGACGACATCCAGGATCACTTCGATGCCTGCGTCGTGCATCGTCTTCACGAGGTGCTTGAACTCTTGAACCTGCTCGCCACGCTGGCCGTGCGCATACTCGTTGTGCGGCGCGAGATAGCCGATCGAGTTGTAGCCCCAATAGTTACGCAGACCGCGCCCGGCGAGCGTGGAGTCCTGCACGAACTGGTGCACCGGCAGGAGCTCGACCGCGGTGATTCCCAATCGCTGCAGATACTTCACCGCCGCCGGGTGCGCCATCCCGGCGTAAGTGCCGCGCAGCTCGTCGGGAATCTCGGGCAGTGTCTTGGTGAAGCCCTTGACATGAGTCTCATAGACGACGGTCCGGTGCCAGGGAGTATTCGGGCGACGGTCGTTCGCCCAGTCGAAGTAGGGATTGATGACTACGCACTTCGCCGAGTGCGGGCCACTATCGAGATCGTTTTTCGACCCTTCCGGATCGGCGAAGTGGTAGGGGAAGATGGCTTCGTTCCAGTCCCACTGACCTTCGATGGCTTTCGCGTACGGATCGAGCAGAAGCTTCGCTGGGTTGCACCATTGACCTTGATCCGGCGCCCACGGGCCGTGCACGCGGAATCCATAGCGCTGCCCGGGTTTCACACTCGGCAGATAGCCGTGCCAGCAAAGAGCTGTCACTTCTGGCAGGTCGAACCGCATTTCCTGGCCGTTGTCGTCGAACAGGCATACTTCGACGCGCTGCGCCGCTTCGGAGAAAATCGAGAAGTTGGTGCCGACCCCGTCGAAAGTCGCGCCCAATGGATAGGGCTGGCCCGGCCAGATCTGCATGCACACTCCGACTCAAAAATCTACGCTTTGACGTCCACCTGATCACGGCACCCAAAAGAACTACAATTCCTGTGCCCATATGAATGCACTGCGAACTGTGATCATTCTCGCACTGGCGCTCGTCATCGCGCCCGGGTCGCGCGCGGCCGAGGATCTGGGAGTCCCATCCAGGGATGGCCTGGTCGTATGCGAATCCGCCCCGGCCTGTGATGCTGGCGCGTCGGTCATGGTTCGCGGTGGAAATGCGGTTGACGCGGCGGTTGCGACGGCGTTCGCGCTGGCCGTCACCCACCCGAGCGCCGGAAACATCGGCGGTGGCGGATTCATGATCGTACGAACGCCCTCCGGCGAATTGACGGCTTTCGACTACCGCGAGAAGGCTCCGCTGAAATCCACACGAACGATGTACCTCGACAAGGACGGGAACATCGATCGGGCGCTGACCGCGACCGGATATCTCGCGCCGGGCGTCCCCGGCTCGGTTCGAGGACTCGAGGCGGCGCACCGCAAGTTCGGCAAGCTGCCCTGGAAAGAAGTGGTCATGCCGGGTGTGCTGCTCGCCGAGAGCGGATTCACGCTCTCGCCAGCGCTCGCGGACAGCCTGAACCGGGAGCTCGCCCGGGGGATGGCGAAGTATCCCGCCTCGGTTGCCGCCTATGGCAAGCCTGGTGGCGGCACCTGGTCTGCCGGCGATCGCATCGTGCTGACCGACCTCGGACGGACGCTGCGCGCGATCGCCACCGATGGCCCCGACGCGTTCTACAAAGGGTGGATTGCGGATCGCATCGCCGAGGACATGGCCGCCAACGGCGGTCTCATAACGAAAGCCGACCTTGCCGCCTACCGGGCCAAAGTGCGAACGCCGATTCGCGGTGAGTATCGCGGGTTCGAGATCGTCTCGATGCCGCCGCCGAGCTCCGGCGGGACGGCACTCATCGAGATGCTCAATATCCTCGAACCGCTCGATCTCAAAGCTAAGGGTCTGCTTACAGCGCCCGCATTGCACCTGCAGATCGAAGCCATGCGCCGCGCCTATCTGGATCGTGCGCGACACCTCGGAGATCCTGACTTTTCCGATATTCCTGTTTCCAGGCTGACCTCGAAGGCTCATGCCCGCACCGTGGCTGCGAATATCAGTTCCGACAAATCCTCACGCAGCCTCGAGCTCGGTAGCGACATCCTGACCGCGGCCGGTTCGCAGGAACCTGAAGAAACCACGCACTACTCCGTCATCGATCGCAATGGGATGGCGGTGACGACCACGACCACGCTCGAAGGCGGTTTCGGGTCGAACGTTGTCGTCAAGGGCGCCGGCTTTCTGTTGAACAACGAGATGGGAGACTTCAACAAGAAGCCGGGCGACACGAATGCCGGCGGCGACATCGGCACGCTGCCAAATCAGATCGAACCGGGCAAACGGATGCTCAGCTCCATGACGCCGACGATGGTGATTCGGGATGGCAAAGTCGTACTGCTGACGGGATCGCCGGGCGGCCGCACCATCATCAACACGGTCCTGGCGATCGTCCTCGGTGTCACCGAGTACGGTCTGACCGGTCGCGCCGCCGTAGACCTCAGGAGAGTCCACCATGCGTGGATGCCGGACGATGTGACGGTCGAATCGGGTGTCGGCGACGACGCCATCGCGCAGCTGCGCGCGATGGGACACTCGGTGCGAATCCTGAAGGGCCGGCAGGGAGACGCTCACAGCATTTGGATCGCGCCTGATGGGACGCCGTACGGCGTACCGGACCTGCGCACGCCCGACTCGAAGGCGTCGATTCCCACCGGTTTGACACCGCCCTCCCCGGGACGATAGGCTTGACCGTCATGATTCGCGTGCACCATCACCGGCATCATCACGCCACCTGCTTCGGCGGGCCGGTCGAGTTGCGCACGCGATAAGAAGAAACCCATATAGATTCTGCGTGCTACCGAGCCCCGCCGGAAAACCGGCGGGGCTTTTTTGTTTTACAGGACTTGAGCCCGTTATGCGGCTCGGAACGAGGATTCTGTACTTGGCTTGCGATGAGCCGCATACGGGCTAGGCGCGCACGGCGCGCCTGCGAGCCGGGCCCCCACCGCGCGTAGTTTGCGCGGTGGGGTGGTGAGGGAGCGGCGCGGGGCATGGGGCCCCCGCCAGCGACCGAGCCAGGGTGTGGGGCGGAGCCCCACGTAATATGGACTTCAGCAAACTCGATGGTCTGATACCGGCGGTCGTTCAGGACGAGCGCAGCGGCGAAGTGCTGATGGTGGGCTTCATGAACGAAGAAGCGCTGACCGTCACGCGCACCACCGGCTTCGCCACGTTCTTCAGCCGAAGCCGCGGAAAACTGTGGACCAAGGGGGAAACGTCGGGGAACCGCCTGCAGGTGCGGCGCATCCTGAAGGACTGCGATGAGGACACGGTGCTGCTTCGCGTCACACGCCTCGGCGATGGCAACGTCTGCCACACCGGCGAGCGATCCTGTTTCTTCCGTGAAATCGACGACGGAAATGTGGCCGCAGATTTCAAGCAGGCCGCCCGCGAGGACAAGTAATGCCGCGATTGAAGCTCGGCCTGCCGAAAGGGTCGCTGCAGGACGCCACGATTCAGCTCTTCGGGCGCGCCGGATTCAACATCTACGCGAGCACGCGCTCGTACTTCCCGACCATCGACGATCCCGAAATCGAGTGCATGTTGATCCGGGCCCAAGAGATGGCGCGCTACGTGGCGGATGGCGTCCTCGATGCCGGGCTGACTGGACAGGATTGGATCGCCGAGCATGCCTCGGGGTTGACGGGGTCCAGCTCGCCCAAATCATCGCAATCCGCGCCCGCCGTCGTCTCGCTGGCCGACCTGGTGTACTCGAAGCAAAGCTTCGGCAAAGTGCGGTGGGTGCTGGCCGTACCGGAAGAGTCACCGTACCAGCGGCCACAGGATCTCGAAGGCGCGACGATTGCCACCGAGCTCGTCCGCGCGACGCAGGCCTACTTCCAGCGGTTAGGCGTCAACGTGAACGTGGAGTTCTCCTGGGGCGCCACCGAGGTGAAGCCGCCCATGCTGGCTGACGCGATCGTCGAAGTGACCGAGACCGGATCGTCGCTGCGCGCCAATCGGCTGCGCGTCATCGATACGGTGCTCGAATCGAACACCCAGCTCATCGCCAATCCAGCGGCGCTGGACGACGAGTGGAAGCGTACGAAGCTGGAAAACATCGCCCTGCTGCTGCGCGCGGCTATCGAAGCGCATGGACGGGTGGGGATCATGCTGAACGTGAGGCGCGCGGATCTCGATCGGATCCTCTCTCTGCTGCCAGCGCTGCAGCGACCGACGATCTCTCCGCTCAGTGACGACGAGTGGGTCGCCGTCAACACGATCATCGAGGAGCGCACCGTCCGCGATCTGATTCCACGGCTGAAGTCGGCCCGGGCCGAAGGCATCGTCGAATACCCGTTGAACAAGATCGTACTGTAGTGAGATGTGGCTTCCGGCTTCAGTAGTGAATTGTGGCTTCCGGCTTCAGCCGGAAGATCTTCCGCCTAAAGGCGGAAGCCACTGAGATATGACAGGGATGCGCATCATCGACTCCGCGAATACACGTACCGTCAAGGCCCTGCTCAATCGCCGGCCCGCGCGCGATCCTCGGATCGCGCGGCGCGTCTCGCGCATCATCGAGCGGGTTCGCGCGGACGGGGACGCCGCGCTGCTCGGGTTTGCGCGGCGGTTCGACCGGCTCGATGAACCGATCGACGTCTCACGAATGGAAATGGTGCGTGCGGCCAGGACGCTCGATCCGGAAGTCCGATCCGCGATCCGCGTGGCGGCTGGCCACATTCGACTCGTCGCCAGAAAACAGCTGCCCACTGGTTGGAGTGCCGTCCCTTCCAGCGGCATCCGCATCACCCAGCGCGTCGTCCCGCTGGATCGTGTCGGATGCTATGTGCCCGGCGGCCGATATCCCCTGCCGTCCACGCTGCTGATGACCGCCATCCCGGCAAGCGGTCGCGGGCGTGCGGGAGGTCATCGCCGTCTGCCCGGGCGTCGACCGCACGATCATGGCTGCCGCACTCGAAGCGGGCGTGACGCGGCTGCTGCGCGTGGGCGGGGCACATGCGATTGCCGCGCTCGCGTATGGCACGCGGACGATTCCACGCGTCGACAAGATCGTCGGTCCAGGCAACGCCTACGTGGCCGCCGCCAAAGCGGCGGTTGCGGCCGACTGTGCGATCGATTTCTTCGCCGGTCCAAGTGAAATTGCGGTTGTTTCGAACGGTGGACGAGCCCGGTGGATTGCGGCGGATCTGATCGCCCAGGCCGAGCACGACGTTGACGCCCGGGCCATTTTATTTACCTCGTCGCATCGGCTGGCGACAGCCGTTGCCACGCAGATCGCCGTTCAACTGCCGAAGGCAGGTCCTGCGGCGCGGGCGCTGCGTACGAACGGCGGCATCGTCCTGGCGCGATCGTTGGACGAGGCGATCGAGCTCTGTCAGCAGATGGCGCCGGAACATGTGGTGTGCGATTCGCCGGCGGTGGCGCGTCGATTGACGCGTGCCGGGACGGTGTTCGTGGGCCATCACAGCGCGCAGGCCACGGGTGACTACGCCACCGGCTCGAATCACGTGCTGCCGACGTCGGGAGCGGCTGCTGGTCGAGGCGGGCTCTCCGCTGCCGACTTCGTGCGCGTGTCAACGGTTCAGCAGCTCACTGCGCGTGGACTGCGCCGCATAGCTCCGTCGGTTGTGGCGCTGGCCGAGGCAGAGGGTCTCCGTGCGCACGCCGATTCGATTCGCATTCGAGTTCCGAGCGTAAAAAGATGACTCAGTACCGAGCGTGTTGGCCCCTCGACGGGCCTGCGGCTGCATCTCAACGAAAACACGGCCGGATGTTCGCCACGCGTGCTTGCCGCCCTGCAGGCGGTTACGCGCGAACAGGCGGCGTTCTACCCCGACTACGACCGCGCCACAGAGCTCTGCGCCGCGCGCCTCGGCGTGACTGCCGCCGAAACTGTGCTGACCAACGGTCTGGACGAAGGGATTCTCGCCGTGGCGATGAGCGCGTTGCGGGAGGGGCGCGACCGAGGCGCATGCGAGGCGCTGATTCCCGAGCCCGCCTTCGACATGTATGCGTCGTGCTCCGACGCGGTGGGCGCGAAGCTCGTCCACGTCGGACCCAGGAAGGACCTCGATTTTCCGTTCGACGACATGTTGAACGCGATCGGTCCACGGACGGCCGCCGTCTTCCTGACCAGTCCCAACAATCCCACGGGCATGGTGGTGGATCGGGCGCAGATCCTTCAGGTCATCGAACGGGCACAACACGCCCTCGTCCTCCTCGACGAGGCGTACGCCGACTTCGCGCGCACCACCTACATCGGCGATGCTGCTCTCACGGCTTTTCCAAACGTCATCATCGGACGAACATTCGCCAAGGCGTACGGCCTGGCCGGCCTTCGCGCAGGCGCGCTCATCGGCGCGCCGTCCACGCTCGAGCCTATCCGGCGACTGTTGCCGCCCTACTCCGTCAATGCCTACGCCGTCGCGGCGGTGGAGGCGGCATTCAAGGACGTCGACTATTACAACTGGTATCTCGGACAAGTCGACGAATCGAGAGCGCTGCTCAGCAACGCACTGGCGAGACTGGGCATAAAAGTCTGGCCGAGCGCAGCCAACTTCGTGCTCGCCTACTTCGGCGATCGGACGCCGTCGGTCGTCGCTGGACTCGCCGAGCGGGGCATCACGGTCCGCGACCGCTCGCACGATCCAGGCTGCGTTGGCTGCGTTCGCATCACCGCCGGAGTCGTCCCTCATACCCACGCCTGCATTGCAGCGCTCGAGGAGATCCTGTGCGACGCGCAGTGATCGATCGAAAGACGGCCGAAACCTCAATCTCGATACGGCTGACCCTGGACGGCAAGGGCCAGCACGACATCCGCACGGGAATCCGTTTTCTCGATCACATGCTGCAGCTCGTTGCGCGGCATGGTGGCTTCGATCTGAAGATTCACGCCTCTGGCGACCTCGACGTCGACCAGCACCACACGGTCGAGGACGTGGGCATTGCCCTCGGCGAGGCCGTGTCGAAGGCGCTCGGCGACCGCCGTGGAATCAATCGTGCGGGCTACTTCGTAATGACCATGGACGAATCCCTCGGTGTCGCGGCTCTCGATCTCAGCGGACGCATCCACACGGTCGTCGATCTGAAACTGAAGGTCGACCGCGTCGGCGACCTTCAATCGGAGCTCGTTCAAGACTTTTTCGAGGGATTCGCACAGGGCGCGCGCGCCAACGTGCACATGAAGGTCTTGTACGGCCGATCCAGCCACCATCAGGTGGAGGCATTGTTCAAAGCCTTTGCGCGGGCACTACGCGTCGCGTGCGCCAGAGACCGCCGGCTTTTGAAGGTTCTCCCCAGCACGAAGGAGCTGCTGTGATGCGAGCCATCGCCCTCATCGACTACGGCGCCGGCAACCTGACTTCCGTCCGCAAGGGGTTCGATGCCGCAGGCGCGCACGTGTTTACACCGACGGCGCCCGGTGAGCTCGATGACGCTGTTGGCGTCGTGGTTCCGGGCGTCGGTCACTTTGGCGCAACGGCCGCCCTGTCCGGCGAGTGGCGCACTGCAATTCTCGGCGCGATCGAGCGTGGCACGCCAATGCTCGGCATCTGTCTCGGCCTGCAATGGTTGTTCGAGTCGAGCACCGAGGCGCCAGAACTGGCGGGGCTTGGCGCGATGCCGGGCCGCTGCGAGCGCCTGCCCCCGATCGTGAAGGTGCCTCACGTCGGCTGGAATTCACTCGAGGTGCTCCGCCAGTCGGCGATCCTCAACGGCGTCGCGGACGGCACGCAGGTTTATTTCACTCATGCGTACGCGGCGCCACTGGCCGGCGAGACCGTTGCGGCGACGACTCATGGAAAGCGCTTCACCGCTGTCGTCGAGCGCGACAGTCTATTTGGGGTTCAGTTCCATCCGGAGAAATCCGGCGAGGCCGGCATTCGGGTGCTCGAGAACTTCGTCGCCATCGCGGCGGCGCACACCTGATCCGCTGTGCTCTCCAAACGAATCATCGCCTGCCTCGATGTCCGCGATGGCGCCGTGGTCAAGGGCGTGCAGTTCGAGGGACTTCGTGACGCCGGAAATCCCGCCACCCTCGCCAGGCGTTACAACGTCGAAGGGATCGACGAGCTCGTGATCCTCGACGTCACGGCGACGCTCGAGGGCCGCCGTGCACTCGCCGACACGATCCGCGCAGTCGCGCGTGAACTGTTCATCCCGCTCGCCGTCGGCGGCGGCATTCGAAGCGCGGATGATGCGGCGGCAGCGATCGACGGAGGGGCTGACAAGGTCAGCCTCAACAGTGCGGCTCTGTCCGACCCGACGCTCGTGACCCGTCTGGCCGATCGATACGGCAGCCAGGCCATCGTCGTGGCCATCGATGCGAAACGGGCACCGGATGGGAGTTTTGCTGTTTTCTCGCGCAGCGGAACCACCTCCGCGAATCGTGATGCGGTCGAGTGGGCGCGTGAAGCGGAATCACGCGGCGCCGGCGAGATTCTGCTGACGTCGATGGACCGGGACGGCACGCGCGCCGGCTTCGACTGCGAGATGACAGCAGCCGTCTCGACGGCGGTTTCGATTCCGGTCATCGCCTCCGGCGGGGCCGGCACGTTCGACCATTTTCTCGATGTTTTCACGCGCGGCCGCGCGGATGCGGCGCTCGCGGCGTCTATCTTTCATTTCGCGGAACACAGCGTGGCAGACCTCAAACATTTCCTGTACGTGCGCGGCGTCCCGGTGCGCTTGATCGCCGAACCCCCGAGCCCCCGAGCCCCCGAGCTCCCGGATCCCAAAAAGTAAATGCTCATCCCCTCCATCGACCTTCAGGGTGGCCGGATCGTCCAGCTCATACAGGGCGAGAAGCTCGCCCTCGCCACCGACGCCATCGACGAATGGATCGCGCGGTGCGAGGGCTGGCCGAAGGTCCAGTTGATCGATCTCGATGCTGCCAAAGGCGTCGGACAGAACTCGGAGCTCGTCGCGCGCATCTGCAGTCAGCTTCCCTGTCGCGTTGGTGGCGGGATCCGATCGGCCGAACGGGCGCACGAGATCCTTGCGCTTGGTGCCACACACGTCATTCTCGGTTCCGCCTTCTTCCGAAAAGATGCTGTCGATACGGTGTTCGCACGAAGTCTCGCCGAAGACATCGGACCGGAGCGGATTGTTGCCGCCGTCGACAGCAAAGGGGGGAACGTCGTCGTCCACGGGTGGCGTACCGCTGTCCCGCTGACGGCAGTCCAGGCCATCCGCGCCCTGGAACCTTTCGTCGGGGCGTTCCTCTACACGCACGTCGATCGCGAGGGGCTGCTGCAGGGCACCGACCTGGACGCCATCGCGCGAGTCCGTGCGGCCACGTCGCGGGAGGTCATCGCCGCCGGCGGCATCACGACGCTGGAAGAAATCAATCGGCTGGATCGCCTGGGCGTCGACGCCGTCGTCGGAATGGCTCTCTACACCGGCCGGCTGGCGTGGCCTGAACCGCCACGTGGCAAAGCTTAGCCGTGGTTTAGAATTTGGCCGCGGCGATGGGGTAGGCTTCTTGCTGCGATGAGGCGCACCTCGCTCGCAGGTCCACTGGCGATCGCAGCCTTCGTGTTTGCCGGCTGCGCACGAACCCCGGCCGTCTTCTCGGAACAGAACGCCAGAGCTCACGTCGGCATGCTGGCCGGCACCATCGGCAGCCGGTCGGCCGGCAGCCCTCCCAATGCGCGTGCCCGCGCGTACATCGTCGAACAACTGAAACAGTTGGGGTTCGAAGTCCGCGTGCAGGAAACGGACGCACGACGGCGCGATCTCGGCCAAGTGGTGCGTGTCGCGAACATCGTGGGCATCCTGGCGGGTCAGCGCACGGAAGCCGTCGGCCTGTTGTCCCATTTCGACTCGGTCGCCGAAGCGCCTGGCGCAGCCGACGACGCACTTGGTGTGGCGGTGGCGCTCGAGACGGCCCGGCTTTTCGCGGCACGGCCGAATCGCCGATGGTCGCTCGTCGTCCTCGTCACCGACGCGGAAGAAAGCGGTCTGATGGGCGCGGCCGCGCTGGTCGGCGAACGTGACATCACCGATCGACTGAAGGCCTACATCAACATCGAAGCCATCGGATCGGCCGGGGTACCGGTGCTGTTCGAAACCGGTCCCGGCAACGGATGGCTGACGGCCGTGTGGGCGCGCTCGGCTCCCCATCCGCGCGGCGGCTCGTACGCCATCGAGATTTACAAGCGCCTTCCGAACGACACCGATTTCTCAATCATCAAGACGCAAGACATCCCCGGCTTGAACTTTGCCGCCGTCAAAGACAGTTACGCGTATCACACGCCGCGCGACACCGTCGAACGCCTCTCCGCACACACGATCCGGACGATGGGTGAGAATGCGATTGCCATCGTCGATGCGCTGCAGTCGGTCGACATCACGCAGCGATCGACTGCGGACCGGACGTTCTTCGACATAGCAGGGACGATCGGCGTCAGCTACGGTCCCGGTCTATCCACGGCCATCGCTCTGTCGGCTCTGTTGCTCGGCCTCGTGGCGTGGGCACGCGTGATGCGTGGCGTGATTCTGAGCGCCGGCTTCGGACGCTGGTTGCTGATGGTGATCTGGGTCGCTGTCACAGCAGCCGCGGTCGTCGGCGCGATGATCGGAGCCGTATGGCTGCTGCGGGCGGCGCGCGAGGTGTATCACCCGTGGTACGCACATCCCGGACGGATGTTCATGCTGATGCTGACTGCCGGCGTCACCGCCGGCTGGACCCTGGCGCGCGCGGGACGGCTGCTGCCAGCGGGTGCCCACGCGCCGCGGCATCCCGCAATGACGTGGAGCGTGACGCTGCCCGTCTGGCTAGTGGCAACAGCCGGTGCGATCTGGTCGGCACCCTCCGCGGCATATCTCTGGACATGGCAGCTGCTGGTTGCCGGAATTCTTTTCGCTCTCACGCCGTCACTGAAGGATGGCCCGATGCGCGTGGCTTCGGTCGTCGTCCTTGCCGTGACCGGTACCTTGTGGCTCCGTGAATCGCTCGAGCTCGCGCAATTCATGGTGACGGTGACAGGCCGACTGCCGATCATCACGCCGGTGTTCTTGTATCCGGCGTTGGCCTGCACGGCCGGAATCGTGGTCGCACCACCATTCATCGCGGCCGTGGCGCCATCACACGCGCTGGTGCGGCCGTCCATCGTGACGGCATTGCTGCTATTGGCGACTGCTGGAGCTGCAGCCTTCGCCTACTCAGCGCCCGCCTATACCCACGAGCGGCCGCTGCGCCGACACGCGAGAGCGTTTCAGGAGGCGGCAGGCACGGCCGCGATCTGGGAGGTTGCCTCAGTAGAGCCGGGCCTCGACCTGCGCGAGAGCGCGCCCGCCGGTTTTACGCGCGTCGACGGCACGCCGCCCGCCGGCGCTCCTTGGGGTCGGCTCGGTTTCCCGTTCGTCTTCCGGGCCACGGCCGGTTCGCTCGGCCCGCCCCCGGCGGCCCTCTCGACCTTCACAACGACGGTCCTCGAGCAGGGATCGGAAGCCGCCATCACCGTCGTGCCGCACGTACCGGGCGTCACGATCCGCTTCGTCCTGCCACCGAATCTCGTACCTGCCCGCAGCAACCTGCCGGGCGTCGTGCGCGCCGGCCGGTGGACGGCGACCTTTGTTGCGCCGCCAGCCGATGGGTTGTCCTGGCGCGCAAGCTTCGCGAGAACGCCGCCGCAGACGCTTGACGGTATCGTGGTCGCCGCCACCATGCCCTGGGGCATGCAGCCGCCGTCGTGGCTGCCGCAGGACCTGTCGGTGTGGAGCGGCGGCGCCACCTGGCTGCTGCCGCGGCCGCTGCCGGCGGTTGCCCCCATGCCGTCGTTACGTTAGAATACGTAACCATTACGTCTGTCGACGTAACGATGGCCAGCGTCCACACCAATCCCTTCGTCTACGGCGAGGTCGTGCCCTCCTCGGCTTTTGTCGATCGCGAGACCGAGCTCGATCGTCTCACCCGCGATCTGCTCGCCAGCCAGAAGGTCTTTCTCATCTCGCCGCGCCGCTACGGAAAGTCGTCGCTGGTCAGACAGGCATTGCACGCGGTTGCCCGCCGCGGCGCGCTGACCGTGGAGGTCACCGTCAGCAGCTACAGCTCGTACGTCGCGTTCCTGGAGGGCTACGCGCGGGCCGTAGTCTCGGTCGAAGCGCGGCTCGATCGCGCGCGAAACTGGCTGCGCGACATGCTGTCGTCGTCGATCCGTCCGGAAGTGCGCGTCGAGCCGGGCACGGCGGGCCGCGGGCAGCTGGCGCTCTCCTTCCCGTCCGCGCGGACCGAAAAGGACGTCTCGATTCTCGCGAGCGAAGTGTTCGCGCTGCCAGCCAAGATCTCCGAGGCCAGGGGACGCAAGATGGCGGTGGCGCTCGACGAGTTTCAGGCGATCGGCGGCTTCAACGGCGGTAGCGTCGAGCACGCGCTGCGCGCCGCGGTTCAACATCAGCGCACCGTCGGCTATGTCTTCTCCGGATCGGAGCCGGCCCTCATGGAACGGATGCTGGGCCGGAGCCGGCCATTCTACAAAGCAGGTCCGGTCATGCGGCTCGAGCGGATTCCGGCCGAACGCTTTGCCGACTTCCTCGAGGCGCGCTTTCGCGCCACGAAAATCAAGCCGTCGCCCGGTCTGGGAGCAGCGATCGTCGACCTTGCCGGCAACCTGCCGTACGACGTCCAGCGCCTGGCCCACGAGGTATGGGACGACGTGCGGGCAGCCGGAAGCCGGTCCGTGGATCTCGAAAACCTGCACGAGACCCTCACGCGACTGCTCGGTGAACACGATACGCTCTTCGAGAGCATGTGGCAGCGGCTCACGCTCGGACAGCGGGCCACCCTGCGTGCGGCGGTGCTGGAAGAGGGGCGGGAATTGCTGTCGGCGGACGTCCGCACCCGCTACCGGCTGAGCGGTGCCTCGACGGTGCAGGCGTCGCTGGCCGCCCTGGTCCGCGAAGACGTGCTCGCTCGCGACGGCACACGCTACGTCGTGGTCGACTCACTGCTGCGGGAATGGGTCGCCAGGAAGACGTTCTGATGCTCGGGCTTCAGGAGCTGGTAGCCACAAAATGACCGCATTCCTTGAACGCCTCGGGCTCGGACGGCGCGACGTCCGGGCCTGGGCGATGTACGACCTGGCGAACTCCGCTTTCCAGACGACGATCATTGCCGCGGTGTTCCCCATCTACTACAACCGCGTGGTCGCGGCGGACCTCCCTCCAGCCGATGCGACCAGCCGTTTCGCGTGGGCGACGACGATTGCGATCCTGATCGTGGCCGTGGTCGCGCCACTCCTCGGCGCCATAGCCGACTTCGCGGCGATGAAGAAGAAGCTGCTCGCGGTGTTCGTGGCAATAGGCGCCAGCGCCACCGTCGCCATGTTCTGGATCGAGCGAGGGGACTGGCAGTTCGCGCTCGTGCTGTTCGTGATCGGCAACGTCGGCGTTGCCGGCAGCATCGTGTTCTACGAATCTCTGCTGCCGCACCTGGTATCCGACGATCAGCTCGACCGCGTGTCGTCTGCAGGCTACGCCATCGGATATCTCGGTGGCGGCGTGCTCCTGGCCATCAATCTACTGATGATCCAGAAGCCGGAATTGTTGGGGATCCCGAATACCGCGGTCGCCACGCGGCTGACTTTCGTCAGTGTCGCGGTGTGGTGGACATTGTTCTCCATCCCTCTCTTCAGACAGGTTCCCGAACCGCCGCGGCGCCTGGAAGAAGGCGAGCAGGTGGGCGGTGCGCTGCTGGTCATCGGCTGGCGGCGCCTGGTCACAACGTTCCGCGAATTGAGGCTGTACCGCCAGGCGTTCGTGATGCTGCTCGCGTTCCTCCTCTACAACGACGGCATCCAGACGATGATTCGGATGGCCACGACCTACGGGAGCGAGATCGGACTGCCGGAGAGCGCGATGATCACGGCGCTCCTCATGACGCAGTTCATCGGTGTGCCCTGCGCGTTCCTCTTCGGCGCGCTCGCTGAACGGATCGGCGCCAAGATTTCCGTCTTCGCCGGCCTCGCCGTCTACGTCGTCATCACCCTCCTGGGCTACTACATGACCACGGCGGCGCATTTCTTCGCGCTGGCCATCCTCGTCGGCATCGTGCAGGGCGGGACGCAGGCGCTCAGCCGATCGATGTTCGCCAGCATGATTCCCCGCCACAAGTCCTCGGAGTTCTTCGCGTTCTTCAGCGTGTTCGAACGCTATGCCGGCGTGCTCGGACCGGCGGTCTTTGCCTGGGTGGTGAGCCATACCGGGAGCGGCCGCAGCGCCATTCTGTCGGTCGTCGTCTTTTTTATTCTCGGTGCGTGCATCCTCGCGTTCGTGAACGTCGAGGAAGGTCGGCGCGCGGCCCGGGCAGCGGAGGCCGGGCTCTCTCCGGTGACGCGGTGAGCGCGGCATTGCCGGTCGTCCGTTGGCTGGCACGAACGACGTGCTGGTTGTTCTATCGCGTCGACCAGGTCGGATCGCCGCCGCAGACCGGTCCTCTACTGTTCGTCGCCAATCACGCCAACGCGCTGCTCGACCCGGCGATCGTCTGGGCCACGGCCGGCCGCGACGTCCGCTTCCTGGCCAAATCCACGCTGTTCGACGGCCCGTTCAAGCCGTTCCTCGCAGGCGCGGGCGCGATCCCGGTCTACCGGCGGCGGGATGACGGTGTGGACATGTCGCGTAACGCGGAAATGTTCAGCGCTGTGGACGCGGCCCTCCGCGCCGGCGACGCGGTGTGCATTTTTCCAGAAGGCATGAGCCACTCGCAGGGACGTCTGGCGTCGCTGCGCACCGGCGCGGCGCGCATCGTGCTGGCCGCCGAAGGGGCCGGCACCGCTGTCGCGCTCGTCGCCGTGGGATTGAACTTCGATCGAAAAACGGCGTTTCGATCGCGTGTCACCGTGGCGTACGGACCGGCGTTCCGAGCGACCGAATTCGCCTCGCCAGCCGGCGCCGATCAGGCTGCCGCTGTTCGAGCCCTCACGGAGGGCATCGGCGCGCACATGAAGCGGCTGCTGATCGAAGCGGATCCTGGGGCGGATGCACGACTCGTCGATCGGGTCGATCGACTCTACTCCGCGGCGCGGGGCCGACCCCACGTTCCGGATGAGCGAATCGCGCGGCGGCAGGCGATTGCCGACGGTATCGAAAGGCTTCGTCAGAGCGACGCCGCTCGATATGAAGAGATCCTCATGCGGGTGCGGCGCTACGACCAGCGGTTGCGCCGATTCGGATTCCGCGATCGCGATCTCGACTTGGATGTGTCGGGCGCCGACGCTTTCCGCTTCGCCGTGCGCGAAGGAGCACTCGCGATAGTTCTTGCGCCGCTCGCGATCGCCGGACTGATCCTCTTCTTCGTTCCCTACTGGCTCACCGGCATCGCCGCACGGCTGGCGACACGCGAGTCGGACGTGGCGGCCTCGGCCAAGGTCATCGCCGGCGCAATCATCTACTCAGTCTGGCTTGCGGTGCTGGTGACCGCTGCGTGGCTGGCTCTCGGACCAACCGCAGCATTGATTGCAGCGGTTCTGCTGCCAGTAATCGCCGTCGCGGCGCTCTTTGCTCTGGAACGGGAATCCGCCGTTCTCGACGCCGTGCGCGCGTGGCTGCTGATCGAGCGCGCACCAACCGGGACCCGCGCGCTGCGACGCCAGCGGTCCGAGCTCGCCGACATCTTTGACGAGGTCTACGAATGGCTCAAAGGGGACACTCGACTTCTTGCGAAAACGGACACACTGGCAAAAAGTTGAGTGTCCCCTTTTTTCGTCAGCTCCCCGGCCAGCGCTGGGACGGTGTCCTCGCCGTCTTGAGGTAAGCCTCGATCTTCGCGACGGTATCAGCGTTGGACGTCGCGACGTTGTGTTGCTCGGTAGGATCGGCGACCAGATCGTAGAGCTCGAACGGTTCGCCGCTCTTCAGGCGGACCGCCTTCCATCGCCCCATCCTCACCGCCTGCTGGAATCCGCGCTCGTGGAACTCCCAGTAAAGAAACGCCTGGGCCGGCTGGGCCTGGCCGCGAAGGGCACGCGCCATCGACACACCGTCGAGACCAGAGGGTGTCTTCGCCCCGGCAATATCGGCGAGCGTCGGGAAGACGTCCCAGTGCGCCCAGACGTGATCGCTCACGCGCCCGGCTGGAATCGTGCCCTTCCACTGCGCGATCATCGGTACCCGGATTCCACCCTCGTAGAGATCGCGTTTGATCCCGCGCAGCCCGCCGGAGCTCTTGAAGAACTGGGGATCCGCTCCACCTTCGCGATGCGGCCCGTTGTCGCTGATGAACATGACGAGCGTCCGCTGGTCGAGGCCGCGCTCGCGAATGAGATCGGCGAGCCGTCCGATATCGCGATCCATACGCGTGATCATGGCTGCGAACGCCGCCCGTGGAGTCGGCTGCGATCGATAGCCGAGCGACGCCGCGTCAATCTCCGCGCCGGTCGGCCGTGCATCTGCCTTCTCGTTGGCGAAAGGCGTCTCGGGAAAACGTCCCTCGATTGAATCCAGCGAATCGGCAGGGACGCGCAGCTCGGCGTGCGGCACCGTGTAGTTCAGATACACGAAGAATGGCCGCGGATCGCTGCGTTCGATGAACGCGGCCGTCTCCCTGGTGAAGAGATCGTTGACGTATTCGCGATCGACGTCCGTGGACACTCGCTCGCCGTTTCGCCACAGATGATCGGTGTATTGACGGTGAGCGTGCCGATGGTCGAGGAACCCGAACGAATACTCGAATCCCTTGCGATCCGGCTGGCCCGATGTCTTCGGGCCGCCGAGGCCCCATTTGCCGATGACCGCCGTCCGATAGCCGGCGTCTCTCAGGCTCATGGCGACGGTGGTGTCCTCATCGCGCAGTGGATAGTCTCCGTTGCCGCGGATCCAGGCGTGCCCGGTGTGCAAGCCGGTCATCAACGCGGTTCGCGAGGGGGCGCAGACCGTGCTGCCCGAGTAGTACTGCGTGAAGCGGGTCCCTTCGCGGGCGAGACGATCGAGCGACGGTGTCTGGAAGCGTCCCTGGCCGTAGACGCTGAGATCGCCGTAGCCGAGGTCGTCAGCCTGGATCAACAGAATGTTCGGCGCCGCGGGGCGCTGCTGCGGGGCGTCGGCACGAGTCGGCCCGACACCCACGCCGGCGACTACGGCCAGGAGCAAGCTGGCAACGGTTGCGACCCTGGTTTGCGATCGCATCAACGTACTCGGAAAGGTTCCATCAATTCGGTTCGTGTTCCGTCCGGATCGAACAGATTGAGTTGATAACGGCCGTTGACGCCAACCTGTGGCGTGTTCGTCTGCGCGCGAGCGGCTTCGGGCATCCGGCGCACGGCTTCTTCCCAGGCGACCTGGATGTCGGGGACCATCAACGCCATGTGGTGCAACGATCCGAGCCGGCGCCGATCCGGCGTATCGCTGATGAACATGTATTCGAGGTAATCCGTCCCATCCGGCACCCGCATGTTGACCCACTGAATCACGCCTTCGGGACGACCACCACGCCAGATCTCGGAAAAGCCAAGCGTCTCGCGGTAGAACTTGTTCGCGGCTTGCTCGTCACGAATGGTCAGGCCGGCGTGCAGCAGGCGGTTCGATAGCGCTCGATCCGAGGTGCCCTTTGAAACTCGCGGCGGCCATTGACCTTGAACGAACTCGACGGCGTGTCCGTCCGGATCGGTGACGAGGACGGATCCGGGCTGACAGCTGTCGGACGAGCGTGTCGCCAATCCGCGCGATGACAGATACGCAACCAGCGCCTTGATGTCCGCCGTTTCGAACGCGAGGTGCCCAAGCCGTTCATCCTCGCCCGCGGGCAGACCAGGCTCCAGAGCCACGTGCTGTCTCGTCCCTATCGAGTAGACAGTCCTGTTGCCGCCAACGCCCGCTCGTTCGCCGAGACCGAGGAGCTCACCGTAGAAGCGACGTGCGGCCGCGGCGTCGCTCACGCGAAAGGCGACGTGATCGATGCCCGTAATCCGCGGCCTCGCTGGCGGCGGCTGCGTGAGCGCCGCCGTCCACGGGATCAATGAAGCGGCCGCGACGAGGGTCAGCGGTGCAAGCACTCGCCGGGCAATCACGGACGTCAGCATGCGTAGCTTTCTGGCGGGAGCCATCATGTCGTCAGGGCATGATCGATGGGAAACTCACGTCCGGACCACGCCCGCACCGACGTCCACGGTTGCGGCGGGGCCACCCAGAATTCGTCCGATTCGGGCAAGCCAAGCGGCAACAGGCCGACGGCGCAGAGATACAGACTGCCGGTTGAGATGTAGCGCTCGCCGATTCCCGGCTGATGGCCGCAGAAGCCGATTCGCAGCCAGCCCTCGGCATCGAAGGTCTCGGGCGGCGACATCGACTTCTTGACGACCGCGGTCAGCGCGCCGCGAACCTGTGCGGGATTCACGTCCTCGGGCAGACGACGGTGTAAGGCCGCCTGCGCCAGCAGATGGAAGGCGCCGCAGCGATAGGCGAGCGATCGCCCGATCGCGGGAAAGCTGCCGTCGGGCGCAACCAGCCGTTCGAGCACGCCGGCATAGCGGCGGGCACGTACCTCGACGCGTTCCGCCAGCGTCTTCCACGCGGGCATCTCCTCGCGAACCGCGGCGAGCACGTCGATCAGCATCGGGTGGATCACGAAGCTGTTGTAGTAGTCCCAATGGAACTCCGGACCATCACCGTAGGCCCCGTCGCCCTTGTACCACTGATCGTGCTGGTGGAGCGCGTAGTCCACGCGCATGCGGTCCCACTGGCTTCCCAGCCTGGCAAGGGCGGCCTCCACGGTTGCCGAGAACAGCAGCCAGTTGTTGAATCCGGGCGAGATGGTTCGCGTGGATTCGAGGGCGGCAATCAGGTTTCGCTTCGACTTCGCATCGAGCGTCTCGTTCAAGACTCGCGGCGCGCGCAGGATGCCTTGGGCGAGAAACGCCGCGTCGACGAGCGGCTGACGTTCGTTCGTAAAGTTCAGGAAGTCGCGCGACGCAGGGTCGACGGCGCGGTCGATCGCACGGCGCGCAAGGTCCACGTACCGGGCGCGTACGCGCCCTTCGGCCGAATCGTTGGCCGGCAGCTCGATCCACGGAGCCATGCCTGCGATCAAACGGCCGAGCGCCTCGAGGTGCGTCACGTTCCTCCGGTTTGCGCCCGACGCCTCTTCGACCGGCATCCTGGCCTTCAGCGTCTCGTTTGCAAGATTGGTCAGCACCGGATCGGCGAGGCGCCGGAGCACGGTCAGCCAGATGGTCCTGTCCGATTCGGACGCGGCGGCAGCCTGCGGGGGTCGCGGTGTGGCCGCCAACGCCGCGGGGGCACCCGCCACGCCGAGCGCTTTGAGAAACGCACGTCTGCGCATAGTTCGTGGGGGTCAGATCTTGTTTCTTGCACGCGTGTGTTCTCAATTCAGGACACGCGTGCAAGAAACAAGATCTGACCCCGTCCTACTTCAGACCCGGCCACCCCTCGACGCTTGCCGCCGCGCGCACGCCACGCACGATCGCATCCGCGACGACATCGGCGGCTAGAGCCCCGAGCACTGTGAGGGGAACGTCCGCTCGCTCGAGGCGAGCCGTCGATACCGCGAACAGCTGGTCGCCGTCGCCGGTCGTATGATACGGACGGATGGCGCGGGCGGCTCCACAGTTGGCCATCATCGCCATCTTCGTCAGCGCCGTCTTGTTCACCGCGACGTTCGTCGCCACCACCGCCAGCGTCGTGCTGTGCAGCGCCGGATCGTCGACACCCGCACCGGGCGTACCGGCAACCACCGGCCGCATCATCTCGACGCTGTCCGCCATCGTCCCATCCGGTCGCCGCGCGCCTGCGATGATCCGGCCGCTGCGCCAATCGAGAACGTCGCCTGCCGCGTTGACGACGGCGAGTGCGCCGATGATGACGTTGCCGATTCGCAGGCTGGCGGTGCCGAGACCACCCTTCATGCCGCTGAGGCCGCGGCCGCGGTGCATGCGGCCTACGGTCGCACCGGCGCCAGCGCCGACGTTTCCTTCGGCAACCGCAACGGTCGTCGCCGCACTGCATGCGGCATACGCAGCCTGTGCATCGGGCCGGATCCGAGGATCGCCGACCGCGAGATCGTCGATCACGGCGGAGACGACGATCGGAATCCGCAGGTTGGGCGTCCCCCAGTCGAACCCGACCTTGCGCTCTTCTAGAAACTTCAGAACGCCGCCGAATGCGGGGAGTGCGACGACGCCGCCTCCGGTCAGGAACAGCGCGTGGATGCGCTCGACCGGACTGACCGGCTGCAGCAGGACCACCTGCGCTTCACCCGGGGCCGACCCGTTGTAATCCACGCCTGCCGCAACCGCGGAATCGAACAGGATCGCGGTGCAGCCCGTCGGTCGTCGCGTGTCGGTGAAGTGTCCGACGCGGATGCCGGGAACGTCGGTGAGTGAACCAGATAGCAGAGCTCCACTGTCACGCTGCGCCTGCACCAGCGCGGCGCCAAACGTCATGGCCTGCCCGAATTCGCGCCGTGTGACGTCCGGCATCGAGCAGCGCTCTCAGACTCCGCGGCTGACGGCAGGAGCAGGTGCGTCGATCAGCTTCCGCAGCTGCTGCAAGTACGGCGGGATCGCCTGCCGCGGTTCTGCGTCAGCCTCGTATTCGAGGGTGACGTATCCGCGATAGTTCACATCGCGCAGCATCTTGATCAAGCGCGGCAGATCCGCCGGCTTGCTGACCTTGCCGACGGACATTTCCGTCTTGATCTGCACCACCACGGCGTACGGGGCGAGGCGAGCCAGATCCGCATAGGGATCGGCGGTGTGGAAATTGCCGGTGTCGAGGTTGACGCCGAACCAGTCCGACTTCACTTCGCGAACGATGGCGAGCGTCTGGTCGACCGTGCTGACGATCCCGCCGTGATTTTCGAGCGCCAGGAAGATCCCGCGCGTGGCCGCGTGCTCGCAGCACCGTGAGATGGCCTCGACGCTCCATCGCCGGGCGTCTGCCTCCGCGGTGCCCTTCTGCAGGTCGCCGGCGAAGATCCGGATGCTCGGCGCGTGAAGTTCTGCCGCGAGATCGACCCACCGCTTCACATGGTCGATCTCTTTGTCGAGCTGCGGTCCCGGTGCATACGTAAACGTGTTTCGCACGGCCGTACCGGAGATCGACAGGCCCTGCAGAAACGCGTGCCGGCGAAGCGAGCGACAGGTACTCGGGTGTCGGAGGGTCTGGGAAGTAATACGAGGTGGGTTCGACCGCGTCGAGATCCCACGTCGACGCAAGATCGACGAAGTCGTCGAGCGTCATGGACTTCTTCGCTCCCGCCAGCGCCTCCCGGAATGAATAGGCTGCGAGGCTCAGCTTCATCCGCGCCGGGCCGCTTCGCTTGATCGGATCGATGGCCAACCTTCGCTCACGCCCGCCAACGTCTGCGTGGGCTACGGTCGGCAGGCCGTGCGGAGGCAGAACGGGCAGCGCGGCAAGGCCGCTGAGAAATTGACGTCTGTCCATGCCGGAGAGCTTACCGCAGCAGGTGCCTGTCGTACCCAGCTTTGACGAGCGCTTCGTAGGCGTCCCAGACGTCGGCGGGTATCTCCTGGGGAATCTGGTATCCGCGTCCCGGATACTCGCGGATGCGCTGCAGATCTCCCACCATGATGCTGATCACATCGTCGGCCGAAAGCGCCTCGTTCGAATAGTGGCTCAGGTAATCATCGAGGGAGACCTTCGGCGAGGTCACCAGCAAGTCCTTGCCCGGCCACTGCTTGCAGAACGTCGCGTAGGTCCGTCGCTCCATGTACGGCTTCTGCACCAGGATGAACGTCTGAATGTCGATGCCTTTGGCGGCGACGAGGCGGCGCGTGAACACGACGTTCTCGCCTGTATTCGTCGACTGGTTCTCGATGAGGATTTTGTCCGGCGGGACGCCCAGGCTCACAGCAATTCTCGCGAATTGATCGGCCTCGGATTCCTGCCAGAGCTGCCTGGTTATGGATCCCAGGCCGCCGGAAAAGATCAGGAGTGGTGCCCAGCCGTCCAGGAACAGCTCGGCGCCTCTTTCCGCGACACGTACGTCGTGGCTGCACAGCACGAGGATCGCATCGGCTTTGCGCAGCGGCTGATTGAGTTGATGGTAGTTCCAGACCTTCTCGACGAGAGGCCGGATCCAAGCGTCCATTCCGCTCAGTCCACCAGATATTTCTGCACGAACATCGTCCAGGAGTATTGGTTGAAGTCGTTGTTCGATGCGGTGAGGGCGAGGTGTCCCGCGTCGCCATAGACGACATACCAAACGGGTGTGCCGTTTCTCTTGACGGCGTCTGCCATCTTTTCCGCTTGCGCGGGAGGGATGCGCGTGTCTTTTCCGCCGTGCACCAGGTAGAGCGGAACGCGCAGTTTCGCGGCATTCGTGAGCGGTGAAATACGCATCAGGAACTGGCGAGTCTTCGGGTCGGTTGGATCTCCGTACTCGGCGTTCCGATTCGTCTGCCGGGACATGTCGGTCGACTCGAGATAGGACGGAAAGTCGCTGATGGCAAACGCCGCCTGCAGACAGCGGATGCGATCGCCATACTGAATCGCCGAGGCCAGTGCGACGTAGCCGCCGTAGCTGGCGCCGACAATCATGACGCGTTTTTCATCGAGCGACGGGTCGGCCGCAATCCAGTCGAGGAGTGCACCGATATCCTTGATGGCGTTCTCACGCAGCAGCCCGTTATCGAGCTGCTCGAACGATCGGCCGAACCCGGACGAGCCGCGGATATTCGGGTAGATCACCGCGATCCCCATCTCGTTGCGGAAGTAGTTGCTGCGCCCCAGCCCGCGCGGGCGCTCGCGTTCGTCCGGTCCTCCGTGCACGTTGATGATGACCGGCCGCGGGCCCGTGAATCGTGCGGGTGGGCGGTACAGCACCCCGGAAATCGTCAGACCGTCGAAGCTTTTCCAGCGCACGAGCTCGGCATCGGGCAGCGCTTCCGGATTCGCCCCGCCGATCTCGCTCCACGTCCAGCGCTCTGCCTTTCCGGTTTCAACGCTCACGGAATACACGTCGTGGAACGTACCGGCCACCGGTCAGGCTGAAGCCTATCTCCCTTCCGCCCGGATGCCAGGCCAGGTCGCTGATGACCCCGGGCGGCAGCGCCGCAGCCGGGCGATCGCGGCCGGCCACGTCCTGGAGCCGGAGCAGGCTGTCGGCGCCTCGATCGACGATCAGGGCCAGGGTGCGGCCATCGGGCGAGAGCGCAAACCCCTCGAGGGTCTCATCTTTACGGCCGAACGCAACCCAGTCGCCCTTTCGCAGATCTCGCCGCCACAGGCGGATGCTCTCGCCACCGAGGTTGCCGAGCGCGAAAATCGAATTGCCGTCGCGCGCGAACGCGGCCGCCGCCCACCGCACCGGCGGACCCTCACGATCCGTCAGCGCCGTACGACGGCCCGTGGCGACGTCCACAAGCCACAGGTATATCTGGGCGTTCGAGATCCTCTCGGCGACGACGAGCCGACTGCCGTCGGGAGACCACTCGAGCGCTTCCCAGCTGCCGGTGCCCTCGAGAATCCGCCGATCCTCGGCCGGAGCGGCCGGGTTCATCACGTGAATGTCGCGGTCCTTCCCGTTGCGCCGCGTCGAGCTGTAGGCGACGAGCCCACCGCGCGAAATGACTGGGTCCTCGTTTTTCGAGCGGCCGTCGGTCAGGAGGGTCGTCGCGCCAGAGGCTAGGTCGTAGCGGAATAGCTGGTTCGCTTCACCGCCGCCCGCCGTGTCTTTCTGGAACACGAACGAACGGCCGTCGGGCGCATAAACCGCCAGCGGCTTGTCGTTCGGAGCCGACACACCGTCCCGGAAAAACGTGAGCTGGCGCCGGGCGCCGCCGGGACTGCGTACGTCGTGCAGCTGCAGCGTCTCACCGAAACGCGTGGCGGCGATCAGACGGCGTTCGGTTGGGTGCCAGGCGACGAGCCGGGCCCGGCGGAACTGTCCATAGGGCGCGATCGCGTCGGCAAGGGACACGGGGATCGGGGGGACGCCTTCGGCCGTTACGTTCGGCGGCACCGGTAGGGTCCGCTCTTGCGCGGCAGCCGGAACGCTCGCTATCGGGGAGGGGACCGCCTGAAGGAATCCCAGCGCCAAAGCCACCCGCAGCATCGAACGCATCGGCGCTCCGCAACTAACTGAAAATGAAGGCGAAATGTTCATTATAGTGCAAACCTCTAGGACCCCCCGTTCGTCAAACACTCGGTGCGGACGCGTACTCAACACCCTTCTTTTCGGAGCGATCGATGCGGATTGTGATTGCAGGCGGATCCGGATTTTTGGGCAGCCCGCTGGCCGAGGTTTACGCCGAGGAAGGGCACGACGTCCGCGTTCTGACGCGATCGCTGCCGCCGGGAGAGTCACGCCACGAATCGGGCACCGGAATGCCGGGCATCACCCGCGTCGGCTGGAGGCCTGACGGGCAGAGCGGACCTTGGGCGCAGGCTGTAGATGGAGCCGACGCGATCGTCAATCTGGCCGGCGAGTCGATCGGCGACAAGCGATGGTCGCCCCAGCGAAAGGCTCAGCTGCGCGACAGCCGGCTCCTGCCGACGCGAAGTCTCGCCGCAGCGGTGACGGCTGCCAAGAGACCACCCGGCGTTTTCATCAGCGCCAGCGGCGTGAACTACTACGGCATGTCGGGAGACGAACGAAAGACAGAAGACTCTCCGGCAGGAGCGGATTTTCTGGCTCAGTTGTGCGAAGACTGGGAGAACGAAGCGCGAAAGGCCGACCGCGCCGGGGTCAGGCTCGCCGTCATGCGAAGCGGCGTCGTGCTCGAACGCTCCGGTGGCGCCCTGCCGCAGATGATGACGCCCTTCAAGATGTTTGTCGGCGGCCCGCTCGGCTCAGGCCGCCAATACCTGTCGTGGATACATCGGCTGGATTGGGTAGAGATGGTGCGTTGGATCGTTCAAACCCCCGAAGCCATTGGGCCGATCAATGCGACTGCTCCCCACCCGGTCACGAGCCGTCAATTCGCCCGCGCTCTGGGATCGGCGCTTCGCCGACCGTCGTTCGTGCCCGCGCCATCGTTTGCGCTGAAGATCGCACTGGGTGAATTCGCCAACTACATTCTCGGCGGCCAGCGTGTGATTCCCACGCGCGCGCAGTCGCTCGGATACCACTTCCGCTATCCCGAGATCGACATCGCGTTCAGAGGGATCTTTGGGGAATAGGAAGAAAGACCGTCCTTCCTCCTTCTTCCTTTCTTAGAGGATCGCCGGCGCGCCGGCGCGGAAGTCGGCGCCGAGCACACCGACCGAGTCGGCCCCGAGCCATGAGTCGATGACGCGCGAATAGACGGATCGAAAATCCGTTTCGTAGCGCACGTCGCCGCCGTTGTTCTCGAGCGTGGGATTGTCGGGCGCCGCGCGCAGGTTCGCTGCCGTGCCGTAGATGCCGCCCTTGACGGCGCCGCCCATGACCATCATCACACCGGCGGCGCCATGGTCGGTACCCTGGCTGCCGTTCTCGCTGATGCGCCGGCCGAACTCGGAGAACTGCAGCACGAGCGTGTCCCCGAGCATGCCCTGATTCTGCAGGTCGGTGTAAAACGCGAAGAGTCCGTCGTTCAGCGTGCCCATCAGCCCGGCATACGCACCGTTCGCCTGGTTCGTATTCTGGCCGGCATGCGTGTCGTAGCCGCCAGTCTGGACCCAGAACACCTTCGTGCCAATGCCTTTGGCGATCGCACCGGCAACGGCGCGGAGCGCCTGTGCGAATCCGTTGTTGGGGTATGTCACCGACGATGCATACGTGTTGACCTGCGCCACACGATCCAATGTGGCAAAGGCGTCGCGCGCCGTCAGATTGACGAACGACAAGTGCGGCATGTCATCGGTTAGGTGCGAGGAAATTCGCGTCGCGCTGTCACGAGCGAAGGCTGCATCCGCCGCGTTATTCGGGCTGGCGAACGCGTAACCGCCGACGGTCGGAATGGACGGCACGCCCACGGTTCGCGCGAGCAGGGTTCGCGGCGTCTCCCGGACGGTCGACCAGGCGGTGAGCGGATCCACCGGCGACGGCAGCATGTCAAGGTATCGGCCTAACCATCCAACACCCTGCGGAGAAGAGGGATCCGCGGTCGACCAGATGTCGGTGCCCTGAAAATGTGAGCGGCTCGAGTTGGGATAGCCGGTGCGCTGGATGATCGCCAGACGGCCGGCGTCGAAGATCGTCTTGAGACCGGTGAGCCGCGGATTCAAGCCGAGCGCGTTTCCCCCGCGATCCGATCCAATCTGCAGCACGTTACCAGCCGGAATCGCCAGCGCCGGACGACGCGCGTAGTACTGCGCGTCGTTGTAGGGGACGACGGTACTGAGCGCGTCGTTGCCGCCGCTCAGATACAGCACGACGAGGTTGCGCCGCGATCGCCCTTGCGCCCGGGCAAGATCGCAGAGAAAGGCGGGAGCGGCGAAGCTGACCGTGAAGGCGGCGACTCCGCCCCGCACAAACTCACGTCTGCTGATGGGCATGTCGTCTGCTCCTAGACCAGCTGGTAGTTGCCGGAACCGACGATCAGGTGGACGAGACCCGAGGCTTTCGTCGCGATCTGCGCGTCGGAACCGGTCCAAGCGCCGCCGGCGCGCGTGTAATCGACGAGCGCGCGATAGCAATCCGGAGCGAAGTCGGATGCCGACAGTTGGTCCATGATGTGCGAGACGAGCGCTTCCGGAGTACGTCCAAATCCGCGGGACGAATCGCGCAGGTTGAACTTCTGATTGGTGGCCAGCTGCGCCGCGAAGTTCAGTCGTGCCAGCATCGCGCCGCTGGAAAACCATCCGGGTCCGAGATCCCAACCGTTCACATCCGGCGGCTCGAAGAGCTGCTGCCCCATGTTGACGAGCGGCGTGAGCGCGTCGTTCACTGAGAAGCCGGCCCATCCGACTTCTTTCAGCGAACGCACCACGAACTCTACCGGCCAGGAGTAGCGCGAGTAGTGGCTCCCGGAGGCGGCAAACTGGCTCGAATTCAACAGCCGGCTGATCACCGGCTTCATCTCGAAACCGCTGTCGTAGTAAATTCGCGACAACTCCTGGATCAAAGCGCCGTCTGGCTCTTCCACCTCGTTGATGAAGTACTGATAGAGCTTCCGCGCGAGACGCGGGCCGGTCGCCGGATGTCTCGCGACGGCGTTGATGAGATCGTTGCCGTCCTGCATCCCTTGCGCTTCCGACCGTGCCGGAATGCGCCGGTCGCCGTTCGTGTAAATCGGAAAAGAGAAATCCTTGGCGGCGGTGTCGTGCTGATTGCCCGCGTAGTTGAACCGGTAGTAGCCCGTGGTCGCCGCGCCGCCGATCCGCGTCAGGTTCCAGCCGGTGAAGACACGCGCACCTGCATAGACGTCGGCCTCCTCGAACGTGCCGACGCCCATGGTGAACAATTCCATCAGCTCACGCGCGAAGTTCTCCTGCGGCAGCCGGCGGAAGTTCGTTCGGCCGTCGAGCCAGACGAGCATCGCGGGATCCTGCGCGACTGCGGTCAGGAGATCGCGAAAGTTGCCGAGTGCGTGCTCGCGAAACAGCTCCAGCTGTCCGGGAATGCCACCCGGGTTCTCGCTCTTCTTGGCGGCGAGCATTCGAGTCGCCTCGAGCCCATTGAAGGCGCCGTTGATTTTCGAGTACGCCGTGGCGAAGTGGTTGTGCCAGAACAGCGCCATCTTTTCTTGCAGCGGCCGTCTGGAATGGACCATGCGAAAGAGCCAGCGCTGCCGCGCATCGATGATGTTCTCGGCGGGCAGAAACGCGCCACGCGCCGTCACACCGACGAATCCCGGGCGGCCGATTAATTCGTCGACGTCGTCTTCGTATTCCTGGTACTCGACGAAATCAGCGACGGCCGTGCGGAGGCCCATGTCGGCATACGCATCCACCTGCGCCTGACTCGCGCCGAATCCCGCACGTCGAAGGAGGTGCTCGATCTGCTGCTCCCGACGCCTTGCCATGGGACACTCTCCCGCTGGAACCAATGAGCATCTCCGAGAGGAGGAGGATCTCGGCGCTCTTTCTTGCTTGATCTCGAACGTTTTCGCTAGGCGTTAGACAGGCAACCCGGACCGAAGGTTACAGATTACAAAATTCGCGCGAAGCCCAGCTGTTCGTCGCCACGGGCGGGTTCGCCCTGGAACTGCCGCAGCAGCACGCGGGCGGCAAGCCACGCCGCGCCAGCGCCGTGACGTCCGGCGCCCAGCGCAAACAATTGCCGCGGAAAGTTGCGATGCAGGCCGATGTACGGCAGACCGTCCACCGTGTCATCGAACCTGGTCGTCCATGACCATTCGGCGCGAGCGCCCGAAACGGCTGGATAGATCGTCGACAGCTCGTACATCAACTGGCCGGCACGCTGGACCAGTACCTTCTCCGCCAACCGGGGAGGAATGGGCGGCTGCTCGCCGCCGGCGAAAAGCGCGCGCTCGCCGTCGATCCACCGGAGCACGTGCGGCGGATCCGTGGAATCGCGCAAGGCGGTTTTTCGCGAGCCCAGCTCGCGTCGCACGGCAGCCGGCAGGCGCTCGGTCAGCACGACGTAGCCGTGTCGCGGGCGAAGATGCCGTTTCAGACCCTGCAATCCGGGGGCATCCGGAGTCGTCACGACGGCTGCCTTCGCCCGAATCCCACCACTCTCCGTCACGATGTCAATCAGCTTCCGGCCCGCCCGGAACTTCTTGGCAGGGGACTGCTCGAAGATCGCCGCGCCGCGTGCCGCCGCGGCGGCCGCGAGTCCCAGGCACGCCCGGTACGGATCCAGGCCACCGCCGTGGGTCTTGATGGCGCCAGCGGCCTCGACCGCCAGCTCTCGCCTGAGCGCCAAGGGCGTCAGCCACGTGCACTCCAGACCGGCGTCACGACGCGCCTGGTACTCCCGCCGGAACTTCTTGACGGCGTCAGGATCTCGCGGGGCGAGCGTCAGCAGATCCTCCGGCGCAAGATCGCACCGCACGCGAAGCCGCCGCAACGTGGCTCCGAAATCCAGTGACGCCCGACGCATGGTCTGCCAGATCAGCCGGGAAGACCGCAGGCCCAGGTTGGTGCTTGCCAGCTGAAAGGAAGTGTCGAAATCCTCGCGAATCACGCCGACCGAGCCCACGGTCGCGCCGGCACCGATACGTCCTTCCTCGAGCACGATGACCCTGACCCCGGCTGAAGCAAACGCGTACGCGCACGCGGCGCCAACCAGACCCGAGCCGATGACGACGACGTCGGTTTCGGATTGTCCGCGATAGCGTGGATACGAGGGGCGACGGCTGCGGCTGAGGCGATCGTGCCAGTAGGAGACGCCGGACCGTGACATTCGGCACGTATTCTACCCTGGTAGGTTCTCCACGAAAGGTCCTTCACGGAGGGGTCCGGGTTCGTCCCTTGACGTTCGTGCGACGGCTGCCGCGCCAGACGGCGATGGCGGAAACGATCGTCCCGATGACGGCGAGAGCGATCAGCACGCCGATGATCGCCTCGAACACGGGCGTCTTCATCCAGGTGAGGATGCGGCGACCGAAGCGCGCGGCCAGCGCGGCTTCGATCAGGAAACGCACGAACCGCACGCCGGCCAGCGTTGCGAGGAAGATCCTGGCATTCGTGTGGGCGGCGCCGCTCGTCAGGACGAACGCGGTGAACGGAAAGGGCGGCGGAATGATCCCCAGCGCCGCGACGGTGACGGCGGCGCTGTTGCCGACCCGCTGCTGCACGCGTTGGAGACGCGACGGCTCGATCAGCTTGGTGAGCCCGTGCTCGCCAATCTTGTGACCGATCCAGAACGTGAACGCCGCTCCCACCACTGAGCCCATCGTCGCGATCACGGCGTACAACCAGAAGAGCTCCGATTTGCGCGCGGCCAGAACAATGACCGCGAAATCGATCCCCAACGGCAGAAAGAAGACGAGCGACGAATCGAGTGCGGCCATCACGAAGAGACCGCCGGGCGTCAGGAAGTAGCCGAGAAGGGAGTAGAAGAACGAGCGCATAGGGTGTCAGAATATCGGTGAGATGATGCGGTTCCTCTCCGTTTTCTGTGGCATCGCGATCCTCGCGGTCGCCGATGTCGATGTCCAGCAACCAGCGCGTTCTCCCCGTGCCGATTCGATGAACACGATTGCCGAGCGTTACGTGAAGCTCGTGCTGGCCATGGGCCAGCACGACGCCGATTACGTCGACGCATATTACGGGCCAGCAGAGTGGAAGAAAGAGGCCGAGTCGAAGAAGCTGCCGCTCGACGAGATCGCCGCGAATGCGCAGTCTCTTACTCGCGAGCTCGGAGCCGTTCCGGCGGGCCGCGACGAGATGGACCGTTTGCGGCACCAGTACCTCGACAAGCAGTTGTTTGCGCTCGCCGCGCGTGTTCGGATGCTGAAAGGCGAGCGGCTGTCGTTCGACGAGGAGTCGAAGGCGCTCTACGACGCGGTGGCGCCGACGTATCCGGAGTCGCACTTCAAGACCATTCTCGACAAACTCGAGAAGCGATTTCCCGGCGACGGTCCACTGGTCTCACGCTACGACGCTTTTCGCCGCCAGTTCGTGATTCCTGCTGACCGGTTGGACGCGGTCTTCCAGGCGGCGATCAAAGGCTGCCGCGAGCGGACGGTCGCGCACTTTACGCTCCCCGCTACCGAAAGCTTCACGGTCGAATACGTCAAGAACAAGACATGGAGCGGATACAACTGGTATCAGGGCAACTATCGCAGCCTCATCCAGGTCAACACGGATTTGCCGATCTTCATCGATCGCGCCATCGATCTGGCCTGCCACGAAGGCTATCCCGGTCATCACGTTTACAACGCGCTACTCGAGAAGCATCTGGTTCGCGATCGAAGCTGGCCGGAGTTTTCCGTGTACCCGCTTTTCTCGCCGCAATCGCTCATCGCCGAGGGAACGGCGAACTTCGGGATCGACGTGGCGTTTCCGGGTTCTGAGCGCGTGCGCTTCGAAAAGGCGGTACTCTTCCCCGCCGCCGGTCTCGATCCGGCGAAGGCCGAAACCTTCTACGAGACCCTGGCGCTCGTCGAGGAGCTCAGCTACGCCGGCAATGAAGCGGCTCGGCGGTACCTGAACGGCGAGATCGATCGCGCGGCTGCGGAAAGTTGGCTCGAGCGCTATGAATTGATGCCGCGCGATCGCGCGGCGCAGCGCGTGCGGTTCATCGATCAGTACCGCAGTTACGTCATCAACTACAACCTGGGTAAGGACATGGTGCGCAGGTACATCGAGTCGCAGGGCGGTACCGCCGACAAGCCGGCGGAGCGCTGGAAAGTATTCGAGAAGCTGCTGTCGTCGCCGAGGCTGCCGTCGAGCCTGAAGTAACACCGAACCGGAGGCGATGATGAGGACGAATCCCCGACAGATCGCGCCCGGCGTGATGTTTCTCCGGACGCTGGTCGCCAACGTCTACCTGATTCGCGAGGGAAGCAACTGGGTGCTGGTCGACACCGGCTTGCGGGGATACGCAGATAACATCCGCTCCGTGGCGCGCGAATTCCTGGGGAGTATTGCCCCGCCCACCGCCATCGTCCTGACGCATGGGCATTTCGATCACGTCGGCTCGCTGCCGGCCCTTGTAGAAGCGTGGGATGTCCCCGTGTTCGCGCACGCCCTCGAGCGGCCTTACCTGACCGGGCGCTCGCCGTATCCACCGCCGGACCCGCTCGTCGGCGGCGGCGCGCTGGCCCTCGCCTCGAGACTCTATCCGCGCGGGCCGATTGACATCGGAAATCGATTCGAACGGCTGAGCGACAGTAGAGCGGTGCCCGGTTTGCCAGGCTGGCAGTGGATCCCGACACCGGGCCACACGGCCGGGCACATTTCGCTGTACCGCGAACGCGATCGCCTCCTGATCGCCGGCGATGCGGTCACCACGGTCAAGCAGGAGTCGATCTTCGCCGTGGCCGCGCAGCGGCCGGAACTGCATGGGCCGCCCGCGTACTTCACGCCGGATTGGCGCTCGGCAGGCGAGTCGGTCGGTCGACTCGCCGCAATCGAGCCCGAGGTACTGGCGAGCGGACACGGCGATCCCCGACGCGGACCGCAGATGCGCATGGCGCTGCGCGAGCTGGCGGCACGGTTCGCCGATCGCGAAGCTCCCAAATTCGGCAGATACGCCCGGCGAGCCGCCGTCACCGACGAACTCGGCATCGTCAGCTTGCCGCCGGATCCCTTGCCAAAGGTCATGGCCGGCGTCGCGCTGGCGGCGGGTCTGGCCTTGAGCCTCTCGCACGCGAGAGGTCGCGGCGTCGCCAGGGTACTGACGGCCGTCGATGATCGCAATCGAGATTTCTCACCCCGGCGGCCCCGAAGTGCTGAGGCCGGTCGACCGGCCCACGCCGGCACCCGCTGCGGGCGAAGTCCTGATCCGGGTGCAGGCCGCCGGCGTCAACAGGCCGGACATTCTGCAGCGTCTCGGCCGCTATCCTCCGCCGCCAGGGGCGTCGGACATCCCCGGTCTCGAAGTCGCGGGCACGGTCGTCGAGATCGGACCGGCAACGGACGCGTGGGAACGCCGCTGGAAGATCGGCGACGCCGTGTGTGCGCTCGTCGGCGGCGGCGGCTACGCGGAGTACTGCGTCGCTCCAGAACCGCAATGTCTTCCCGTACCGCGATCGGTGGACGTCGTGACGTCGGCCGCGATCCCCGAAACCTACTTCACCGTCTGGACGAATCTGTTTCAGCGGGCGCGACTGCACAGCGGCCAGACGCTCCTCGTGCACGGGGGATCGAGCGGGATTGGCACCACGGCGATCCAGCTGGCGCATGCCGTTGGCGCAACGGTGTACACGACCGCCGGCTCGCAGAAGAAGTGCGCGGCGTGCGAGCGGCTTGGTGCCGACCGAGCGATCAACTATCGCGAAATGGATTTCGTCCAGACCGTCCGCGATCTCACAGCGGGCAGGGGCGTTGACATCATCCTGGACATCATCGGAGCCGAGTATTTCGAGAGAAACCTCGCGTGTCTCGCCATCGACGGCTGCCTGGTTCAGATCGGACTGCAAGGCGGAGCGAAAACGGAGTTCAATCTCACCACACTGATGCACAAACGATTGACGATCACCGGTTCGACGCTGCGGATTCGATCAGTTCTCGAGAAAGGGGCGATCGCGCGGGACGTCGAGCACAACGTCTGGCCGATGCTCGAGAGCGGCCGTGTCGCTCCGGTTATCTGCGAGACGCTTCCGCTGACACAGGCGAGCGAGGCGCACCGCCACCTCGAAAGCGGGGACGTGATCGGGAAAATACTGCTGATTCCCGACGCGACGTGATAACCGGCCGACGGCTACGTGCCAAGGCCGTCGGCTTCGTGTAGCCACTCTCTCAGCCGACGCGACCGTTTGAGATAGGCCAACCAGACAAGGGCGTGCACCACCGTCACCATGGCAAGTGGGAACGCCAGGCCCGGCTGAACATCGCGGGGAAGGGCGGAGCTGCACAACGCCTGCAGCGTGGCGCCGGCGTTGACGAGAAGAGCGGCAACTGACAGCCGACGCCCGGCAGCATTCCCTACCCGCAGCATCCACCCGGCCACGGCGCACAGAACCGCGGTCGCACCGTGCAGCGCGAACTCGGCAACAGCGGGCCCACCGCGATCATCGAGGGAAGAAAAAGACCGGATCGCAAGAGCAGCAAAGTTCAGCGGCACCCAGACGAGCAGATACGCAGAAAGCAGGATCAGCCATTTCGGCATCACTCGGTCGGAGAAGGTTAGAACCTGGGAAAGCTGGAAGCTGGCGGCTGGAGGCTGGCCGCTTTACTACACATCCAATTCCACGGCATATTCGGCGCGCTCCATGATGAAAGCGCCTGCGGCCGCGGCGAGCGAGCGTAGCGAGTCGAGCCGCAGCGCGCGGGGGTGGGGCCCCGCGCGCATTGAGAAAAGATTCATCGGCACTTGACCATTAGACATCCAACTCCACGGCATATTCGGCGCGTTCCATAATGAACCGGAAACGCGCCGACGGATCCTTTCCCATTAGTTCGTTGATCACGCGATCAGTGACGATCTGATCCGAGATCTCGACGCGCAGCAGGCGGCGCGTGCGGGGATTGAGCGTGGTCTCCCACAATACCTTCGGCATCATCTCGCCGAGTCCCTTGAAGCGGGTGATCTCGGCGTTCGCTCGACCGTTGCCATGCAGCTTCAACAGTCGATCGCGATGCGCGTCGTCGAGTGCCCAGAACGTGTCCTTGCCGATATCCAATCGATATAAGGGCGGCTGTGCGAGATAGACGCGGCCCGAGCTGATGAGACCAGGCATGTGACGGTACATGAACGTCATCAGAAGCGTGGCGATGTGATGCCCGTCCGAGTCGGCGTCGGCCAGGACGATCACCCGCCCGTAGCGCAAGCGTCCAAGGTCGAAGTTCTTTCCGAGGCCGCATCCAAGCGCCGTGACGAGATCCGTCAGTTCCTTGTTCTCGAGCACCTTGGCCAACGACGCGCTCTCGGTGTTCAGCACCTTTCCGCGCAACGGCAGGATGGCCTGCGTTGCCCGATCGCGTCCCTGCTTCGCCGATCCGCCGGCTGAATCTCCCTCGACGATGAAGAGCTCGCTATCGTCGCGTCCGGGAGACGTACAGTCGCTGAGCTTTCCGGGCAGCGTCAGGCGACTCGAAGTCGCCGACTTACGCGCAACTTCCTGCTGCGCCGCCCGGCTCGCCTCTCGGGCCCTGGCGGCGAGGATGATGCGCGCCACAATCGATTCGGCCACCGTGATGTTGGTGTTCAGCCAGTGTTCGAGCGATGGCCGCACTTGCGAATCGATCGCCGACATCACTTCGGGATTGTTGAGACGATCCTTGGTCTGACCCTGGAACTGGGGATCCTGCACGAAGATGCTGAGAACCGCGACCAGCCCTTCGCGAATGTCCTCGGCCGTCAGCGTCACACCCTTCGGAGAAAGGTTGTGCGTCTCGATGAAATTTCGAACCGCTTTCCCCAGGCCGGCGCGAAAGCCGTTTTCGTGAGTGCCGCCCGATCCCGTGGGAATGCCGTTGACGTAGCTCCTGACGTGCTCGTCGGTCGACTGCGTCCACTGCAGCGCGAGGTCGAGGCGGATACCGCTTTCGTCGCTCTCCTTGGAAACGGTGAAAGGTGCCTCGTGCACCGGGGTCGCGGACCGTTCCTGCAGAATCTTCCTCAGATAGTCGGCAATACCCTCGCTGTGTTGGAAGACCAGCTTCTCCTTGGTCGCTTCGTCCTCGAAAACGAGCTTGACACCTTTGTGCAGGTAGGACGAAACCTCGAGACGCTGGCGAATCAGGTCGGCGTCGAACTCGACTTTCGGAAAGATGGTCGAGTCCGGACGGAAGAAAACCGTCGTTCCCGAGCCGCGCGCGGCGCCCACCTTTTTGAGCGCGCCGATCGCGTGCCCTTGCTTGAACCGCATTTCCCACTGCGCGCCGTCGCGGCGCACCGTGGCGATGAGCTCTTTCGAGAGAGCATTGACCACGCTCGCCCCGACACCGTGCAGCCCACCGGCCGTTTTGTAGTTCCCCGCCTCGAACTTGCCGCCGGCATGCAGGGTCGAGAAGATCACCTCGATGGCGCTCTTCTTCGTCTTTGGGTGCTTATCGACCGGTATGCCACGGCCATCGTCCGCAATCGTGATCGACGACGCGTCGTCGTGCAGCGTGACCGTGATGTTCGAGGCGTAGCCGTTCATCGCCTCGTCGACGGAGTTGTCGAGGATCTCCCAGACGAGATGATGCAAGCCGGACGAGCCCACGCCGCCGATATACATGCCGGGACGTTTGCGGACAGGCTCGAGACCTTCGAGGACGGTGATGTCTTTGGCTGTGTAGGAGCTGGATGCCATTACCGATGTGGGCTTTGCGGTGATCGTAGCACGGCTGACAGGCGCGACGGCGGTAGACACAGCCCGGGCGGCATAGAATAAGACTCATGCGAAGGCGCCTCGCCACGGCGTTCACGGTGGCTCTGGCGGCTGCCCTGTGTGCAGGGACAATCACCGCACAGCGTCGCGGCCGCGGATTCGGCGCCTACCTCCGTACTCCGACACCACAAAGCTTCGACGGAGCGTTCAACTTCTGCCGGGTGGCGTTCCCCTACAGCAACATGGGGGATGGCGGCGGGTGGCTCGTCGACTATCCGCGCGCCGACATCAATCTCTCGATTCGCTTGTCGGAGCTCACCAAGACGCGGATCAGTCTCGATGGGCAAGGCGAGCCCAACCATCTGGTCATCCGGCTCTCGGATCCGGAGCTCTATCAATGTCCGTTCATCATGATGACGGAGGTTGGCAGCGCTTACTTGGCTCCGGAAGATGCGGAACGCCTGCGCGACTATCTGCTGAAGGGTGGATTTCTTTGGGCAGATGACTTCTGGGGCAGCTATGCCTGGGAACATTTCGCCTCCGAGCTCAGCAAGGTACTGCCGCCGGCCCAGTATCCGATTCGCGACCTCCCGCTCGACCATCCGCTCTTCCGCAGCCAGTTCGTCGTGAAACGAGTACCGCAGATTCCTTCCATCAATCATTGGATGCGCTACAACGGAACGTCGGAACGATTCGAGGACAGCGCGGAACCGCATGCGCGCGGCATCGCCGATCAGCGCGGACGGCTGCTCGTCCTCATCACCCACAACACGGATTTCGGTGATTCGTGGGAACGCGAGGGAGACGATCCAACTTATTTCTACGAGTTCTCCGTCGAGGGATATGCTTTCGGGATCAACACGATCCTGTACGCGATGGGACACTGAATGAGTCCCAGCTCGAACCTCCAAGCCTGGAGTGCCATGAAACGCCGTGGGTTGTGCATCTCCCTCGCCGTAGCCGTCGTATCGGTGATATCTGCCGAGCCGGGGTCCCCGCCGCGCGTAGTTCGCGCGGTGGGGTGGGAGCCGGGGTCCCCGCCGCGCGTAATTCGCGCGGTGGGCGAGACTCCTTCGTCTCGGCGCAGTGTCGTCGCGGCCACTCCGCCCAAGACCTTTCAGAAATACTGTTTCGAGTGCCACGGCACCAAGAAGCCCGAAGCCGGACTCAGCATCGCGAATCGCGTCGAGCGGTTCTCGATAGCCACCGACGCCGACGATTGGGAAAAAATTGCGGAGATGCTCGAAACCGGCATGATGCCTCCGCTCGAGGCCGACGAGCAGCCGACGGACGAGGAACGGGCGGCCACGGCCGCCTGGATTCGTACATCCCTGAAAGCCTACGAAACCGACCATGCCGGCGAGCCCGGTCACGTCACCGTTCGACGTCTGACGAGCGCCGAGTACCTGGTACGCGGTTCGCGATCTGACTGGCATCGACATCAAGGTGGGCATCGATACGTCGAGCGACTCGGTTGGAGGCGAGGGATTCGCAAACTTCGGCGATGTCCAGTTCGTGCACGATGAGAGCATCGAGCGCTATCTCGAAGCCGCGAAGCTGGTCGCCGATCACGCGGTCATCGGTGCGGGTCCGCTGGAGTTCTACTCCGATCCAGGCCGGACCGGCTTGGAGCTTTCGGCGCTGAACCGGATCAACGAGCTCTACGCGACGAAAGGCTTTCGTGTCGTGTCGGGCGAAGGCGGGCGGCCGTTCGGACTCGAACGTTACGGCAAGGCGTTCTACGTCTCCTGGTACTACAAGAACCGTGTGGCGCTTGGCGATTCCTCGGCGACGATACGAGGCCTTGCGGCGAAGGAAGGCATCACCGGGCGCTTCGCGGATCACATCTGGATGGTGGTCAACAAGCCAAACACCGCGTATCCCACGCGTGAGACGGTAAATCGCTGGTTGAAGCTGCCAACCCCGACGTCCGGGGATGACAGACCAGCGGTGCTGGCAAAGGCGCGCGCCGCCTGCGAGGAAATTCAGAACTATCTGACGACCTGGCCAAGCTGGTTTTTTGCTCGTGGCGATCTCGCTGCTGGTGGCGCCGGTGATGAGAGCCCGCTCGCGTTCGACAACGAGACGCTCAACGCAGAACCAACCCACCAATTCGCCTACGGCGTGGGAATTCAGGGCGGACGTGGTCGTGGTGGCGTCTCTTCGGCTGGTCGACACCAGGTCCACATCCTCTTTACTGACGTTGCACCCGGCGCCAGCGCGAAGCCGGTAATCGTCTGGCGAAACCCACGCGTCGCGATCAGGGCACCCGGATCAGGCCGCGGCGCGCCTGGCGCGATCCTCTCGACGCACTCGCTGCGATCGGTTCTCCCGGCGGACGTCGTGGCAACGCTCGGATTCGGAAAGAGCCCGGACGGTACCGCTTTAGGGGCCGATGATTTCGCGACGACGGGAAACGTGTCATTTGCGATCGACGTGCCTGCCGGAAACAACATGGTGGAGTTGCAGGCGGATGCCGAGCTTGGCACCGATAGAAACGCCGTCGTGCGCGTCATGCTCTCCGACCGGGCGGAAGGCGCAAGCCGAGACGCACGCCAGCGCGTCGTCATGGGCGATCCCCAAAGCGCCGGCTATAAAGCGTTTCGCGCGAATATGGCGGAATACGTGGCGCTATTGCCACCGAACTCGCACGGCGAAGCCAATCCCGCGGACAAGGATCCGGTCCCGCCGCCGTTCGACAACACCTACAACAGTCCCGAGCACGATGCGTTCGTGCTCAAGGTGAAGTACCAGCGGAGCGACCCCTTCTTCACCAACAACATGGTGGACGGCCCCGACCGCACGCGGCTGAATCAGGCGTGGAACGACCTGTTCGGATCCTGGCCGTATCATGACGCCTACCTTGGCATGCTGGTCGATCACTTCTCCCTCGATCTGAAGAGCCGGCGAGTTGCGGAGCTGGACTCCTCCCAGATTGCAGCGCAGCCAGCCGCAGCGAGGCCGCACCTGACGTCGCTGCGCGCACACTACGACGAGGTGATGAGGGCGCAGGGACTCGCGCAGCCCGGGCACGTCACCGACGCATTGGCTTTCGCCGGCCGCGCGTGGCGGCGGCCGCTCACGGTGGCGGAGAAAGCCGGCTTGCGCGCCTTTTATCAGAAGTCCCGGACGGTCAATCAGCTGGATCATGACGACGCGATTCGCGCGCTGCTCGCACGCATCCTGCTGTCGCCGGCCTTCCTTTATAGGGTCGAGACCGTGGCGCGGGGACCGGAAAAGCCGCTCAACGGCTGGGAGATGGCCAGTCGCTTGAGTTTCTTCCTGTGGTCGTCGATCCCCGACGACGAGCTTCGGCGTGCGGCTGCCGCCGGCGAATTGAGCACCCCTACTCAACTTGCCCGGCAGGTCAAGCGCATGACCGCCGATCCGAAAGCGCGCCGGCTCGCGACGGAGTTCTTCGGGCAGTGGTTCGGCTTTTATCAGTTCGACCAGTATCGCGGCGTCGATACCAGCCGGTTCACGGAGTTCACCGACGAAGTGAAATCCGCGATGTACGACGAGGCGGTCTCCACCTTCGAGTACATCGTCCGACAGGAGCGGCCGGTGAGGGAGATCATCGACGCGGACTACATGTTCCTCAATGCGCCGCTCGCGAAGTTCTACGGCATCGAGAAGGATGCGACAGCCGGTGACAAAGTCGAACGGGTGGAGGGCGCGCACAAGTTCGACCGTGGCGGTGTCCTTCGGCTGGGTTCGGTGCTGACGACGACATCCGCGCCCTTGCGAACGAGCCCCGTCAAGCGAGGGGACTGGGTGCTGCGACGAGTGCTCGGGACGCCGACGCCTCCGCCGCTGGCCGACGCCGGCACGCTCCCCGGTGACGAGAAGTCGTTCAACGGCCTCACCCTGCGGGAACGACTCGCCGAGCACAAGCGCGACGCCCGCTGTGCCTCGTGTCACCTGCGGATCGACCCGATGGGTTTTCCGCTCGAAGCCTTCGACCCGGTCGGCCGCACTCGCCGCACGTATTCAGACGGCAAGCCCGTGGACATCACCGGTGAGCTTCCGGACAAGAAGACGATCGTCGGCGCCCAGGGCCTGCTGGAGTACCTTCAAACACGCGACAAGCAGGTGATGACGACGCTGTCGAAGAAAATGCTCGGATATGCCCTTGGACGCACCGTCCTGGCATCCGACCGGCCGCTCATCGCCGAACTCACGGCAGCTGGAAGCAATGCCACGTTTTCGGATCTGGCCGTCAAGGTTGTCACCAGCCGTCAGTTCCGCAACCGCGCAGGAGACCAGTCGGCTCCGGCGGCCCCGGGGACAACGAAGACCGAGTCGACGACAAGCATGGGGAGACGATGAGCATCGACACAAACCGTCGCCACACGTCGCGCCGCCACTTCCTCAGGGGCATGGGGGTCGCCCTGGCGCTGCCCTGGATGGAATCACTGCCTGTGCTCGGCCAGGCCGCGACCGCCGTGAAGACGAGCACCCCTCCTCTGCGGCTGGGCATCGTCTTCTTTTCGAACGGCGTCGAGCCGATCCACTGGTGGGCCAAGGGCAAGGGAGCCGACATGCAAATCGGCCCGGGCCTGCTGCCGATGCTGCCTCATCGCGAGGACATGTTGTTCATCCAGGGGCTGTTCAACCAGACCGCCGCCGTTTCGACGAGTCCACACCTCGGGCGGATGAACGTGCTGTCGGGAGCTTCCGTGAGCCTCGACCCGAAAGAGATTCGCGTCGGCACCTCGATGGACCAGATCATCGCATCGGAGATCGGCCACCGCACGGCGATTCCCAGCCTCGTGCTCGGCATCGAGCCGAACGAGCTTCGTCTCGAAGACGGCCTGTCCATGATTTACGGATCGAGCGTGTCGTGGATCTCGCCGACCAAGCCGGCCACCAAAGAGATTTATCCCTCGAGGACATTCGACCGTTTGGTGGGGGACGGCACGGGTCGAAGACTCGACCGCAGCATCCTCGACGAAGTACGGCAGGACTCGAAGAGCCTCAGGCCGAGAATCAGTATCGCGGACAACCACAAGCTGAGTGAGTACTTCGAATCGATCCGGGACATCGAGAAGCGTATCGAGCGGGCGTCGAAGGAGGAGCGGATCGAGGGGTGGCGCCCGACGCTGACGCAACCCAACATGCCGCGTCCGGAACACGAGCTCCCGCAGGACGTCCCCGATCACATGAAGCTCATGCTCGATCTCGTCGTGCTCGCCTTCCAGATGGACAAGACGCGCGTCGCAACCTTGATGCTCAACAACGATCTGTCGCAGATGAACTTCAAGTTCCTCGAGGGCGTCCAGGGCGCGCTGCACCTCGACCTCACGCACAACGGACGGGCCGCGGACAAGGAAGCGATGTATCTCAAGACCAACCAGTTCCACATCGCGCAGTTCGCCTATCTGACCAAGCGTATGAAGGAGATCGATGAGGGCGGCAGCACCTTGCTCGACAACTCGATCCTCATGCTGACATCGAGCCTGTTCGACGGCGACGCTCACGGGGCCGAACAGCTGCCGTTCCTGCTCACCGGCAAAGGTGGAGGGACCCTCAAGCCCGGCAGAGTCCTCGACTACCTTGGAAAGGGCGACGAGCAGCGCAAGGCGTGCAGCCTGCACCTGTCGATCATGGATCGCATGGGCGTCAGGCTGGACCGTTTCGGCGACGCGCAAACACGCGTCGACGATCTATAGCGGGACTACTGTTCCAGGGTCTACCGAATCAACTCTTCCGCACTCTTCCGGACGAGCGCGATCTGTCCGGCGTGATAGACGTCGTGTTGCACGATGCCATGCAGCAGGACGTAATGGGAGACGCCGCTTCCAGTCTCACGGCTGCGTGGATCGTTCGTGGGCTCGAACAGCTTCGACTCCGGCAGCTTCCCGACGGCGGCCGTGAGATCGGCATGCGCCTGCTCGAGCCGATCGAGCGCGGCCTTCCACGCCTCGGCTGTCGGCGCCGGAACATCGGGCCAGTCGCCTTCTTCGGGCTCTCTCGCCGGTGCGCCGCCGAGCCGCCGGCGTACCTCGTTCTTCCACGCGGTCATGTGCAGGACGATTTCCCACACCGAATGAACGTTTCGAATGGGGCGGGCGGCGGCTACTTCCGGGCTGATGCCGGCGAGCAGCGTGCGCAGCGGCGAACCGTGCCAGGGATCTCCCTCGTGCTCGCGCTGCAGCTCGTCGAGGATGCGGGCGACTTCATTCTCCATGCTGTCAATCGAGCAGAAGGGCGCCCGGATCCTCGACCAGCGCCTTGACGCGCACGAGGAAGCGAACGGCCTCGGAGCCATCGACGATGCGGTGATCGTAGGTGAGCGCGGTGTACATCATCGGGCGGAGTGCAACCTGGCCGCCGACGGCAACAGGACGCTCCTGAATCTTGTGCAGCCCGAGGATCGCGACCTGCGGCGGATTGAGGATCGGGGTGCTGAGCAGCGAACCGAACACGCCGCCGTTGGTGATCGTAAAAGTGCCTCCCTTGAGATCGGCGAGCGAGAGCGAGCCGTCCTCGGCACGGCGGGCGAAGTCGCGAATCTGCTTCTCGATCTCAGCGAAGGACATGCGATCGGCGTCGCGCAGGACGGGCACTACCAGGCCTTCGGTCGCGCCAACGGCCACGCCGATGTCGTAATAGCGCTTGAGGACCATCTCGTCCCCCTGGATTTCCGCGTTGATCCGCGGAAACTCCCGGAGCGCGCCGACCGAGGCCTTGACGAAGAACGACGCAATCCCCAACCCGACGCCGTGCCGTTCCTTGAACGACGCTTTGTGCCGCTCGCGAAGCGCCATCACGGCCGACATGTCGACCTCGTTGAACGTGGTCAGCATCGCAGCGGTGCTCTGCGCTTCGACGAGGCGTTTGGCAATCGTCGCGCGCCGCTTGGACATGCGCACGCGCTCCTCGGTTCGATCGCCACCTCGGCGTGGTGCTTCCACTGGTGTTGGAGGCTTCGCCTTGCGCACCTCGGACGTGGGCACGGCCCGCGCGCCTTTTCCATTGCCGCCGGCAGCCGCCTGCTCGACGTCCCTGCGCATCACCCGGCCGGCGTCGCCACTGCCTTTGACGTTCGCCAGATCGATATCGTGCTTCTCGGCAGCGTTCCGCGCCGTCGGCGTCGAGCGCAGCGTCTTTTCCGAAGACGGCGCTGAAGGTGCCGCTGGTGTCTCCGCCGCGCCGGCCTGAGGCGGAGGTGGCGCCGTCTTGGCTGCCGCTGCCGCTTTCGACTCGTCGATGACGCCAAGCACTTCCCCGACTTTCACGTCCTCGCCATCCTTCCGGTCGATTCTGCTCAACACACCAGCCTGCGGTGCACTAACCTCGAGATCGATCTTGTCGGTTTCGAGCTCGACGAGCGGATCGCCCGCCGACACGACGTCGCCTTCCTTGCGTAGCCACTTGGCGACGCGGGCGTCGACGATGGATTCTCCGACCTCAGGGACGACGATGTTGGACGGCATAGTCTCAGCTACCAGCTTGGCCCGGCCTTTAAACCGGGCGTGCACGAGTCAGCAACAAGCCGATTCCAACACGCCCGGCTGAAGCCCGGGCCTACGGCGTCTCCCGTTTGCTACCCGCTACCAGTTCCCCAGTTCCCCAGTTCCTCAGTTCCCCGCTTTACTCAATGCGCTTGGGGCCCTCCGCCTCCGCGCGCCAACAATCCTTGCGCGCTACGGCGAGACCTCGCCGTAGCTGGTCACCCGCCTGTGCCGCCGCGACCAGCGGAGGCGGGCCCCCCAAGCGCTCTCGCTCGGCGTCTTCGCGCCTCGCTCGGGCCGCAGGCGCTTCCCCAGCTGACCGTGGCCCCCCGAATGCCTGATCGATGAGCGCCTGCTGGTTGAGCGCGTGGCGCGCGGCGGAGCCTTCGGCGGGGCTGGCGCTCCGGGGACGCGCGACGCGGCGAACCGACCGGCCCGAGGATACTTCTTCCAGGTGCGGGCGGATGAACGACCAGGCGCCCATGTTCTCCGGTTCCTCCTGCACCCACACGATCTCGGTGGCGTTCGGATACGCATCGAGTGCCGCTCGCAGGTCACGCATCGGCACGGGGTACAGCTGTTCGAGCCGGCAGATCGCAATCTCCGGACGCGAGGCGCGCTGTTCGGCACTCACGAGGTCGACGTAGATCTTGCCGCTGCACACGAGGATCCGGCGCACGTCGGCGGCGCGATCGGCCGCGTCCGCATCGCCGATGACCATGCGGAAACGGCCTTCGGCCAGCTCGCGCGGTGCCGATGCCACGAGCGGGTGCCGCAGCAGGCTCTTCGGCGACAACACGATGAGCGGCAGCGGATCGATGATGAGCAGTGCCGCCTGGCGTCGCAGCAGGTGGAAGTACTGCGCGGCCGTCGTGCAGTTGGCGACGCGCATGTTCAAGTCGGCCGCGAGCTGCAGAAAGCGCTCGGGCCGCGCGCTCGCGTGATCCGGCCCCTGCCCTTCGTGCGCATGCGGCAGCAGCAGCACGAGCGACGGGCGCTGTCCCCACTTCCCGCGTGCGGACGCCATGAACTCGTCGACCATCACCTGAGCGCCGTTGATGAAATCACCGTACTGCGCCTCCCAGATGACGAGACGCGACGGCTCCTGAATGTTGTAGCCGTATTCGAAACCGACGACTGCGTTCTCGGTGAGCGGGCTGTTGTGGATCTCGAACGCGGCGCGTGCCTGCGGCAGCGCCTGCAGCGAAACGTGGACGCGGCCGGTCTCGACGTCGTGTAGCACCGCGTGCCGATGGCTGAAGGTGCCTCGCTCGACGTCCTCGCCGGTGAGCCGGATGGCGGTGCCGTCGGCCAGGATCGACGCAAACGCCAGCTCTTCGGCTGCAGCCCAGTCGATCGTCCGCTCGTCAGGCGCGTCGAGCAGGTGCGCGCGCTTTTCCCGCGCGCGATCGAGCTTGCGGTGCGTCGAGAAGCCATCGGGGAGCTTGAGCAGTGAGGCATTGAGCTCGCGCAGGCGATCGAGTGGCACGGCAGTCTCGGCCTTCGACGCCGCGCCTGCCGGAGGCGCTTCCGGCTCCGGTTCGATGAAGTCCTGTTCGGGCCGCAACGCGTCCATGGCCGCCTGCAGCTCGTCCATGTACTTCCTGAGCAACCGCTCGTCATCCTGCGGCTTGATGTCGCCGCGTTCGGTGAGCGTTCGGCCCCACAGCTCTCGAACGGACGGATGCTCGGCGATCTTCTTGTACATGATGGGCTGCGTGAAGGTCGGCTCATCCCCCTCGTTGTGCCCATAACGCCGGTAGCCTATGAGATCGATGAGAAAGTCGCGGCGAAACTTCGCGCGGTAGGCGAAGGCGAGCCGCGCCACCTCGACGCAGGCCTCCGGGTCGTCTGCGTTCACGTGCACGATGGGTATCTTGAAACCGCGCGCGAGTCCGCTCGCATATGACGTGCTGTACGAGTCCTCGGCTCCGGCCGTGAACCCGAGCTGATTGTTCACGATGATGTGAATGGTGCCGCCGGTGCCGTAGCCAGGGAGCCGGCTCAGATTCAGCGTCTCGGCGACGACGCCCTGACCCGGAAACGCCGCGTCACCGTGTATGAGAATCGGCAGGCTGACCGCGGGATCGAACGTCGGCGCGCCGCCAGCCTGCACGGATGTTCCCGCGGCACGAGCCATCCCCTCGACGATTGGATCGATCGCCTCGAGGTGGCTGGGATTCGGCGGCATCGAGACGACGAGATCCAGCCGCTCGCCGCCCTTCATCGCCCGGTGCGCGCCGGCGTGGTACTTGACGTCGCCAGTCCACGCCATGTCTTCGCGGAACGTTCGTGACGAGACCGGATCCTTGAACTCGGCAAGAATCTGCGCATACGGCTTGTTGAGCACGTGCGCCATGACGTTGAGGCGGCCACGGTGCGCCATGCCAACCAGAATGTGGCGGGTACCCGCTTCGGCCGCTTCGCCGATCACCTCATCGAGGATCGGCACGAGCATGTCGGTGCCTTCGATGGAGAACCGCGTCTTGCCGGGAAACGTGCGATGCAGGAATCGCTCGAAAGCCTCCACCTGAGACAGGCGCTTGAGAAGGGCGACGGGGTTGATCGGATCGTTCGGCGACCGGAACTGGCCCGTTTCGACGGCGTTCCGCAGCCATCGGCGCTCTTCGGGGACGAACACGTGCGCGTAGTCGTAGCCGATGCGCGAGCAGTACAGGCGGCGCAACGCCTCGAGGACTTCTGCCACGTGCGCCGCGCCGGCAGCCAGAGGTGAGCGAATCAACGTGGCCGGCAGCTGACGGAGGTCCTCTTCGGTGACGCTATGCGACTCCGGCAGAAGCGACGGATCGCCTGACGGCGGGCGGACACCAAGTGGATCCAGCTTCGCGGCGAGATGGCCGTAGCGGCGAATCGACTGCGCCAGGCTGACGGCTCCGACCACCTTCTGCAGCAGCGCCGGATCGGTCGCTTTCGACGTGGGGGCTGGCCGGGATGCCGCGGGCGCGGGGGACTCAACATCCACCTCCGGCGGCGGCGCCCAACGCGTGAACAATTCGCGTGTGGCCGCGTCCACCGAGGAAGGATCGCGGCGGAACTTCTCGTAGAGCTCCAGGACATAGCCACGATTCAGACCGCTGATGTCACCCCAGGACGACATGTCCTAATAATCGTAACCTAATCGACTCGTTACTCGTGGCTCGTTGGCTCGTGGCTCGTTGCTCGTTGGCTCGAGGGCTTGCTGTGCAGACGTGTAACCTTCCGTCCTGAAGTGAGCCGAACCACGAACCACGAGCCACGAGCAACGGCTACTCGTACCTGAGCGCTTGGATGGGATCGATGCGGCTGGCGCGCGACGCTGGGACCCAGGCGGCAATGACGGCGACAAGTCCCAGAATGACGGTGACGCTGGCAATCGTCGTGGTGTCGGCTGCGGTGACGCCGAAGAGCAGACCAGCCAGCGCCTGCCGGCTGGCGAGGAGGAGCGCGATACCGGCCGCGAGCCCGATGCCGGCGAGCTTGAGCACGCTGCCCAGGACCAGCCAGACGACGTCCTGTGGCCGGGCTCCGAGGGCCATGCGAACGCCAAGCTCCTGCGTCCGCGCGCTGACGGAGTACGACATCACGCCGAAAATGCCGACGGCCGCCATCACCAGCGCAACGGCTGCAAAGATCGAAAGGAGCAGCGCCGCGATGCGCTGCTGGAAGGTCGACTCCGCGATGGCCTCCTCCAGCGACTGGATTCCATAGATCGGCTGCTCCGGATCCAGCGATCGCACCACGTCGCGAACCGCCGGCAGCATGGCTTTCGGCAACCCGTCGCCCCGCACGAGGACGAACAGCTGATTCCACGCCGTCTGCTGCCGAACCGGCATGTAGATCTCAGGTCGTACGGGACTCGTCGCACCATTGTTCCGGTAGTCCGTGACGACACCGACGATGGTCGCCCAGGGACGTCCCGATTTGGGCTGGCCGAGCATCACACGCTGACCGAGCGGCTCGAGGCCGGGAAGATATCGATTCGCAAATGACTGGTTCACGATGAGTACCGGTGGCGAGTCGAGACGATCGGCCGCGTTGAAAATCCGCCCGCTGCGCAGTGGGACTCGCAGCGCTTCGAAGAGCGACGGCGTGGCGACGGTGATGAGAGCCGTCGGGATGGTCGTTTCCGAACGAGTCTGTCCCTCGACCGTGAACTCCGTGTTGAACGCACCCATCGGCGGATATTGAGAGGCTGCGGCCACCGATCGAACACCGGGCACCGCGCTGAGGCGCTCGACCAACCTATCGAAGAACGCACCGGCAGCTTCGCCGGGATACCGCTCCCTCGGCAGCGTCAACCTCATCGTCAGAACGCCGCGCGGCTCATAGCCGGCATCGATGGAATTGATTTTCAAAAAGGTACGCATCAGGAGGCCGGCGCCAAGGAGGAGAACGACCGATAGCGCGATCTCGGCCACGACGAGAACCGCCCGAGCGCGCGAGCCGGCGCGGCCGCCGCCGGCACGTCCGTCGGCCTTGAGCGACTCGTGCGGATCCGTACGCGTCGCCTGAAGTGCGGGCAGGACGCCAACGAGCACGCCGGCCACAATCGCCAGCGCGAAGGACCAGAGCAGCACGTGGCCGTTGATCCCGGCGTGGAGATCCAGCATCTCCAGCTGCATCGGGATCACCGCACCGGCCCCCTTGAGACCGATATAGGCGATGACAACACCCACGGCCCCTCCCGCGAGCGCGAGGAGGAGGCTCTCCACCAGCAGATGCCTGACGAGTCGCCAGCGCGCGGCGCCGAGCGCCAGACGCACCGCGAGCTCCCGGCTGCGCGTCGTCGATCGTGCGAGGAAGAGATTGGCGAGGTTCACGCACGCGATCAGCAGGACCAGGCCGACGGCTCCAAGTAACAGAAATGCTGCCGGCCGGACGTCCTTCAGCAACGCGGCGGCCCAGGGCACGGCAGCGAGACGCCAGCCCTCGTACTCTTTGAACGACGGCGTCTCGGTCTGCTCGACGCGTCCGGCAATCGCAGCGAGCTCCGTGTTGGCCTGGGTCAATGAGACGCCAGGCGCCAGCCTGGCAATGACGCTGAACTGGCGCATCGCGTCGCGCCGCAGCCCGGCTGTTTCACCGCCCCATGGCAGCCACAGATCGGTACCGATCAGCAAAAGCCCAGGGGGCATGACTCCGACAACCGTCGCGGTCTCACCACCAATGCGGATCGCGCGATTCACGATGTTGCGGTCGGCTCCGAACCGGGTCTGCCACAGACGATGACTCAGGATCGCCACTCGCGGTCCCTTCGGGCCGAGCTCCTCCCTGGTGAAACCGCGGCCGACGATCGGGTTCATCCCGAGGACCGGGAACAGGTCGTCCAGCACGAGCGCTGTGAATACGCGTTCGGGCACGTCGCCGCCGGAAATGTTGCGATTGCCGAGATCGAAAGCGCCAGTGCGGCCCAGCGAGCGGGCGCTGCGAATGTCGGCGTACTCGACTGGAGAAAGGACTTCCACGTGCGACATCTCGGGTGAGATTTTTGGAAAGCTCACACCTATCGAGACCAATCGATCCGGGTCTGGATAGGGAAACGGCCGCAGCACGAACCCGTCGACCAGACCATAAATGAGGCTGTTGGCGCCGATGCCAAGCGCCAGTGACAGGACGGCGATCGCGGTGAAACCGGGGCGGCGAACGAAGGATCGGAACGCGTAGCGAAGGTCCTGCAGCAGCGTGTCCATTTCTGTCCTCTTTGGCTGAGCGGGCAGACGCGGGACGCCGGAGCCGAACATCCGGCGGATCTGACGCGTGCGCTGCCGCGTTGCCGTTGTGACCAGGTCGTAAACGATGTGCCGCCAGAAACGCAGGAGGCCAAGAGCACCCGCATGACGCGGTTCGAGGCGCTCCGCGACAAAGAGCGCGATCAGTTCGTCGCCGTAGCGCGTCCTGAACTCGGACGGAAACAGGTGGAGGAGGACGCGGTAGAGGCGGGTCACGCGAGGCCTTTGCGCAACCGCGGATTCGCACGGGCCTGATCGACCAGCGTCCCCAGTTGCCGAATCTCGGTTCGCAGCGTGCTCCACCCCCGTTCGGTCAATCGGTAGAACCGCCGCTGCGCCTCTTGTCCGTTGGCCGGGGCCGCCGGTTCCGTCTCGGCAATGAGGCCGCTTTCTTCGAGCCGCTGGATCGCTTCGTACAAAGTGCCTGGACCGAGGCATATCGCGCCATCGGTACGTTGCTCGATGTCTTGTTTGATGGCGTAGCCGTGCTTCGTGCCCTCGGCCAGGGCCAGAAGGATGTGCAGCACGGGGACAGAGAAGGGCCTGGCAGGCTTCCGCATGAGACATATCGTTAGACGACATGTCTCGACGGAAAGTTTACCGCGATGCGTTTTTGGATCCGAAGCAGTACAGCGAGTGTCGCGTCCGCAGGTAGATGTGACCTTCCAGCAGGGCCGGTGTGGCGTAGATGTCGTCCTGCAGGTCGTTGACGAAGGCCGGCTCGAGATCGCCGCCCGGCTTCAGCACGGCGACTTTCCCCTTTTCGCTGGCCATGTAGATCTTCCCGTCACCAGCGACAGGGGAGGCATAGTAGCGGTCGATCGCCCCCTTGAGCCTGCCCTGCTTGATCAACTCCCCGGTCTCCGGCTTCAACGTGGTGACGATCCCGCCGTCGTTGACCATATAGAGGACGCCGCCATAAATGATCGGAGACGGCAGTTGCGGCACGGCGCGTCGGTAGACCCACTTCACCGACTTTTCAGTCATGTCGCCGGCGCCGCCGAGGGTGATGGCCAGCATGCCATTCTCGGAATCCATCGCCGCCTTGTAGTAGTCCCATTCCTCGACGCTGATCGCCTTGTCGCCGTCGAGATCGGTAAAGGGCATTGCGTCGAGGGCGTGTTTCGTCGGCAACTCGTCGGCGACGAGCTTTCCATCCTTGTTCTTGTCGCTGTCGGGAAACACGGCCGAAGAGGGAGTCACCGTCACACGCCGGCCCGGTTCGTTCTCGCCCGATCCAAACCCGTTGATGTAGAGCGTGTTGCCTTCGACGACGGGCACCGACTTCAACTCGAATGACAATCCTCCGACCCACCAGAGCCGCTTGCCGGTGTCAGCCGCATACGCGTTGAGGAGAAACGATCCGGGCAGCAGGATCTGCTTGGGGCCGTTCGGCGGCGTGTGAACGATCGGCGTGGAATGCCCGCTGCGGGCCTCCGGCCGCGGTGTCCGCCAGCGTTCCTTGCCGGTGCGCTTGTCGAACGCCGCGATGAACGAGCCGGTGCTCTGATCGCACGCCAGCACCACCTCGTCGTCCACGAGGATGGGGGAGGCGCCCATGCCGTAAATGTTGTTGAAGGGCCCAAGGGGCTTTCGCCACAGCTCGCGACCGTCGACGTCGTAAGCAATCAGCCCGTAGTCGCCGAAGAACGCAAACACATAACGTCCGTCTGTCACCGCGCTCGCAGCCGCCGGGTGATTTCGCGGATCCAGCTTTTCCTTCCGGCTGCGCGGCGCCTCCCGCTCCCAGAGCATCTTGCCTGTCGCGCGGTCGAGAGCAAACGTCAGCAGTGCTTCCTGGCGGAATCCGGTCAGAAAAATGCGATTGCCCGAGATGACCGGCGATGAGAACCCTTCCGGCAGGTCGACCTTCCAGACGACGTTCTGGAGCGGCCCGAATTCGGCGGGAAGGCCGCTGGTCTCGGCCAGCCCCGAACCGTTCGGGCCGCGGAAGCGTGACCAGTCTTCGGGCTGAGCGATCGCGAGACTCAGGACGACGATGAAAGCAGAGGAGATAAGGGACATAGAGATTGTCAGTCGTTAGTCGAAGTCGTTAGTCGTTTAGTCAGTCGTTAGTCGTCCGTCAATGGCGCCGGGGCGTCGGGTACCGTCCAGACCACGTTGGTGAACTGCCCGCGCTGCAGGAGCTCGCGACCTTTGCCGCCGCGCCCGGTTATCTCGTATTTGGCTGTGCTGATCGTCTGTTCGGCACCGCGGCTCGTTTCGACCGTCAACAAGTCGCGGTCGCCGCTCGACGCGATGAAGCCCAGTACACGATCGGCGTCGGTAGAGAGCTTGATCAAGATCACCCCACGGCCGGGCCCGGAGAGAAAGTTGACCTCGTCCGCGCGGCAGAGTATCGCTCTCGCCTCACGGGTGGCGGCGATAAGGGTCTCGCCACCGTCAAGCCGCGACACACCGACGAACTCGGCGCTGCCAGCTGCGCGCGCGTAGCGTCGTCCCGCCCGCGTACTCGGCTCGACGAACGCATCGAGGCCGAATCGCAGGCTGTAACCGTCGCTCGAGACGGCGACGGCGTGGACAGGTGGCTCCGCTCCTTCCTTGCGCGGAGTGATCTCTCCGACGACGCGCGGGTCGAGACTGAGCGCGGAAATGATTCGCTCGCCGTCCTTCAGCTTGAAGAAGCGCTGGATCGGCTCGCCGTATCCAGTCGACGCCGGGATATCGGTGATTCTCGCGGAGTAGGCGATGCCGAAGTTACTGAAGAACACGACCGACGCCCGCGTGCTGCCCGGCAGGACGGCGAGTATCGCGTCGCCCTCTCTGACCCGGGTCGACGCCACGTCCTTCACTTCCTTCTGCCGCTTCACCCAGCCGTCGCGCGACACGAGAACAACGTTGTCCTCTTCGACGATGAAGTCTTCGGCCGAGTACTCGGCCTCGCCGTCGTCGCTCGAGATTGTGGTACGCCGGGGGTCGCCGTATTTCTTCTGAATCTCCTCGATCTCGATCCGCACGATGTCCCAGCGGCTGCTTTCGTCCTTGAGCAGCGTGTTGATCTGCCGGGTGCGGCGGCGCTTGTCCTCGAGCTCCTTGCGGATCACCAGTATTTCGAGCCGCGCCAGTCGGTAGATCTTGAGCTCGAGGATGGCATCCGTCTGGTCGGCGTCGAGTCCGAATCGCTTGATGATCTGCTGTGCGGCGTCCTGTTTTCCCTCGGACTTCCTCACGATCTTCAGAATCTCGTCGAGCGCATCGAAGACCTTCTCGAACCCCTCGAGGATGTGCAGGCGTTTCTTCAACGCATCCAGCTCGTGCTCGAGCCGCCGCGTGACCACCTCGAGACGGAAGTGCAGGAAATGCCAGAGCATCTCGTGCAGATCCATCCGCTTGGGACGTCCGACTTCGACGTTTGCTTCGGTCGGCTCGAGGCAGGTCAGATTGACGACGAAACTGGTCTGAAGCGGCGTGTGCTTGAACAAATACGCCATCACCATCTTCTCGTCGGAGTCCTTTTTGAGCTCGAGGGCAATGCGCACGTCCTCCGTCGACAGATCCTTCACGTCGACGAGCGGCGGCAGCTTGCGGCTGAGCGCGACCTCCGCGATTCGCTCCACGAGCGTCGACTTGTTGACGGTATAGGGCACGCTGGTGATGTAGATCGTCTTGCCGCCGCGGCTGACCGGTCCTTCTTCCCACGTGGCGCGGATCCGGACAGCACCGGAACCGGTCTTGTAAATCTGCTTCAACTCCTCGGGCGAGTTCAGCATCTGTCCGCCGGTCGGGAAGTCCGGTCCCTTGACGTATCGACAGAGCTGGACGCTGCTCAAGTCGGGATTGTCGAGCAGCTTTACCAGCGCGGTGCAGATCTCGTTGAGGTTGTGCGGCGGGATGTTGGTGGCCATCCCGACGGCAATCCCCGTCGCGCCGTTGATGAGCAGATTTGGAACGCGCGAGGGCAGGACGACCGGCTCGGTCCTCGTTCCGTCATAGTTGGGCCGGAAAGGAACGGTGGTCTGCTCGATTTCCGACAGCAGCTCGTCACTCAACCGCGCCAGCCGGCATTCCGTATAGCGCATGGCCGCGGCGCTGTCTCCGTCGAGCGATCCAAAGTTCCCCGAACCGTCGACGAGCGGGTAGCGCAGCGAAAACGACTGCGCCATGCGCACCAGTGTTTCGTAAAGGGCGGCGTCGCCGTGCGGGTGGTAGTTGCCCATCACATCGCCGACCACCTTCGCGCACTTGCGATGCTTGGTATCGGCCGTCAGGTTCTGCTGCCACATCGTGTAAAGGATGCGGCGCTGCACGGGCTTGAGCCCGTCGCGGACGTCGGGCAATGCGCGCGAGGTGATGACCGACAGCGCGTAGTTGAGGTATCTGGTCTGCGCGGCCTCGTGCAGTGGCACCGACTCCGGCTCGCCGCCGCCAGGCGGCCTCGTCTCGACGATGGCGCCCCCGTCATCGTCGAACAGCGACGCATTGCGTTTTTTCGAACGTTTTGCCAAATGCGAAATCTCCGGAAAGAAAGAGGATAGTGCAGTCCAGAACCCAATTGAACCTTGTCGCGTCCGGCGAACACGATATCTTTTCTAGACCATGCCTCTCCGCTACCTCCACCTCGACGTGTTCACCGACACCCCTTTCGAGGGAAACCAGCTGGCCGTTTTTCCAGACCCGCCGCGCGATATCGCCGAGCCGGTGATGCAGCGAATCGCGGCGGAAATGAACTTCTCCGAATCCACGTTCGTGTTCCCGCCACGCGCCGGCGGCAACGTCTGGATGCGGATATTCACGCCTGAATCTGAACTCCCAATGGCTGGACATCCGACCATTGGGTCAACGTTTGCGCTCGCTGCCGAAGGGGTCATCAAGGCCGGTCACAAGGAATTCGTGTTCGAGCTCGGCGTCGGACCAACGCCCGTGTCGCTCGAATGGAAGGACGGCCGGCTGGACTTCGCCTGGATGACGCAGCCGCTCCCATCGTTCCGAACGCCCTTCGACGCAGCCACGCTCGCTCCTGCGTTCGGCATCGAGATATCTGACGTCGTGCAATCACTACCCGCGCAGGCCGTCACCTGCGGGGTGCCGTTTCTCTTCGTGCCGTTGGTCTCTCGCGGATCCGTGGACCGCGTGGCGATCGACCGTCGCGGCTTCGCCGCCGCCTGCCGCCAGGCCGGGATCGACGAGCTCCCCGTTTTCATCTTCACGACCGACCGCCGTGGCGCCACCGGCGACGAAACAGTGTACAGCCGCATGCTCGCGCCAGGGTTCGGCATCGTCGAGGACCCGGCGACGGGAGGCGCCAGCGGACCGCTCGGATGCTACCTCGTTCAGCATCGCGTGCTTCAGAAAGACCAGGCGGCGGCGTTCGTGAGTCTGCAGGGCGTGGCGATGCGGCGTCCGAGCCGTATTCACATCTCCATCGAGACAGACCGCGACACGATCACCCGGGTCCGTGTCGGAGGGCGTTCGGTGCTGGTCGGGCGCGGGGAGTTGAACGTTTAGCTGGCGCGCGCTCGTGCCTTCGCGGGCTTCTGCGGCTCGTACTTCCAATTTCGGGACTTGCCCTGCGCCATCCACTCGATTGCCTGGGCGATGCGGCGCTTGCGCGTGTCCTCGCTTTTCGCCTCGGTGATCCACTCCAGATAATCGCGACGGTGACTCGGGCTGAAGGCTTCGAACACGGCGTGCGCCTTCTTGTTCTTCTTGACAGCCGCGGTGAAATCGGCGGGGACGGGAATGGCCTTCTTCGGACTCCTCGGCTCACGCTTGACCGTCGTCCCGCTCTCGTTGAGCGCCATCGCCTTTTGGATGTAGTCGCGCATCACCTTCTTCGAGGGCAGGTCGGACAGGGCGGTAATCCGTCCAAACTGGCCCATGGCTTCCTCGCTCCGGCCGTTTCCATCGAGGATGAGCGACGCTTTCCAGAAGCCGAACGCACAGTGCTCCTTGAACCCCGCCATGCTGCACATCATTCCCTTGTAGTCGAAGTGGGGAAAGCTCCACTTCATCGTCTCTTCGACATTGGGACAGACGTCGTGCACGACCGCCCGGATCTCGGTGAGGATCGGTTTGGCAAAGTCGGCGGATTTGGCGATGTAGGCGTCGATGCGGGGGTCTTTCTTGGCCATGCGGTTCCTCCGTCGTGGGAGGAGTATTGCACCGGGGACATGCCCGCGCTTCTCCGATATTGCGGTGGGAGAGAAGGGGGACTGTCCCCTTTTGCGAAATCCGGCAGTTCCGCAACAAGAGGGGACAGTCCCTTTTTCTATTTCACGAACAGCATTTCCCGATAGGTCGGCAACGGCCACAGATCGTGCGGGACGATGACCTCGAGACTGTCACCCGCCTCGCGCAGCGTCGTCATCGCCGGGACGACTTTGTCGCGGAAGTACTTGGCGTGCTTTTCCGCGTCGCCATTCCCTTCGTGCTCGAGCAGCTCCTGCAGCTTGTCCACCCGGACCTTGAAGTCGTCGGTCAGCTTGGTGATCGTGTCGAGGGCGCGACGTGTTTCCTTCGCGGTGCCGCCGGCCGCTTTCACGCTGACGACGCTCTGCGCAACCTGCCCCTGATACCGGATGGCGGCCGGAAGGATGTAGCGGCTGCCCATCAGGACCATCAACTGCGCCTCGATGTTGATCGTCTTGTTGTACTGCTCGAGGGCGACCTCGTGCCGCGCCTTCAACTCACGTGGTTTGAGCACGCCGAACTTGTCGAAGGCGTTGACGACGTCAGGCTTCAGGATTTCGCCGAACGCATCGACCGACGTGCGGTGATTGAGCAGGCCACGCTTGCCAGCTTCCTTCTGCCACTCGTCCGCGTAGTTGTTGCCGTTGAAGATGATGCGCTTGTTGTCCTTGATCAGCTTCGTGAGCAGGTTCTTGACGGCGAGCTGCAGCTTCTTCCCTTCCTTCAGGCTCTTCTCGAGCTCGGTGGCTGCATAATCGAGCGACTCGGCGACGGCCACGTTGAGCGTGACGTTCGGGAAAGCGATGCTCTGGTTGGCCGACACCGCGCGGAACTCGAACTTGTTGCCGGTGAACGCGAACGGACTGGTGCGGTTGCGGTCGCCCGCGTCTCGCGGCAGCTTGGGCAGCACGCTGACGCCGATGTCGAGTATGCCGCCGCTTTTGGTCGTCTTCGCGCTGCCGGCCTTTTCGATCTGCGCGAAGATGTCGGTCAACATGTCGCCGAGGAACACCGAGATGATCGCCGGCGGCGCTTCGTTGGCGCCGAGACGGTGATCGTTTCCGGCGCTGGCGATGCCGAATCGCAGCAGCCCCTGGAACTTGTTGACCGCGCGCAGCACGGCGCCGACGAACACCAGGAACTGGATGTTGTCGTGCGGCGTATCGCCGGGATTCAGCAGGTTGTTGCCGAGATCGTCGCTCATGCTCCAGTTGAGGTGCTTGCCGGAGCCGTTGACCCCCGCGAATGGCTTCTCGTGCATCAGACACGCCAGCCCGAATTTCGGCGCCATCCGCCGCATCACTTCCATCGTCATCATCTGATGATCGGTGGCGACGTTGGCGTTCTCGAAGATCGGCGCGACTTCGTACTGGCTCGGCGCCACTTCGTTGTGGCGCGTCTTGACCGGCACCCCCACCTTGTAAAGCTCGCGTTCAGTTTCCTGCATGAAGCCGAGCACACGCTCGGGAATGGAGCCGAAGTAGTGATCCTCCATCTCCTGCCCCTTCGGTGGCTTGGCGCCGAAGAGCGTGCGGCCGGCGTTAATCAAATCCGGTCGGTTGAAGTAGAACTGCCGATCGATCAGGAAATACTCCTGCTCGGGCCCGCAGGTAGTGACGACGCGCTGCGCTTTGGATCCGAAGAGCCTGAGAATGCGGATGGCCTGCTTGGACAGCGCATCCATGGAGCGCAGGAGCGGGGTTTTCTTGTCCAGCGCCTCGCCGGTCCAACTGACGAATGCCGTCGGAATGACGAGCGTCGTCCCGTTCGGGGTCACCAGCAGCCAGGGCGGACTGGTCGGATCCCATGCGGTGTACCCGCGGGCTTCGAACGTCGAGCGCATGCCGCCTGATGGAAAACTCGACGCGTCCGGTTCTCCCTTCACCAACTCCTTGCCGCTGAACTCGGCGACGGCGCGGCCATCAGCGGTGGGATTGAGAAAGGCGTCGTGCTTCTCCGCGGTGATCCCGGTCATCGGCTGGAACCAGTGGGTGTAGTGCGTCGCACCGTGCTCGACGGCCCAGTCTTTCAGCGCGCTGGCGACGATGTCGGCGACCGACGGATCGAGACCCTCGGCATGCGCGATGGAACGACGTAGCGCGCGGAAGGCATCCTTCGGCAGCCGCGCGCGCTGCACTTCTTCGTTGAATGTCAGCGAACCGAATTCGTCGGTCGGCTTGCGGCCAGGCGCCGGCGTCGCGGGGCGCGCCGTCGTGTTCCATTCACTGAGTCGGTTGATGGTGTCGGATGATGATGCGGAGCCCATTGGCAATGCGTCCTTTCTTTCCCGGGTAGCGAAGACATGAATTGTGGCGGTCAGGCCAATTATTATGGCGGCCCTGGCCGATGGCCGGCAAGTAGTATTTCCATGCCATATACTTAACAATGTGAAACATAGAAAAGACTACTCGGCGCCGGTGATCGGCGAGTTCGAAATGATCGTGCTGATGTCGCTGCTGCGCCTCGGCAACGGCGCGTATGGCGCCTCGATCCGCCGCGACATCGAGGAGCGCACGATTCGCGAGGTGTCCGTCGGGACTCTGTACATGACGCTGGCGCGACTCGAAGAGAAGCGCATGATCTGTTCGTACGTTGGCAATCCCTCCAAACATCGCGGCGGCCGCCGGCGGCGGCACTACTTGATGGACACCGGCGGCCAGCGCGCGCTCGGCCGCGCCTACCGAACTTTGCAGGCCATGTCGGAAGGAATGCAGCAGGAGCTCGAAGCGCTCTAATCCGCGGCTCGTGGCTCGTGGCTCGTGGTTCGTTACTTGACATTCCGCCGCGCCAGGTGTATCCCATAGTCAGTCTATGGGAAAGAAACCCGAACGGCAGGATCTGCTGCCCGGCACGCTCGACATGCTGATCCTCAAGAGCCTGACGCGCGGCGTGATGCACGGCTACGGGATCGCCGAGCATATCCGTCAGCTGTCCGACGAAGTGCTGCACGTCGAGGAAGGGTCGCTCTACCCGGCCCTGCAGCGGCTCCAGCTGCAGGGCCTGATTGCGTCGGAGTGGGGGCAATCCGCGAACAATCGCCGCGCCCGCTACTACCGGCTGACGCGCGCCGGCCGGCGCCAGCTCGGACAGACCGAATCGAGCTTCGAACGCCTCATCACCGCTATCTCGCGGGTAATGCGTCCCGCATAGCCTGTCTAGGGGGCACGCGCAAGTGATGATCCGCGAATGGAGACAGCGCATCGCTCGGCTGATGGCGCTCGGCCGTCGCAACCGGCTCGACGATCAGCTCAACGAAGAAATTCACCACCACATCGAGCTGCGCCGCCGTCAGCTCATCGACGACGGCATGGACCCGCGCGAGGCGTCGTTCGAGGCGCGGCGGATCTTCGGCAACGCCACATCCATCCGCGAAGAGGCGCGTGAATTGTGGGGCTTCCGTGGGCTCGACACGTTATTCCAGGATCTTCGCTACGGCCTGCGGATGTTGCGGCGGACGCCGATGGTGACGATGGTTGCCGTTGCGTCGCTGGCGATTGGCATCGGCGCTGCGGCGGCGGTGTTCAGTCTGTTCGACACCCTGCTCCTGCGCAAGCTTCCGGTCCGCGCGCCGGAGGAACTGGTCTTGTTGCGGTGGCGCTCGGGTCCGGTGCAGTCCTTTGAGGCGTTGACCGGCACCGGGTCGAACAACGAATCGGGTTTTTCGAGCACCTCGTTCTCGAAAACAGCTTTCGTGACGATGCGCGAAAAGCTTGCACAACAGGTACAGCTTTTCGGCTTTGCCGATCTCTACCGCGTCAACGTGGCGGTCGACGGCCGTCCCGAAAAAGCCGAAGCGCAGGCCGTGTCCGGAAACTACTTCAGCGCGCTGGGTCTGGTGCCCGCCGCCGGCAGGCTCATTGCCGAATCCGACGACCGCCCCAATGCACCTCCAGTGGCTGTCCTCGGATTCAGCTACTGGCAGCGACGCTTTGCCAGCGCCGAGGTGATCGGGCGCCCACTCGTGCTCAACGGTTTCCCGCTCACGATTGTGGGCGTCGCCCCGCCCGCGTTCAACGGCACGCTGCAGGTCACCGAGCACCACGACGTCATCGTCCCACTGTCGGTGTATTCCTCCCTCCGAAGTTGGGGTGACACAGAAAACCCCAACAACTGGTGGTTGTTGATGATGGGCCGATTGCGGCCGGGCGTCCGGCCAGAGCACGTGCAGCCGGAGGCTGATTTCATCTTCAAGCAAACCGTGGCCACGGCACGCCCTCAACAGGCAGCGAAGGACTTGCCGCGCATTGCCGTCGAATCCGGCGCGAGAGGGCAAATCGAGGATCGCGACGGGATGCGCGAGCCGTTGACGACGATGGCGCTGGTCGTCGGGATCGTCCTTCTGGTTGCCTGCGCGAATGTCGCGAATCTGCTCCTCGCGCGGGGCCGGGCCCGCGTTCGCGAGCTGGCCGTGCGTACCGCCATCGGTGCCTCTCGCTCCCGCGTGACACGGCAACTCCTGACCGAAGGGTTTCTCCTCTCGGCCATCGCCGCGGCGATAGGCCTGGTGTTGGCG
>CAWDPQ010000017.1:0-278310 GCA_963804245.1 uncultured Acidobacteriota bacterium
ATCGCTGTGAACGTGGGGGCCTCGATGAACTCCACTCTTTCTAGTATACGCAACTTGCATGAATGTCCTGGGAAGAGGGGAACACAGACTTGGGAGCAGTGTTCCCCTTCCCTGGCGACCTGTGTTCGCCCCCAACCGCGCCGCCAATAAACGTGGTCGCGAGCTGCGTTGATTCGGTGATGTTCTTTGCATGTGCGACTTCGCTGCGCTGCACTCGGCGGCGCTCTTGCCGGCCGTGTCGCAATCAGCGCGGCCGTCAGCAGCACTGACGGAGACATCTAGGGGCGTGAGCGACCCCCTCTGCCACCCTCCTGTCGAGGTTCTTCGCTGGAGAAGAGGGGGTCGCTCACGCCCCAAACGCATGTCGCTGTCGTCCGGCAGAACCGCGCTCCGTCCGTGACACCGCCGGGTGCGCCGCTGGTGTCGTGGGAGAGACGGTTTCGCGGGTGCCACCGTGATTCACGGAGTCGCGGGGTTTGGGGCCAGCAGCGTGATTCACACAGCGAGCCTCGTCGAGCTATCGACGGACCTGCCGGTGCTGATCGAGGTTGTGGACGACCAAGCCCATGTCGATAAGTTGCTACCGATACTCGACGAAATGGTGACGGGTGGCGCGCTCGTCACCGTCGAACGCGTACGCTCGTCAGGTACGCAGCCGGAGAGAAGCGTCCCTAAGTGAAAAGGGGATTGTGATAGGACTGTGATACGTGGGCTTCAAGACCCCCAGGAATATGGAGGTTTACAGGGGCACACCGAGCGATATTTTCAAGCGGCTAATATTCCATCTACGTTCGCGGAATGACTTACCGCGCAGCCCGTCAGCCCGCCGAAGCCGCCGGCGAGTTCCAGCGGATTCTCAATCATCGCAGCATCGTCCTCGTCGATCCTATGGACGCGATGGCGCGCCTGCAGCTGGCACGAGCGCTCGTGCTCTCGGGCGACACGGTGAAGGCGAAAAGCGCCTACAACGATCTCCTTGCGCTGTGGAAAGACGCCGATCGCAAGATCCCGATGGTCAACGAAGCACGAGCGGAATACGCAAAACTACAGTGAGCCCGGTTCGCTGATTTTCAGTCGTCAGACCCGCAGGGTATTGCGGCCGCGCCGCGAATCCGACGATGACAAGCGCTCCAACGATCGCAATCGTGGCACCGAGCACGTTGCTCATGATCGGCTGATGACCTTCAATAAGCCACAACCAGACGAGAGATGCGGCGATGTAGATTCCTACCGACGCCGCGTACGCTTCTTCCGCAAAACGGCATCGACGCGGATCCCAGCTGGTTTCCCTATGACGTGACGTCGGACGGCCGCTTTCTGGTGAACACTCTCGATCCTCCCACCGCCGACTCATCAGCGGGGATGACCGTCGTATTGAACTGTGTTCCGCTGACACTTTTCCCAGGAACCCGTCATCTTGCGCCCGCAAGTCTGATCGGGATTGTGATAGGACTGTGATACGTGAGCTTCAGAACCTCGAAGAACATCGAGGTTTACGGACGCATACGGAGTGATCGTTTTGGCTATTGTTCCGCAATCTTCGTCATTTGCGAGGCAATGATCTGCCATCGCCCGTCTCTTTTTATGAGTCGTGAACGATGAGAGCGACGAGTTCCAGTTGAGACACTTACACGTCTCGTAGCGCTGTCGTGGGATCGATCGTCAGCGCCCGGCGTGCGGGTTCAACACACGCGAGCAATCCAACGACGAGCATCACCGCCGATGTTCGCATCAGGGCGTTCAGCACGAACGACATCCCCGCCTCGCCACCCATCCACACGACGAACAGGATGAAGAGATTTCCGGCAACGATGCCGCCGCCGACGAGGAGAACGGCGCGCGAGAAGATCCCCACGAGCAGCCGCCCGGTAGTGGCGCCGAGGGCCGACCGCAACCCAATCTCGCGTGTCCGCCGCGCCACTGTCACCGACATCAGCGAGAAGATTCCCGCCGCAGACAGAAACAGCCCAAGCGCCACAACACCGGCGAGCGCCGACGCCGAGACCATCGCCGGCAGGTCGATACGCCACGTCCAATCATCGAGCCGCCGCATCTCTTCGAGCCGCAAGCCCGGATCAACGGTCGACGCAATGGCGCGAACGCGCTCGGAGAAGGTCGAGGGATCGGTGCCGACACGGATGCCCATGGTCAGCGGCGACATCGTGCGCGGCCGCGCCGCGTGAAATACGAACGGCGCTTCACCCAGATCCGTGGGCGACGTCCCGATGTCGCGCACCACGCCGACGATTTCCAGCCACTCCTCGGGCGCCGCCGCGTCCGCGATCGCGTATCGAACGCGACGGCCCACGGGACTCGCGCCATTCATGAAACGCCGCGCGAACGCTTCATTCACGATCACGTTTCGCGCGCCGGCCGAAAAATCGCCCTCAGTGAAGCCGCGTCCGGCCACGATCGGGCGATCGAAAGCGGCGAAGAACGTGGGCGCGACCGTCGAGGTCCAAAGATTGGGTATCGGAATCGGTTCAGATCCTGCCGCCGCGTCGAATTCCCCCCAACGTACTTCGCCATACATGCCTGGAAGCTGTTCGGCGAACGTGACCGCGGTGACGCCGGCTTCCTGCGCGAGTCGCCGTTCGAGCTCGGCGTACGTGTTATTCGCTCGCACTGCGAATTCGGCGTCCGATTCGCCGGCCGCCATGTCTTGATCGAGACCTATGCGCACGGCGAGGTACTCATGTCCGGGAAATTGCGCCCGGATTCGGCGATCGCGCCAGGCTTCTTCCCCGATGCCCATGGCCGGCGGGATACAAATCACGGTCACCGCGACCTGCGCGATCATCGCCGTGGTCCACACACCGCCAAAGCGCAGCGTTGATCCCGCGGCAAGGTTACGGAGTTGCGCCTGCACGTTGATGCCGGTGGCTTTGATCGCGGGCAGCACGCCGAGGATCGCCGCACCGGTGATGGCGAGGACGATCGCATAAACGATCGTCGCCGGCTTCAATCCCGGTTCGATCCAGAACGGCGCGCCGCCGCTCAGGCTCGAGTAGTACGCCGTCACGCCCCACGTCACGGCCCAATGCGCCGCGGCCACACCAATCGCCGCCGAGACGCCGGCAAGAACCAGCGCCTCGATGAACAGTTGCGTGATGATGCGCATGCGGTTCGCACCAAGCCCGCAGCGCAATGCGATCTCCCATTCGCGTGTCGCCGTTCTCGCGTAAATCAGCGTCGCGACGTTCATGCACGCGACGAAGAGCACGAGCAGGATGGGACCATGGCGGACGACGAGTTCGATGATCGACGCGCGGTCGCCAGGTGCTTCACCCCCATACGCAAGCACGCGCGGCCGCAGGTGCTCGTGTGTGTGCGGCGAAGATGCGCGCACGCGGTCGGTGATGGCGGTGACTTCATCGTTGGCGTGCTCTTGCGTTGCGCCTTTCGCGATTCGGCCGAAGATTCGCACCGGTGCACCTTCGAGAGGCGCATAACCACTGGGTCGAAGTGGCAACGGTACCCACATGCGATGGTTGATCGGAAACGCGAAGCCTTCCGGCATCACACCTACTACCGTGCTCGTCGCGCGTCCGAGTTGAACGTTCTGCCCAATCACATCAGCGCGTCCGCCGAATCGCTGTTGCCAGACGTGATAACCGAGCACGACCACGCCTGGTGCACCCGGGGCTTCGTCGGCTTCGATTAAGGGACGGCCGAGAATCGGAGGTACGCGCACGAGTTGAAAGGCCGATGCCGAAATCTCGGCCACCGTCACCGGTTCGGGATTCGCCCGCCCCACCGACAGCAATCGCTCGAGTGTGCGATACGCGCCGAGCTCTTCCACCGATTTGAGCTCCTGTCGCCAGATCATGAAGTCGTGCAGCAACCGCCGCTCATCACCGACGATGCGCGGATTGCGCATTTCGATCTCTACGATGCGGTCGCCTTCGGGGAGCGGAATGGTTGGACGAAAGAAATCGCGGGAGACGTCGTACCATCCGGCGCCAAGACCGATCGCAATCGCGATCGCCAGCCCGCCGGCAATCGTCAATCCTGGATACTTCACCAGCATCCGCAGGCCGAGTTTCAGGTCCATCCACGACATTCGTGTGTGCATAAGTTGTGTGCGCCAGTCCCGGCCGCGCTCGATCGCGAAACGGATCGTCAACGCGGTCGCATGTCTCCAATATCGCAGCCGCGCGCGGCCAGGACCGTGCGTGCGGCAATCGCGCTGAAAGAATTCGTCCAGATCACCGGCGATCGATTCACGGACATCGGCCGGCAGTACGCGCTCGACGACCGCTCGCGCGACGCGCGGGGGATTGAACCGGCCCCCGCTCGCGGGTGGCGTCATCGCGCACCTCGCAAATCGATGTCGAGGCCGCGCCACATGCTGTCGAGCGCTTTTCGTGACGCGCGCAAACTCTCGAGCCCGGCTCGAGTCACTCTCACGTGCCGTCGAGCTTTGCCGCCACGCTCACCGGTGGACTCACCCATCCACGACGCCAGCATACCCTTCTCTTCCAGACGGCGAAGCGTGACGTACACCGCGGCTGGAGCGACTTCGCGACCGGTGCGCCGCGCGATTTCGTCGACGATCGGGACGCCATAGACGTCCTCGCCGAGATGGAGGATGGCGAGCAGGACCATCTGCTCGAACTCGCCGAGGGTATCGCGCATCAGTTAGCGCGGCCCCGATGCGTGGAAGAAAACATACAATGCTAGCAATATACGCCGGCGGTTCGCGTGAAGTTCCGCAGGACACTCAACGTGATTGCTTGCCGTGATTGCGACCGTGGGCGGCGGCGGACTTCGATCTCGACAAGAGTATTACCATTCCGCGGCAACTGTCCTGGGCCCGCGGCATGTCTCGTCACTCGCGCCCTCAATGCAAGCGATCGGCACACCAGATGTCGAGTCCACCGAAACCTTCGGGGCGAAACGCCATGAAGCAGACTTCTTTTCCGTTGCCACGAAGCGTCGGCATTGCTTGGAAGAATGGCGAGTTCAGTGTATCGACGTTGATGGGAGTGCCCCACGGACCTGCCCTCTTCTTGTTTTTCCTACGTTCAACCACCCAGATGTCGATCTGACCCACGTTGCCCGGTCTGCTCAAGGAGAAGAAAAGTCGCCGACCGTTCTGACTGATGGCCGGGCCGAAGTCGGGCCCAGGAGAATTTTGCAGCAAGTCGGGCGCCATCCAGGTCATCGCCAGGAATGATGGCTTTGGCCAAAGGACAGGGACGTCGAAGTCGTCCCCGGTCAGCTGTGACGCTGTTCAAGGATCCCGAGATACGCCTCAGCGCGTCCCGAAACGGCCCCTAAGTTGAAGCCGCCAGCGACTCCAACCTCTTGAGCGTGTCAGGATACTTCCGCACCAACCAGATCAAGGCGGCGGCCTGCTCGTTCGGCTTGCTTCGGCCCTGTTCCCAGCGTTCAAGTGTCCGTGGGTTCACGCCAATCTTGAACGCGAACAGGTGGCGCGACATCTTGAGCGCCTCGCGCGTCTCGCGAACGATCTCCGCGTCGCCCTCGCGATTGGAGATGGCCGACCTTGACGGCGACCACGCGGGTCGCTCCCATGGCTCTCCGCAGTCACGGCGAACCCACGCAGCCTCAGGATTGCACAGCACGGAGGCCCTGGAAGTATGCGTCCGCCCGCCCAATCGCTTCATCAGCTTTTGTGAACACCTCTGCGCCTTGCCGGTTCAATTTCTCCGCATTTGGTTGCAGCGAAGCCGTTGCTGACGGCGTCAGGTCGCTGCCAAGGTAGATAATCTGATCGGCGAGCTGTTTCTCGAAAGGCTCGAGTGCATCACCTGCCTCAGCAAGTCCCAGCAGCACGCTGGAGAACTCCTTCTGGCTATCCTCCATGCGCTGTTTCGATTGATTTTGCAGCTCGGCGTCTTGGATGCCCTTGAGGTTTTCCGCCCGTCCGTTGAAGTAAATAGCTCCAGCCTTCTGCATCTCGGCAATTTTCTGACGAGCCGCGGTGAGCTTGTCGTTCATCGAATCGCTCGACTTCATCAGCTTTTTGTAGTCGGACTTCATGTTCTTCGACGTGCTGATCAGGGCGTTGTACGCGTCGAGCGTACTCATTACCTGATTCTTGGCTTCAGCAACCTTCTGAGTCGTCGCTGCACCTGCTTTAATGAAACGATCTGTCTCCTTGATTCCCTGCGTCCGGCTGCGTTCAGCGGTTTGAGTCGCAGCCAGGATTGGAGTCAACACGACGATCAGCGCCGTTGTGATTTGAGTGATACTTCTCATTTCGCCCTCCTCGTTTTGTTTCGACTGACTGCAGCTACCGGCCTAGCGAAGCGGCAGACGCGATGGCGACACTCTACAACCGCGCGCTGACGTTAGCCCACAGACTTGCCGAAATCGGCAGCTGGTGGCTGGCGATGAATTTTAGCAATTTCGTCGCCGTCCTTCACTCTAACTCGGAAAGGACGATAGGAAACATTAGAGCCGTCTCGCGGTTAGCTAACGCCCCTTCTCACCCTTCCCTCCACACAGCGCGGATTCGCCGCCAAGATCGAGGAAGTCCCGGACGAGGTCATTGCCACGTTGAAGCACTACTCGTGGCCAGGTAACGTTCGTGAACGTCAGAACGTCATCGAGCGTGCTGTCGTGGCGACGACAGGTCCGACGTTGCGACTGCCGGAGCCGGAGCGCCGCATCGACCGCGCGGCCGCGTCGTCCCGCACGCTAGCGCAAGTCGAGCGCGACCACATCGTAGCGACCTTGCAGGCTACGAACTGGGTCCTCGGCGGCTGGGAGGGGCGGCGGCGAGGCTGGGACTCTCCAGAACGACGCTGATCTCCAGGATGCAGCGCCTCGGAATCTCCGCTGGGAGCGACCTCCGCAAGTCAGCGAGCCAGCCAACACGGTCGCGGTGGCGAAGCGCACGTGATGCACAACCTCAGGTCGATGGCTGCTCAAACGCCACACCCACTCGAGGTTGTCGTCCGACACGGAGTCCGTTGCGATTTGCTCGCCTGCGTATAAGACCGATACCAGCGCTCGGCGCGGGTTCAAATCGCGTCCGACCGCGTCCCTCCCCATATTAATTTGCGCATTTAACCGCACCTTGGGTTAACTTTCTCTTCAATCCGACGACCTCTCCTTGCAAGTATCTTTGGTTGCGGGGGCCCGCAACCAGCTGAATTTGGAGTTCTCGTGGACGGCAGCGTGAACGGATTGGACATCGAACGGCGCCTCATCATTCGTCGCCTCCCGCCGAGTCGTCCCGACGGTTTACGAGATGAGGCCCTCACGAGCGCGCTTGAAAGCACGCCATCATTGCAACTTGGCGTATTCCGTCTTTGCTTGCTTGAGGAGCGTAGTGTCCGGGTCGGCGGCGTTCCAGAGATTGAGGAAGTCCTGGTAGGCGATCCTCGCCTTGACGCTGTCGCCCGACAGTGCGAGCGCTCTGCCCAGCTGCAGGCGCGCCATGGCACCTATCGGATCGACGAGCACGATCCCCGGGTGAGCGAGAATCTTTTGGAACTCGGTCACAGCGTCCGCGGGCCGATGCGCCGCAAGGTGCGCCTGGCCCCGTACGTAGACGGCATGGAGTCCGCCGAAGAATCCGTTGAAGGCGAGCCCGTGCACGGCGAGGTCGAATCGGGCAGGCGCTTGCAGCACCTGAATGGCCGCTGTGGGCTCACCAGCGTTCAGCGAGATCAGGGCGCGAAGCGTTGGCACATAGCTGAAACGAACTGACGTGTCCTCGGGAAACCGTTTCTCGAGGTCATCAGCCAGCGCGCGAGAACGAGACCATTCGCCGGACAGCGCCAGCGCAAAAGCGGCAGCATATTGCACATCTCGGCCGGTCGAGAGCGCGAGGGCGTCGGCCGCGCGCCGTCTGGCCGAAGCCGCATCCCCGAAGAAGCCTTCCCACCCGGCTACCGCAGCTTCGAACATGGCCGCCCGTTCCCGTCGGCCGGCCTGTTGCGCCAGGTCTGCTGCGAGACGCGACATCCGCCTGGCTTCTTGCAGCTGACCGGAGCGAGCCAGGACCAACCCTTCCAGGTGCATGATCCACTCTTCCGCAGTGGACCTGTCTTTGGCCCGCATCACCTCTCGAAGCATTCCTGGCCGATCCCCCTTCAAGAACGAAATGAAGTACCGCAGCAGCAAGGAATCAGTGGCTTCAATCTTTCGCTCTGACGCTCGCGCGAGGGCAGCTTCGGCGTCTGCCAACCGGCCGAGATAGAGATTGCAGAACACGAGACTGAAATGGGCGGGTGCCACGTCAGGATCGAGCGCGATGGCTCTCTTGGCCGCTTCGATCGACAGCTCGAATTTGCCGGTCCCTGTCAGAGCAAAACCTGCCAGCAATCCGTGCGGGTCCGGATCGCGGGGATAGGTCTGTGCCCATGACTCGAGCGTCTGCTGCTCCCTCTCCAGATTGCCCGTGACCTGCCGGTCGTACATCGTGGTGATGAAGAAGCGCTCTCGGTCACTGGCGCGATCGCGCAGCTGATAGGCTTTGGTCGTGCTCTCCATCGAGCGGACCGACTCTCCGAGATTGCTGTAAACGATCCCGAGCGCGGCGTGTGCCCTCGCGAACTCAGGGTCGATCTCCACGGCGCGCTCGAGCAAAGGCGCGGCCTCAGCGAAACTCGACGCAAACGAGAGGTTTATCCCGCTGCTATAGGCCTTCAGAGCTTCGAGTGACGGCGTCGTCGCCTCGGCGAGCGGCGTCGAGTGCTGCTCGACCGAGGTCCGCGATTCGCCGACTCGGGCTCTGAGGTTGCTGGCCATGCGACTCAGGACGTCGAGGATGTCTTCTTTCGTTCCGGCTTGCGCCTGCTCTTCGTGGATGACGTCGCCCGTCGAGCAGTTCTTGGCCTGTAATCCCAAGACGTACTGGCTTCCGATCGTGGCGATCGATCCGTCGACGACGGCGTCGCTGCCGTTTCGTTCGCAGACATCCTTGGCGAGTTGCGCGGTGAGCACGGCATCGGCAGGCTGACCCATCAGCCGCAATTGCTGCCGGATGCGCTGATCGGAGACGAGGCTGAGGAACGGCGACTGCCCGAGCTGCACCGACAACCCTTGTCGCAGCACACCATCGAACACCGGGTCGCCGGTGGTATTGCTGACATCGCCAAGGACGATGGTGTCTTTGTCCGTGAGTGCGGGCGTCGGGTTGACAAATACTAGGCCAGCGACGATCGCGACCAGCACCGCGCCGCCGGCAGGAACAATCACCGTCCAGCGCATGGCGCCTGACCGTGCGGGCTTCGTCACCGCAGCGGACTCGGTGTCTCGCTGCAGATGCTGCAGGTCGGTTCGGATGTCGGACGCGTGCTGATAGCGAAGATCGCGGTTCTTCGCAAGGCATTTCTGAATAATGCGTTCCAGGTCCGGCGACACCTCGGGATTCACACGCGATGCGGATACCGGATCGCGGTTGAGAATGCCGTCGAGGACAAGTCCCGCGGTTTCTCCCGGAAACGGCCGCGCGCCGGTCGCCATCTCGTACAGGACCGCGCCGAACGAGAAGAGATCCGTCCGCGCGTCGACCTCCTCTCCTCGAGCCTGCTCGGGCGACATATACGCCAGTGTTCCGAGCGCGCTTCCCGCTTCGGTGTGGTCATGGCCCCCGACGACGGTCGACCCGGTGTGCACCGTGAGAGCGCTAGCGGTATGGATTTTGGCGATTCCAAAATCCAGGATTTTGGCGCGACCGCGACTGGTGACAAAAAGGTTTGCGGGCTTGATGTCGCGGTGGAAGATGCCCGCGGCGTGAGCGGTGTCCAAGCCGTCGAGGACTTCCATGGACACGCCCAGCAGGGTCTCCGTGTCGAGTCCGCGACCAGCGATGCGTTCCTTCAACGTGGTTCCGTCCAGAAACTCCATGGCGAGGAAGGCGCGGCCATCCTCCTCGCCGATGTCGTACACGGTGCAGATGTTCTGGTGATTCAAGGCGGATGCGGCGCGCGCCTCGCGCCGGAATCGCGTCAACGCGACGGGGTCTGTGGCGAGCTCGGCCGACAGGAACTTGAGCGCGACAGGCCGATGGAGGCGCGTGTCCTCCGCCTTGTAGACCACCCCCATCCCGCCGACGCCCAACTTTCCCACCACGCGATAGTGGGACACGGCACGACCGATCAGATCGTCGGCCTCGTCGTCTGCGTGTGAGCTCTGCTCGCGGGCGAGCGCCCGCGCGGCGAGCTGGATGGCTGGACTGTCGAGAAAGCTGCCCGCCTGCTGCTGCGCGGTCAGAAGAGCGCGGGTCTCCCGCTCGAGCGCGTGATCAGTCCCGCACGCGTCTCGAAGAAACGCGTCGCGCTCCTGGGGCGGCCGCTCGAGGACGGCCTGAAGTATGCTGTCGACCTGTTTCCAGCGTTCAGGGTCCATTGCCCGTCCCGCCGCCGGTCACGATCCCACGGCGCACGCTTGGCGCCGCGCCGGCGCCGGTCAGCTCTCGGTACAGCCAGGCCTTGGCGCTGCTCCAGTCGCGCATCACAGTCACTGGCGATACCTTCAGCACCGCGGCGGTCTCTTCTACGCTGAGCCCGCCAAAGAAGCGCATTTCGACCACCTGCACCTTGCGCGGATCGAGTTGCGCGAGCGCGTTCAGAGCATCATCGAGCGCCACTAGGTCGGTCGCCGTCTCGCCTCCCACCACGGCTGCGTCATCCAACGAGACATGCGGAATGCCGCCCCCCCGTTTCGCGTTGCGGCGCCGCGCATGGTCCACCAGGATGCGACGCATCAACTGGGCCGCGACCGCGAAGAAATGAGCGCGGTTCTGCCACTGCATGCGCTTGTAGTCGACCAGACGCACGTAGGCTTCGTTGACGAGCGCCGACGTCTGCAGGCTATGGCCGGGGCGTTCCCCCCTCATGTATCGCCGCGCCAGGCGGTGCAGCTCGTCATACACGATCGGCGTCAGTCGGTCGAGTGCGCGCTGGTCGCCGTCGCTCCAGGCGCGCAGGATCGCGCTTACGTCACCAAGCGGCGCCTCACCGTCCATAAGCTCAACCGGCCTCGAGCACGGGCAATCGTGCGTCGAGGTCCGACTCCGTCGGTCAATCAACATCGTGGGTGATAGTTCTGCGCCGCGGTCTACGCCTACTCAGTCAGGGAGTCTACCAGTAACCCGGGCATGGGCGCGAAAACGGTGCCGCTGGCTACCCGACGCGCTCCAGGCCCTTACCTGAGGATTCGAAATGACACGAATCAGAAGCACGCGGATCACCTCACGCATCTTTCTATTGACGCTCGCTGTCGCTGCGCTGGCAGGCGGAGGCCAGGTCGTGGCTCAGGACCGAGACGACCGCAGAGGCGAGACGAGGGTCTATACTCTCGTGCCGTCGACGTACGGCAATCCCGAAGGGATCGCCTTCGACAAGGACAGCGGGGCCTTCTTCGTCGGCGCCACCGGGAACGGTGCCGCTGCTGGTGGGGCGATCTATCGGGGAACGCTCGACAGACGGTTGGTAGAGGAATTCATCCCTGGCGCTCCCGGCAAAGAAGCGACAGGCATGAAGGTCTTCCGGGGGAAGTTGTACGTGGCCGGTGGTTTCTCCGGCACGGTCACTGTCTACGACATCGCGACCAAGCAGGTGATGGCCTCGTTCGCAAGCTTCGGCGCGGGCATGCTCAACGACCTCGTGGTCACAAAACATGGCGAGGTCTTCGTCACCGACTCTTTCCTTCCCACGTTGTGGCACATCACGCCGGCGCAGGTCGCGGCGGGGGGTGGCACGCCGGCGGGCATTCCGGTCGACCCGGAGATCAATTACGTGTCCGATCCGCACCCCTTCAACCTCAATGGCATCGTCGCGCTCAAGGGAGGCCGCTCACTCGATCGTGATGCAAACCAATACCGGCTATCTGTTCCGAATCGATCTCGACGAAGACGCGCCCTATGGACGCGCGATTCATCAGATCGCCGTCGAACCGCTCCTGGACGGCGACGGGCTTCTCATCGACGGGGGCGACCTGGTGGTGGTCCAGCCGACGGGGTTGACGTTCGTGCGGCTCAATGGCAGGGCGGATCGGGGCAGGGTGGTCGAGCGCCGCACCCATCCCTCATTGCGCGAGCCATCGACAGTTGCGCGAGCGCGGAACTTCTATCTGATCGTCAACGCGGACTTCACCAACAGCGTCACACCATTCACCGTGACGGGGCTCCCGCGCAACCACGACGACGACGAATAGCGGCAGCGACCCGATGTCACGCGACCGGTATCGGCACTTACAGACTCAAGGGGGCCAAACGCAGGAGTCCTCGTTTGGGCTGGCAACCATCTGAACTCGGAGTTCTCAGGGGCGGCGGCGGAGCCTGAACTCACAGCATGCTCCGCCTGCCGAGCTCTGAATGAAGAAGATCATGGTCAAGTTGCCGGATGGTCGCCACTTCCTGTACACCCTCGTCAGCGCAGAGCCTGCCAGCGCAGGCGTCTACGTCGGCGAGCTGGGGACCACGAAACGTGAGCGGCTGATCGACGTCATCTCCTCCTGCGTCTATGCGGCGCCAGGATTTCTGGTGTACGTCCGATTCGCGACGTTGTACGCGCAGCCGTTCGACGCAGGCGCGCTCCGGTTGGTCGGCGCCCCCGTTCCGATTGCACCGGCAGTCGCCTATAACCCGCGGACCGGGCGCGTGCCGGTTGCCGTCGCCGACACCGGCGCGGTGGCGTACCGCGGACCGCTAATCACCGAACTCGTGTGGGTGGACCGTTCCGGCATTAGACAAAGCGTTGCGGCACCCGCCGGGACCTATCTCAGCTTCTCAATTGCGCCTGATGGCCGACGCGTGGCGGCGGCGCGGCTCGACCCACGGGTCGGCACGGCAGACATCTGGATGTTCGGACCTGGCGAACACGCGATTCGTGTCACCGACAATCCCGCCTGGACGAGAGCCCGGTGTGGTCACCCGATGGCATGTACCGTGGTGACGCGTCGCGCCGGCAGAACCGATGGCGGCTGTACCGCCGGAACCTGCCAGCGGTCGCACCTGAGGAGTTGCTGCTCGATTCGGACACGCCGGTGACGCCGCTGCAGATGGTCTCGGCGAAGGACGTGGTGTATGCGGCGCAGCGACCGCGTTTGCCGTTCGATGTATGGCAGCTCGCCGATGGGCGACGTGCCACACCGCTCATGCGGATGGGGGGCATGACCCCGCGGATGCGCGCCTGTCTCCGGATGGTCATTGGCTGAGTTATGCCGTGCCCGAGCGAACGCCACCGGTGTCGGCCCAGACGGTGTACTTCAGCCGTCGGCCGTTCCTCGACACCCGCGAGCGATCGCGGACGCCGCATCGACGCCGCGCTGGCGCGGCGACGGCCGCGAACTGTTCTACCTGTCGCAGGACTCGTCGCTCATCGTTGTTTCCGTCGAGGATCAGGCGACGGCGAGTGCGTTGCCCGGCCGCGTCCTGTTTCGGACAGCAGCTCTTGCTCCGAGTGGGGTCGCCGGCCAGACCTACGACGTCGCGCCGGACGGCGAGCGGTTTCTGCTGAAACTTCAAGCCGGTTCGTCTCCGATCCACGTGGTCGTGAACTGGGCAGCACGATTGCCGAGATAGCGAGGACGCGCAGGGCTGTTTCGGAGTTGCCAACTCTCTTCCACCGGGTGAGACTCGGGAGCTGTGTTCCCCCTTGTGGGCGCGCGGCGCTCCGTCGAAACGCGCGGCGGCATGAACGTGGTTGACTTCAGATCGATTGGTCGATGTCTTTGTGAGCATGGTCCAGTTGGAGGGGGTCGCTCACGCCCCTTGGCGCTCATCGAAGACCTGAAAAGGACCGCAAGGTAAGTCTCAACGCGAGTGAGCGTGCGGCCTGAATTCCCAGGGCCACTACGAACAGAGTACATGCAAGACGTGAACGCTCCTGTTAATGCTGAGCCGAGAAACGCAGCCAACTGTTCAAACAAGGCGCGACGACAACGCTGTGCCGTTTCGGACAGCCGTCATCTGACTCGATCGCTACACTTCAGTCTGCTTTCCTGCCGTTGAGGGCGGAGCTAGCTGGGACAACAGACGGTTCAACTCGACAAAACGGATCCACGGGAGCGTGGACCCACTAACACGTCCGGTGAGACCGCACCTGTGAAGCCGTAGGAACTGCTTGGGCAGACATGCGCGCGTCGGATAGGTGGATAGCGCGGCGTGGATGATTCGTAGAAGCCGTCGGCGACGAAGCCCCCTGCCGTCACGCCCCGAAGCCAACGGCCCAGCGCTCCCGGTTGTTCAGCGAGCGTGCGGAATGACGACACCGTGGTGCCGACTTCCGACGCATCGCGGAACAACCGACGACGATTGCCCATCCGAGCAACGCAAAGACAACGGCGCGTGCCGAACCGGCTGACGGCGACCGCCCACTCGCCAGCCCGCGTCGCATCTCTCCGGCATCTTTGTCCGGGAACATCGAACTTTGGTTGCGGGGGCGGGATTTGAACCCGCGACCTTTGGGTTATGAGCCCAACGAGCTACCGGACTGCTCCACCCCGCGTCAGGGAAACGTAATCGTAACACGTCGAACGGGCGCCGATCAACGAAACCACGCTCAGCTCGACCGATCGGTCGCTCATCGCAGCACAGACCCGCAGTTTCAGCGGATTGACCACGACCCTTCCAGCCGGCCGCGATGATGAGCGGGAGGAGAGCGGCGGGAATAATCGCACCGCCTACGCCCGTATCGAGCACCGCCAGGTGAATGGCCATGGCGCCGACCATCGTGGACGCAATCAGTGCTGCGCCCAGTCGTGCGGTGCGCGGAAAGAGGAGTAAGAGGCTGCCGCCGAGCTGGATGGCGCCGGTGACATAACGGAACCCCTGGCCGTAACCAATCGCTGCGAACAGCGAGACCCAGCTGGACCCAACGAGCTTCTCGAGTGCGAAGACGGAAAATACGAGCGCCACACCGGCTCGAAGCGCCCAGTCGGTCGCGCTCAATCGATAGGCGGCCGGCTCCGCTCCTACCGCCGCGGCTGTCCGCGTCTCAGCCAACATCGCGTCATGGCTCCGCTGAGACCGGCAGCTCGCTGAAGTCCAGAATCAGCTCGACGCCGCTGGCCTGATGATCGGCGACGGACGCGCGTCGGGCAGGACAGGTCAAGGGCGCCGGATACGCCAGCATCGGCGCATGATAGCGCCGAGCGATCTCGGGGGCGACGTATCCCACCTTCCCACCGTCGGCCAGAACCGCGATGGCGTGGAGGAAATACCGATCGTCCCGCTCCGGCTGCAGCGTCACGGTCAGCTGCGACGGCAAACGGCGGACGCGCTCGATATACGCGAGGCCCGCAACCATCGGGATGCGGGGCAATGACGGCTCGGTCATGATGATTCAGGCTCATTGCGAGGATACTTCCGCCTAAAGGCGGAAGCCACGGACTTCTTCCGCCCAAAGGCGGAAGCCGCGAATTCTATGCTTCCATCGGCGCTCCAGACTCTCGCCACACGGCTTCGAACCGCGCGGCGCATCACTGCGGTTACGGGAGCGGGCGTCTCGGCCGCCAGCGGCGTCCCGACCTTCCGCGGCGAAAACGGCTTGTGGCGCACCTATCGAGCTGAGGATCTGGCGACGCCGGAGGCGTTCCAGCGCGACCCTCGGCTCGTCTGGGAATGGTACGACTGGCGCCGTTCCCTCATCGCGAAGTGCACGCCAAACGATGCGCACAAAGTCCTCGCGCGCTGGAGCGAACGAGAGCACTTCACGCTGATCACGCAGAACGTCGACGGCCTGCACGAACAGCTCGGGGCACGCGTCCTGCGCTTCCACGGCTCTATCTGGGAGCTCCGTTGCACCGGATCGTGCGGCAACGCTCCCTGGGAAGATCGCCGCGCTCCCCTGCCCGAAGTTCCCCCACGATGTCCGACGTGCGCGGCGCTGGCGAGACCGGGAGTGGTCTGGTTCGGCGAGGCGATCGACAATGCCGTTCTGCACCGCGCCCTGTCGGCAACGGCCTGCGACGTCTTCCTGTCGATTGGCACGTCGTCTCTCGTGTATCCCGCCGCCAGTCTCGTCCACGAAGCTCGCCGCGGCGGCGCGTTTACGGCGGAAATCAACCCGGTCGCGACGGATTCGGCGGCGGCTGTCGATCTGGCGATCGCCATGCCGGCGGAGGAGGCGCTGCCGGCGGTGGATGCAGAACTTGGCTACCGACGGCGCGTAACTCGTGGCTGCGTTACTCGTGGCTCGACGACTAACGACTGACTAGATCCTTGGCAACGTGACTTCCTGCTGCTTCAGATACTTCCCCTTCTTGTCTGCGTACGAGACCTCACACGCCTCGTCGCTCTGGAAGAACAGCACCTGCGCAATGCCTTCGTTCGCGTAGATCACGGCGGGAAGCGGCGTGGTGTTCGAGATCTCGAGCGTCGCGGTCCCTTCCCACTCGGGCTCGAACGGGGTCACGTTGACGATGATGCCGCAACGGGCGTAGGTGGACTTTCCCAGGCACACGGTGAGGACGTCGCGCGGGATGCGGAAGTATTCGATCGTCCGCGCCAGGGCGAACGAATTCGGCGGGACGATGCATGTGTCCGCCTTGATATCGACGAACGACCGCGGATCGAAATTCTTCGGATCGATCAACGTATTGTTGATGTTCGTGAATATCTTGAACTCATCGGCGACGCGGATGTCGTAACCATACGAGGAGAGCCCGTATGAGACGACTCCCACCCGCACCTGACGTTCCTCGAACGGCTCGATCATGCCGTGCTCGCGCGCCATGCGCTTGATCCACCGATCGGACTTTATGGCCATCGTTCCTCTGACTGAGAAGAGAGTCGCCCGCCCTAAAGGGCGGGCCTACGGTTAACAGTCAGCGTCTGAGCAGCGAGAGCAGCAGCGTCAGGATCACGCTCGCCAGAATGGACGTCATCACCGGGATATGGACGGTCGTGTTGCCGCGCTTGAACGTGAAATCTCCGGGCAGCCGTCCGATGGGCAGCCCTGCCATCATCAGCAGCCCCGCTCCGGCGATGATCAGACCGACGATCAGCAGCAGCTTGCCCACGTGTTACCTGGACAACTCCAGACCCGGGAAAAAGTATCCGAGCTCGAAGCGCGCGGTGTCAGGCGCGTCCGAACCGTGCGTCGCATTGTCTTCGATGGACCGGCCGAATTCCTTCCGCAGCGTGCCGGCATCGGCTTTGGCCGGATCGGTGGCCCCCATCAGATTCCGCCACTTCCGGATGCCATCCTCCGCCTCGAGGGCGAGGACGACGACCGGCCCCGACGACATGAATTTCGTCAGGCTCGCGAAAAATGGCCGTTCGCGGTGCACCGCGTAAAAGCCTTCGGCCTCGCGCGGCGTCAGGTGCAGCTTGCGCATGGCACGGATCTGGAATCCCGAATCTTCGATGCGCTGGATGATACGTCCAATATGCCGGGCAGCGACGGCATCCGGCTTGATGATGGCAAGTGTTTGTTCCATTCGCTGAATTATATGTCGTCGCAACCAACAGGTCGGAGGTCCGAGCGCATGAAAAACGTCCAGCCAAAGTCAGCCGCGGAGAGCGACGAGCACATCGGCGCGGTCGAGGGAGATCGCCCGACGGACTACCCGCAGCAGGGGAATCCCAACGCGCCGGCGCTCGACGACGAAGGCCTCCCGAACGATCCGGACGCGATCGCCCAGGACGTGATTGGCGCGAATATCGACGAAACCGAAGGCGGTTAGTTCGTGCTCTTTACCGTTTTCTTCAGGAATTTGTCGTACCACGCCACGTAGCGCTCGAGCCTGATCCTTCTTGTAGCTCGGCGTCGTGATGCCGTGGTACTGGTTCGGATAGATCACCAGTTCGCTCTCCACGCCGAGGCTGCGCAAGGCCTGATACATCTGCTCGCTGCCCAGGAGCGGTACGTTGAAATCTTTCTCGCCGCACATGAAGAGCGTCGGCGTCTTGATGCGATCGGCGTGGAAAAACGGGTAGGACACCTTGATCCAGAGATCCTGATTCTTCCACGGCGCTCCGAGCTCGTGGTCGTATTGCTGGATGTACATATCGGTGCCGTACATTGAAATCTGGTTGGAGCTTCCGGCACCGCTGATGGCCGCCTTGAAGCGCCCATCGGTTGCGATCGTGTAGTTCGTCAGAATGCCGCCGTAGCTCCAGCCGCCGATGCCAAGCCGATCGGGATCGGCAAGGCCGATCTTCTGGACGTGATCCATGGCCCCGAGAAGATCGACGACCTCCTTGTTGCCCCAGTCCGCGTGAATGGCCTTCTGGAAAGCGCTGCCGCGGCCGTTACTCCCGCGGTAGTTCACGGCCACCACCACGTAACCGTTGGCGGCGAACAGCTCTCGTTCGAAGCTGAACGAATGGGCGTCCTGCCCGTTCGGCCCGCCGTGGATGCGCAACAAGGTCGGGTACTTCTGCCCGGCCCGATAGGTCGGCGGCTTCACGATCAGTCCACGGACTTCGGTGCTGTCTTTGCTGGTGGATGTAAAGTCTTCAGTCGTCCCGAGGATGATGCCGTTCAGCCACTCGTCGTTGTGTTTGGTCAGCCTGCGAAGCTTGCCGCGTTCCAGCGCGTGCACTTCCGGCAACGTCGACGCAGTGGAGGCGAGGACGGCAAACGCGCCGTCATTCGCCGACGACGGACGATCGACGACCATCCGGCCGTCGATCAATTTTTCGACCCGACCGCCTGCCGCGGACGTGCTCGCGAGGTACTGCCCTCGATCGTCGACGACGACGAAGGTCAGCGACTCGCCGTCGACCGTCCACAAGGGCGACGTGACCGGTCGGTCGAGCGCGGCGGTCAGCGATCGCGGCTGCCCTCCGGCGGCCGGAATGATCATCAGCTGCGATTGGTCGTACGCCGACCATTTCAGTTCGTCGCCGAGCAGGTAGGCGATCGACTGGCCATTGGGGCTCCACACCGGCCGTCCCGATTCCTCGGCTGTCGTAGACGTAAGACGAACGGGCTCACCGCAGGCGCACGCCTCGGCCACGAACAGGTCGCGGTTTGGCGCCTTGTCGACATCGCCGTCGCCGTGGCGGCGGATGAACGCGATGCGCTTGCCGTCAGGCGACCACGCGGGCGAGTCCTCGTTGAAGTTTCCCGGAGTCAGTGGAAGCGCCTTCTTCGACTCGAGATCGAAGACGTAGATATGCGAGCGCTCGCCACGCAGGTAACCGTCGACATCCGCCTTGAAGTAGTAGCGATCGATGACGATCGGCTTCGCCGTCTTCGTGGTGCCGTCGGGCCGCTTTTCGGGCTCCTTCTCAGGATCGGGATCCAGCGGATCCGGATCCTTCACCACCAGCGCCAGCTGCTTGGCATTCGGCGACCAGACGTAGTCCGTAACGCTGCCTTTGACATCGGTGATCTTGATCGCTTCGCCGCCAGCACGGTTGAGCAGCCACACCTGCGCGCGCTTCGTCCCTTGCCGTGATGAAATGAACGCCAGATATCGGCCGTCGGGGCTCCAGCGCGGGGTCGACTCCCCTTCCGGCGTGGAGGTGACCTGGATCTGCTCGGCGCCGTCCCAGCTCACCATCCAGACGTCGGTATCGTCCTTGTCGGTGTCGCGGATGGCACGGGACACGGTGTAGGCGACCCATTTCCCGTCGGGTGAACGCTGCGGGTCGCGCACTTCGCGGACGTTGTAGATGTCATCCGGACTCAACGGCCGCTTCCCTTGCTGCGCCCAGGCCGGGGATGACAGCAGGATCGCCGCAACGATAACGCCAACGCTCTTCGTCACCGCATCACCTCAGCGAGTCCATGACCTCGTCCAGCACGGCCTTCCCCGGCCTGACGCGATCCAGCGGCAGCGTCGCCAACGGTTCGTCCACGATGTTGAGCATCGTCAGGAAATCTTCCTTGTCCGGCTCGACGTAGAGCATGCCCGTCGCGAACTCGCCCCGCCTGGCCGTTTCGTGCAGCAGACGGATTGCCGCCATCTTGTCCGTGGGATCGTAGTCCTCGGCAACCTTCTTGAGGTAGAGGCGCGAGCCGTCGTGCATCTTCACTTCCTTCGTGGTGCCCGGCTCGTACTCGATGGCAATGTCCTCGAAGAACGGCACGAAGTTGACCTCGCCGAGCGGCTCCTCGTGATCCTTCGCATAGGCGTAGCTCTTCGTCGAACCCTCGTGGTCGTTGAACGTCACGCACGGCGAAAGCACGTCGATCATGCAGGTGCCGCGATGGCTGAGCGACGCCTTGAGGATCGAGAGCAACTGCTTCTTGTCGCCCGAGAAGGATCGCGCCACGAAGGACGCGCCCAGCTGGATTGCCATCTGGCACGTATCGATCGGCGGCAGTTCGTTGGGTGCGCCGGTCTTCAGCTTCGAACCGACGTCGGCGGTTGGGGAAAACTGTCCCTTGGTCAGCCCGTAGCAGCCGTTGTCTTCGATGATGTAGACGATCGGTAGATTGCGCCGCATCAGGTGGACGAACTGACCGATGCCGATCGCCCCCGTGTCGCCGTCACCGCTCACACCGATGGCGATGAGCTTGCGGTTGGCGATCATCGCTCCCGTACCCACCGACGGCATCCGGCCGTGAACGGTATTGAATCCGTGCGCCGCTCCCAGAAAGTAGGCGGGGCTCTTGCTCGAACAGCCGATGCCCGACAGCTTCAGCACCTGGCTGGGATGGATGCCCATCTCGAAAAAGGCGTCGATGATTCGCTCGGAAATCGCGTTGTGGCCACAGCCGGCGCACAGCGTCGTCTTGCCGCCGCGGTACGGCTGTACTTCGAGCCCGATCCGATTGGTCTTTTTGGGAGGTGAAATCGACGTCATATGTCCTCTTTTATCAGCGCTCGCGGCTGGCTCATAGGCTGTCGCCCGCTCTACTCCCCGCCCACACCACTCGAGGACGGTACCGCTCTCTTGCCGACGTCGTCGGCGGCCTTCAACCCTTCTTGAAGGAGGATTTCGTCGCTCACTGAGCGCGCGTCGATGGGAAGGCCGCTGAAGTGGCGGACGCTTCGCAGCTTGGCGATCTCCGGCGGCGTGAGCTCGAGCCGCATCAGGCCGAGCATCTGCGCGTCGCGATTCTGCTCGACTACGTAGATGCGCGGATACCGATCGATGAAGTCGGACAGCTCGGACGTGAACGGATAGGCGCGCAGGCGCAGGTAGGCGGTGGGCAACCCATTTTCGCGTTCCAGCTGATCGCGGCTCTCGTCGATGGCCCAATGGCTGCTGCCGAAACCCACGATCCCCACGGCGGCGCCGGGGACATCTTCGACAATCGGTTTCGGAACCAGAGTGCGCGCCGTGTCGAACTTGCGAGCGAGCCGGTTCATGTTGTTCACGTAGTCGTCCGGACGCTCGCTGTACTGGCCCTTCTCGTTGTGGCCGGATCCCCGTGTGAAGTACGACGGCATCTGAGTGCCGGGAATACTTCGGTAGGGAATCCCGTCGCCGTCGACATCCTGGTAGCGGCCCCACTCCCCAATCCGGTCCAGCGTCGCCTTGTCGAGCACCTTGCCACGATCGAGCGGTCGCTCCGGATACTCGAACGTCGTTGACATCGCCATGTTCATGCCGAGATCGAGATCGCTCATCACGAAGACGAGGGTCTGCAGCCGTTCGGCGAGGTCGAACGCATCCATCGCCATCGTGTAGCACTCTTCAACCGACGCCGGGATGAGCATCACCTGCTTCGTGTCACCGTGCGACAGCGTGGCAACGGTGAGGAGATCTCCCTGCGCGGTTCGTGTGGGCAGTCCCGTTGATGGGCCCACCCGCTGAATGTCGAAGACCACGCCTGGGACCTCGGCGTAATAGGCGAGTCCGGCGAACTCTCCCATCAGCGAGATGCCGGGTCCCGAAGTCGAGGTCATGGCTCGAGCGCCAGCCCAGCCTGCGCCCACGACCATTCCAATCGCCGAAATTTCGTCCTCCGCCTGGACGATCGCGTACGTCGCCTGCCCGGTCTCCGGAACGTGGCGATACTTCTTGAGATAAGAAATGAGCGTTTCGGGCAAAGAGGAAGACGGCGTGATCGGATACCAGCTGACGATGGTCACGCCGGCCATCATGCAGCCCAGCGCGGCAGCGGCGTTTCCTTCAACGAGGATCATGCCGTGCGTCTTGTCCATGGGCTCGATCCAGTAGGGATCGCGCTTGATCAGGTTCTTCTCGGTGAACGCATAGCCGGCATGCAGCGCGTCGAGGTTGAGCTCGATGGCTTTCAGCTTCTTGCCGAGCTGCCGCCGGAGCGCATGCTCCATTTGACCCATGTCGACGTTCAGCAGCCTCGACAGCACGCCGTCGTAGATCATGTTCTTCACGAGCCGTCGCAGCTTCGCGTCCTTGCAGACCTCGGCGACGATCTTGTCGAAGGGCACCGGATAGAACACGAGGTCGGTGCGCAGGGCGTCCAGCTTGAGCGGCTCGTCATAGAGCACCGCCGCACCCGCATCGAGTGTGAGCACATCCTCCTTCGCGGTTTCCGGATTCATCGCCACGAGGAAATCGACCTCTTTCTTGCGCGCGACGTAACCGTGACGATTGGCTCGAACGGTGTACCAGGTAGGGAGACCGGCGATGTTCGACGGAAACATGTTCTTGCCAGAGACCGGAACGCCCATCTGAAAGATGGAGCGCAACAAGACCAGGTTTGCCGTCTGGCTGCCCGAACCGTTGACGGTGGCAACCTGAATACTCAAATCGTTGACGATCCTGTCGGAGGCTGGCGCCGAAGCGGCCTCCTGGACCGCAAGATCAGTCGAAGCCATTCAATTCCTTGACTTTAAGAGAATACAGTTCACCGCAATTATAGCAGCGCCAGGGGTCTAGGCCCGCAGTGCGCTCTTGACCGCGGCGCCGATGTCCGCCGGGCTCTTGACGACCTGGACACCGGCCCTGGCCAGTGCCGCCATCTTTTCGGCCGCAGTGCCTTTGCCGCCGGCGATGATGGCGCCGGCGTGACCCATGCGCCGCCCCGGCGGGGCAGTCTGCCCGGCGATGAAGCCCACGACCGGCTTGCGGAACTGCTTCGCGACAAAGGCGGCCGCCTCTTCTTCAGCGGTCCCGCCTATTTCCCCGATCATCACCACGGCTTCCGTTGCCGGATCGGCGGCGAAGAGCGTCAGCGCGTCGATGAAGCTGGTGCCAATCAGCGGATCGCCACCGATGCCGATACAGGTGGTCTGTCCCAGCCCGAGCTTGGTCAGCTGGTGAATCGCCTCGTAGGTGAGCGTACCGCTCTTCGACACGATGCCGACGCGTCCTTCCTGGCAGATGTGTCCCGGAATGATCCCGGCCTTCGCCTGGCCAGCCGTGATGAGGCCCGGACAGTTGGGCCCGATGAGCCTCGTCTTCGACGCACGGACCACGGTCAGCGCGCGCATCATGTCAATCGTCGGGATGCCTTCGGTGATGCACACCGCGAGCGGCAGCTCGGCGTCGGCAGCCTCCATCACCGCATCCGCCGCAAACGGCGGTGGCACGAAAATCACCGACGCGTTGGCGCCGGTTGCGCGCACGGCGTCGCTCACCGTATTGAAGACCGGCCAGCCCTCGTGCGTAGTGCCGCCCTTGCCCGGTGTCACGCCGCCCACCACCTGCGTGCCGTAGGCAGCGGCCTGTTTGGCGTGGAAGGTTCCCTCTCGTCCGGTGATTCCCTGGACGATCAGGCGGGTGCTTTTGTCGATTAATACAGCCATCGGGGTTGTTGTTCCGTTCTGTCTGCTTTTCTCAGCGCTCGCGGGGCCCTCCGCCTCCGCGCGCTTACGTTCCGTGCGCGCTATGGCGTGACCTCGCCGTAGCTGCTCGCCCGCGATCTCGGCGAGCAGCCGAGGCGGGCACCCCCGCTCGCTCTCGCTCGGCGACGTCGCGCCTCGCTCGGGCCGCAGGCGCTTCAGCCCGCCAGCGCGACAACACGTTCTGCTGCCTCGCTCATCGTGTCGGCCGTCGTGAAGTTGAGGCCGCTCGCCTTCAACATTTCCTTCCCTTTCTCGACGTTGGTCCCTTCCATGCGAATCACGATCGGGACTGGAACGCCGAGGTCGCGGACGGCCGCAATCACCCCTTCCGCGAGCACGTCGCAGCGCAGGATGCCGCCGAAAATGTTGATGAGGACCGCCTTCACGCTCTTGTCCGACATCAGGATGCGGAACGCGTTCTTGATCTGTTCGGCGTTGGCGCCGCCGCCGACATCGAGGAAGTTCGCCGGTTCGCCTCCCGCCAGCTTGATGATGTCCATCGTCGCCATGGCCAGGCCGGCGCCGTTCACCATGCAGCCAATCGTCCCGTCCAGCTTGATGTAATTCAGGGAATATTTCGACGCTTCGATCTCGAGCGGATCTTCTTCAGACAGGTCCCGCATCTCTTTGAGATCAGGGTGTCGGAAGAGGGCGTTGTCGTCGAACGTCATCTTCGCGTCGAGGGCGAGCAGGTTGCCATCCTCGGTGACGATCAGCGGATTGATCTCGACGAGAGAGGCGTCGGTTTCGACAAAGGCCTGCCACACCGCGTTCATCAGCTTCCCTGCCTGCGCAACCTGGGGCCCGTCGAGACCGAGCGCGAACGCGAGCTTGCGCGTCTGGAACCCGCGCAGGCCGACACCGGGATTGATGAACTCCTTGAAGATGCGATCCGGTGTTTCTTCGGCAACCTTCTCGATCTCCACGCCACCGTCGGGGCTCGCCATCATCACCGGCCGTTCGCTGGATCGGTCGATGACGAGACCGAGATACAACTCCCGCTTGATCTTGAGCCCCTGCTCGACCAGCACACGGCCCACCTTCTGACCCGACGGTCCGGTCTGATGGGTCACGAGCGTCATGCCCAGGATCCTGGTGGCCGCCTCTCGCGCTTCCTTCGCGCTCTTGACGACTTTGACGCCGCCACCCTTGCCGCGGCCCCCCGCGTGGATCTGCGCCTTGACGACGGAAACGCCATCGCCGAGCCGTCGGGCCACGGCCTCCGCCTCCTCCGCCGTACTGACCATCTCCCCCTGCGGCACCGGCACAGCGTGCCTGGCAAGAATGGCCTTCGCCTGATACTCGTGGATTTTCATGAGCGCAACCTTTCAATCATCTCCCGGTCGGTCCACCTGAATCAAGCTCGCGAGCGTTACGAAGGCAGCAAATGCCGGCGCGGAGTTCGACTATGATCGATCACAGATGTCACGTCTACGGCGTGCGTTTTCCTCATCGGTTGGAACGAAATTACTGATAGGTCTCACCGGGCTCGCGCTGTTCGCGTACCTTGTTCTTCACCTCGCGGGCAACGCGCTGATATTCGCGGGACCGGAGATCTTCAACGAGTACTCGCACACCCTGATTTCGAACCCGCTGATTATTCCGATCGAGATCGGTCTCCTGCTGATTTTCATCCTGCACATCTACAAGACGGTCACGATGTGGATGACCAACAGCGCGGCACGACCGGTGAGCTATCGCGACAAGCGTCATGCCGGCCACACCAGCCGCAAGAGCGTCGCCTCAACGACGATGATCGCGTCGGGGCTGGTCACGCTGCTGTTCGTGCTCGTGCACGTCAAGCAGTTCAAATACGGCGCCTGGTACCAGACGGTCAGCCCCGATCCCATCCGCGACCTTTATCGGACGGAGATTGAAGTCTTCCGTCAGCCGGTGTGGGTCGCGTTCTACGTGGTCTGCACCTTGATCGTGGGTCTCCATCTGCGGCACGGCATCTCGAGTGCTTTTCAGTCGATCGGATTCGATCACCCTGTATACACGCGCCGTCTCACGCGCGTGGGAATCGCAGGCGCGGCCGTCATCGGCGTCGGCTTGGCATTGATTCCGCTCATTCTCTACTTGCGGTCATGACACTCGACGCCAAGACTCCCAGCGGGCCACTGCCCGACAAATGGGACCGTCACCGGTTCGAATCGAAACTGGTCAACCCCGCGAACCGGCGTAAGTACACGGTCATCATTGTGGGCACGGGACTCGCTGGCGCCTCGGCGGCGGCGGCGCTCGGTGAGCTCGGCTACAACGTCCTCAGCTTCTGTATTCAGGACAGCCCCCGACGGGCCCATAGCATTGCCGCGCAAGGCGGTATCAACGCGGCCAAGAACTACCAGAATGACGGCGACAGCATTCAGCGGCTGTTCTACGACACGATCAAGGGCGGAGACTATCGCTCGCGTGAAGCGAACGTGTTCCGGCTCGCGCAGCTGAGCGTCAACATCATCGATCAGTGCGTCGCGCAGGGCGTGCCGTTCGCCCGCGAGTATGGCGGCCTCCTCGACAACAGATCGTTCGGCGGCGCGCAGGTCTCCCGCACCTTCTATGCGCGAGGCCAGACCGGGCAGCAACTTCTCCTCGGCGCCTACCAGTCGATGATGCGGCAGGTGGCCCGCGGCAGCGTCCGTTCGCTGGCCAACCGCGAGATGCTCGATCTCGTCATCGTGAACGGGCGGACGCGCGGCATCGTCTGCCGGAACCTGAACACCGGAGCGCTCGAGCGCTACGCCGGCCATGCGGTACTGCTCTGCACCGGCGGCTACGGGACGGCATATTACCTGTCGACCAATGCGGTGAATTCGAACGTGACCGCCGCCTGGCGTGCACACAAGCGCGGCGCCTTCTTCGCCAATCCCTGCTACACGCAGATTCACCCGACGTGCATTCCCGTTTCGGGCACCCACCAGTCGAAGCTGACGCTGATGAGCGAAAGCCTTCGCAACGACGGCCGAGTCTGGGTGCCAAAGAATCTCAACGACCGGCGACCGCCAGAGCAGATACCGGAGATCGATCGCGACTACTACCTCGAGAGGCGGTATCCAAGCTTCGGCAATCTGGTCCCGCGCGACGTCGCGTCGCGCAACGCCAAGTCGGTGTGCGACGAAGGACGCGGCGTCGGCGACAGCGGTCTCGCTGTGTACCTCGATTTCACCGACGCCATTCGCCGGCTCGGTGCGGACGTGATACGCGCCCGCTACGGCAACCTCTTCGACATGTACACGAAGATCACCGATGAGAATCCGTATCGCGTGCCGATGCGAATCTTCCCGGCGATCCACTACACCATGGGCGGCCTCTGGGTTGACTACAACCTGATGAGCACCATTCCCGGACTGCATGTGCTTGGCGAGGCCAACTTCTCGGACCACGGCGCAAACCGCCTGGGCGCGAGCGCTCTGATGCAGGGTCTGGCGGACGGCTACTTCATCATTCCCTACACGCTGGCCCACTATTTCGGCAGCACAGTGTTCGACAACGTTGCGGTTGCGGATCCGGCGTTCGCCGATTCAGAGGCGGAGGTGCAGAAGCGAATCGATGCGCTCCTCATCGTCAACGGATCCAAAACCCCACGGCAACTCCATCGCGAGCTCGGCAAGCTGCTGTGGGACGACGTCGGCATGTCGCGGAACGAGAATGGGCTTCGCCGCGCGCTCGAGATGATCCCGAGCTTGCGCGCGGAGTTCTGGCAGGACGTGTCGGTGCCAGGTCCCAAGAACAATCTCAACAAGAACCTGGAATACGCCGGGCGCGTCGCCGACTACCTGGAGTTCGCCGAGGTGCTGGCGCTGGACGCGCTGCAGCGCACGGAATCCTGCGGCGGACACTTCCGGGAGGAAAGCCAAACGGCGGACGGCGAAGCCCGCCGCGACGACAGCAATTTCTCGCACGTGTCAGCCTGGGAGTTTCAGGGTATCGGGAAACCGCCGGCCCTGCACAAGGAGCCGCTCGTCTTCGAATACGTGAAGCCGACGCAAAGGAGTTATACGTAAGGCGCCAGCGGCCGCTTCTGAGGCTGGCAGCTGACATTTATGCGCATTCTGCTCACCGTTTGGCGCCAGGCAAGTCCGAAGTCCCCAGGACAGTTCGTGGACTACACCGCCGACCACGTACTGCCAGACATGTCCTTTCTCGAGATGCTCGACGTCGTCAACGAAGGACTCATCGCCCGGCATGAGGACCCGATAGCCTTCGACTCGGATTGCCGCGAGGGAATTTGCGGTGCTTGTGGGTTCATGATCAATGGCATTGCGCACGGACCAGAGCCCGGCACCACGGTCTGTCAACTGCACATGCGGCGGTTCTCTGAAGGCGACCGCGTGATCCTCGAACCCTGGCGGGCCAAAGCCTTCCCGATCATCAAGGATCTGGTGGTCGACCGGGGCGCTTTCGATCGCATCATTCAGGCGGGTGGCTACACCTCCGTCAACGTCGGCGCTGCGCAGGACGCGAACGCCATCCTCATTCCAAAGACGACGGCCGACCGGGCCATGGACTCAGCCGCGTGCATCGGCTGTGGTGCATGTGTCGCCGCCTGCAAGAACGCATCGGCTGCGCTTTTCACCTCGGCGAAGGTGAGCCATCTCGCACTGCTGCCGCAAGGCCAGGTGGAACGCTCCACGCGCGTCGTGGCCATGGTTGACCGTCATGACGCGGAAGGGTTCGGCAGCTGCTCGAACGAAGGGGAATGCGAGGCGGTATGCCCCAAGGAGATTTCGATCACGAACATCGCCCGGATGAACCGTGAGTACTTCCGGGCGATGCTTCTGTCGCGTGATTAAATACTGAGGGCGTCGGTGAGCTCTTTCACCGCACCGGCCGACTTCTTCAGCGCCGCGTCTTCCTCCGGCGTCAGCTTGATCTGAACGATCTGTTCCACGCCTCGCGCGCCGAGCTTCACCGGAACGCCGACGAACAGGTTCTGTATGCCGTACTCTCCCTGGAGGAACACCGAGCACGGCAGAATCTTCTTCTTGTCCTTCAGAATGGCCTCGACCATCTGGGCAGCCGCCGAGCCGGGTGCGTACCAGGCGCTGGTGCCAACCAGCTTCGTAATCTCGGCTCCCCCGTCTGCGGTCCGCTTGCTGATGGCCTCGATCCGCTCTTTGGTCATCAGCTCGGTGATCGGAATTCCAGCGACCGTCGAATAACGCGGCAGCGGCACCATCGTGTCACCGTGTCCACCGAGCACGAACGAGTGGACGTTCTCCACCGACACGTTGAGCTCCATCGCGATGAACGTGCTCATACGCGCCGAATCGAGGACGCCGGCCATGCCGATGACGCGTTCGCGCGGAAACTTGCTCAGCCGATACACAGCCTGACACATTGCGTCGAGCGGATTGGCAACCGGGACGATGATGGTCTTCGGCGAGTGTCGCACGACCTGCTCGGTGACCGACTGCATGATCTTGTAGTTGGTCTGCAGCAGGTCATCGCGGCTCATCCCCGGCTTTCTCGGCACACCCGAGGTGATGACCACGACGTCGGAATCCGCGGTGGCCTTCCAGCCTTCGTCGTTGGCGCCGTAACCGACGACGCGCGAGTCCGATCCTTCGATAGGACAAGCCTCGAACATGTCGAGGCCGACGCCGGCGGCCTTCTGCTCCGCGATATCGATGATGACGACGTCGGCCAGCTCCTTGTCAGCGATGGCGCGCGCCACGGTGGCGCCGACGTTGCCGGCGCCGCCCACTACGGTCACTTTTCTATTCATCTGCGTGTGTCACCTGGTTGAGCGGCTTACATTTTCTGGATGATCGCGTCGGCGAACTGCGATGTCCGCACTTCGACGGCGCCTTCAGTAAGCCGTGCGAAATCGTACGTGACCCGGCGGCCGGAAATGGCACCGTCCATGCCCTTCACCACCAGATCGGCGGCCTCCGGCCATCCCAGATGCCGCAGCATCATCTCCCCCGAGAGGATCACGGAGCCCGGGTTCACCTTGTCCTGGTCGGCGTATTTCGGTGCCGTGCCGTGCGTCGCCTCGAAAATCGCATGGCCGGTGACGTAGTTGATGTTGCCGCCGGGCGCGATCCCAATCCCGCCGACCTGCGCCGCGAGTGCGTCGGACAGATAGTCGCCGTTCAGGTTCGGCGTCGCGATGACGTCGAATTCGTCGGGACGCGTCAGTACCTGCTGCAGCGTGATGTCGGCGATCGCATCTTTGATCACGATCCCTGCGCCAGGTTTGCCGTCGGGTATGCGGCACCAGGGACCGCCGTCCAGTTCCACTGCACCGAAGTATTGCTTCGCGATCTGGTAACCCCACTCGCGAAATGCCCCTTCGGTGAACTTCATGATGTTGCCCTTGTGGACCAGCGTGACGCTCTTGCGGCGATTGGCGATCGCGTAGCTGATCGCGCTGTGAATCAGGCGCTCCGATCCGAGATAGCTGATGGGCTTGAGGCCGATGCCCACCTGCACGTCCACCTGTCGCTTGGGCCCGCCGATCTCTTCCAGCGCCTTCTGCCAGCCGGCCGATGCCTCCGCGCTGCCAAACCGGACCTTCTTGAAGTCCTTCGGGAATTCCTTCGCGAGGAAGTCCAGGACCTTCTGCGCTTCAGGTGTCCCGGCGGCGTATTCGATACCGGCGTAAATGTCTTCGGTGTTCTCACGGAAGATCACCATATCCACCTTCTCCGGGTGCTTCACCGGAGACGGCACGCCGCGGTACCACCGCACCGGCCGCAGGCAGACATACAGATCCAGGAGCTGGCGCAGCGCGACGTTGAGCGATCGGATTCCCCCGCCGACCGGCGTCGTGAGCGGTCCCTTGATGCCGACGTAGTACTCGCGGAAGGCTTCGATCGTGTCGTCGGGGAGCCAGTTGTTGAACTGCTTGAAGCTCTTTTCGCCGGCGTAGACCTCGGTCCAGGTGATCCGGCGCCGGCCGTCATACGCCTTCTGCACGGCAGCATCGAGTACCCGGACGCTCGCGCGCCAGATGTCGGGGCCTGTTCCATCACCCTCGATGAATGGAATAATCGGATCGTCGGGCACGACCATTCGTCCGTTCGCCCGCGTAATCGCTGTACCGCTCGTTGGGGTCTTGAGAATTGTGAAGTTCGGCATAGGAAGCGTTGAATTTAGGTCACATCACCGCCGGGTCGTTACAGGATCTTCACAGAATCTGTGGAAAAGCTTGTGGAAATCGGCTAGTGCCGAGCTCCATGAGCCGCATCATTCCGTGCTTTCCAGCGGTTTGCACCATCATGGTGCGCGGACACAACAGCCGTCACCTTGCCGCGAAGAACAGCCGGCACCGGTGACGTCTCCCGCGCCCGCAAAAACGCAACATTATACTTGTAGATACTGATAGCCATGCACATCGTCATCGCCGATCAATTGCCTGCCTCCGCCATCGAGATTTTTCGCAGCGTCCCGGGATGGACCGTCGACGCACGCACACAGCGTCCGACGGCGGAGCTGGCTCGCGATCTCGCCAAGGCTGACGCGCTCATCGTTCGCAGCGCCACCACCGTTGACGGGCAGGTGATCGCGGACGCGCCGCGCCTTCGGGTAATTGCCCGCGCTGGCACGGGCGTCGACAACGTCGACGTGTCAGCGGCGACGGCGCGCGGCATCGTGGTGATGAATTCACCAGGCGCGAACAGCGTCAGCGTCGCCGAGCATGCGATGGCGCTCATGCTCGCGCTGGCGCGTGCGGTTCCGGCCGCCGACGCGGCGATGAAAAAAGGCGTGTGGGACAAGAAGCGGCTGACCGGAGCCGAGCTTCGTGGCAAGACCCTCGGCGTCATCGGTCTCGGACGCATCGGCCAGGAGGTTGCGTCGCGAGCGCGGGCGTTCAGCATGGAGATCATCGCCCACGACCCGTTCATCTCCGAACAGATCGCATCCGGCCTCGGCATCGAGCTGCTCTCGGTCGACGACGTGTGTGCGAGAGCGGACTATCTGACGCTGCACCTCCCGTCGACGCCAGAGACGCGACACTTGATCGACGCTCGCCGCCTGGGACTGTGCAAGGCCGGGATTCGAATCATCAACACGGCGCGCGGGGAACTGATCGACGAAGGGGCGCTGGCCGACGCGATCGAGCGCGGACACGTGGGTGGTGCCGGTCTCGACGTGTTCGAAACGGAGCCGCCGGTTGACGGTCGTTTGACCAAGCTCGCGCAGGTGGTGGCAACGCCGCACATAGCCGCCTCTACCATTGAAGCCCAGGAGCTGGTCGGTACGGAGACCGCGATGAACGTCCGCGACTTCCTGCGCGAGGGCGTGATTCGCAGCGCCGTCAATTTTCCGGCGCTGCCGGCCGAAGAGTACGCGCTCGCGCGGCCGTGGATGCAGCTGGCCACCCGATTGGGATCGCTCATTGCCCAGCTTGCCACCGGCCGCACGCATGGCGTGAGCATTCGATACTACGGACCGCTCGTCAGCGTCCGCTCCGAGATGCTCGCCAGCGCTGTCGTCGCCGGCGTGCTGCAACCGTTGCTCTCATCCGCGGTCACCATCGTAAACGCGCGATCGGTGGCGGTGCAGCGCGGCATCGAGATCATCGAGACGCGAAGCTCACGTCCGCGCGACTTCACCAATCTCCTGTCGGTGAAGCTGCAAACGAGCGAAGGCGAACGCTGGGTGGAAGGCACGGTGTTCGAACCGGGCAGCCCGCGGCTGGCTTCGGTCGACGGTGTGGAGATCGAGGCACCGCTCGACGGCACCTTGATTGTCATCACGAACAACGATCAGCCTGGTGTCATCGGCGAGGTCGGCACGATCCTCGGACGTCACAAGCTCAACATCGCGAACTTTGCATTGGGTCGCGGGGCGGCGGGGGCCGTGGGTCTGGTCAAGATCGATGAGCCGTCGACCGACGACGGTTCCCTGCGGCGCGCCCTCGACGAGATTCGATCGGCGACAGCGATCCGAACGGCGGCGTTAGTGCGAGTCTGATCCTCGGGCGGCTCGGGGGCTCGGGGCTCGGGGGCTCGGGGGCTCGGGGGCTCGAGAAAAGTTCTAACGCAATCCGATTCGTCTCACCGCGTCCGTGTTCACGTCCTTCAATTCCACGGCATCCGCGCCAATCGCTTCCACGCGATACCGACCGAGCACCGTGTGACCAACCGTTGCCATCAACAGGTTCTCGGCCTCGTCGGCCATGATGGCGGTTCGGATCAAGCCTGACGGTCCCTGATCTTCCGCGATACCAATCAGCGACAGCCTCGGCTCTGCCGGCGGCGGTGGCTCGACCGGCGCAACGCGTTCCGCGCGGCGGACCGGTTGGACAACCTGCTGCGGCCGCGCCTGAAAAGCGAACGGGTTCCGATGTGGCAGCTGCGGCGTTGGCGCTGACTGGAGGCGCTGACGAAGCCGCGACGCATGCGCCTGCACTTCTATTGCGAGCGCATCCGTCGACGTTCCCGTCGTGCCACGCGCCGACTCGCGAGGCACCGAATCAACGGGCTGAAAGGTTGTGGATGCTGCAGACGCCAGCCACGCCGCCAACAGGCAGGAAAGGCCGCCGTAGGTCACGGCCCGTCTGGTGGTCATGTGAGCTCGGAGATGCGGTGTCGGGTCGTCCATCAGGAAGTTTCAACCGCCCGAATGCGCGTGCCAATGGTACCACATACCGCGATCTCCCGGCGATGCAACGACGTGCGGGCTGATGCAGTCGTGGTAAGATTTGCCGTGCACCCTGTTTCGAGCCCGGTTTCCTCCCTCGATTCAGCATCCGCAGCAGTTATCGCCATCATCCCGGCGCGTTACGCGTCGACCCGGCTCCCTGGAAAAGCGCTCGCCGACATCGGCGGCCGGCCAATGATCGAGCACGTGTATCGCCGGACATCCGAGGCCCGTTCGGTCTCGTCGGTGATCGTGGCTACCGACGACGAGCGAATCCAGCGCGCGGTGATTGCCTTCGGCGGCAACGCGGTCCTCACGTCCCCGCATCATCCGAGCGGCACCGACCGGCTGGCAGAAGTCGCGGCCTCACTCACGTGCGGCATCGTCGTCAACGTGCAGGGAGACGAGCCGCTCATCGAGCCGGCAATCATCGACTCCGCCGTGGAACCGCTGCAGACGGATCCGACGCTGGAAATGTCGACGCTTCGCCGCCGCCTCGATCAGCGAGCCGACATCGACAATCCGAACATCACGAAAGTCGTGGTCGACCGCGACGGCTACGCCCTGTATTTTTCGCGAGCGCCGATTCCCTACGTTCGCAGCGGCGCTCCGGCAGCCCGCACCTGGGGCCACGTCGGGCTGTACGTCTATCGTCGCGCGTGCCTGCTGCGCCTCGCCTCGCTCCCGCCGACGGATCTCGAAAGGTCCGAGGCCCTGGAGCAGCTGCGCGCGCTCGAACACGGCATTCGCATCAAAGCCATCGAGACGTCGCACGAAGCAATTGGCGTCGACACGCCCGACGATCTCGAACGCGTGCGTCGGCTCTTCGAGCGTCAGGCCTTACAGACCTGAGCGCAGCGCAGCAAGGAGAACATGGAGACGAAACGACCTGTTAAGTACATCCTGGTGACCGGCGGCGTCGTGTCCTCGCTCGGAAAGGGCCTGGCGGCCGCCTCCATCGGCGCCCTGCTCGAAGGACACGGATACAAAGTCGCATTGCAGAAGTTCGACCCGTACATCAACGTCGATCCCGGGACGATGAGCCCCTACCAGCACGGCGAGGTGTACGTCACCGATGACGGGGCGGAGACGGATCTGGATCTGGGTCACTACGAACGCTTCACCAATCAGACGACGACCCGCAACAACAATTGGACGACCGGAAAAATCTACCTCTCGGTGATCCAGAAAGAGCGCCGCGGTGACTATCTGGGTCGCACGGTGCAGGTGATTCCGCACATCACCAACGAAATCAAGGACAGCATCCGCGCGGTCGCCCACGACGTGGACATCGTCCTCGTGGAGATTGGCGGCACCGTCGGCGACATCGAGAGCCTGCCGTTCGTGGAAGCGATTCGCCAGCTGCGTCAGGACGTCGGTCGCGAGAACACGCTGTATATCCACCTCACGCTCGTGCCGTTCATCGGCGCCGCCGGCGAGCTGAAAACCAAGCCGACGCAGCACAGCGTTCGCGACCTGCGCGCCATCGGCATTCAGCCCGACATCCTGCTCTGCCGCACCGACCGGTTCCTCGATCAGGAGATCAAACGAAAGATTGCGCTTTTCTGCGACGTCGACGAGGAAGCGGTCATCACGGCGAAAGACGTCTCGAGTATTTACGAAGTGCCGCTGGTGCTGGCGGCCGAAGGTCTCGATCGAATCGTGCTGCAGCGCCTCAACCTGCCCCGGACGGAAGCGCGGATGGACGCCTGGGTCGACCTCGTCGACCGCATCAAGAACCCGTCAGACGACGTCACCATTCACGTCGTCGGCAAGTACGTGGGCTACGAGGATTCGTACAAGAGCCTCAACGAAGCGCTCTACCACGGCGGATTCAAGCACCGTCTCCGCGTCAACATCCGGTGGGTCGAAGCAGAAGCGCTCGAACAGCCTGGAGGCGAACAGTTACTCGACGGCGCTCACGGGATCCTGGTGCCCGGCGGCTTCGGCGATCGCGGCACACGCGGCATGATGCGCGCCGCCGAGATCGCACGCGAGCGGCACATCCCGTACTTCGGGATCTGCTACGGCTTCCAATGGGCCGCCGTGGAATACGCTCGCCACGTGTGCGGTCTGGCTGACGCCGACTCGACCGAGTGCGCCCCGGATACGCCGAACAACGTGATCTACAAGCTTCGCGACCTGCTCGGCGTCGACGACCTGGGGGGGACGATGCGTCTCGGATCGTACCCGTGCGAATTGAAGGCGGGGTCTCTCTCCCGCAAGCTTTACGGCCAGCCGGTCATCCACGAGCGGCATCGACATCGGTACGAGTTCAATTGCCTGTTCGAACGGACCCTGACCGAGCGTGGCCTCGAGATCGTCGGCCGGTCGCACGACGGAAAATTCGTCGAGATCATCGAGCTGCCCGGGCATCCATGGTACGTGGCGGTTCAGTTCCATCCGGAGTTCAAATCGAAGCCTCTGAAGCCGCACCCACTGTTCGCGGGATTCGTGGAGGCGAGTCACCGTCATCGCACCGAGACCGCCCGCGAGCGTCCGGCGGCATCCTCAGCGCCGGATGCCACGGCCGGCGTGGGGTGGAATTCGGTGGCAGGATAATCGGCGTGAAGCCGGTTCGCGTCGCAGGTCTCGCGATCGGAGGCGGATCGCCACTCGTGCTGATAGCCGGGCCGTGCGTGATCGAGAACGAGTCGCACGCACTGGGCCTCGCGCGCTCGTTGCGTGACATCGCGCAACGAGTCGGCGTCCAGTTCATCTTCAAAGCGTCGTACGACAAAGCCAACCGGACATCCTCGCAGTCGTATCGCGGCCCGGGACTGACGGAAGGCCTGCGCGTTCTCAGGCGGGTGCGGGATGACGTGGGCGTCCCGATCCTGACCGACATTCACGAGCCGGCGCAGGCGATCGAAGCGGCGGGCATCGCCGACGTCCTGCAGATCCCCGCGTTCCTCTCGCGGCAGACCGATCTGCTCGAAGCCGCGGCGAAAACGGGACGGGTCGTCAATATCAAGAAGGGTCAATTCCTCGCGCCCGGCGACGTGCGCTACGCAATCGCCAAAGTGACCGCTGCCGGCAATGACCAGGTCATGGTGACCGAACGCGGCGTCACCTTCGGCTACAACAACCTCGTGGTCGACATGCGCGCCTTCCCCATCCTGCGCGGCCTCGGGCATCCGGTCATCTACGACGTGACCCACAGCCTGCAACTGCCAGGTGCCGGAGAAGGTGTGACCGCCGGACAAGCGGAGTTCATCGAGCCGCTTGCTTCGGCCGGCATCGCCGCGGGTGTCGATGGCGTGTTCCTCGAAGTCCACGAGCGACCGGAGCAAGCCAAGAGCGACGCCCAGAACGCCCTGCGCCTCGATCTGCTCGAACCGCTGATGGGGCGATTGCTGCGCCACCACGCCATCGCACAGGAAGCGCGCCCGATTCTTGCCGGACGGGGGCGATGACGCAAGGCACCGTAACGGACCTCGAGCTCGCCCGCAAGGTGCTTCGTACGGAAGCGGCGGCGATCCTCGGTCTCGTCGATCGTATAGATGCGCGAGTTCGAGCGCGCCGTCCAGCTCGTGTGTGACTGCCGCGGCCGTGTCGTCGTCACTGGCATGGGCAAGTCCGGCATCATCTGCCGGAAGATCGCGGCCACGCTCTCGAGTACGGGAACGCCCGCGTTCTTCCTGCACCCGGCCGAGGCCATTCACGGAGACATCGGCGCGATTCGTGAGGATGACGTCGTGCTCGCCCTCTCGCAGAGCGGCGAAACCGAGGAGCTGTTGCGCCTGCTCGAATCGATTCGTCGGCTCGGTGCACGACTCGTCGCGATCTCAGGGCACCCGTCATCCACGCTGGCCCGGGCGGCCGATGTGACGCTGAACTGCGGCGTCGCGGCGGAAGCGTGCCCGCTGAACCTGGCGCCGACGGCGAGCACGACGGCGGCACTGGCGCTTGGTGATGCACTGGCGATGACCGTGCTCGTCCGCAAGGGCTTTCGCGAGGAGGATTTCGCGTCGCTGCACCCGGGAGGAAAGTTGGGACGCCGGCTCATGCGCGTCGAGAACGTCATGCACGCGGGAGACGCGGCGCCGATCGTACCGGCGTCAGCTGTCATGCGCGACGTCATTCACGAGATGTCCAGCAAGCGTCTCGGAATGACGTGCGTCACCGACGGCAACCGACGCCTGCTCGGCGTCTTCACCGATGGCGATCTGCGGCGGCAGATGTCGCGCACGCCTCGCGTTCTCGATCTCACCGCCGGTGATGTGATGAATCCACACCCGATCACGATCGAACGGAACCTGCTGGCCGTCGAGGCGCTGCGAATCATGGAAACGCACAAGATCACCTCGGTCATCGTCGTGGCGGACGACGGGAAGGTCGATGGCGTCGTGCACCTCCACGATCTGTGGCGCACGCAGATGATCTAGCGCTAGGCTTTCGCAGTCCGCGACGTTCACGTGTCTGACCTCAACGAAAAGGCCTCTCGCATCCGGCTGTTGCTGTTCGATGTTGATGGCGTCCTGACGGACGGCCTGGTGGTCATGCACGCCGACGGCTCGGAGTCGAAGAGCTTTCACATCCGGGACGGGGCGGCCATCGTCTGGGCGCAGCGGGCCGGACTGCCGGTTGGCCTGCTCTCGGCCCGCAGCTCGGGAGCAACAAGTCATCGGGCGGCACAGCTCGCCGTCCGAATAGTGCTACAAGGGGTTCCCAGCAAACTGGCCGGATACGAGCAGATCCTGCGAACCAGCGCGATCGAGGATACAGCGGTCGCCTACATGGGTGATGATTTGCTGGACCTTCCGGTGATCGCTCGGGTGGGGCTTTCGGGGGCGCCGGCCGATGCCGCCGCTGAAGTGCGCGACCGTGTGGATTGGGTGAGCCGCCATGACGGCGGTCGCGGGGCGGTTCGGGAGTTCATCGAGTTGGTGCTGCGCGCGCAGGATCGCTGGGACGGGGTCACGCGCGATTATTTTGAAAAGGGCTGATGGAAGGCACTGGTCTATTGCTCGCCGCTCTCATCGCGCTCCTGGTGGGGCTGGCGACGGGTAAGGCGTGGGAACGCTACAAGCTCCAGGACGGCCGATGGATCGATCGGCGGCGCGCTGGAGAATCACCGCATTACATGCTCGGGCTGAATTTCCTCGTTGCCAACCAAATCGATCCAGCGATTGACGAACTGACACGGGCGGCACAGGCAGCAGGCGACCCGCTCGAGATCCACTTGATTCTGGGCAACCTCTACCGCGAAAAGGGACAGGTCGGCCGGGCGATCCAGGAGCATCAGGCACTGCTGCAGCGCCCCAACCTGCGGAAGCTGGAACACGCAAACGTGCTCCTCTGCCTCGGTCTCGATTACAAGCGCGGCGGATTCGTCGATCGGGCTCTCGAAGCGTTCACCGATGTCCTTCGCCTCGATCCGGAAAACCAGTACGCGTTGTCGAATCTCGAGAAGCTCTACGAGGAACAGCACCAATGGGAGGAGGCTTACGCCACCCGCCTCAAGTTGGCGAGAAGCGCCGGACAACCAACGGAAGCCCGGCATCATCAGATCCTCGCGTTTCTCGAAAACGAGCTCGGAATGCAGGCGCTCAAGCGGATGGATTATCCGGAAGCCGTGCGCCGTTTCGAAGCGGCCATCGAGCTCGATGCGCGAAATACCCCGGCGTATCTGAACCTCGGCGACGTCCGTTTTCTCCAGGGTGATGCACAGGGAGCGACGGCGACCTGGGAACGCCTCGTCGACACCTCGCCCGAGCGCGCGTATCTCGCATTCCCGCGTCTCGAGGCGGCCTATCCCAAAACGGGGGACGCGAAGCGCTTTCCCGACCTGTGCCGGCGGTTGATTGTGGAGAACCCGCAGGACTGGCGGGCGCGTCTGGCGCTGGCACGGCACCTGTCGACAAGGGGCGAGCCGCGGGCCGCGCTGGATCTGCTGTTCGACGCGCTCGTGCACAATCCGCACGCGCTCGCTCTGCACCAGACCATCTGGCACACCCTGTCACAGCTCGAGCTGGCGCCGTCGCTGGTCGAGCGCTACGTCGATCTCACGCGGGATGCCATCTTCTATCTCGATCCGCACCTCTGCGTGCGCTGCCGCTACCGCAGCACCGAGCTGCTCTGGCAATGTCCACACTGCCACGAGTGGAATACGTTCATCGAAGAGCGAATCGCGCCGGCGAAGGACACCGAGGCGACGCTCACGAGTTGAAGCCGCGCTGGGTTCAGCGGGCCACCTTCAACTTGTCGAACACCTCCCTGACCGCCGCGTCGGTCTCGGCTATCGTCCCGTCGGTCCGGATCACGTAATGCGCGCGCGCAACCTTCTCTTCTATGGGCCACTGCGCGGCGAGGCGGGCGCGCGCCTCCACGATCGTCAGGCGATCTCGGGCCATCAGGCGGCGAATCTGCTCGGCCGGTTCACAGGCACACACGACGACCTTGTCGAAGTCGTGGTCGTGTCCCGTTTCGAAGAGAAGCGGGATGTCTGCTATCGCGAGTCGCGTCTGCGGCGGAAGATTGACCGACCACTCGCGAATCCGCCGATAGACGTCCGGGTGGACGATCGATTCGAGAGCCGCTCGCGCGCTGGCATCGGCGAAGATGATTCGGGCGAGCGCGGCGCGGTCGAGTGTCCCATCCGCCTGCAGAATCGCGGCGCCGAAGCGGTCGACGATCGCTGTGAGACCGGGCGTCCCCGGCGCGACCGCGTCGCGGGCGAGCCGATCGGCATCGATGACGGGCACGCCGAGCGCCGCGAAACGCGCGATGCAGTACGACTTGCCGGTCGCGATTCCGCCGGTCAGCGCCGCCAGGAGCATCGTCAGGGACCGAAGCGCGCCCTTGGCGGCGGCCACGGTGTTCTTGAGAAGCATTGCAATCGTCAGTGGACCAACGCCGCCCGGTACCGGCGTGAGCGCCCCGGCCACCTCGGCCACTTCCGGATGAACATCTCCGACGACCACGGATCCTCGACGCTCGTAGTCGGCAATGCGCGTCGACTCCGGGGGAAAGATGGCCCGCACGGCGGCCGCATCCGTCACCCGATTGATACCGACGTCGATCACCGTCGCGCCCGGTTTGACGAAGTCGCGCCTGACGAAAGCCGGACGACCGATGGCCGCGACCAGGATGTCGGCGGTCGCTGCCAGCGCGGGCAAGCCCGCCGTCTTCGAATGACAGACGATTACCGTGGCGTCGCGATGCAACAGCAGCATGGCCATCGGCTTGCCCACGATCTCGCTCCGCCCGATGACCACGGCTCTCGCTCCGGCGACGGCAATGCCGCTGCGCCCGAGCATCTCGATCACGCCGGAAGGCGTGCAGGGCGCAAGCAGCGCGCGGCCCTGCACGAGGCGGCCGACATTGATCGGATGAAAGCCGTCGACGTCCTTGGCCGGGTCGAGGGCATCGAACACCCGCTGCGCCGCGCCACGTCCCATCGCGCCCGGCAGCGGCGATTGGACCAGGATTCCGTCGTGCACGTCGCTGGCATTGAGGTGCGCAACCAGCTGCAAGACTTCGTCGATGGAAGCCGTCGCGGGAAGACGCTGGAGATCAACCCACAAGCCGGTTTCCCCGCCGGCTTTGACCTTGTTGCGGACGTAAATGTGAGACGCGGGATCGTCTCCGACGAGAACCACGCCGAGGCCTGGCGGTCGTCCGGCGCGGGCTCGAAACGCTTCGACTTCCGGCCGCAATTCCTCCCGAATCGCGGCCGCAACCGCGTTGCCATCGAGCAGACGAGCCGTCATCGAATCTCCAGCGTCAATGCAGTCTGGCAGAGCTCTGGCCGGCAGCGGCCTCGAGCTCACGCAGGTTCTCCGAACGGCCGAGGACGACCAGATGGTCGCCGGCTCGCATCTCCGCATCCGGAGCCGGATTGAACTCCATTCGTCCGTTTGCGCGCTGGATGCCCACGACGATGACGCCGAAGCGTTGACGCAAGTTGGAATCGAGCAGCGTCCGCCCCGACAGCGGAGCGCCGTCGGCAATGCGAACCTGCTCCATGTTGAGCTCCAGGTTTTCGGAGCTCGTCGCGATCTGGACGAAATCAACAACCGCCGGACGGAGCGCCGTCTGCGCCAGCTGCAGCCCGCCAATCTGGTACGGCGAGATCACCCGATCGGCCCCAGCCCGCACCAGCTTGGTTCGCGCATCGTCGGTTTCGGCCCGGCCGATGATGAATAGATCCGGCCGCATCAAACGCGCGGTGAGCACCGCGTACACGTTCTCGGCATCCGTGCTGACGGCGGCGATGAATCCACGCGCCTTCTTGATCCCCACCCGCGTGAGCACGGTTTCGCTGCTCGCATCCGCTTCGACGGCCAGATAGCCGGCGTCCACAGCCTCTTGCATGCGATCCGAATTGCGCTCGACGACGACGAACGGCACTCGCTGACGAGAGAACTCGTTGGCGACGATGCGGCCCATCCGGCCGAAGCCGCAGATGATGAAATGCCTGTCGAGCTCGTCGAGCATGTGCTCACGCCTTCGGCGGCCCCAGCCGTGCTGAAAGTCTCCTTCGACGATGCGCGCCATGAAGAAGGAGAAGGTGTAGAGGACGGTGGCCACTCCCACCATCAACACGACCATCGTGAAGAACTCCCCCGCTCGCGACATCGGGTGTATTTCGCGATAGCCGACGGTGGTGACCGAAATGACGGTCATGTAAAGAGCTTCCCACGGTGTCCATCCCTCGATGATCATGTAGCCGGCGGTGCCGCCGGCGATCACTCCCAGGAGAAGGATGACAGAAAGGCGTCCCCGGGCCCACCAGGGCGAAGGGCCGCGAGAGCCCGCCTGCCCCGGCCTCCCCGCACCCGCCACGTGCTACCTCGTTTTCGACGATCGCGCGACGACAAGCCCTATTGCCAGGACGACCGCGCCGGCGATGAGAATCTTCAAACCGAAAGCATCGGCGATTTCGGGGTTGATGTGCAGTCCCACATTACTCAGCACGCTGTCGAGTTCGTGCCACTTGGCGAGCTCTTCTTTCGTCACGCCCCATTCGGTCAGCAGCGCCAGCAGCGTAATGCAGAACCCGTTGAAGAGGAGCATGTAGCCGGCTATCTTCAGGAAGTTCGCCAGATTTTCCGTGGCCCCCCGCGCAGCGCTTTCCGCGCGATTCACGAGCGGGCTGTGGGTGCGCCCATAGAACCAGTAGATGAGCATGCCGAGGTCGAGCCACACCAGGAAGCGGACCCAGGTCATGACGGTCAGGTTGACCATCAGGTAGACGCACGAGAGCACGCCGAGAATCGGAAATACCGGACCGAAGGGCACCTTGAAGGGCCGGTGCGCATCCGGACGTTTCGACCGGAGGATGAGGACGGCGGCACAGACGATGACGAAGGCGAACAGCGTGCCGATGCTCGTCATCTCGCCGAGCACTTGAATCGGTGTGAAACCCGCCACGATTGCCACGATCACGCCAGTGATGATCGTGGTGATGTAGGGCGTCCGGAAGCGTGGATGAACTTTGCTGACGCCGGGTGGCAGCAGACCGTCGCGGCTCATCGAAAAGAAGATGCGCGGCTGGCTCATGAGCATGACGAGCAGCACGCTGGTGATGCCGGCGACGGCGCCGGCGGAGACGAGGCCAGCAGCCCAGTCCTTGTTGATGACCGCGAGCGCGTAACCGACGGGGGCATTGAGGAACTGCGGGTCGCTCTTGTACTGCACGACTGGAATGATGCCGGTCAGAATTCCAGCCACAGCGAGATAGAGCACCGTGCAGATTACCAGCGAAGCGATGATGCCAATCGGTAGATCGCGCGCCGGATTCTTCGCCTCTTCCGCTGTCGTCGACACGGCATCGAAGCCGATGTAGGCGAAGAACACGACCGCCGCCGCAGCGGCGATACCTTGCACGCCATAGGGCATGAACGGCGACCAGTTCTCGGGCTTCACGTAGGTGACGCCAACGACGATGAAGAAGAGGATGGCAACGAGCTTCACCGCGACGATCACTGCGTTGAAGCGCGCACTCTCGCGCACGCCGACAACGAGCAGCGCGGTGATGAGGACGACGATGATCATCGCCGGGAGATTGAGGAGCGCGCCTTCCGCGGTGCCGGGCGCCGCCGCCATCCACGCCGGCAGGTGGATGCCGAACCCGGCGAGGATCCGCTGGAAGTAGCCGCTCCACCCGACTGCCACCGTCATCGATCCCACCGCATATTCGAGGATCAGGTCCCAACCGATCATCCACGCGAAAATCTCGCCGAGGGTTGCGTAAGCGTAGGTGTAGGCGCTGCCGGAAATTGGAATCATCGCCGCGAATTCTGCGTAGCAGAGCGCCGCGAAGCCGCAGGCCAGCCCCGCCGCGACGTAAGCGAGGACGATCGCCGGCCCGGCCTGATTCGCTGCTGCCGTTCCGGTGAGGACGAAGATGCCGGTGCCAATGATGGCGCCGATCCCGAGCAGCGTCAGGTCCATCCCCGTGAGCGTGCGCTTGAGGCCTTTGCCCCCGTGCTCTGCGTCGCCGACCAGCTGCTCGATCGACTTCGTCTTGAGCAGATTCGAATCCATTCAACCTCCAACTAGATCCGGTGGGCTTCGCCCCGTCCGCCTTCGCGCTCGTGCCGTCAGGCGCGCTCCGGCGAGACCTCGCCGAAGCCGCTTGCGGCGCAGGCGGGCCGGACCCCGTCACCCTGCGGCGCGCCTTCCGTTATGCGGCTCTGCAGCACGTGCAAGAGAGAGCACGCGCACTGATCTGCGTTGGTAAGGCGCAAAAAACGCCGCATTATACATGTACGAGATCGACGAACTGACGCGTCCGCTGCTCCGGATCGCCGCGCAGGAGGTCGGAAATGACCGCAATTCCGGCGGCACCGGCGGCGACGACCTCCGCCGCACGCTCGAGGGTAATCCCACCGATGGCGACCACGGGCTTCCCCCGTCCCGAGGCGTAGCGGACCAGATCGAGCCCTCGCGCTGAATAGCCCGTCTCTTTGGTTGCCGTGCCGTAAATCGGCCCGACCGCCAGGTAGTCAGCACTCGACTCGAGTGCCTCGTTCACCTGCGCTTCGTCGTGAGTGGAAAGTCCGACGAGCGAGGCCGGCGCAAGCAGTCCGCGAACCGCATCAACCGCAAGGTCCTCCTGGCCGACGTGCACTCCCGAGGCACCAGCCATTGCGGCAATGTCGGCCCGATCGTTGACGATCACCACCGCGGCGTATTCACGGGCGGCAGCGACGACGGCATCGGTCAGCATGAGGAGGTCGGTACCTGAGATGGTCTTGCCGCGAAGCTGCAGCCAACGCGCGCCGCCGCGCAGGCAGGCGCGGGAGACGTCCACGGGATCGTGGCCGTAGTGCTTGCAGGTCTCGATATCGACGATCGGATAGAAAAACGGCCCGCTCACCATGGGGCCGGCCACGCTCAAACGGCTTCAGCGAGGCGCCCGTCGCCGCCGCGCTTTTCGGCCGTGTAGCGCTCCATGAACGAAGTGCTCAGACGGCCGGCTGCGAAATCGGCATCGGCGAGGATCTTCAAGTGCAGGGGAATCGATGTCTTGATGCCCTCGATGACCGTCATCTCCAGCGTGCGGCGCATGCGCGCAATGGCCTCCTGGCGATCGCGCCCGTGCGCGATGACTTTGGCAATCATCGAGTCGTAATACGGCGGAATCGTGCACTCCGAGTGCGCGAACGTGTCCACGCGCACGCCGGGACCGCCGGGTACGCTGAAGGCGTGGATCACGCCGGGCGACGGAGCGAACGTGTCGGGATCCTCGGCGTTGATACGGCACTCAATTGCATGGCCGGTGAACGTGACATCCCCCTGCTTGAAGGACAGCCGTTCGCCGGCGGCAACGCGGATTTGCTCTTTGACGATGTCGATGCCCGTGATCATCTCGGTGACGGGATGCTCGACCTGGATGCGGGTGTTGACTTCGAGGAAGTAGAAGTTCCCCTTGTCGTCGAGCAGAAACTCGAACGTGCCGGCATTGGTGTACTGCACGGCGCGCGCAGCGTCGACGACGGCACCGCCAAGCTTGCGGCGCATCTTCTCGGTGACCGCCACCGACGGGGCCTCTTCGAGCAGCTTCTGATGGCGGCGCTGGATCGAGCACTCTCGCTCGCCGAGGTGAACGACGGCGCCGTGATGATCGCCGAGCACCTGGAATTCGATGTGGCGCGGCCGCTCGAGATACTTCTCGATGTAGACGTCGCCGACACCAAACGCTGCTTCTGCTTCGCGCTGCGCAGTCTTGAGCGCTTTGCCGAGCTCGTTGGCGGCGCGGATCACGCGCATGCCGCGGCCGCCGCCGCCGGCCACCGCTTTGATGATCACCGGGTAGCCGAGATCCTTCGCGACCTTCTGTGCCTTCTCCTCGCTCTCGACGGGACCCTCGCTGCCGGGAAGAATCGGAATGCCCGCCTTCTTCATCGCGCGGCGCGCGCGCGCCTTGTCGCCGAGCAGCCGAATCACATTCGGCGCCGGCCCGATGAAGCGGATATGGCACGCCTCGCACACTTCAGCGAGGTAGGCGCTCTCGGACAGGAAGCCGTAGCCAGGATGGATGGCGTCGGCGCCGGTGATTTCGGCGGCGCTCAACACCGCGGGGACGCTGAGATAGCTGTCGGCGCTGCGCGCGGGGCCGATGCACACGTCCTCGTCGGCAAAGCGGACGTGCAGGGAGTTCTCGTCGGCCTCCGAGTACACCGCGACCGTCTTGATCCCCAGCTCGCGGCAGGCGCAGATGATGCGCAGGGCGATTTCGCCGCGATTCGCGATCAGGATTTTCTTGAACATCTAGGCCGTCTTTATCGCGAACAATCGCTCGCCATATTGGACCGGCTTGCCGTTTTCCACGTAGACACTCACGATTTCACCGTCGTACTCGGACGTGATTTCGTTCATGAGCTTCATGGCCTCGATGATGCACAGGACTTCATCCTTCTTCACGTGCTGACCGACTTCCACGAATGCTGCCGCTCCAGGCTCAGCCGAGCGATAGAACGTCCCGACAATCGGCGACTTCACGACAGCGAGCTCGAGCGCGGTCTCTTCAGCCGCCGGCGAAGGTGCCGCCGCGATGGACGCGGGTACCGGGGCAGCCACCATCGGCGTCACGTGCATGGGCGCCGGCTGCATCTGAGGCGGAAGCACCTGGAACGTGGTACTCGCCTTTCGGAGCCTGAGCTTCCAGCCGTCGCCGCGCTCGATCTCGAACTCCACGAGCTCGTGCTGCCGGACCAGCTCCAGGATCCGCTCAATGTCCTCGAAGTCCATCCGCCTCCGTCATGCAAATTCGTGCACCAGCAGACGCCCTAGGCCAACTCTATCGGCACCTGCGTCAGCATTTCGCACCCGCCCTCGACAACCAGCACATCGTCTTCGATGCGAACACCACCCACCCGGGGGAGGTAGACACCTGGCTCGATCGTGAAAACCATCCCTAGGGGCCACGGGCACGGCCGGCCGAGCTGGGTCCGGCTTGGAGATTCGGGGATCCTCGTGCACTTCGAGCCCGAGGCCATGGCCGGTGCCGTGACCGAAGGCGTCTGCGAGCCCGTGTTGTTGCAGCGTTTCTCGCGCGGCGTTGTCGATATCGGTCGTGAGGGTTCCAGGGCGCACGGCTGCGACAGCAGCCGCGTGCGCATCCGCCACAGCGGCGAAGAGGCGGCGAAATTCCATTGATGAGGGCGCCAGCTGAACCGTGCGCGTCAAATCCACGCAGTATCCGTCGTAGACCCCTCCGAAGTCCAGCACCACCAGGTCGCCCAGGTGCGAGGCTACGCGACCCCGGCCGGGCATGCGGCAACGCACTATTCGGGCCCGACGCCACGATAGTCTCGAAGGCCGGCCGCTGGAATCCGACGTCGCGCAGTGCCGCGTCGATGTCGCCAGCAATTTCCGTCTCTCGCCGTCCTGGTCGCAACAATCCCGGCAGCGTTTCCCGTGCGACGTGCGAGAGCATCTGAGCCGCTGTCCGAATCAGGCCCACCTCTACCTCGTCTTTGACCATCCGGGCACGCTCCACCATCCGCTCCGTGCTGACCAGGGCCGGACATGGCTTTTCGGCGTTGAGCGGCGTGGGAGCGCTTGGCGGCAATCGCCGCCGACAGTCGATTGAACCGCGCAACGGGCATCCAGGACGCCTCGATCCCGATGCGCTGACAGCCGCCTGCGGTCAACCGCGCCACGACGGCCTCGTCTTCGTTACGCTCGGCGAGGATGATCTCCAACGCTTCCAGGTCGGGGTGAAGACGAGGAATCTCGCGGGCTGAGGTGACATACCGGAAGTCCACCACCAGGCCGAACCGCTCCCGCTCGACCACGAGCGCCCCCGAGCTGCCGATGAAGGTGCAGAGATACTGAACGTTTGGCGAGTGGGTGACGACCAGTCCGTCCAGCAGCGCGTCTTTCATGGCTGCGCGAACAGACGCAAGCCTCGACGCAAATGGGAAGCGTGACGCGGACATGGGGCGCGCTCAGCCCCTGAGATCGGACTCGACGGACAGCTGATCCCGTTCGCGAAGGATGGCTGCCAGCAAATCCTCCAGAGCGGCGAGTGTCGGGTCTGGTCGAGATTCTAGCGCCGGCTCTGTCCCGAACGGAGGAGCGAATTGAATCGGTGCCTCCTGCGCTTCGGCTTCCGCATCCGACCGCACCCAGGTGACGAGCTCAAGCGGTGGCGGCTTGGGCGCTGGTTTCGGCGTCAGGGCGACCGGCGTACTGCTCGCGAGCGAGATCGTGGGCATCGGCGCAGCCACAGGCGGAACAGGCTCCTGAGCGGGCTCGGGCGGCGCCACGCGCTTGGACAGCTCTTCGACCGTCGCTTCCAACTCCGAGTCGTTCTTCGCGACGTGGAGCGCGGAGCGATAGTGCTCGAGAGCCTCGGGCAGCTCGCCGCGACGATTGTGAATTTCCGCGAGACCGCGGATGGCGGCGAGGTTCTCGGGCGCGGCACGCAGCACGTGTTCGAGCTCTGCGCGCGCCTCGTCGAACTGCCCCGTCTCGAGCAGCGCGCGGCCGAGCGTGACGTGCGCCGACAGATACGCCGGGTGACGCTGCAGTCCGGCCTGGCAGGTGCTGATCGCTTCTTCGAAGCGGCCGGCGCGCCGGTACTCCTCGGCCAGCGCCGCGAACGCAATGGACGCCGGGTCCACCTGGACCCGGCGTTTCAATTCTTCAATCCGCGGATTTTCGCCCATCAGTCGCGGAGTGTACCACCCTTCTTCAGGGTAGGAGCTAAGACGGCCGACTCCTCGGGGAACTGAATCGGCACGGTCTGCGACGCGACCGACGTCCGTCCGGCGTCATCCCGCACGACGAGCGTGACGGTGTAGTTGCCGAGGACCGGATACCTGTGCGACGCCTGCACGCCAGTACCGGACGTGCCGTCGCCGAAGTCCCACGCATAGCTGACGATCGTGCGTCCGGGCGCGGCGCGGCTGCCCGACGCGTTGAAGTTCACCGTGGATCCAGGCACCGGGTCGGTCGGTGAGAACGTGAACGCCGCCGACGGATCGACGCCCGCGCCAACGCTCAGGCTCTGCGACGTCGCGGCCGAGCGGCCGAAGCCATCGATGATCGTCAGCGTGACGATGTAAGTGCCTGGGAACGAGTAGTCGTGCGTGGCCGTCCGTCCGGTGCCGGTACCGCCGTCGCCGAAGCTCCACGAGTAGGTCACGATCGGATTGTTGGTCGGCGCCTGGCTCGTCGACGCGTCGAACAGCACGCGCTGGTGGTCGGACGGGTTCGACGGCGTAAAGGTAAACGCCGGCTGCAAGCCGTCGGGCGGCGCCACGGGACCGGTCGGAACGAGCCGCATCGACGCGGAACGTGCCTGAGTGTTGTTGAAGTCGCTGCCAATGGGCGTGGCGACGATCTCGACGATCGTGAACGGATCCACGGCAATCGTCGGCGACGAGGGGGCCGTGTAGACGATCGTGGCGCGGCCGTCAGATGCCGGTCACCACGCTGCGAGCCGAAAGCGTACCCAGGTCTCTCGGCGTTCCGTCGACCCTGATCTCCACGCGCAGTCCCACGTTGCGCAGCGGCTGTCCTTGCGCATCTCGCGCCGTCAAGGTAATCACGCTCTGCGACGCACCGTCCTGCGGCAAAACATCGGGAGAAATGGCGACGGCCACGGAGGTCGAAAACTCCGACGGCCCGGACAGATCCGGTGCCTCTTGTTTGGTCATCGTGCAGGCTGCCGTCAAAGCCACCAGCACGATCGCCAGTCCACGCGTGATGAGTCGATGCGTCATATATGTCGTCCCGAGTGCAGTCGATCGGCGTCCGGCCGGCTGCTAGCTCGGATCCCCGAAATTGGCAAAGTCGATCGAAATGCGCGCCGTCGCGGACACCTCGTGACCCGTCTGATCCGCGCCGAAGAACGTGACCTCGGCAATCGTCGAGAGCACGATGCCGTTGAATCGCAGCGCGGCCAGCGGCGCCTCCATCTTTGAGATGTTGCGCACGAGGGTGAACCCTGCCGACGCATCGCCGCCGCTGATGGTGAGCGTGAACGCGCCGTCGAACCCGTACGGCACATCGACGCCGGGCGTGTTGCGGCCGTCGGCGCGGATGAACTGCACTCGATACCGATTGATCGTGATCGCGTCGTTCTGTGATGGCGTCGTTGGCGACGTCGCGGCGCCTGGATCTTTGAGGCCGAGCCGGAACGTCACCCGGCCTACGTCGTTGAAGAAAGTCGGCGAATCGTCGACGACGGTGATGACATCCGACAGGAGCGTGTTGCCGAAGTCGGTGGGTTCGGCGCCAGGCGCCGCCTCGAGCGTGGACACGATCAGGAACGAGCCACCCGTGCCCTGTCGCACGACGTCACCGCACGACATACTCGACATCGTGGCGGCGGCCAGCACCAGCGCGGCGCCGGACCTGCCCACGGACTTCAACCGATTCCCTCTTGTTGCTGCGGCGTTCATGTCTTGACTACCCTCTCAAAATCCGCGGCGTGATGAAGATCAGCAGCTCGCGGCTCTGGTCCTGCTGCGAATTCTTTTGGAACAACCAGCCGAGGAGCGGGATGCGATGGAGAACCGGCGTCCGCTCGTTCGCGTACTGCTCCTGGCTGACGAAGATGCCGCCGATGATGGTGGTCGCGCCGTCGTTCACTTGAACCGTCGTGTTCGCACGCTGCGTGTCAATCGGGGGAATGCCGTTGACCTGGCGGCTGAAGTCCGCGGTCGCGTTTTCGACGAGGATGCGCATGATGACCGTGCCGGCGGTCGTAATCTGTGGCGTGACCTTGAGCACCAGAACGGCTTCCTTGAACGACACCGTGACGGTGTTGTTGGCGACGGTCTGGATCGGAATCTGGATACCCTGCGCGACTTCGGCCTCGATGTTGTTCTGGGTCGTGAGACGAGGCGTCGAGAGAATGCGCCCTTTCCCGGAACGCTCGAGGGCCGACAACGCAATGTCGAGGTTGAACGCGCCGTTGATCGATCCGAGCGCCAGCCCGATCGCGGAATTCGCGGCCGGCACGCCTAGGTTCACCACGTTGCTCGTACTCTCGAGCTCGCCCGCCCGCGGATCGCCGACCGGTGCGTTGACGGCGCCGGTGCGTCCGCCGAGCGTCCCGCGGTTCGGGAAAGCTATCGGCGGCGTGTTGCCGAGCTCCGGCGCCACACGGCCGTTCAAGCCCCACTGGATGCCAACCGCCTGCGCGAACTCGCGGGTCGTCTGCACCACGCGCGCCTCGACTTCCACTTGCGGCTCCGCGCGATCGAGCGTGCTCAGGAGCTGCGTCACCGTCTCGAGCCTTGCCGGCAGGTCGGTGATGATCAGCGTGTTCGTCCGTTCGTCGATCTGGACATCGCCACGGGGCGAGAGCACGGCCCGCTTGACGAGCGGCGCCGCCTGCCCGGCCTTGGCGTAACTGAGCGTGAAGGTCCGCACGGCCAGCGTGCCGGCGTCGGCCGATGCCTTCGCCAGCTGCTGGCGCGAATCCTGTTCTTTCTTCAGCGTGTCGACCTTGGCGACGCGCACGATCGATCCGTCGACGGTGTAGTCGAGTGAGTTGCCGCGCAGGATGACTTCGAGCGCCTGGTCCCAGGGTACATCAGTGAGAATCATGTCGACCGTTCCCTGCACGTCGGGATCGATCACCATGTTCAAGCCGCTGATCTCCGCGAACGTGCGGAGCACCGAGCGCAGGTCGACACCCTTGGAAATCCATCGTGATGGGGTGCCCGGTGTACTTCTTGTCCTGCGCGCCGACGATCTGCTGCGTGGTGGGCGGCGGGTTCTGAGGCGGCTGCTGTCCAGACGAAGACGCGGTCTGGCGCGCTGACGTCGTCGCCGGACGCGTCTGGGCTCTCGGCGCGCTCGACGTCCGCGGCTCTGGTTCAGTCTTCGGCGCCGCGGCTGGCGCTGCCTCAGCTCGAATCGTTGTCGGTTCGCTCGCTCGCGCTTCGGCAACAGGCGCGGACGGAGTGTCGGGCGCAACCGGCCCGACGGGCACCGGCGCCTGCTGCTCCCGCGGCGTCCTGACCGTCTGCTGTGCCGGCATTGGCGGACGCCGACACCGCCGACGGAGCGACCACGGCGACCGGAGCTGGTGTCGGCATCACGGCAGCAGCTGCGGAAACCGGCGAGTGCGCTGAACCGCGAGCCGGACCGGCGGACGTGGATGAAACGGACTGTACCGTCGGTGCAGCCTTGACCGAATCGATCTGCAAAGCTGACATCGGATCGGCCGGCGTATCCGTGGGCGTCAGCGACGCAGCATTCGCCAGCGCCTGCTCCATCGTCATCGGCTGCTCGGGCTGGACGACCGCAGTCGGTGCATCATCCGAGGGCGCAACCATGACGAGTGGGGGATCGAAGAGGACGGCGAGGTCGCGACCGCCTTCTCCAGCTCGCTCCACGTGATACGTGACGCCGGGGGCGAGCTCCATGACAACGCGGGTGACGAGCGGCTGACGGCTGTTGGCCGCGATGCGAACCGTCCGCACGAGACCGCCGCTGACCGCGGTCTGCGCCGCTGCTTTCGGCGTCACGCCCGGGAAATCGAGGACGAGCCGTCGCGGCAGGTCGCGCGATTCGGTCACGCTTGCCGGAGCCAGGTAACCGTCGCCGCCAAGGGTGACAGCGATTCCGCCCCCGTTGCGCGCTGTTTTCACCCGGTCGAGCACCGTCGCCGTTCCGGTCGGGATAGGCGTCGCTGAGACATTGATACCGGGTACCGGTGCGATGGGCTCAGGTGTTGGTGCGGTGACGGTGCGATGGGCTCAGGTGATGGTGATGGTGCAACAGGTACAGGTTCCGGCGCCGGTAGAACTGGTTCTGGTGCGGCTGAAGGTTTGACGGCGGCTGGCACCGGCATCGCCGCAGGGGTGTCCGCCAGTTCGACGCGGATCGTGCTGCGCGCGCTGCGCACCTTGTATGACGCCGGACGGGCCAGGGACAGGCGTACGCGCGCAACCTCACGTCCGTCGACGGCGCTCGCTTGCTCGAGCGATACACGCGCCACGGTGTCCGTGCGGGTCACCTGGTTGGCCGCGCCATCCACGGAGACGTCGCGCAAGTCCAGTTGCACCGTCCACGCGTCGGGATTGCTGACTGCGAACGCGACCGGTGCGCTTGCCTCGATAACGATTGCGCTTCCCTGGGCGCGGACGCCCAGCAGCCGAATGGGGGCATCATTCGCCGCGAGGAAGCTGCTTCCTCCGCTCGCGAGCGTCGCACACACACACAACCCCGCTCCCACAGCGCGGATGCGGCCCCTCGTTATTTCTGACATGTATGCGATCCTCACGGTCGCGTGCTCGGCGGCAATCCGTCCAAAGCTTTTGGCGGTCATTCCCGGACTCCACGTTGATCGTCGAGCGGCCGCACCGCCTTGCGGACCTCCCGCTGCTTCACCATTGACAACGGATCGTTCACGTCCTGCGCGAACACCACGGTGTCGACGGTGATTGTCTTCACCGCGCCATCCATCACCTGCTCGCCGTTGCGGACGATGAACGTCTTCGTTGTGTCGGGACCCTGGATGATGGCGAGGAACCCGCTGCGATCGCGCACGATGCCCTTGACGGTGATTTCGTTGATGAGAAGACCTGGAACGCCCGTCGGCCGGCTGGACGCCGACGCCGGATCGCTGCCGCGAGCGAGCAGGCTGATGAACGGATCGCGCCGGCCCTCGGGCTCGTACGTGTACGCCGGACGCTCCACCGGCGGCGGTTCCGCGGGCTTCGACTTCGCGGGCGCAGCAGCTTGACCGGGCGTCGCAGCTTGACCGGGCGTCGCGGGTGTCTGTGCCGCCACGACACTGGAGGCCATGACGCCGGCGACGGCTGCGGCAACGAACAGGCGTTGGGGTGCGGTCATCATCGATCTACTTTCCGAGCGACGGCTGCTTCGGCACCGCGCCGCCCTTGCCCGCTCCACCCTTCGCCTCTTGCAGCACGAACGTTGTCGCCACCAAATCCGCGGTAATCGTGGCGTTCGGTTCGGCCGGCGACTTTGCCTTCAACGCGATATCCCCGATGTTGATGATTCGCGGAAACTTGCTGACCTGATCGAAGAAGTAGCCGAGGTTGTGGTACGTCCCTTCCGCCTGCAGCTTGTACGGAATCTCCGCGTAGAGCTTCTGCTGGACGACCTTGCCCGGCTGGAAGCGCTGAATCGTCAGATTCGATTTGGTGGCGAGCCCCTGGATCCGGCGCAGGATGTCGGCGACGTCCTTCTCTTCCGGCAGCACCTGGCTGAGGCTCTCCAGCCGTTGCTCGAGCTTGTTGACCTGTTCTTCGAACTGCGGCAGCTGTCGCGCCGTCGCGACGCCTCTGTCGACATCCGCGCGCAGCGCCGTGAGCCGGGTCTGTCGCAGTGCGATATCCGCTTGCACTTCGCTTACGTAAAATTTCCAGAAGCCGAATACCGCGCCGAGGCAGACGACGACGAACACGCCGATCTGCGCGTGCCACGGAAGCTTACTGAGCGACAGATTCATCGTTTACGACCGTCCTGCGCCTGCGGCAGCACCGCCACGTCCGCCCGCTGCGGCCGGTGTCGCCGCCCCCGGCGCCTCCGGATCCTGGAACTGCGCCTTGATTGAGAACTTGACGAGATCGCCGATCTTCGCGTCCGACTGCACCTGGCTGTCCACGATTTCGACCGGACGCTTGAACCAGCGCGTCGCTTCGAGGTTGGCGATGAAGTCGGAGACTGCCGTCATCGACGTCGTCATGCCGGAGATCGAGAATTCGTTCCCCGTCTGTGTCATGTCGGTGAGCCACAGCCGGTCGGGAAGGCTCTTGCTGATCTCGTCGAGCACGTGAACGGGTGCGGACTGACCGCTGCGCAACTGCTCGATGAGCGAGACGCGCTGCTGAAGCTGCGCCTTGCGCGCCTCGAACTTCTGCACCTGCGCCAGCACCGAGCGCAGCTGCTGCGCTTGCAATTCGGCCCGGGCAATGTCCTCGTCGAGACCGATCGACTGCTGCCGCAGCGACCAGAACCACCAGCCGACGCCGAGCACCGTCACCAGCAGGATCAACGTGGCGCCGATCGTTGCGCGCTGCGCGGCGGAAATGACGACGCGTGTCTTCTTGCGCTCGCGCTCGACGGCGAGGAGGTTGATGCGGATCATCGGTCTCCTCCGCGGCGCAGCGCGAGTCCGACCGCCACGGCGGCCGTCGGCGCCGCTTCGGCAGCCTCAGCCGCCGGCAGTTTCTTCGCCTCAATCGACACGCGCTTGAACGGATCGAAAGGCTCGACCGGAGCACCAAATTTCTCGCCCAGCATTTCCGTGAACCCCTCGGCCCGTGACGCGCCGCCACTCACGACGATGCGATCGATGTGGTCGGAAGCCGCGGTGGCCTTGAAGAAGTCGAACGTCTTCTGGATCTCCAGCATGACGTTCTCGGTCACGGCACGCAGCACGGGTCGCGCGTCCTCGAACGACATGCCGTCGACGGTCTGGCCGCGCTTCAGTTGATCCGCCTGTTCGAACGGAAGGCTGAGCTCCTTTTGCAGCGCCTCGGTATAGGCGTTGCCGCCGATCGATACGTCACGCGTGAAGACCGACTGATCGCCTTGGATGATGTTGATGTTCGTCGCGCTGGCACCGGCATTAAGGAGGACGACCAGCTGCCCCGGCGTGATCCGGTAGTTCACTTCGTACGCGTTCTGCAGCGCAAACGCATCGACATCGACCACCACGGCGGTGCGCCCCGCCTGGGCAATGACGCCGGTGTAGTCGGCGATCTTTTCCTTCTTGGCGGCGACGAGCAGGACGTCCATGGTCCCCTTGCCGCCAGGACCGGTACCCGGATCGAGAATCTGATAGTCGAGATTGACGTCCTGGATGTCGAAAGGGATGTACTGCTCCGCCTCCCAGTAGATCGACTCGGACAACTCCGCGGCCGTCATCACCGGCAGGGATATCTTCTTGACGATGACGGCGTTGCCCGACAGGGACGCGGCGACCTCGCGCGTCTTGATGTGACGGCTGTCGAAGAGCCGACGGATCGAGTCCGCAACCGCGCCGCCATCGATGATGGCGCCGTCGACGATGCTGTCGGGAGGGATCGGTTCGCTGCCAAAGGCAGTGACCTTGTAGCCCTTTCCGGCAGGCTTCAGCTCAACCGCCTTGACAGCACTCGAGCCTATGTCCAGTCCAACCAGGGCTTTCGGTCTACGAAACACCACGTGTCTGTTGTCCTCGGAAATCGGGTAATCCGCTTTACCGAGGCATGGGTTTGCCGTTCACGACCATGGCCTCGTACGCCGCGGCCGGACACACACGTCCGGCTCACATTCTTCGTTGTCGGGTAACCTCGTCGGCAAGGGGGGTGCCACCAGATGGGGGCATATCAATTTCGGCAGAATTGCGCAGATTCGGAATGAGGCCCTCCCGGTCAGCCTGCCCAGGATCGACAATTCGGTGCGCCGCTGACGGTTCCGTAATCGCAGAAACTGCGATCCTCTGAGGAGGGCTCATCGGCACCGGTCGGCGATCCGATCGTGTCGTTTCGTGCGTGAAAAGGGCCCGCGGCTTGACAGTGCCCGGAATGACCTGTATCCTCTTGGTTTCCCGTCCTTTGGGCGAGACTGACTGGAAAGGATTTCGATGGGTTCGTTCGTCCCCACAGCCGGGAGTGTGGACCGGCAGTGGCATGTGATTGACGCCGACGGGCAGGTCCTGGGCCGTATCGCAACCGAGGCCGCCCGACTCCTCCAAGGCAAGCACAAGGCGATTTACACGCCTCATATCGATACCGGTGATCACGTCGTCGTGGTGAACGCCGCGCGGGTCAAGCTGACCGGCCGGAAAGAAGAGCAGAAGCTCTATCGCTATCACAGCGGCTACGAGGGCGGGGTACGCCAGGAGCGGGCCAAGGAGCTCAAACAGCGCAACCCGGTCCGGATGGTCGAGGAGGCCGTTCGCGGGATGCTGCCCAAAACGAAGATGGGTGAAGCCATGTGGCGCAAGCTGAAGGTCTACGCCGACGCCGCGCATCCCCATCAAGCGCAGAAACCGCGGCCCGCCGGCCGGGCGGCTGCGGACGGCGAAGGCAAACCCGTGAGGAAGACGAGCAAGCGCGAGGTCGCATAAGTGGCAGCAGGTATCCAGTACTACGGCACGGGCCGCCGAAAGACATCCACCGCCCGCGTGTTCCTCCGCCCCGGATCGGGCGGCATGACCATCAATCACAAGCCAATCGAGCAGGCGTTTCCGACCGAGGCGTTGCGGACCCAGATCCGCCAGCCCATGGCGGTCACCGAAACGGCCGATAAATTCGACGTGCTCGCGACCATTGCTGGCGGCGGAATCGCCGGCCAGGCCGGCGCCCTGCGCCTCGGCATCGCGCGGGCCCTCGTCGAGTACAACATCGAGCTGCGGCAGCGGCTCAAAAAGGCTGGGTTCCTCACGCGCGATGCGCGAATCAAGGAACGCAAGAAGTACGGACAGAAGGGGGCGCGCAAGCGCTTCCAGTTCAGCAAGCGGTGAGGAATCAGCTGCCAGCCGCCAGCTTCCAGCTTTCAGCCGCACGGAGGTTCCGTGACTTGCTGAAAGCTGGGAGCTGGAAGCTGGAAGTTTCAATGGAGGTTGCTTGACCGGTAATGTGTTGAAGGACCTGCTCGAGGCGGGCGTCCACTTCGGACACCAGACCAAACGCTGGAATCCGAAGATGAAGGCCTACATCTTCGGCGAGCGAAACGGGATCTACATCATCGATCTCGCCAAGACGGCTCGCCTGTTCCGCGAAGCGGAACAGTTCGCGACCAATCTGGCGGCCGAAGGCCGTACGATTCTCTTCGTCGGCACCAAGCGCCAGGCGCAGGACGCAATCGCGGAAGAGGCACAGCGCTGCGGCATGTTCTTCGTGAACCAGCGGTGGCTTGGCGGCCTGTTGACGAACTTTACGACGATCCAGCGCAGCCTGGCTCGATTGCGCGATCTCGAAGCGATGGAGACCGACGGCCGCTACGAGACGCTGTCGAAGAAGGAGATCGCTCAGATCGAGAAGGAGAAGCGCAAGCTCCAGAAGAACCTCGAGGGCATTCGCCACATGGCGCGCCTGCCCGATGCGCTGTTCGTCGTCGACACCCGTAAGGAAAAGATCGCCGTAGACGAAGCCCGCAAGCTCAAGATTCCCGTCATCGGCGTCGTCGACACCAACTGTGATCCGGACGAAGTGGATTTCGTAATCCCCGGCAACGACGATGCGCTGCGCGCGATTCGGCTGTTTGCCTCGCGCATCGCCGACGCCGTGACCTCCGGGCGTGGCATCCGCGAGTCGGCGCACGCCGACGACGGTCCCGAGGGCGACGGCGATGAGCGTGCCCGCCGCGCCCGTCCGGCCCGCCAGCCCCGCGAGCAGGCCACCTCTCCCGCTTCGGTCTAGTCGATCGATTGATTGGACGCGACGCCGGCCGAGCAAGATGGGGCCGGCGTTATTACGTACGGAGTTGAGGGAGTGACGGTGACCACTCGCAACTCCCAACTTCCACACTTCAAAGAGAAGGCATGAACATGGCGACGCCGGAGACAGGAATGGAAATTACTGCTGCGATGGTGAAAAAGCTCCGCGATTTGACCGGCGCGGGCATGATGGAGTGCAAGGCCGCACTCACCGAAGCGAACGGCGACATGGAGGAAGCGACGACCATCCTCCGCAAGCGCGGGCTCGCCCAGGCGACGAAGAAAGCCGGCCGCTCGACCAACGAAGGGCTCATCGGCAACTACATCCACATGGGCGGCAAGATTGGCGTCCTCGTGGAGGTGAACTGCGAGTCCGACTTCGTGGCGCGGACGGAGGACTTTCAGAGTCTTGCGCGCGAGGTTGCCATGCACATTGCCGCGGCCAGCCCTCAGTACGTGCGGCGGGAAGAGGTGCCAGCCGACGTGCTCGAGCGCGAGCGCGGAATCTATCGCGGCCAGATGGAGGGCCAGAACAAGCCGCCACAGGTCATCGAGAAGATCGTCGAGGGCAAGTTGAACAGCTTCTACGAGCAGGTCTGCCTGCTCGATCAGCCGTCGATTCGCGATCCGAAAGTGACGATCGGCCAGGCGGTGCAGGCGGCGATCGCGAAGCTCGGCGAGAATATCTCCATCGCCCGGTTCGTGCGCTTCAAGCTCGGCGAGAGCGCGTAGCGGAAGGGTTCAGAGAAAGGTCTGAACCTTCTCTCCGATATAATCCAAGCAGACATGTCGGATCCCGTTTACCGCCGCGTGCTCCTCAAACTCTCGGGTGAGGCGCTCATGGGCGAACAGGCATTCGGGATCGATCCTGCCGTCACCACGCAAATCGCCAGGGAAATCGGCGGGATTCAGGAGCTCGGGGTGCAGACCGCCGTGGTGATCGGCGGCGGCAACCTGTTCCGGGGTCTCGCTGCCAGCGCGAAGGGTATGGACCGTGCGACGGCGGACTACATGGGCATGCTCGCTACCGTCATCAATGCCCTCGCGCTCCAGGACGCCCTCGAGCAGATCGGCGTGCCCACGCGTGTGGCCAGCGCCATCGAAATGCGCGCTGTCGCCGAGCCGTTCATCCGCCGGCGCGCCGTTCGCCATCTGGAAAAAGGCCGGGTGGTAATCTTCGCCGCCGGCACCGGCAATCCCTACTTCACCACCGACACCGCCGCTGCCCTGCGGGCCATGGAGATGAAGGCGGATGTCATCCTCAAGGGAACGAAGGTCGACGGCATCTACACGGCCGATCCCCTGGTCGATCGCTCGGCCACGAAGTTTACCGAGATCTCGTACCTGAAGGTGCTCGAGCGAGAGCTCAAGGTGATGGATGCCACGGCCATCTCGCTCTGCATGGACAACAAGTTGCCCATTGTCGTGTTCAACCTGCGCACGCCGGGGAATGTGCGCCGTGTCATTACTGGCGAGCCAGTCGGCACGACTGTTCGCGTCTGACACGTTTTCAAGAGGTCAGCGATGGATGTCAGCGATCTGAAGGGCCTGTTTGCCGAGGTCAAGAAACGCATGGACGGACAGCTGGAACACGTCCGCCGCGAGCTTGGCGGCGTGCGCACCGGCCGTGCTTCGGTGACGATCCTGGACAGCGTGCACGTCGAAGCCTACGGTTCGCACATGCCTCTCAACCAGGTCGCCTCGCTCTCGATCCCCGAACCCACGCTCATCGTCGCCCAGCCGTTCGATCCGTCGCTGATGTCGACGATCGAGAAGGCCATCCGCAGCTCGAACCTGGGCCTCAACCCGACCAACGATGGAAAAGTCGTGCGCGTGCCGATCCCGGCCCTGACCGAAGAGCGGCGTCGGGAATTGTCGAAGCTCGTTCACAAGTACACGGAGGAAGGGCGCAACGGCGTCCGCCAGGTTCGCCGCGACGCCAACGACCGCCTCAAGAAGCTGCTGAAGGACCACAAGATCTCCGAAGACGACGAGCGCCGCAGTCTGGACGAAGTGCAGAAGATCACCGACCAGCACATCGCCACGCTCGATGAGCTGCAGAAAAAGAAAGACGCAGATCTGCTCGGGAAGTAACGACAACTTCCAGTTGCCACCGCCCAAGACTCACACGCGCTCTTTCTTCACCCATCTCGAGTGCAGCGTGCCGTGTGGCGCGCCGCCGTACGATCCGCGCCAGCCGCAGCATCTCTGCAGCTGCGGCGCACCGCTGCTCGCGCGCTATGACCTCGATGCGGCGCGCGTGTGGGACAAACGATCCCTCGTTGGCCGCGCCGCCAACATGTGGCGCTATCGCGAACTGATGCCGCTCTTCGACGGTGAGGAGCCACTGACGCTCGGTGAAGGCTGGACGCCGCTCGTCGTTGCCGGGCGCCTGGGCCAGGACCTCGGCCTGTCGCGCCTGTTCGTCAAAGACGAATCGCTCAATCCGACGAATTCATTCAAGGCGCGTGGACTTTCGGCGGCGGTCACGCGCGCGCGTGCGCTCGGCGCCCGCGCGCTTTCCGTTCCGTCCGCGGGCAACGCCGCCAATGCCCTCGCCGCCTACGCCGCGGCTGCCGGGGTTCCCGCGCACGTCTTCATGCCGAAAGACGTGAAGGTGCCTTTCATCAGGGAGTGTGAGCTCTACGGCGCCGCGGTCACGCTCGTCGACGGCCTCATCACCGACGCTGGCCGAATCGCTGCCGAAAGGGGCAAGCCGCTCGGCTGGTACGACGTCTCCACGCTGAAGGAGCCATACCGCATCGAAGGCAAGAAGACGATGGTCTACGAGCTCGGGGAGCAGCTCGACTGGCAGTTTCCCGACTGGATCGTCTATCCAACCGGCGGCGGCACCGGCATCGTCGGCATGTGGAAGGCGTTTGACGAGCTCGAACGTATCGGCTGGAAGCCAGACCGGCGGCGTCCGCGCATGGTTTCGGTGCAGGCAACAGGCTGTGCCCCGATCGTGCGTGCCTTCGAGCAGGGAGCCGAGCGATCGGAGATGTGGCAGAACGCGCAAACCGTGGCCGACGGCCTTCGCGTGCCCAAAGCGATCGGCGACTTCCTCGTGCTGCGCGCTGTCCGCGAGAGTGGCGGCACCGCTCTCGCCGTCAGCGACGCCGAAATGGTTCAGGGCATGCGAGAGCTGGGCGCCCGCGAAGGCATCAGCGCGGCCCCGGAAGGCGGCGCCGCGCTGCACGCAGTCAAGGTACTCACGGGTAGCGGCCACATCAAGCCGGATGACACGGTCGTCGTCTTCAACACCGGTGGCGCGCTGAAATATCTCGACGTTCTTTCTTAGTACGGTTCGTGGCTTCCGCCTTCAGGCGGAAGAGCAAGCCACATGACTTCCGGCGAAAGCCGGAAGCCACACGTTTCAATCCCCCAACGCTATTCCCATCGCGCGCGCGGTTCGGATCACGTCGAAATCCAGGGGCACGTTCTTGGTGCGGCCGACGATTCGATCGAGAGGAACGGCGACGATATCCGGCGGGTGGAACGCGACCATGGTGCCGAACTGTCCCGCGAGCACGAGCTCGACCGCCCGCGCCCCGAAGCGCGTCGCGAGCATGCGATCGAAGCTGGTCGGTGCGCCGCCGCGTTGAAGGTGACCCAACACGACGAAGCGCGACTCTTTGCCAGTGGCTTCCTCGAGCTGTGCCGCAACCCTCGCTGCCATCCCTCCAAGCCGTTCGACCAGCGCACCGGAGGCTGGCTGCACCACTGACACTTGCCCGCCAACGGGCTTCGCTCCCTCAGCCACGACGACGATGCTGAAGCGCGCCCCGAACGTGTCGCGGTCGACGATGTGCTTCGCGACTTTCGACAGGTCGAAAGGGATCTCGGGAATCAGGATGACGTCGGCACCGCCGGCGACCCCGGCGTAGAGCGCGATCCATCCCGCATATCTCCCCATGACCTCCACCACCATGACGCGGTGGTGTGCTTCGGCCGTAGTGTGGAGGCGATCGATAGCATCGGTCGCGAAGCCGACTGCGGTGTCGAAGCCGAACGTGTTGGTGGTTTCCGGTATGTCGTTGTCGATCGTCTTCGGCACACCGACCAGCGGGATCCCGAGCTGCCAGAACCGATGCGCGATGCTGAGCGTGCCATCGCCGCCGATGACGACGAGGGCATCGAGCTTGAGCTCGTGGAACATCTCGAGGCAGCGCTCGGAGTAGTCGCGGGTGCCGCCGGTCGTTTCGATCGGAAAGTCGAAAGGATTTCCGCGATTGGTCGTGCCGAGAATCGTTCCGCCGATGCGCAGGATCCCGGTCACATCTCTCGGCGCCAGCACCCGGCACCGATCCGGCTCGATCAGTCCATTGAAACTGTCTTCAAGTCCTATCGTCTTGCATGCGTGAGAGGCAGCCGACTTCACGACGGCGCGAATGACCGCGTTCAGACCCGGGGCATCACCGCCACCCGTCAGGATTCCGATGCGTTTGGGGGAAGTTTTCGCAAAGGAGGCCGACATCGCGCGAGTATACCAGCGCGCTTACTTGCGACTGCGCGCTGCGCACAGGTACACTCAACGCGAATGGAATCGATCATCGATGTTTTTCTCCACCTCGACACCCACCTCACAGAGTTCGTCGCCGCATACGGCCGCTGGGTCTACGCGCTGCTGTTTCTCATCATCTTTGCCGAGACCGGGCTGGTGGTGACACCGATCTTGCCGGGAGATTCGCTGTTGTTCGCCGCTGGTGCACTGGCGGCGACCGGCTCATTGGACATTCGACTCGTGGTTTTCCTGCTCATCCTCGCGGCAATCCTGGGCGATGCCGTGAACTATGCCGTCGGCAAGGCCGTCGGGCCGCGCATCTTTCGATCGATCGATCGCACAAGCTGGTGGCAACGATTGCTGAATCGTGAACATCTGGCGCGCGCCCACGAATTCTTCGAGAAATACGGCGGCAAGGCGATCATCCTCGGCCGGTTCGTCCCCATCGTCCGTACGTTCGTTCCGTTCGTCGCGGGCGCGGGGACGATGACGTATCCGACGTTCGCACTGTTCAACGTCACGGGTGCGGTGATCTGGGTCGGGATTTGTACTCTCGGCGGTTACGCGTTCGGAAATGTACCCGTCGTGCGAGACAATTTTTCGCTGGTCGCGATCGGAATCGTTCTGGTCTCGATGATCCCAATCGCTATCGAATACCTGAAGCGGCGGCGCGCGCGGGTCTGACACCGTTCTGCGATTGGGGCGTATGGTAAGATCGGTGGTCGCGCCAAAGCACGGTGTCACGACGTGCACCCTCGGCGCGGACTTGCATTACGAGTGGGCGGCTAGCTCAGCTGGGAGAGCGCCGCGTTCGCAACGCGGAGGTCGGGAGTTCGAGCCTCCTGCCGTCCACCAATCTTTCCTAACAATTCCTTCAGGTCGGACAGGTCGTCTGAACGGTCGTTCACCGTTTGTGACCGGTTTGTGACCAACGGTTTCAATTCGAACGAGCCGAGCGCCCCGGTTACCGCCGAACGAGCTGAACATCTACTCGCGTGTCGCCATCGACTACCACTTCGCGCCAACCTTTCGCCGGCTGGTTTCCCGAAGTGACTTTTGGAAGTCCTTCCGGATCAGCGTACCCGTCTTTCCCGATCCAGATGCTAGTCGGGAAGCGACGGGGATTCGTCCACACGCTAGTCAAACTAGACAACCCGTTCGAATCCGTGGACGCCCAGCGGTGAGTCCCTGCGCTGCAAAACTCACAGTGAACCGCGTCATCGCAGCCGGCCAGGCCGGCCGCGAGCACAAACACCAGAAACGTCGCTCTGTTCGTCATCGGCACATTCTTCCTGACTAGGAAAGCGCGAAAACACCCAGAACTTGCAGCCGTCAGACTCCGCCGCCGTCCTTCGAGCGCTACCGCCGCACGAATTCGAGGTCAAAACGCGTGTCGCCTGTGATCCTGACCTCGAGACAATCGCCATCGCACCGGGCAGTTGGTAGCATTCTATTTGCGTAACCTTCCTTACCGGCCCACACGTACGCGGACCCAGCACACACGTCTGTGACGCGGTAGGCCCCATCGCCCTCCGTCACCTGCGTCGTCATCCCGTCTGGTCTCGACAGCCCTCGGCACGTGAGGATCTGCAAGGTCACGCCTGCCAATGGTCTCGATCCATCGGGCGTTACCTCGGAAACGACGCCCGATAGGAGATAAGTAAGGGGTGGCGGCTGGGGTTGGGGTGGTGGCTGGGGCTGGCCCAATGACGGCGCGGTCGGCCCAGGCGCCCGGGAGCCATCGCAGCCCGCCAGCCCGGCGAGCATCAATACGAGAAGCGTTACAGGCGTCCTGTTCGCCATTTCGCACCTACCTTCCTACCTAGTAAGCGCGAATGCCGCACCAGAACTTGAAGGCGGCGGGTATCGAGATCAGCCAGCAGGTTTGGCGAAGTACGTCCTGCGCCCCTCCAAAAGGGGTGTCAGGTTGCGAGCTCCACGGCCACCCACCGCTCCTCGACGTTACAGGGCTGCTCATCATTGAGTCGATAGACAGGCGACACCGGTCTGTCGACGGCAAGATAGAGCGTGGGATGTGACGACCATCGATCACCATCACTCCCCTGCCGATCCACGGCGGGTCAGCATGGTGACCACCAGGCCGCGGAGCGCAGCCGATGCAGTCGCGTGAGCGGCGCTGACGCGCGCCAGCTCCTCGAGAACGTCCGCGCTGATGTCGACCGTCGGATCGAGATTCTCGATCTGGCCCTCGAGAACATGCAGCGCCGCCGCCGTGCCGAGCGCACCACGGAACGACGACTTCAACGCGGCAATCTCGTTCGGATCGCTCATACCACGGCCAATCTACCTCATTACAGGATTGCGATCGCGAGTTACGTTCTTGTCGATCTGCGACCTGCGCACTTGTGTGCAACACACCGAATCCTCAACGAGTTTGCATGGTTTGCCAACGTTCGCAGGCGGGAGGGATCACTGGGCGGGTGGTGCGCGGGTTGCAAAAGTGGCGTCGGCCCCTGCAATGTCGGCACCACCGGCTGATTTTCCGGCGCTCAGCGCCTCGACCTCGTCGTCTGGCTACGCGGATGGTTTTGGCCGTCGCGCGCTGGCATTCGACCGCGAAGACGGGACAATGTTCGAGCGTCTGGCGGTCCGGGCGGAGCTGTCCGCCTTCGGGCGGTCGCTTCGCGACAGGCTCGACCGCCTGGCCGCGATCGACGACGAACGGATCGCCAAGCCGCGTTCGATCGAACGCGCAGGCGACGGCACTCTGATCGTGCTCTCGGAGTATGTCCCTGGAACCCGCCTGTCCGACCTGATCGACGAAACAGCCCGACAAGGCAGCGTTCCCGGCGTGGATGTCGCGCTCGGATTTCTCCTGGACATCCTGCCGGCGCTCTGCGGCCTGCACGCCGGCGCCGGCTTCGCGCATGGCGGCCTCAGCGCCGGCCGGACGGTTCTGACACCCGCCGGCCAGGTAGTGATGCTCGACGCCATCTTTGGCGAAGCACTCTCGCGACTCCAATACAGTCGACGCCGCTTGTGGGCCGAATTCGCGATTGCGATGCCGTCCGGCCCGGGGCCCGCGCGGTTCGACGCCGCCTCCGACGTCGCGCAGGCAGTACTCTCGGCGGTCATGCTGATGCTCGGCAGACCGGTCGCCGAGCATGAGTATCCCGACGAGATTACATCTCTCCTCGTTGAAGTAGTCGACGTCGCGCAAATCCGCGGCACGAGCAATTTCGCGGCCGGCCTGCAACGGTTTCTCCAGCGGTCCCTCCCGCTGCCCGGCCGACGGCCGTATACCACTGCCGACGATGCGCTGATCGAGGCACGCGATCTGGCACGAGTACTCGGCGTGGACGTGTGCCGCCGCGCCTTTCTGGAATTCATCGAGCAGGACTCCGGTGCTGGCGCGTGGGGTCGTCACCAGCTTGGCGGCGAATACGGCTACGGCTTCGCGGTCGATGAAGAACCGGCGGCCAGTCCGAACGGGGACGGCGACGACATCAGCGATCCGTTCGAGGTCAGCCTCGACCTCGACCTCGACACACCTGCCCCGGGGAACGAAGCCATCTACGACCTCGACCCGGCCGACGACTTCGCGAGCCAAGACGTGGTCGCCGCCGAGGAAGAGCCTGAGGAGATTTTTTCGGCACCGTCGACCGTAACTTACGACGACGCGGAGCCCGTCGAGCAGACGTTGTCAGACTATCGTCCAGCCGAGATGTCGGAGCCGCCGGCGATGGTGGCAGCTCCAGAGGTAACGCCAATTCCCGAGCCCGAGCCTGAGCCAGAGGCAGAGCCCGAGTGGGCGGACACGTTTGATGAAGACAGCCGGCAGCCAGCAATCGTGGAAGAAGTGCCGCCGGTCGACGCGGATCCGTTCGACGCGACCAGCGACAGCGACCTGCCTTCGTACGAAGACACGCCGCTGCAGTCACCCGCTGCCGACTACCTGGACTCGAACTCGTCGCGACGGCGTCGCAAGCAGTCTCGATCGGCGCGCTCGCGCAAGGACAAGCTGCGCTCCATCGCGAGGCCGCAGCCGCTCGCGCCAACGCCGAGCAAGACGCCGGTGCCGCCACCAGCGCCGCCCCCTGCACCTTCAATCGCTGCGCCACCGCCACCGCCACCGCCACCGGCGCCGCCCATCGCCGTGGCCAAGACTTCGCCCAGTGGCTGGCTCGTGGAGCCCAATCGTGCGGCGACCTTCGAACCGCCGATTCCGGATCCAACACCCACATTCGTGCCCGCACCTCCGCCGCCGCCGCGACCGATTGCAGTCATGCCGCCCGCGCCGCCACCGGTGCCGATGACTGTGCCGCCGCCTGCTCCACAGGTGTTCGTGCCTCAGCCAGTGTTCGTGCCAGCTCCGCCACCGCCGCTGCCGCCACCGATTCCAGTACAGCACGTGCCGATCGCGACCACGGCCGCCCCGGTCGGCACCGTGAAGTTGAAGACGGACGCGTCGCCCGGATTCTCGCCGCAGAGAAAGCCGCGAGTGGATCCGGTCGAGGATCTCTACACCGCGCGGCCCGCACCTCCGGAGGAGGCCGAAGCGTCGGCGTTTCCGTGGAAGATTGCGAGTGCAGCGATCGTGCTGATGGTCGTGGCTGTCGTTGCCGGCCGGTGGTTCATGCAGAGCCGGGCGGCCGAACCGAAGCCGCCGGTGGCTGTCGAGGCCGCTCCTGCTCCTGTAACCGCACCTGCCATCGCGCCGAAGATGGGGCGCATTCAGGTCGAGACGCAGCCGCCGGGCGCACGCATCGTGCTGAACGGCAAGCCGGTCGGTGAATCACCGTTGACCCTGGACGTCCCGGCCGGACGTCACACGCTGACACTCGCCTCCGCTTCCGGATCGGTGCGGAAGACGATTCGCGTCGAAGCGGGCAAAACGCTCACTGTCGACGTTCCGATCTTCTCCGGATGGATCGAGGTGGCCGCCCCGATCATCCTTGACGTCAGCGAGGACGGGAAGTCCATCGGAACGACCGAGCAGAACCGGTTGCTGCTTCGCCCCGGCCGGCACGCGCTGACATTCGCGAACCGGGATCTGGACTATACGTCCACGCAGACCGTCGACATCGAGCCGGGCGAAGTCAAGACCCTCACGATCGATCCGCGAGGTACAGCAAACCTCAATGCCACGCCGTGGGCGGAAGTCTGGATCAACGGGAAGAAGATCGGCGAGACGCCGCTGGCGAATCTGGAGCTCCCACTCGGCACCCATGAAGTGGTGTTCAAACACCCGCAGTTCGGCGAGCGCCGCATGACGACGACGATCAGGGCCAACGCTCCCGTTGCCCTCAGCGTCGACATGAGCAAGCAATAGCGACGGCTGTTACAGTTTCGTCAGACAGCGAACACTTCGGGGCATCGCCCCATGGTTCGAATCCGCCCTCCGCACGATCAGTTTGCGAAATAAATGTCGGCAATCCGTTCGACCACGCATGCGAAGAACGTGGCACTCCCCTTGCCTACCGGCTTGTCAGCCAACCAATTTTCGTAGGGTGACTTATGTGGAAGTGGATCAGCTGCTACGTGACCGGACATGACTACAGCGTATGCTGCAACGGCGGAGCGATGTTCCTCCGCTGCTCCACCTGCGGCCGGCGATCGCAGGGCTGGATGGTTCACGTGGATCACCAGCATTCGCACGCCGCTGCACCGCGCGCCTGACCGCCGAGCGCACGTCGGCGCTTGCATCGGTTGACACTCCGCGGCACGGGTTAGGACAATTGTTCATGCCCCGGCCCGGTGAACTGCCCATGTCTCACGACAGAAACTGCACCTGCGCGTTGCTCCCCGGTCGCGCCTAGCTCGCTCACAGGGTGAACCCACCGCATCCCCAGTCGGGGCCTCTCAGACAGCTCGCGGACCTTTCGGACATCAGAGGCGACTCGACGGAATCCGCTCAACTCCGCCGCACCGCTGGCGTCCTCGACTCCGGCGGTACGCCGCGCGTCACGAGCGTCGTGGACACGGAGGCGTCGCTGCGTGCGGCACGGGCGCGCATTCCCTGGCTGCTGCGACGGCTCATCGAGACCAACGCCATTCAGACCTCCGAAGCCGCAGTCCTCGCCCGCTCTGGAATCGTGAGCTTCGCCGATCTCGAGGTCGTCCTGAATGACAAAGAGTTCGTCGGTGAATTCGGCGCGAACCTGCAAAAGCGGTTGAAGACCGCGCTTCGCACGCTCGCATTCGAGCGCAGGTTCCTGACGCTCGGACGCGCGTCGGAAGTGGCGGAGCTGCTGATTGCGCAGCTGAACGCCGAATGTCCCTTCCTCGAACGGGTGATGGCCGCCGGCGGTATCCGCCGCTACGAGCCACTCGTCGATCCGCCGATCGTCGTGGCATGTGCCGCCGAGCCCGAGGATGCGATCGCAGCGATCGCCAGAGTCCGCGGAATCGACGACGTGCTCTACCGCACCGGCCGTCGCCTCATCATCGTCTACAACCAGATCGAAATAGACGTCGGCGTCGCGACCGCTCGGGACTTCGGCAGCTTGTTGCACGTGGCAACCGGGTCAGCGCCACACCTGGCCGCGATGGCGGCGCGCAAGAAGCGCAGCCGGCATTTTGCGAGCGAGGAGGATCTCTACGCAGAGGCGCGAGTCACCTTCATCCCGCCCGAGCTTCGACAGGGTTCGGGAGAAGTGGAAGCGGCGGCGACGCGAAGACTACCGTCGCTCATCGAGCTGGAACATATTCGCGGCGACCTCCACATGCACTCGACCTACAGCGACGGGCAGGATTCGCTCGAGAGCATGGTCGCGGCGGCGAGCGCACTCGGCTACGAATACATCGCGATCACCGACCACTCCGAGAGTGCCCGCGCGGCGCGGACAGTCACTCTCGATGCGCTCGAGCGCCAGCGTGAGGAGATCGCCCGTCTGCGCGAAAAATATCCAACGCTGACAATTCTTCACGGACTCGAAGTGGACATCATGCCGGACGGCCGCCTCGACTTCCCCGACAACGTGCTGGGGACGCTGGACATCGTACTGGCATCTCTGCACGAGCACGCCGGCCACAACGCGCGCCGGCTGACTCGCCGCTGTCTGGGCGCCATCCGTCATCCCCTCGTCTCGATCATCACGCATCCCGGAAACCAGATCGTGGGACGACGGCCCGCCTACCCGCTCGACTACGACGCCATTTACGAGGCGGCTGTCGCCACGGGCACGGCGCTCGAAATCGATGGCGCGCCGGCGCATCTCGACATGGATGGAGAGCACGCCCGCGCGGCCGTTGCGGCGGGCGTGACGGTCGTCATCGATAGCGACTGTCATCGCGCGGGTGCGCTCGGCCGTCACATGCGTTTCGGTGTCGGCACCGCCCGGCGTGGTTGGGTCGAACCACGCCATGTCCTCAACACCCGATCGATCGGCGAGGTCCGGCAATTCATCGAAGCCAAGCGCGCGGGTCGCCAGCTCTAGCGTGACGTGGTCGCGGTGAGCGCTCTTTTGTAGGCCCGCCCTTCAGGGCGGGCGCGCGATCTCGCGTGCTACACTGAGCGAGCCAGCCCTGCCACAGAATGAACACATGCGCATCCAGCCCTGTCTGGCGCTGATCCTTGCGGCAGCCATCGCTGCTGCGGCGAGCGCGCAGACCCCCAGCGCTGATGAGGTTGCCGCGGCGCTTCAGAAGAAGTACGACGGCGTTCGCGATTTTTCTGCGGACTTCACCCAGCTCTACGAGGGAGGCGTGCTCCGCCGGAAAGCCGTCGAACGCGGCGCCGTCCTGGTCAAGAAACCGGGGCGAATGCGCTGGAACTACAAGTCTCCCGAGGAAAAGGTCTTCGTGTCGGACGGGCGGCAGGTCCAGCTCTACGTGCCTGCTGACAAGCAGGTCATGGTCAGCCCGCTGCCGGCCGACGACCAGGCCACGAGTGCCGTCCTATTCCTGATGGGGAAAGGCAATCTGACCCGTGATTTCACCGTGAGCTTCGTGCCGGGCGGCAGTGAAAAGACCTATGTTCTGCGGCTGCAGCCGAAAACCCGGCAGGCGGAGTACGATTGGCTCCAGCTCACGGTCGACCGCCAATCGCTGCAGATCCGGGAACTCATGGCGGGCGACCAGCAGGGCGGGCGCTCGACGTTCCAATTCACGAACTTCAAGGAAAATACCGGAATATCCGATAAGACGTTTGCGTTCACTCCGCCTCCGGGCACTGATGTCGTCAAGAGCCGGCAGGAACGCTGACATGCCGATGGCCTCAATCTGGTTCAGACGCGCCGCCTGCCTCTCGCTGTTCCTGGCGACGCTGCTGACAAACGCCTGCGCCACGAGCAACGCAGTCAAGCTGGGCGAGAGCGCGGAACGCGCCGAGGACTTCGATCGCGCGGTCGTCGAGTACACGAGGGCAATCCGGCAGAACCCCGACGATCGCCGCGCCCGGCTCGGTCTCGACCGGGTCAAGGTGCGGGCCTCACAAAATCACTTCTTCCGTGGCCGGCGGCTGGCTGCGGCCGAACGCTACGAAGAAGCGGTGGTCGAGTTCCAGATCGCCTCCGAGCTGAACCCGAGCGACGCCGCCGCCGACGCGGCGCTTCGCGACACGAGGCAACGGCTGCGGACGAAGGTGTCGGTGTCCCGCGGCGGCAAGACGGAGCTGCAGGCGATCATCGAGCGCTCCCGCGATCTCGCCCCGCCCGGTCTCGATCTCCCGGTTGTCGCCAAGTTGCCGGACTCACTGGTCTTCAGTCAGGCGGGCAGCCGCGCGATCTTCACGGCGCTGGCACGGTTCGCGGGCATCAGCGTCGTATTCGACCCGGCGTTTCGCGACTCGACCATCAGCGTCGATCTTCGCAACGTCACCCTGCCGGAGGCGCTCGCCTCGCTCACGGCGAGTACACGCACGTTCTTTCGCGTCACCGGCCAACGAACGATCACGATTGTGCCGGATACGCCGGCAAAACGCCGCGAGTACCGAAGAGGCCGTGGTCGCCACATTCTTCCTCAGCAATGCTGACATCAAGGAAGTCATCGACCTCCTGCGCATCGTCGTCGACGTCAGGCAGATCTCGCCCATCACAACGGGCAACTCGATTTCCCTGAAAGACACGCCTGAGCGCATCGAAGCGGCGGGGCGATTGATCGCGGCGATCGACAAGGCGCGGCCCGAGGTGGTAATCGACGTGGAGCTGCTCGAGATCGATCGCTCGCGCCTGCTCGAGTACGGCCTGCAGATCGCGTCGCCGCTGCCCGAGGGTTCGGAGGGAAGTCCAACCGGTATCTCCGGTAGCCTCGACGCAAATCGCGCGGATCTGAGCCTCGAAGGTCTCCGCAAGCTGACCTCGGCGGACGTCCTCGTCACCGGCGTTCCAGCTATCTATTACCGACTCCTGAAGAACGACGCGAATACTCGAACCCTCGCGAACCCACAGCTGCGGACCTCCGAAGGAATCGCCGCGCAGGCGCGGTTCGGCGATCGCGTTCCCGTCCCCGTGACCACGTTTGCGCCGATTGCCACCGGCGGCGTGAATCAACAGCCCATCACCTCGTTCGTGTACGAGAACATCGGCGTCAATATCGACATCCTGCCGCGCACGCACCACAACGACGATGTCTCGCTGTCGCTCAAAGTCACGCTGAGCAGCATCTCGGGAAGTGGATTCGGCGGCCTCCCCACGTTCGGCAACCGGGAGATCAGCACCACGATCCGCTTGAAGGACGGGGAAACGAACATGCTGGCGGGATTGATCCGCGACGACGAGCGGACGAGCCTTGCCGGCATTCCCGGGCTGAGCGACCTGCCCTTCGTCGGGCATCTGTTCGCCAACAACAAACGGCAGACGCAGCAGACCGACATCGTGCTGACGCTCACGCCTCACATTGTCCGAGTACTCGATCTGTCGGAGTCGGATCTGCGGCCGTTCCGCCTGGGACGCGATCTGCCGGGTGCGGCGGCGCCAGAGCCGGCGGCCGTTCCGAGGGAAATCCAGCCGCGGGATAAAGAGTTCGAACCGTCGCCATCTGCGCCGACGCCACCTGGCCCGAGCGGCGTGCGCGAGCCGGCGACGTCGTTCCCGCAACCGCTGCAGCCGCCGGTCGTTTTTCCTCAGCCGCTTCAGGGCACGCTGCCAGGTGTGACCATGCCGATCACGCCGCCACCGCCGCCGCCGAAAAAACCGGGCGGCTAACCCTCCCGTTCGACGACCGCGCCAAGCGAGCGCAACCGCTCGACCAGCGACCCGTAGCCACGCTCGACCGTCTCGAGCGGGGTTACCCGACTCTCGCCCTGAGCGGCGAGCGCCGCCGCAATCAGGGCCATTCCCGACCGCAGATCGCGGGCATCGAGCAGGCGTCCGCGCAAACGCGTCGGACCGCTGACGATGATCCGATGTGGATCGCAGAGGAACAGATCCGCACGCATCGCGCTGAGCTGCTCCAACGCGAACAGGCGCAGCTCGTACAGCCAGTCGTGCACGAGCGTCCGCCCGTCAGCCTGCGTCGCCAGCACCGTGACGAGGCTGACCATGTCGCTCGGAAATCCGGGCCAGAGGCCGGTCGTGAGCCGCCGCGTCGCCGTCAGCGTCGACGATTCGACGGCGAAGCGGTCGCCATCATATGAGCAGCGGAGGTTCATCTTCTTCAGCGGCGCGGCGATGACCTCGATGTCTTCCGCCCGGGCGCCGGTAACGACGATCTCGCCGCCGGTGATGGCAGCCACGACACCCCAGCTTCCCGCCTCGATGTAGTCGCCGGCAAGGACATGCTTCGCCCCGCGGCAACGCTCCGGCGCCTCGACGCGGATCGTGGACGTCCCCTCCCCTTCGATGCCGACGCCCATCGCACGCAGAAAGCGACAGAGCTCCACGACGTGCGGCTCCATCGCGGCATGTCGAATTTCGGTCCGCCCGCGCGCGCCAGCCGCCGCGAGCAGCGCCGTCTCGGTTCCCGTGACGGAGGCCTCGTCCAGGTAGAAAGACGCGCCCTTCAGCCCGTTCGGCGCCTCGAGGGCATGACCGGGCTCATCGAGAGCGACCGCGCCCATCGCTTCGAGTGCCTGCAGGTGGGTGGAAATGGTGCGGCGCGCCGGGAAATCGCCACCCGGCTGCGCAAGTCTCGCCGAACCACGCCTGGCGAGCAGCGGGCCGAGGAGGAGCACCGATCCGCGCAATTTGCCGACGAGGATCGGGTCGGGCCGATCGGTCGTGATCGACCCGCACCGCACTTTCAATGTGGTTGTGCCGACGCCTTCGACCGTGGCCCCCAGGCCGCGGATCAGCTCGACCAGCACCTCGACATCGCGTATGCGCGGTACGTTCTCGAGCACGCACTCTTGATCCGTCAAGAGGCAAGCCGTCAACAGCGGGAGCGCCGAGTTTTTGTTACCCTCGACGGAGACCTTACCTGACAACCGCCTGCCACCTTCGATACGCAGAGAAGCCATTCAGAACCTCATTCACTCGAATCCGACGTAGACGATTTCCTCTCGGAGCTCCACGCCGAACTTGTCTCTTACTTCCCGCTTGCACCGATCGATCAGCGTGCGAATCTCGGCGGCTGTGGATCCTCCCTCGTTGACGATGAAGTTGGCGTGTCTCGCCGAAACGCGCGCCTTGCCTTCGGCGGATCCCTTCAGGCCGGCCCGGTCGACCAGCGCGCCGGCGGATGCCGGGATACCAGCCGGCACCTTGTCGCGCGAGCGATCGGGATTCTGGAAGATGCAGCCGGCGCTGGCGGATTCGAGCGGCTGGGTGCTCTTGCGAAACGCCAGCGACTGTCTCGCGATCGTCCGAAGAGCGTCTGGATCGCCGTCCGCTGCGTGGAAGTCGGCTGACACGACGAACTCTCGCGTCCGATGCAGGCGGCTGAAGTCGTAGCCGAATTCCATATCTGACGCAGGTACCTCGATCACGTTGGCATTCTCGTCCACGAGCTGAACCTGATCTATCAGCTCGCCGATGTTGCGTCCTTGGAAATGCGCATTCCCGTAGATGGCCCCACCGACAGTCCCTGGCGTACCCGCCCAGGCTTCGACACCGGCAAGGCCGCGATTGATGGTCCATCGGACGAGCCCGTTGATCGTCACCGCGGCATCAGCCCGCACATGTCCCGTTGGCAGCCGGACGACGTTTCCGCCACGCAGCTTGACGACGAGCCCTCGAACGCCGGCATCGGAGATGAGCACGTTGGAACCACCGCCGATGACCCTGATTGGCACTGCGGCGTCGCGTGCGAGAAGCACAGCCTGCTGCAGCTCGGCGGGCGTCTGCAGCGTCAGCAGCCAGTCAGCGTTGCCGCCCACCTTGAACGTCGTCAGCGGCGCGAGAGGCGCGTCGCGTTGGACGCGCTCACCGAACAGTTCCCTCAACCGGCTGTCGAGATGCGCCGGCATCATTTCGGGCGCCCCGTGAGCCGCCGCTCCTGTACGCGGAGCGCGTCAAGAGCTGCAGGTCGTGTGCAGGCGACGAACTCCACCCAGTCACCAGGCGCCAGCTGACCTGCGAGTGGCAGGTCAGCCGAGATCACGGTCGCGATTTTCGGATAACCGCCGGTGGTCTGACGATCGGCCATGAGAAGGATCGGTTGCCCTGACCCCGGCACCTGAATCGAGCCGAAGGGGGTCGCGTCCGACAGAATGTCTGCTGCGCCGGCGTGATCGAGGCAGGGTCCGGAGAGCTGGTAGCCCATACGGTTCGACGTCGGGGTCACTCGATAACGCGACGACAGGAGTGTCTCGTGAGCCGCGGCGGTAAACAGCGATTCATGCGGACCTGGAATCACCCGCAGCCGGGCGCCGCCGCGGGGCATGGACATCGGATACGCGCTCGACGCGGGATCATCGAAACGGCGTTCCTCGCCGACCGGGAGCATGTCGCCCGCTGCCAGCGGTCTCCCGCCAAACGGGCCCATGTGGCTCAGGACGCTGGTCGCCCTGCTCCCGAACACCGGAGGCACCGCGATACCGCCGCGCACCGCCAGCGTCGCTCGTGCGCCGGCGCGCCTCTCGCCGAACCGAACCGCGGCCCCCGCCGGGACCCGGAAGGCGCCCGTGTGGTGCACGGGGTGGCCGCCGACGAGAATGGTGAACTCGGCGCCGGCGACCGCACACAGCAGATCGCCGTGGGCCACGAGCTCCGGTCCTATGAGCGTGATCTCGAGCGCCGCGGCGTTTTCGGAGTTGCCGACGAGCTGATTGGCCAGACGGTGTGAATACACGTCCATCGGACCCGCTACCGGCACACCGGCCGCTTGATGTCCCCAGCGCCCGAGATCCTGGATCGTCGTCAGCATTCCGGGGCGCAGCACCGCGAGCGACCGCTCAGGGTTTGCAGGCACGGCAGCAGGCTAATGCATCCCTTCGTACTCGTCGCGCGACACGGACCGGAACTTCACGGTATCGCCTGGCTGCAGCAGAAATGGCGTGCGCCGTTCGGGGTCGTACGGTTTGAGCGGCGTGCGGCCGATGATGTTCCAGCCGCCAGGCGTCACCGCTGGATAGATTCCCGTCTGGCCGCCTGCGATGGCGACGGCTCCACACGGCACAGCAGCTCGAGGCGCGGCGCGCCGCGGCGCGGCAATACGCTGATCCACGGCGGCCATATAGGCGAAGCCGGGCACGAACCCCACCATGTAGACGCGATAAGGCGTCGTGACATGCAACGCGATGACTTCCTCCTCGCTGCATCCGCCGAAAGCGGCAACGTCGGCGATGTCGGGACCGAACTCACCGCCGTAGCAGACCGGCACGTCGATTTCGCTGCCGCCGGTAACCTGGACATCGTCCATGACAGCCGCGGCATCGCGCGCCTCCGCTTCCATCCATGCGCCGTCGACGACCAGCGGGTCGAAGTAGACGGTCAACGTCGCATAGCCAACAACGGCATCGCGCACGGCCGTCCCGCAGCGGCGGCGCAATCGTTCGGCGAGGGCGATCGCGCGTGCGTTGATGCGGGAGTCGATCGTCTGTTGGAATTCGATCAGCAGCGCCGAATCACCTGCCGCGGCGATTCGACCGATCTCGAGCTCTCCGCTCATGGCGTCCGCGCACCGAGCGCGGTCAGCAGCTTCTGGTGAATGTTGTCGAATCCCCCGTTCGACATCACGACGACCAGATCGCCGTCACGCGCCTCCGCGGCGACCGTACGAACGATGTCGTCGACGGCGGGAATATATCGGGCATCGATTCCGGACTGCTTCAACTCTGCAACCACCTGCTCGGGAGACAGCCGCTCTTCCTCCGGCAGCGTCGACCGGAACACGGCCGGCAGGACCACACGATGCGCGCCGGACAGGGCTCGCACGAAGTCGGCATGGAACAACCGCCGGCAGGACGTCGCGGAACGCGGCTCGAAAATCGCCCACACCTTGCGCGCTGGGAACGCGGAGCGAACACCCTTGAGCGTTTCCTCGATCGCCGTCGGATGATGCGCGAAGTCGTCGTAGACGGAAACCCCGGCGACCGTGCCGCGATGTTCCAGACGTCGCCGCACGCCTTTGAACGCGCGCAGGCCGGCCGCCATCGTCTCCATATCCAGGCCCACGGCCGCTCCGACGGCGATTGCCGCAAGTGCGTTGCGGACGTTATACGCGCCGAGCAGCGGAACTTCGAAACCGCCCGCGCGCTGTCCACGGTGCCACACCGAGAACGCGGTCGACGTCCCGCTCACACGCAAATCGTGCGCGCGCCAGTCCGCACCCTCGGACAATCCGAAGGTCTCGACGCGAGAGCGCGCCCGATCACGTAAGGCCAGAGCATCCGCATTGTCCGCACCGAGCAGGAGGAGGCCACGGCGTGGCACGAGATTCACGAAACGACTGAAGGCGAGACGAATCGAGTCGAGATCCGGGTAGATGTCGGCGTGATCGAACTCGATGTTGCCAACGACGGCGATGTCCGGCAGGTATTTGAGGAACTTGGCCGTCTTGTCGAAGAACGCGCTGTCGTATTCGTCTCCTTCGATGACGAAGTCGCGCCCGCCGCCGACGCGATAACTGCTCTCGAAGTTCTCGGCGATGCCGCCGACGAACAGGCTGGGATCAGCGCCGCCGTGCGTCAACAGCCATCCGGTCAGCGACGTCGTGGTCGTTTTCCCATGCGTGCCGGCAATCACTATCGAACGTGCGGCCCAGAGGAAGTGATCGCGCACGGCTTCCGGCAATGAGCAGTAGCGAATCTTCCGGTCGAGCACTTCCTCGAGCTCGACATTGCCACGGGAGATGGCGTTGCCGACGACGACGAGATCGATGTCGGCGGTGATATGTTCTGCACGGTATCCCTGCAACGTGGTGATGCGCTGCTGCTGCAGGAAATCACTCATCGGTGGATAGATGTTCTGGTCGGAGCCTCGTACATCGAAGCCCCGGCTCTTCAGCATGGCCGCGAGAGTGGCCATGGCGGTTCCGCAGATTCCAATCAGGTGAATACGGGTCATCGTGCTCCGCGGCGCCTGGCGCCTTTCCTTCGTCTAGTCGACCGCAGCTTCCTCGATCACGAGCGCCGGGATCGCTCCACCAATCACGCGCGCGCGAACGCCGAACGGCAGCGTGAGACAGGCCCCGTCCGTGTGTCCCGATGGAAGACCGAACAGCACCGGGCCGGGAAAGCCCTCGAACAGCGACCGGATGGTCGATTTCGCTTCCGGACTGCCGCCGGGTTCGTCGCAGCCTGGCAGCTCGCCGAAGATCACGGCGGAAATACGAGAGAGAATCCCGGCGAGTCGAAGCTGTGTGAACATCCGATCGAGCCGGTACGGTCGCTCCGCGATCTCATCGACGAACAGGATGGCGCCCGGCGGCGGACAGAACGCAAACGGGGTGCCGAGGGATGCCGTCAACTGCGTGAGCGTGCCGCCGACGAGAAGGCCGGCGGCTTCCCCGCTGACAATTGTTTCGAGCTGCGGATGCACGATCTCGCCGGCGGGCTCGGCGCGGCACAAGCAACGCTCGAAGGTGTCGCGGTCGTATCCATCCGGGCCCTTCGCCAGCCGACCCGCGATCATCGGCCCATGGAACGCCACCATGCCGCAGTCCTGGGTCAACCACATGAGCAGGGACGTGTTGTCGCTGTATCCGACGAACGCCTTCGCTTGCCGCATCTCCCGCGCGTCGAGCAGCGGCAGCATCTGCACGCTTCCGTAACCACCGCGAACGGCGATGATGCCGGCGACGTCGGGGTCGTTCCACGCTCGGTGCCAGGCCCGCGCTCGCAGTTCGGCGGAACCGGCGAGGTAGCCGTCACGCGCGAACACGTCTTCGCCGTACACCGGCTCGAAACCGAGCGTGCGCAGCTCGCTGACTCCGGCGTCGAACTCTTCTCTGGAGAATGGACTGGCAGGAGCGATGATCGCGATCCGGTCTCCCGTCCGGAGTGCCCGTGGTTTTCGCATGCGGGCTACGCGAACCTGGCCATTTCCGCAGCGACCGCCTGATGTTCGTCGCGGCCAATTACCGCCCGCAGCGCCCGGCCTTCAAGCGGTACGGCGGCCGCGGGTGACGACTTCGAGAGAAACCGTTCTTTCGCCCGCAGATGCCGCGCGAGCGCGTCCTCGACTCGTGCCAACGGCAAGGTATCCTGCTCCGTGCCTCGAATGACCGCCTCGAGCGCCGCCACCTGTGTTTCGACCGTCATGTTACACAGCAGAACGACGTCGCAGCCGGCGGCAATGGCGGCCGTTGTCGCCTCGGGTACACCGTAGCGGTTGCTGATGGCCTTCATCCCGATGTCGTCGCTCATGACGACACCCTGGAATCCCAGCTTCTTCTTCAGCAGGCCATCGATGATGGCCGGCGAGAGCGTGGCAGGACGCTCTTCGTCGAGCGCGGGCACCAGGATGTGCGCCGACATGATCGATGAGACACCGGCATCGATGGCGGCGCGGAACGGGACGAATTCCACGGCTTCGAGCCTGTCGGGCGGATGCTCGATCAGCGGCAACTCGAAATGCGAGTCGGTGCTGGTGTCGCCGTGACCGGGAAAGTGCTTGCCGCAGGCGGCGATCCCCTCGCCCTGCAGCGTTTCGATGATCACCCGCCCCAGACGCGCAACGTCTTCGGCGCGCTCGGCCAGAGCGCGGTCGCCGATCACCGGATTGCGCGGGTTCGTGTTGATGTCGAGGACCGGCGTGAAATCGAGCGAGATGCCGACCGCCTTGAGCTCGGCGGCAAGAGCGCGCGCGAATCGGGCCGCCAGCTCCGTGTCGCCGCTGCGCCCGAGCGTCAGCATCGGCGGCCACAGGGTGAATGGGGCCTTGAGGCGTGCAACGCGGCCGCCCTCCTGGTCCACGCTGACCCAGAGCGGCAGCTCGCGTGCCAGCGAGCGGGCTTCCCGGGACAGCTCCGCAACCTGCTCGGGCGACTCCACGTTGCGGGCAAAGAAGATCACGCCGCCGAGATCGAATTCGCGAGCGAGGGCTCGCAGGTCCGATGGTATGGAGAGACCGTCGAAGCCCGCGATCGCGACCTGGCCGACATGCTTGCGGATATCCCGCAGAGACATCAGGAAATTATAGCTCCCAGTCGGCAGCTCCCAGCTTCCAGCTCGAAGCTTTCAGCTGCTGGAGGCTGGTGGTGACAGCTGATGGCTGGATTTTGCGTTAGCATTTTTGCGTGGATAATCTCGCGATCGCCCGCGTTCTCTCTGAGATCGCGGACCTCCTGGAAATCAAGAGCGAGAATCCGTTCAAGATCCGCGCCTACCGGAACGCCGCCGAGACGGTGATCCACTCGGCAGCGCCCGTTGCGCAGCTCGCGGAAGCCGACCTGCGCGCGCTGCCGGGTGTCGGCAAAGATCTCGCGGCGAAGATCGTCGAACTCGGCGCTACCGGCACCATCCGGTTTCACCAGGACCTCCTCCAGGAATTTCCCCCGACCATCCTCGACATGCTTCATCTTCAGGGCGTGGGGCCCAAGACCGTCGCGCTCCTGTACCGCGAACTGGGCCTCCGCACGCTGGACGACCTGCAATCGGCTGCCCGCGACGGTCGCCTTCGCGATTTGAAGGGAATGGGCGCCAAGAAGGAATCGCAGATCCTCAAGGCGCTCGAAGAGCGCGCCCGTGTGGCCGGACGCCGGTTGATGGCCGAGGCGTACGATGCAGCAGGTTCACTCGTCGCGGCGCTTCGCAACCACGCCCCGGATGCCTGGATCGGCGTCGTCGGCAGTCTGCGGCGCGGCTGCGAAACGTGCGGCGATCTCGACATTCTCGCCGCCGGTGGTCCCCCGACCCTGATGGGTGCGTTCACCGGATACAAGCTCGTCGAGCGCATCCTCGTGCACGGCGATACGAAATCGAGCGTGCTGCTCTGGGGCGGGTTCCAGGCAGATCTGCGCCTGGTGCCGGGAGACAGCCTCGGCGCGGCGCTTCAGTACTTCACCGGCTCCAAGCATCACAACATCGCCTTGCGCGACCGCGCCATCCAGCATGGCTTCAAGCTGAATGAATATGGCCTGTACCGGATCGACGATGCGGTTCGCGTTGCCGGAGAGTCGGAGGAAGGAATCTATGAGGCACTCGGCCTCGCGTTCGTCGCGCCGGAACTTCGTGAAAACCGCGGGGAGATCGATGCAGCCGCCCAGAGAACGCTGCCTCGCCTGATCGAACGACAGGACGTCCGCGGCGATCTGCATATGCATACGACGGCCACCGACGGCCGCGCCGACCCGGAGACAATGGCGCGGGCGGCGAAGGAATCCGGCCTCGACTACATCGCGATTACCGATCACAGCCAGGCGCTGGCCATGGCCAACGGTCTGGACGAGACGCGGGCGCTTGCGCATGCCAAGGCGGTCCGCGCGCTGAATGCCCAACCCCGGCTCGAGGGATTCACGGCGCTCGCCGGTATCGAGTGCGACATCCGACCCGACGGCACGCTCGATCTCGCGGCTGACTGTCTGGCCGAGCTGGACTATGTTGTGGCTTCCGTACACTCGGCATTCACACTCGATGAAGGACAGATGACCGACCGTCTGCTTCGCGCCATCGAATGCCCCTACGTCGATGCCATCGGCCATCCGACCGGGCGGCTGATCCTCAAGCGCGGGCCGTACCGGTTCAATGTCGATCGCGTTTTCGACGCCGCCGCCGCAGCCGGCGTCGCCATGGAGATCAATTCACAGGTGGATCGTCTCGACCTGGACGACATACACGCTCGTCGCGCGCGCGATCGCGGCGTGCGGCTGGTGATCGCCTCGGACGCCCACTCGCCCGCCGCGCTCGGCAACCTCCGGTGGGGTGTCGGCGTCGCGAGGCGGGCGTGGTTGGAAGCGGGGGACGTTTTGAATACGAAGACCGTTGACGAGTTTCGCGCGGCGTTACGCCGCAGCCGCTGACGCGATGGCCAAGCGCATCCCGCTGCACCAGGTCACCAACCACCGTCCCGTCGACGACATCCTGGCCGATATCAAGCGTCTGTATTTCAAGACGAGCGCCGCGACGATCGACCGTGACTTCGATCGCGCCATCGACCTCCTGAAGTCGATACCGCTGCCCGAAGATCGTCAGCGTGCCACGGTGTACATGGAGGGACTTGCGGAGATGCGAAAGGACTGGCAGAAGAAGCGCACGCGCCGGCGTTGAGCCGGTATCTATCGCAGTGCCTTGACCATCAGCTTGCGCGCCACGAGCCGCAGCGCTTCCGTCACGTTGCGGTCCACGGCAATCATCTTGATCTCTTTCTCATTGAGCCGGTGCAGCAGCTGCATCGAAATGCCTGGCGGCGTCTTCGGATTCTTCACCAGCCCGAGGATCACGCCGTAGTTCTTCAGCCAGGCGCGATTCATCCCGATGATGCGCAGCACATCCTCGGATACGTTGCCCATCTTCACGAACGTCTCGACCTCGGAATCGGTCAGCTTCGGGCTGCTGAGAACGGCGGTCGCCACCATGCGGTTGGAGTCGCGCACGAGCTGGGCGCGCTGTTCGCGGCTGCCCTTCATCGCCAGCTTCATCCGCTCGACAATCGGCAACGACGAAAGCACCTTGGGATCGTCCGCTTCCGTCTTGACGGCGTCGGTCGGTCCCGAGGCGGCGTCCACGAGCGGTTCGGTGGCGTCGGCGGTAGGCGACGACGCGGGCTCGACACCGCGCCGGGCAAAAAATTCGCGGATCTCGGTGGAAACGTCACTGCGTGCCAGAAAGCCACGAAGCGCGTCGGTGGGAAGGGCCGCGAGCGTGGCGTTCGCCGTCGCCGCGACTTCCGCATCGCCATCGCTGCTGAGGATCACCAGCAGCGCGAGCTGCTCGTGCGGACGTGGAGCCATGACGCCGCGGGCGGCCAGCAGCCGTACATCCTTGGCGGCATCGCCGCGCTTGAAGAAATCAATGAGAGGCGATCGCAGACCTTGATCCATAGCACCTGACGTGAGACGCGCGCTCTGACCTATTCAGGCGCGCGATTCTGTGGCAAACGCACGTTGCGCTCGCTGTACCAGCTCGGTTGCCGCTTTCGCTCCAGCGCGATCCGACTCGACGAACATCCCGATCGCGGCGACGCCCGCCGCCCCTGCCGCTGCCACTTCGGGGAACCGCGCCGTTGTGATCCCGCCGATGGCGATCACCGGCAGCCGCACGCTGGCGCACACTTCGCGCAACCGCTCGATCCCGGCGACCGGATGATTCGCAGGCTTACTTGCGGACGGAAACACCGTGCCGAAGATCAAATAGTCACCGCCGCCAGCGGCCTCGGCTGCTACCGCTTCGTCCGTGGAGTGCACCGAACGGCCAATGACAAACCCCTCAGGAACTATCGGACGCAAACGGCTCGGGGCCACGCCCTGTGCACGCAGGTGCACGCCGTCAGCACCAGCGGCCATGGCGATGTCCGCCCGCTCGTTCACCACTACAAGGGCTCGCGACCGGTCGACTTCAGCGAGTATCCGGCCGACCAGACCGAGCAGCGCGCGGTCGGGCATCTCACGTTCCCTGATCTGAATCAGATTTGCGCCAGCCGTGGCGGCGCGAACGACGAGCCGCACGAGGTCGCGCGCGTCCTGGCCCTCGGCGCTGCTGCGGACTCTACCCGGCGTGACAAAGCAGATCGCCGGACGCGGCAGTCGCGTCATTCAACGGTCTGACGTCAGCGTCGGACCCGCTGATGGCTCCGGATGCGGGCGGCGGCCGCCGAACGCGGCACCGAATTCGGCAAGCCCCGCGAGCGCGGTCACCACACCGACGCCGGATACGGCACCGCGGGTGATGCTGCTCGCCAGAAACTGGGCGAGAGTCGGAATTCGCTCGACGAAAAAATTGCGGTCGTAGAAGCTGGACCAGGGCGCGACGATGAGCACCAGACCGGCTTCGAAGAAATACGCAGCGAGCAACAGTCGGGTGACGAAGGAGATGGTCAGCCTCCGGACTGGCTGCCGGCGAGCCGTTCGGTGCGGATGCGAACGTCGCGGTAATCACCGCCCTCTGCCTGGAGCTCGAGGAACACCGCGAGTGCGCGCGCGGTCTCTCCAGCATCTTCGAGCGTGGCACCCAACTCGTACAACAGCGCGCGCCCATCGTCCACGCTCGGCGCCGGAGCTTCGGCGGCGCGCTCGAGCCACTCGATGGCGTCATGGGCCTCGCCCCGCTGCTTGTGCAAACGGCCGAGCAAGGACGCTGCCTCGAACCTCAACGCCGCCGACTTCGCCGCTGTCCGGAGCGCTGGAATCGCTTCGTCGGTGAGTCCCATATCGAGATAGGCACGAGCAATGGTCATATGCTGAGCCGAGGCATCCGCGTCGCTCTGCTGCGACACCTCGCGACGGAGCTCCTTGAAGACCGGCTCGAGCTCACGGCCGTTGGCCTGCCCGTCGTCATCGCCCAAGCCGCCAAGGGCGTCGGTCAGGTCGATGTCCGCCGCCGCTGCCTCGACCGCCGCCTTCGACTTACGCCCGCGCGTTGTCTTTGCCGGCGCGGCCGCAACGGGCACGACTGGCACATCCTCTACGTCAATTATCGCCGCGGGTTCAACCGGTGCGGCGAGGGATTCGACTGGCAGCTCGAGCGTGGCTTCAGCTGGAGCCACATCCGCCGGCGGATCGTACGACACGTCCACCGGCACTGCCGGTTCCGGAGTCGGATCGTTGAGGTCGATGAAGTGATCGGTCGCCATGAACGGAGACTGCCCGCTCAGTCGTTCCGCGATCAACGTGTCGGGGTCGGGCACGCGCAGCATGACGAGGGCACTCCGGAAACGCTCGATGTGCGCTTTCTCCCAGGGTTCTCTCGCCACGAGATCTTCGGCCACGACGCGAGCCTCGGATGCCTGACCGCTTTCCAGGTAGGCATCGGTCAACTGCGTCTGCGCCTCGTACATCGTGCTCTCGAAGCCGCCGTCGACGCAGACCTCGATCAACTTCAGCAGCGCCGGCACGTGCCGCGGCACGCGAACGACGAACTCCTGCAGCACGGCGCCGGCTTCGTCGAACTGGCCTTGCGCAATGTAGTCGTCCACCACGGCATCGGCACAGGTGAACGCCGACTCCTGATGCGTCCCGGTGAGTGACCAGGCGAGATCGATGAGCGGTGTGCGCAAGACCTTGTCGCTCGCCAGCAGCTCGGGCAGCAAGGCACGCGCGGCGTCGAGACTCCCCGATCGCAGCTCGATCTCGGCGAGCGCCATGAGCAATGCGGGGTCGGAACCCGCCGTCTCGCGGTCCAGGTAGCTGCGCGCAGCCTCCAGATCGCCGGCTTCGACCAACGCGCGCGCGAGGATGCCACGCCCGTCGTTGTCGTAGGGGTTCAAGCGTACGGCTTCGCGCAAAGCGGCCAGCGCTTCCTCGGTTCGCCCCTTCTCGCGCAGGTCGTCGTGGATCTCGCGGTAGCGCGCCGCCGCGCCGTCCTCGTCGCCCATTTCGGCGACGGTCGCCGCCGCAGCCATCCTGGCTTCGATGTCCGCGGGATCGAGCGTGCCCAGCCGGATGACGATGTCCGCGGTGCCGGCGCGGTCGCCCCGGGCGCGCCGCTTCGAGACGACTGCGCCGAAATACGATTTCGCGTCGGCCAGCAGCCCCTGCTTCGCCGAGATCTCGGCGAGCTGCAGCTGCGTGTTCTCATCGTCGGGTCTGACCTTGAGAAGCTTTTTGTAGAGCGCGGCCGCCTTGGAGTAGAACCCGTCCTGCATGAGGTGATCCGCGATGCGCGCGTATTGCTCGGCGGCTTTTTCCGTTTGCCCACCGCGCGCATACAGGTCACCTAGCGCGTTTGCCGTGTTCCAGTCGCGCGGAAACTCGGCAACGATGCGGACGTACTCGGCGATGGCACCATCCAGGCGTCCCTGCCTGAGGAGCTTCTCCGCCTTTTTCAGCGTATCTTCGCGATCCAGGGCCAAGGGGGTTACTCCAGCCGGGGAGCTGAGAGTTGCGGGAAACGGGGGCCCGTTTCCCCTTCAATCGTATCAAACAGCGACGGCGGACGGAACGAGCGTCGATGGATTTCCGAGTAGCCGAACTGGGCAACGGCGTGCAAATGATCCTGCGTCGCGTAACCTTTGTGCCGATCGAAGCCGTAGCGGGGGTCCTTGGCGTGCAATTCGAGCATCAAGCGGTCCCGCGTGACCTTGGCGACAATCGATGCCGCGGCAATGGCCGTACACCGCGAATCCCCGTGAATGACCGCCCGCTGCGCCATCAGCAGGTCGGGGATGCGAAACGCATCCACGAGCACGAAATCCGGCATCGGTGAGAGCGAGTTCACCGCGCGCTGCATCGCACGGAGCGATGCCTGATGGATGTTGATGCGGTCGATCTCGTCCGGTTCGGCGGCCGCGACGCCCCACGCAACGGCGTTGCGGGTAATTCTCTCGTAAAGCCGGGCGCGCTCCAGCGCAGTCACGGTCTTCGAATCACAGACGCGGGGAACGTAGCGTGTCGGGTTGAGTACCGACTGCCGCGGCCACCACCGGGCCGGCGAGACAGCCACGGCCGACCTCGTCAACGCCGGCGACGTTGACGAATCCCATGCGGCGGATCGCGTTTTCCAGTGTTCGAAAGGCTCGGACCTTCACGGGGTCAGATCGCTATTTTTCGACTCAATGATACACGTGTCGGAAAATAGAGAGCCGTCCGTCAGGCTTTCTTCTGTTCCTTCATCCGCGCCGCCTTGCCCTTGAGGTCGCGGAGGAAATACAGCTTCGCACGCCGAACGCGGGCCGTGCGCAGCACGTCGATCTTGTCGATGATCGGCGAGTGCAGCGGGAAGATGCGCTCCACGCCCTGCCCGAACGACACCTTGCGAACCGTAAACGTCGCCCGTGCGCCGCCGCGGTGCATGCCAATCACCATGCCTTCGAACACCTGAATGCGTTCTTTGTCGCCTTCGCGCACCTTCACGTGCACGCGCACGGTGTCGCCCGGCTTGATCGCCGGGCGCTCGGCCAATTGTCCGCGCTCGACGGTCTCTACGGCAGTCATGACCTCACTCCTTCTTTTGAATCGGCGGGGACCCCTGCGCCCCGCCTAGCGGCCTTCACTCGCTCCCGCTCCGTTCCGGCCGCGCTCTTCAATCGGCGGCGACCCCTGCACCCCGCCTGGCGGCTTTCATTCGCTCCCGCTCCGCTCCGGCCTACTTCCCAATTCCTTCAGCATCGCACGATCGGACGGGCTCAACGCCGCATCGGTCAGCAGCTCGGGCCGACGTTCCAGCGTCCGCTTCAACGCCTCGCGCCTGCGCCACTGTTCGATCTCGGCGTGATGTCCCGAGAGCAGAACCGGCGGCACGGTCATACCCTGAAACTCCGCCGGACGCGTGAACTGCGGAAAGTCGAGCAGCCCTCCCGCGAACGTGTCGCGCGCCACCGATGTCTCGTCGCCGACGACGCCAGGGACCAACCGCGCAACGGCATCCACGATGACGAGGGCCGGCAGCTCCCCGCCGGACACGACGTAGTCGCCGATCGAAATCTCCTCCGTCGCCAGCTTCGCCCGTACGCGCTCGTCAACGCCTTCGTAGCGTCCGCACAGGATGACGAAATGCCCGGCGCCGCTCAGACGCACCGCGTCGGCATGACTGAAGCGGCGTCCGTCCGGAGACGTCAGTATGACCGCCGCCGGCGCGCCGCGCTCGGCGCGAATTCCCTCAACCGCGCGAAAGAGCGGCTCCGGCTTCAAGACCATTCCCGGCCCACCGCCGAACGGCACGTCGTCCACCACGCGATGCCGATCCGTCGTGTGCACGCGGAGGTCGTGAACGCGCACGTCGATGACGCCGCGTTCGATCGCGCGTCCGACGATCCCTTCCGCGAGCGGTGCCTGCACCATCGTCGGAAAGATCGTGACGATGTCGATCTTCAGCTTCCTTTCAGCTTCCAGCTTCCAGCTCCCAGCTTCCAGCTCTTAGCCTTCAGCATCCAGCTTTTTCGCGCTGACGTTCAGCTCGATCAACCCTTCCGGCGGATTCACCACGATGCGCTGCGCGGCGGTGTCGATGCTGAGGCAAATGCCAGCCACCAGCGGAATGAGCACTTCGCCACGATTGCCGACGACCACGAGGCGGCTCCGCTCGAGCGATCCTTCCACTGCCGTCACGCGCCCGACAACGTTGCCGTTCGTCTCCCGGACTTCGCACCCCACCAAATCGTGGCGATAGAACGTGCCGGCCGGCAGCGATGGCACCGTCGAGGCGCGCACTTTCAACTCGGCACCAGCCAATGCTTCGGCGTCGTTGATCGTTTCAATGCCGCGCAGCGCGATGACTGGCCGGCCCTGGTGAAACCGGACCTCGGTGATCTCGCGTGCTTCTGCCGCCGGTCCGACCAGCAGCTCTTCCCCGGCTTTGAAACGTTCCTCGGGAAAATCCGTCTCGAGGTTCACGATCACCTGCCCGCGATTGCCGTGCGCCCGCGCAACCCGCCCGACGAGCAACAGATCGTCCATTAGATACCGGGGGACTTTGTCCCCCGGACCCCCTTACGCCGTCCGCCTTCGCAGGCTCGGAGACTCGCCTCAGGCGCGCTCCGCTCCGCTCCGGCGGGGCGCGCCCGCGGCGCGCCTAACACCCAAGCCGAGCAGCCTTGGCCCCTCGGAGCCGGCTATTCGTGATCGCGGAATTCGAGCATGGCCTTGCCGCCTTCGAGCTCCGCAGTGGCTGCGACCAGCGTACGCATCGCGGCGGCGGTGCGGCCCTGCCGACCGATCACGCGTCCCAACTCGCCCTGGGCCATGAACAACTCGACGAGCGTCTGTCCGCGATGAGTGCGCTCCGTGACGCGCACCGCGTCGGGCCGGTCTGCCAGCGCGCGGGCCACCACTTCGACGACATCGCGCGCCCGGCTCACGACGCGGCCTGCTCCGTCGCCGGCGCCGGCGCCGCCGCCGGCGGCATCCGCGCCACGAGCGTCCGAATCGTGTCGGACGGCTGAGCGCCGCTCTTCAGCCAGTGATCCAACCGCTCGCGGTTGATCCGCAACGTCTCCGGCTTCGTCCGTGGGTTGTAGAACCCCAGCACTTCCACGAAGCTGCTGTCGCGAGCCGTCCGCGAGTCAGTGACGACAACGCGGAAGAATGGCCTTTTCTTGGAACCAGTGCGTCTCAAACGAATTGCTAACATCGAAACTCCCTCGTCGGTGACGCCGAGCTAAAGCTCGTGCGTGGCTTCAGCCGCGCGTCATCTGTTCATCATCGACTTCATCATCCCCAGCCCGCCGCGCTTTTTCCCGAGCCCCGCCATCCCGCCGATCTGCTTCAGCATCTTCTTCATCTGCACGAACTGCTTGAGCAGACGATTGACTTCCTCGACCGACGTTCCGCTTCCCTTGGCGATCCGTTTCCGCCGGCTGCCGTTGATCAACTGGTGATTACCGCGCTCTTTCGGCGTCATCGAATTGATGATGGCTTCGACGCGACCGAGTTGCTTGTCGTCGACCTTCTCGCGGTTCGCGGTGAGTTCCTTCAGATTCCCCATGCCGGGCAGCATGCCGAGGATGTGCTCGAGCGGACCCATCTTCTTGATCGTCTGGAGCTGATCGCGAAAGTCCTCCAGCGTGAACTCGTCCTGTCGAATCTTGCGCTCGAGCTTTTCGGCATCTTCCTGCGAAACGGCCTCCTCGGCCTTTTCAATCAGGGAGAGCACATCGCCCATTCCGAGGACGCGCGAGACTACGCGATCCGGATGGAACGGCTCGAGGTCCTGCAGTCGCTCACCGCTTCCGACAAACGCGATCGGCACTCCGACGACACCGACGACCGACAATGCGGCGCCACCGCGCGCATCGCCGTCCATCTTGCTGAGAACGACCCCGGTGACACCCACCCGCCGGTTGAATTCACCGGCGCTCTTGATGGCATCCTGCCCGGTCATCGCATCAGCCACGTAGAGCAGGTCCGTCGGCGCCGCCGCGGCCTTGATGGCTTGCAGCTCGTCCATCAACTCGTCGTCGATGTGCAGACGTCCGGCGGTGTCGACGATGATCGTGTCAAACCCGGAGTTCCGGGCTTCGGTCATCGCACCGGTCGTCCGTCGCACGGGATCCTTCTCGCCCGACGGGTCGAAGACCTTGACCCCCGCCTGCTTGCCGACGACGTTCAGCTGCTCGATGGCCGCCGGCCGCCTGACGTCGGTGGATACGAGCAGAGGGTGCTTGCCTTGCTTCGCGAGCCAGCGCCCCAGTTTGCCGGAGGTGGTGGTCTTGCCCGAACCCTGGAGGCCGAGCAGGAGGATGACGCGCGGCCGGGCGGCGGACGCCGGAAGTCCGCCTTGCGTGTCGCCGAAGAGCGCAAGCATCTCGTCGCGGACGATCCGCACGACCTGTTGCGCAGGCGTCAGGCTCTTCAAGACCTCCTGATCCACGGCGCGGTCGCGGACGCGGTCGATGAACGCTTTGACGACCTTGAAGTTGACGTCGGCTTCGAGCAGCGCCAGCCGGATCTCGCGCAGCGCGGCCTCGACGGTCTCTTCCGTCAGGCGAGCTTCGCCCCGCAGAGAACGGAAAACTCCTTGGAGACGGTCGCTGAGCGAATCAAACATGCCTAAACAGTCCCTAACCGCCTGTTATGCAAACGCTTATCGTAACAGAGAGGGTGGCGCCACGTGCAACGTGTGACGTGCCACTTCCGTGCCGTGCTAATATGCCACGTGCAGTTTGCCACGGGCGCGTAGCCGTGCACGTAGCACGTAGCACGTAGCACGTAGCACGTGATCAACGGATGACAGCTTGTGGCCGAGCTTTTCCTTCTTAGTCTTGAGGTAGGTGTGCGTGTGTGCGGACGCCGGGATTTCGAGCGGCAGCCATTCCACGACGGAAAGTTTGTACCCCTCGATCCCGACGAGCTTGCGGGGGTTGTTCGAAAGCAGCCGCATCGAGTGCACGCCCAGGTCCTTGAGGATCTGCACGCCGATTCCGTAATCCCGCTGGTCGGGCTGGAATCCGAGCCGGACGTTGGCTTCGACAGTATCGAGACCCTGATCCTGCAACTCGTACGCGCGAATCTTGTTGGCCAGCCCGATCCCGCGACCCTCCTGATTGAGGTAGAGGAGCACGCCGCGCCCCTCGTGGGCGATTCGGGACATCGCCGCCTCGAGCTGAGGGCCGCAGTCACAGCGGGCGGAATGAAACACGTCCCCGGTCAGGCAGCGCGAGTGCACCCGCACCAGCACGTTCTCGCCGTCCGCGATGTCGCCTTTGACGAGCGCAACATGCGTTTCACGGTCGATGACACTCTCGTACACGCTGACCCGAAAGGGCCCGTGATCCGTCGGCAGATCGGCGCTGGCAATGCGGCGAACCAGCGCCTCGGTGCGCATGCGGTACTGAATCAAGTCGGCGATCGTGATCATCAGCAGCTTGTGCCGCTTGGCGAACTTCTTCAGCTCCGGCACACGCGCCATCGTCCCGTCGTCGTTCATGATTTCGCAGATCACGCCGGCGGGATACAGTCCGGCGATGCGCGCGAGATCGACGGCCGCTTCGGTCTGACCGGCGCGCACGAGCACGCCGCCGGTGCGCGCCTTCAACGGAAACATGTGGCCCGGCCGGGCGAGATCGCCAGGTCGTGTCGCCGGATCGATGGCTGCCAACACCGTGGCCGCGCGGTCGCTCGCCGAGATCCCCGTGCTGGTGACGTGCTTGGCCTCCACCGACACGCAGAAGGCGGTATCGAAGCGCGCGGTATTCTGCGCCACCATTTGCGGGATCTCGAGCTCCGCGAGCCGGTCCTCCGTCATCGGCATGCAGATCAGGCCGCGGCCGTGCTTCGCCATGAAGTTGATGGCTGACGGCGTAATCCGGTCGGCGGCGATGGTGAGATCGCCCTCGTTCTCGCGATCTTCGTCGTCGACGACGATGATCATCTCGCCGCGACGAATGGCGTCGATCGCCTCGTCGATCGGGGCGAACGGTGACTTCGGACGGCGCTGTTTCTTTGCCATCTGCTATTCCCTGCCAAGGGCGCGCGCTACATATTTCGCGAGCACGTCGCACTCGAGATTGACCGCATCACCGGCTTTCAACGCGTGAAAGTTGGTGTGCGCCCAGGTGTATGGGATCACCTGGACGCCGAACCGATGGTCGTCGACGCCGGCCACGGTCAGGCTGACACCGTTGACGGCGATAGAACCCTTGCGAACGATGTAGCTCGCGAGCTCCGACGGAAATCGCACCGTCATCCACCGCGAATCGCCATCCTCACGGATCTCATCGATGGCTGCTGTCGCGTCGACATGTCCCTGAACGAAATGGCCGCCGAGCCGGCCATCGGCGCGGAGCGGGCGCTCCAGGTTCACGATCGTACCGCACCTGGCAGTACCCAATGTCGTCACCCGCGCAGTCTCCGGTGAGACGTCCGCCTGAATCCCTGTCTTGTCCGCCGAGACAACGGTCAGACAGACACCGTTGACGGCCAGGCTGTCGCCGGGCACGAGCTCTGCCCCCAAAGCCGTCTGCACCCGCATTCGAATCCCCGGCGGCATGGGTTCGAGTGACGCGATCTCGCCGACAGCTTCAACGAGGCCGGTGAACATTCGCCGCCACCATGCCCTGAATCAGCACGTCATCTCCAATCGGCTCGACCGTCATTTCGGTCAGTTCCGCGACAGCCATCACCTCGTGGGGCAGCCAGGGTATTCCGCGCGCGCCGACCGGCGTTGGGCGTCACGAAGATTTGGACGCGGTCGATGATGCCCTCGTCCCACGCCGCGCGGTGCAGTGCCGGACCGCCTTCGAGCACGAGCGAGGTGATGCCGGCGTCCGCGAGCCGTTCGACGGCATCCGCCAGACGAACGGTTTCGTCGCCGGCGCGTGGCTCGTGAATCTGAAGCTCGGCACCGGCCGACGACAGCCGAGACGCGCGATCGGCGTGCCGGGCCACCGCCGCAGCAGTGGTTACGATTATGACCGGGCCGGCATCCAGGGTCGAGAGCACCCGCGCCGTTGGCGGCGTGCGGAGCCGACGGTCGAAGACGATCCTGACGAACGGCCGCACGCGATAGATGCCACGCGCGGTGAGCAGCGGATCGTCGGCGAGGATGGTGCCGGACCCGACGCCGAGCGCGTCGACCTCCGCGCGTTCCCGATGGACGCGTCGGTTGGCCGGCTCTCCCGTCAGTCGGGTCCCGACGCCTGGCGCGGCGGCAACCTTCGCGTCGAGACTGAGCGCCACCTTCGCCGTGATGAACGGACGCCGATGCTGCATCACGCTGAAGAACGGTCGATTCAGCGCCGCAGCTTCCTTCTGCCGCACGCCGACCGTGACCTCGATTCCGTGGTCGCGAAGGTGCGCGATGCCGCCGCCGGCCACGCGCGGATTGGGATCCGCCACGGCCACGACCGCACGGCGAATCCCGGCTTCGACGGCGCGCGGCGCGCAGGGTCCGGTGCGGCCTTGGTGGCAGCACGGCTCGAGCGTGCAGTACAGCGTCGCGCCGCGAGCCCGCGCCCCTGCCTCGTTCAAGGCGTGCACCTCTGCGTGCGGTCCACCGGCGAACTCGTGCGATCCACGCCCGACCACCACACCCTCATCGTCTACGACGACCGCGCCGACCATGGGATTCGGACTCGTACGCCCGCGCCCGCGATCGGCAAGCGCCAGTGCCCGCGCCATGTAGTCGTCGTCCGTTGATAATCAGCTCCTGCAGCTCCTCGCCCGGAGACGCTTACCATTTTTCTTCGAACAGCGCCGTGACGTAGTCGTCCGGAGAGAACGGGATCAAATCGTCGATCGCTTCGCCCACGCCGACGTAGCGGATTGGAAGCTTCAAGTCGTGGGCGATGGCTACCGCGATGCCTCCTTTGGCTGTCCCGTCGAGTTTCGTGAGAACGATGCCGTTCACGCCGGCAACCGACATGAACTCGCGCGCCTGGGCGAGACCGTTCTGGCCGACGGTGGCATCGAGCACGAGCAAGACTTCGTGCGGCGCCCCCTCGACCTCGCGCGCGGCGACGCGCCGGATCTTGTCCAGCTCGGTCATCAGGTTCACGCGTGTGTGCAGACGACCGGCGGTATCGACCAGCACGACATCGCGCTGCCGGGATTTGCCCGCGGCGATCGCATCGAAGACAACCGCCGCCGGGTCGGCGCCGGCGCGCGCCCGAATCATGTCCACGCCCGCACGGTTCGCCCAGATCTCGAGCTGCTCGACGGCGGCGGCGCGAAACGTATCGGCGGCGCAGATGAGCGGGGCGCCACCGGAATCCTTCATCAACCGTGCGAGCTTCCCCACCGTCGTCGTCTTGCCGGTTCCGTTGACGCCGACAATCATGACGACCCGGGGCCGGTGACCGTTCGCGTCCGGAGTTTTGGTGGATGTGAGGATGGAGAGGATCTCGGCCTTGACCAGCTCGCGCAGTGACTCCCCGCGCGTCCGCTTCGAGCGCACCGCCTCGACGATCCGCGCCGTCGCCGCCACGCCGACGTCAGCCGAGATCAGCGCTTCCTCGAGCGCTTCGACCGTATCGACATCGACCGGCCGGCTTCGCTGCTCGGGCTCGTCGGCAAGTTTGACGGCCTGCTCGAACCGCTCGACGAACTGTTCTTTCGTTCGCGTGAGCGACTGTTTGATTTTGTCGAAAAAGCCCATTTGGTGAATTATGTCGCTCAGTCTTCAGTTTTCTGCTTCCGAATCATCAACGCTTCGACAGCTTCGCGCGGCGAACACGTGCCGTCGAGCACACGGCGCATCTGCGAGGTTATCGGCAGCTCGATCCCGTGTCGCGCGCCGAGGGCGAGCGCGGCGCCGGTTGTACGCACGCCTTCCGCCACCATCTGGAGCGCCGACAGGATGTCGTCGAGCCGCCGGCCGCGTCCGAGCTCGATGCCGACGCGGCGATTTCGACTGAGATCACCGGTGCATGTCAGCACGAGATCGCCCAGCCCGGCGAGACCAGCCAGCGTCTCCCGGCGTCCGCCTTCCGCCGTGGCGAGTCGGGAGATTTCCGCGAGACCGCGGGTGATGAGCGCGGCCATGGAGTTGTGACCAAGGCCGAGCCCTTCGACCGCGCCGGCGGCAATCGCAATCACGTTCTTGAGCGCGCCGCCAATCTCCACACCAGTCACATCGTCGCTCGCATACAGCCGAAAGGTCGGGCCACGAAAGGACTCCTGCACGCACGCAACCGCGGCCTGATCGTCGGATGCCGCGAGCACTGCGGTCGGCAGGCCCTGCGCCACTTCCGCCGCAAAGCTCGGGCCCGACAGCACCACCGTCGGGTAAGGACCGGCCCTCTCCTCGACGATGACCTGCGACATCCGCGCGAGCGTGCCTTCCTCGAGACCTTTTGCCGCGCTGACCAGGATCGCGCCGCTCCGCAGGGACGGCGCCACTCTTCGAACGACAGCGCGCAGGCCGTGCGATGGCACGGCGAACACAACGCACGACGCGTCCGCGGCGGCCTCCTCGATTGCCCCGGTGACACAAATCCCGGCGGCCAGGGTCTTGTCTGGAAGATAGCGAGGATTCGCTCCCGATCGCTGAATCGCCGCGGCGAGATCCGGATCTCGGGCCCACAGCCGCACGTCTTGGCCGGACCGGTGGAGGTGGACGGCCAGCGCTGTTCCCCAACTTCCCGCGCCGAGGATGGCGATCCGGTGTCGCGTCCGCGTGACAGAGGACTCACTCGCGCTGGCCATCATGCGCGGACCCCCATGCGCCGCTCGGTACCGGCGCGCAGACGCCGGATATTGGCGCGATGGCGGAACAGAATCAGTGCGGAGGTGCACGCCGACGCGCCTACCACGGCCGTCGATGCGCCCGTCAGCCACGCCGCTGGCGGCAAGGCCAGCGTCGCCGCGAGCGATCCCAGCGAGACGTAGCGCGTCGCACGAACGATGAGCAGGAAGAGCGCGCACGCGAGGCCCGTTGCCGCTGGCGTCAACACTCCGAACACGCCGGCCGCGACAGCCACGCCTTTCCCCCCGTGGAATCGCAGCCACACCGGGTAGATGTGCCCCACGACCGCGGCTGTACCGGCAACCGCCGTCGTCGCGGCGCCGGCATTCGAGATATGCGCGAGCAGCACCGCAAGCGCGCCTTTCGCCACGTCCAAGGCCATCACTGTCACGGCACGGCCCGTGCCCGTTGTACGGAGCACGTTGGCCGCCCCGACGTTGCCACTGCCGGCGACACGCACGTCGATTCCCGCGCGGCGCGCCAGCAGAAACGCGAACGGCACCGACCCGGCCAGATAGCCAAGCAGGACGGTCAACATCTGTTCACCCCTTCAATGGTACTCGCAGCAGCGGCTCGTACTGCGCGCCTCGGGGCGAGAGACGACTTTGGAAGAGCGTGATGTGCTTGATCTCGCAGCTGCCGGCCTGGACGTCTCCACGCTCCAGTACTGCTCGTGCCCGCCGCGCCGAGCCAGCCGATTCCTTGGCCCGCCCGAGCGTGACGTGGGGATGATACGCACGGCGTTCGGCTTCAAATCCAAGCGGCACCAGGCGAGCCGTCAGCTCGCGCTGCATCGCGGCCATCTCCTCGGCTCCCCCGGCAACGCCGAACCAGACGATGCGGATTGGACCGGAGTGCGGGAAGACGCCGATGCCCGATAGCGTCAACTCGAAGGCGGGAATCTGCCAGGCGAGGTGGAAACGGTCCGTAATCTCGGTCGCTCGTCCCTCGGACACTTCACCGAAGAACCACAACGTGGCGTGCAGATTGTTTTCGGGAATCCAGCGAACGTTGAGGCCGGAGCGTGCGCGGTGCAGTCGTTCGTCCAGCTCCCGCGCCGCTTCGGCACAGGCAAGCCGGACGCGCTCGTCGAGCTCGACGCCAGCGAACAGACGCACGTCAGCCCTGTCGGGGTTCGTGGAACAACAAGCGGCGGCGGACCATTTCGAGTGCCGCCTGTGTCGACTGAAAACGGATCAGCGCGCGCCCACCGATGAAGCGAAACGTTCTGACGCTCGGATCGTCCGTGTCGTGCACCATTCCAATAACGACCGTACCAACGGGTTTTTCAGGCGACCCGCCATCGGGACCGGCGATCCCGGTGATGCTGACGGCAATGGTCGCCCCGGACCTGGCCTTGATGCCTCGAGCGAGCGCGACAGCCACCGGCTCGCTCACCGCCCCGTGTTCGATCAACAGCGTTTCCGGCACCTGCAGGAGCTGCACCTTCATTGCGTTGCTGTAGGGGACGACGCCTCCGGCCACATAGGCGGAGCTGCCAGAGACGTCGGTCAAGCGCGACATCAGCAGTCCGCCGGTGCAGGATTCAGCAGCCGCGATCGTGATGCCCCGCTCGCGCAGAAGGCTGCCGACGATTTCTTCCATCGGCCGTCCATCGGTGCTGAACACATCCCTGCCGACGGCTTCCGCCAGTTCCGCGCTCGCCCGCTGCAATCGCTCGGTGGCGCCGGCGCCATCATCCGACCGCAGCGTCAAGTGCAACTCGATCTGGCCGGGCGTCGCCAGAATGGTCGTTTCGATCGGCGGTTGTTCGAATCGCCAGCGAGAGTAGATCGGCTGGACGGCCTGCTCTACTGACGATTCAGAGCGTCCGGTTACGAAGAGTGAAGTCCGGAAAATCCGTTCAGGGCCCGCCCGCTCGCCCAGCACGCCACTGCTCAGGGACGTCAGCATCGGCCGAAGCTCTCGCGGCGGCCCGGGCAGGAGGACGATCAGCTTCCCGTCGTGTTCGAGCCATTGTCCCGGCGCCGTGCCGTTCGGGTTGGCGAGCACGGTCGCGCCTTGCAGCACCAGCGCCTGCCGGCGATTCACGTCGGGCATCCGCATGCCGCGTCGGGCAAAACGCTCCTCGATCGCCTGCACAATCGCCAACTGCTCGTCGAGAGCGCGCCCCGTAACCTGTGCCACCGCATCGCGCGTAAGGTCATCGTCGGTAGGACCAAGTCCACCGGTCAAGATCACGACGTCGGCGCGAGAAAGCGCCTGCGCGCAATGCATCGCAATGGCATCGCGGTCGTCGGGGACGACGGTTTTGGCGATGAGGACGATGCCCAGCGCCGAGAGTTGCTCGGCAATGAAGAGTGAGTTGGTGTCGAGCCGATTGGCTCCCAGCAGTTCGCTGCCGACCGCAATCACTTCCGCCGTTCGGGCTCCGTTGGAAATCGTCACGCGACCCAGCCCGGCATCGCCCACAGCACCGCCCGCAATGAAATGTTCGCGTACACCGCCGCCATCGCATCGTCTGCCATGACGCCGAGGCCGCCGTGCAGACGCTCCAGCCTGGCTGCCGGGTAGGGCTTGATCACGTCGAACACGCGAAAGAGGAAGAATCCGACGAGCGCACCAGACAGACCGACCGGGATGAAGGCGAGCGTGATCAACATCCCGACCACTTCATCGATCACGATCTGACCGGGATCGATGCCGCCGAAATAGCGCTCCGCCGTCGTTCCGGCCCAGATGCCGAGAAAGAAGAGCATCACGATGAGGCCTACTTCAACCGCCAACGACTGCGACCACCAGACGAGGAGATAAAAGACCAGGCCGGCGAGCGAGCCGACCGTGCCCGGCGCAACTGGAAAGTAGCCGGAGTACCCGACCGTCGCGACAAACACGGCGAGGCGTGTCACGCCCGCACGACGCGCGTGTCCGCGAGGCGGTCGTGCAGCGCGCGGTGGTCGTGACTGACGAGCGCGGGCAGATAGCCGAGACCCGCGGTGAGAACCGATACCAGACAGCCGACGGCCCGCAGCACAGCGCTCCCCAGCGCGACGCGGCCGTTGCCCCAGTCACGTTCGGGTACCGGCACGACGCGAATTCGCGTCGCCATTTTTCCGATGGTCTGTCCGCCGGCGACCGTGAAACAGATGATGTAGCCGCCGGCCAGCAGCAGCAGGAACGCGCCGAGTGGCACGGCAGGCAGCACGCGCAGTTCAGCCGGCGTCAGTCCGCACAATCGTAAAGTCAGGTAGATCACGCCGACATCGATCGAGACGATGACCACGGCATCGATGATCGCCGCCGCGATGCGGGCAATGGATGACGCGCTCGAGTCGTCAGCATCGGCGCCGTCGGCGGCGGCGTGCAGGGCGGAATCGTCAGGCGCACCCAGGTCGAGGCGTGGCTCGGGCTGAACTTTCTGGCGTTCCCTGCCGGATGGGTTCGAACGGCGGACGGCGAGGGGTGCACGCGGAGGCACCGGCCGCTCGATCAGCAGGCGGTCCACCGATCCACGGCCGAACAGGGGGAGATCCGGCCCGGTGTCGGGAGCACGCGGGGATGAAGGCCTCGCCGTTTGCAGCGCGAAGTCGGCGAGCGGACCCTCAGCAGCGTCGGCCGCAACGATCGGCAGGTCCGGTCCCGGCGCGTCGGCGACGGCGAGCGAGAAATCGAAGCCGCAGTTACGGCAGCGCCCGCCGCTCTCGAAACTGATGTACTGGCACTTCGGGCATCTCATCGGCAGGGTACTTACTGAGGACTCTGAGCCGCCGTCGCATTCCCCGCGGGCTGCCCGGCCCTTGCCGCGGCGAGCAGTTCTTGCTGGATGGCTGCACGCAATTCATCCGCGTCGGCGCGGAAACGGTCGCCGTACCTGACCGACTTGAGCGCGACCAGCGCATCGCGCAGGTGTCCACGCGCATGCAGCGCTCGAGCGCGAGCAATCGACAGCTCGGACGCGGTGGGCACCGGGACGGGTTCTTCTGCGCGTGCCGGCACGACCGTGCGGGCATCGCGGCCCATGCCAAGCCACGCGGTTCCCTGATCGCCGACCGACAGCAAGATCAGGGCGGCGAGGAGAACTCCTGAAATCACGCCGGTCACGATCCAGGTCAGGCGATTGTTTGCAGCGGCTACGTCGGGAACGATCGCCGCATCTCGCGGGGTGCGCGCGTGTGGCACGCCGGATTCCACGTGCTGCGCGGCGGCCTCCAGACGATCGAGACGCTGCAGCAGCGCCATGGCTTCCTCGCCGCCCGCGCCACGTTCGACCGCCGATCGCAGCAGTGCGCGGGCAGCCGCCTGATCGCCGCGCTTGAATGCGGCAACGCCCGTGTGCAGCAACTCCTCACCCTCGCGTTGCCGTTCGGCGATGGCGCTGCGCGCCCGCTCGATGTAAGCACGCGCCCGCGCGTGCCCACGATCGAGGAACAGTACTCGCGTCCACACGTTGACGGCGAGGTCGTGCTGACCGGAAAAGTAGTGATCGAGGCCCGTGAGCAGGAGCTCTTCGACGCGCGCGTCACGATCCCGGTCCGGCACCTCCGGAGAGGAGGGCGGGCGGCCGGATCGAAGCGGGTCGGTCATCCGAAGTCCTGATTCTTCGCAGAGTTCGAGGAATTATGGTGCAAGACTGTGACAGGTTCAAGTGGGGCGAAACGTTTCACTCATGCTACAACGTCACTCATGCCGATCATCGAGTGCGTGCCGAACGTCAGCGAAGGCCGCCGCCCCGATGTCGTGGCCGCCCTGGTCGACGCCGTTCGCCGCACGGGTGTTCGAGTGCTCGACCACTCGTCGGACGCATCGCACAACCGATCGGTCCTGACGCTCGCCGGGGATGCGCCGTCGCTCAAGGCGGGGGTTCTCGCGTTGTTCGCCGCCGCCGTCGATGCCATCGATCTGCGAAAACAGCAGGGCGAACATCCGCGCATCGGCGCCGTGGACGTCGTCCCCTTCATCCCGATCGACGGCGTCACGATGTCCGACTGCATCGCGCTGGCGAAGGAGGTGGGCCGCGCCGTCGCCGGGCAGTTTGCCGTACCCGTCTTTCTCTACGAAGAGGCTTCGGACAACCCCGCCCGCAAGAACCTCGAGGACATCCGCCGCGGTCAGTTCGAGGGACTCGCCACCAAGATGACGCAACCGGAGTGGGTGCCGGACTTCGGCCCCGCCGCTCCCCATCCGTCGGCAGGCGCGTCGGTAATCGGTGCCCGCATGCCGCTCATCGCCTACAACATCAATCTGAACACTGACCGGCTGGAGGTGGCGAAGAAGATTGCCAGCGCGATCCGTCAGAGCAGCGGCGGCCTTCGCTACGTCAAGGCCATGGGCGTCAAGCTCGACGACCGCAAGCTTGCTCAGGTCTCGATCAACCTGACCAATTTCGAGAAGACGCCGATCTTTCGTGTCTTCGAGATGGTGCAGCGCGAAGCCGCGCGCTATGGCGTCTCGATTCTCGAAAGCGAGATCGTGGGATTGGTGCCGGCGGCCGCGCTCGTGTCGGCGGCGGAGTTCTATCTACAGCTGGAACGGTTCACAAACGCGCAGATTCTGGAAAACAAATTGCGGCAGCCGTAGGCCCGCCCTTGAGGGCGGGCGGGTGATGACTCGGCAGTTGCTGGTTCGGAGACGCCCGGCCTAAAGGCCGGGCCTACACGGCTTCCTCTTCACCTTCCATGCGCCGCGACGGCGCGATCCCGAATGCGCGCATCTTGCGGTACAAATTGCTGCGCTCCACGCCAAGCACGTCGGCGGTACGTGAGATGTTCCCCTGCTGGGCGGCGAGCGCCTTCAGGATGTAGTCGCGCTCGAAGCGATCACGTGCTTCGAGCAGCGGCATCAGAGCAGCACCGTCCTGCATCGTGGGTGCGCTGCTGTCCAGAAACCCCAAATCCGAAAGGCTGATCGTGTCTCCGGGCACCATGATAATCAGCCGTTCGATGACGTTGCGCAGCTCCCGCACGTTGCCCGGCCATCGATAGCTGCGCAGACCGGTCGCCGCTCCCGGATCGAATTTCTTCGGCCGCCTCCCGTACTCACGGGCGAGCTCCGCCATGAAGTGATCGGCGAGAAGCGGGATGTCACCGGCGCGATCGCGCAGCGGCGGCACGAAGACCGGAATCACATTGAGTCGGAAGTAGAGATCCTCGCGGAAGCGGCCGCCTCGAATCTCACCGGTCAGGTCTTTGTTGGTCGCCGCCAGCACGCGAACGTCGACGCGGACACTCGCCGCGCCGCCAACCGGCTCGACCACCTGCTCTTGAAGCGCACGCAGGACTTTCGCCTGCGTCTTCAGGCTCATGTCGCCAATCTCATCGAGGAACAGCGTTCCGCCGTCGGCGAGCTCGAACTTGCCCCGCCGCTCCGTGACGGCACCGGTGAACGCCCCTTTCACGTGGCCGAACAACTCGCTCTCGATCAGCTCTTCGGGGATCGCCGCGCAATTCACCTCGATGAACGGTCCGCTGCGCCGGCGGCTGAGGGAATGCACGCTGCGGGCAACGAGCTCCTTGCCGGTTCCGTTCTCACCGTAGATGAGCACGCGACCGTTGGTCGGAGCGGCCATGGCCACCTGCTCGCGCAGCCGGGCCATCACGTAGCTCTCCCCGACCATCGTCAGCCGGCGATCGACGTGCTCGCGCAGCGCGCGGTTCTCCGCCTCGAGCCGTCGCTGGCGCACCGCGTTGCCGACGACGAGAACGGTTTTTTCGAGCGACAGCGGCTTCTCGACGAAGTCGAAGGCGCCCAGCTTGATGGCTCGAACGGCGGACTCGATGTTTCCGTGTCCCGAAATCATGACGACCGGCGCATCCACTCGCCGTTCGTTGAGACGCGTCAGCGTGGCCAGCCCGTCCATGCCGGGAAGCCAGATGTCGAGGACGATGACGTCGTATGGCGCGCGCGCGACGCGATCGAGGCACGCTTCACCGGTGTCGACGGCATCGACCGCGTAGCCTTCGTCGCGCAGAACGCCGCTGAGCGCGCTCCGGACGCCCGCTTCGTCGTCGACGATGAGGATCGATGGTTTCATGTAGTTGAGGAAACACTGCCGGGCGAGCTGCCCGAATTACACCGGCAACTCGATCACGAACCTGGTGCCTTGCGGGTCATTGTGCTGCACATCGATGGCGCCGCCGTGCTCGGCGATGATGCGGCGAACGATGGCCAGGCCAAGGCCGCTGCCGCGCTGTTTGGTCGAGTAGTACGGCATGAACAGCTTGTCGCGGTCCGCCGCCGGAATGCCCGGACCATTGTCCGCGACAACGATGCGCGCCACGCCGTTGACGGCATCGCGCCGCGTCTCAATCACAATCCGCGGCGGGTCTCCGTCTGGCCGGAGCGTGGCCTGACTGCCGCCCAACGCTTCAACGGCATTGTCGACCAGGTTGATGACGACGCGGCGAATCTGCTCGACGTCCACACGAACCGGAGGCAGACCCGATTCGAACCGTGGCTCGAGCGCGATTTCACGAACGAGTCCATTGTAGAGGGCGAGCGTTTCGGTCAACAGCGCGTTCAGGTCCGACGGCACCGTCTTCGGCGCCGGCATGCGGGCGAACTGCGCAAACTCGTCGACCAGCGCCTTCAGCGACTCCACTTCACCGACGATCGTCGTCGTACACTCATCGACGAGCTCGCGCGATGCCGGAGGAGCCGCCATGAAGTGACGGCGCATCCTTTCTGCGCAGAGCTGGATGGGCGTCAACGGGTTCTTGATCTCGTGCGCGAGCCGCCGCGCCACGTCTCGCCAGGCGGCCACGCGCTGCGTCCGGATGAGCGGCGTCACGTCGTCGAAGACGAGCACCGAGCCCTGGAAGCTGCCGTCCTCGCCCTGGAGTGCCGTGGCGGCCGCCGCGAGGTGCAGTTCGCGGCCCTCGCGGGCGAGGGCAAACTCCTGGACGGCGGGGGCCGTGGCGCGGCTGTTCCTGAGCACGGCGCCAAGCGCCTGGAGGTCGTCGCGCCGGAAGACGTCCTCGGCAGCCGTACCGATGACCGTACGCTCGACATCCAGCAGGCGGATCGCCGCGCCGTTGATCGTTTCGATCCGACCGTCGGCACTCATCGAGATGACGCCGGTCGCGATGCGTTCGAGCACCGTTTCAATGTAGCGGCGACGTTCGTCGAGCTGAACGTTCTTGCGCTCGAGATCGACTCGCGATCGTTCCAGCTTGCCCTGGCTGGCGGCCAGCTCACCAGCCATGGTATTGAACGCTTCCACCATCGACCCGAACTCGTCCCGAGTCTCCGGCTCGATGCGGTGATCGAGATGGCCGGCACCGATCTCGCGCGCGCCCGCCGCCAGCATCTGCACCGGCCGCGTGATCCGTTTGGCGAGATACAGACCCATCCAGGTCGCACTGACGAGAATCATCAGCGTCATCATCAGGAACAACGAGAGATAGGTTCCCTGCAAGGGCCGCATCAACACGCGCAGGCGGTTGTAATCTACGTATGCCTCGGTGATGCGACGAACGTTCGTGGCCAGCTCGCCAGCGAGGTGATCGCTGACGATCACCACGCCGACCGCACGTCGTGTGGCGGGATCCATGACGACCGCACCAGCACGAACGAGCTCGCCACCAGTATCGAGCGACTCGTGGGCCGTCGATTCGGTGCCGGCCGCGACACGTGCGGCGAGCAGGTCTGCCGAGGCACGCAGGTGACCGCGCGGCAACACTGGCGATTGTGCGGCCACGAGCGGCGTCGGCTGCCCGCCACGCTCGAGAGCGTAGACCTCGACGAGTCCCACGCGTCCCTGCTTGACCTCGCGCTCGATGGCGGCGCGCAAGGCTTCCGCATCACCACTCTGAAGGGCGGCCGGCGACAACGAGCCCGCCAGTGCCTGCGCGTGCCTCGCGACCACCGCCTCGCGCTCGCGATAGTAGTCAACGGCGATCCGGTTCGCGGAGCTCAGAACGTCGTCGACCGGCTGCGCCACCCATTTCTGCGTGCTGCTGCGTATCAGCTCGCCACCGACGATCAGCACCAGCACGGACGGAACGATCGTCAGCCCGAGCAGCGCGAGGACCAGCTTGGCGCGGAAGCGCGAGAACGGAAGCCCGCGGCGCCGTTCAACAATCAGCTTGACGACATTGCGCGCGAGTACGAAGACGAGCGCCAGCAGCATCGTGAGATCGGCGGCCGACAGCGCGTAGAGAACGACCTCGGTGAGGAAGTCCGGGTTCAGCTCGGCGGAGCGATCGGCCAGCGTGACCATCGCCACGAGGGCGATGAGCAGCGCCGCCATGCCGAGCAGGATGAGCCGCGGGTTATCGCGAAAAGGCCGGCGTGCCTGCGCTGGCTGCCGTTCGGGCACGCTCCGCGCGGGTAACGCCGGCCGACCGACGTCGCGGACGGTGGTGGCCACTTACCTCACCGGAGGAAGGTGAATTTTGCGAGCCCCGCCACGTCGCTGTTGTTCCACGGCCAGACGAACGCGGCATTGCGAGGCGTGGTCCTCGCGCGCACACGAAGGTAGTACTCCGCGTTGGGCTCGAGGGCGGCATTGCTGAAGAGCGAGAGCTTGTCGAAGCTCGTGAGCCAGTCACGGACGTCCTCTTCGCGTTCGAGGACCTCGACCCGCTCCATCCGCCCGTCCCAGCGCCTCGTCACGTGATAGCGCCGGGTCAGGGTGTCGTAGCGTACGCCGGCGCTGACGGTCGAGGAGGCCATCGTTCGATTCGATCCACAGCGAAGCACCGCGTCTCAGCTCGACGTCATAGATGAACGTAATGGTCATGCCGCTGTGGATGGCCGACCGCACATCCTCGTTGAACACGTCACTCAGGCGAAACGTCACGAGCACGCGGTCGTCGCGCGTGAGGGGTGTCACCTGGATGGTCTGCGCGCTCGCTCGCGCAGCGGGCAGCACGAGCGCCGCGACGAACAGCAGAACCGATGTCAGACGAACCAGAGTCACGATGATTCCTTTACGTTCAGCAGATCCTTGAGCTCGGTCATGAACTCGCCAATATCGCGGAAGTGCCGGTAGACCGACGCAAACCGCACATAGGCGACCTTATCGAGGTTGCGCAGCTCGTTCATGACGAACGCGCCGACTTCCTCGGTGCTCATTTCCCGCTCCGGCTTCTCCTGCAGCGCGGACTCGACGCGATCAGCGATGGCCTCGAGCGCCGCAACGCTGACCGGACGTTTCTCGCACGCCTTGAGGAGCCCGGCGAGCAGTTTCTGGCGCTCGAACCGCTCGCGGCTGCCGTCCTTCTTGATCACCATATACGGAATCTCGTCGATCCGCTCGTAACTGGTGAACCGTCGGCCGCAGCCCAGGCACTCGCGCCGGCGCCGGATGACCTCCCCTTCCTTGCTTTCCCTCGAGTCGACGACCTTGTCCCCAAGATGCGCGCAATAGGGACATTTCATCGAGCCGTACCCGCCAGCGATTCGTTGGGGGAACCCTCAGCCGGACCGGACCGATCTGAACCCCCAGTCGGATCCGGGGTGTCGCCCTCCCCCGCTTCGGCGGCGAGCGTCCGCGCCCGCCCCAGCGTCAACCCCTCGCGAGCCATGAAGACGATGCCGAGAATCGTCACCGGCACGAATGAAATCGCGTGCAGGACGATCGCTGCACCCACCGCCCGATCGTCCGGCGCCCCAAAAAACGTCTGCACGGCAATCTGATACGCCGCGTGGAAACCGCCGATCGCACCCGGCGTCGGCATGGCCACGCCGACGACGAGCAGCATCGTCACCAGGAACGTTCCCGCAAACGGAAACGTAATATGAAACGCCAGGGATGTCAGCCAGATACCCGCGGCAATCGATAACCAGATCGGAAACGACCACGCCAGCGCTACCAGAAGCCGCAGCGGTTGCCGCATGACCGCCAGACCCTGCGCAAACGACTCCACGAAGCTTGCCACGGCCCGCGCCAGTCTGGCCGGCAGGACCCGCTCTACCCGCAGCGCCCAGCGCCCCATGCGCTCCGGGTGGCCAGCGAGCACGAACAGAAGGCCGAGTCCGGTGAGGGCCGCGAGCGCCGCGAGCTGTCCGCCAAGCTTGACCCGCGCAAACGCCGTCGGGTCTCCCGAAACGCCGGACCCCGGGATCAGCGCGACAAACACGCCAAAAAGCAGCAGAACCGTGATCAGGTCGAGCAGCCGTTCGAGAATGATCGTGGCAAACGCCGCTGTTGCGCTCAGGTTCTCCTTCCGCGCCAGCAGATACGGTCGAATCACCTCCCCCGCCCGCGCCGGCAGCAGAAAGCTGGCCGCAAACCCGATAACGGTAGTGCGAAAAGCGTTCGCAAAATGGGTCGGCCCAATCGGCGCGAGCAGGTATTGCCAGCGCAGTGCGCGCAGCACGTACGTGAGTGCGGTCACGATCAGAGCGAGCACGAGCAGATCGGTGCGCGCCCTGCGCGTTTCAGCCCACACGCCGGCCATATCGGCGTTGCGAAGGAAGAACGCCAGCAGCCCGATGGTCAGGAGACAGATGAGAACCGTGCGAACGCGTGACCGCATGCCGTCAGACAGTCGGGTCTAGAATCGGAAATGTCACGGAGGGAATCGAAACTCCGGCGGAACTCTACTACAATGCTCCCGGCAAGTCTATGGGAAAACGCGAGTTATTGCTCATCGTCGCATTCGTGATCGTGGGGGCCGTTGTCTATCAGGCAACTGCCCCACCCGCCGGCCCCAATGACCGCGGTGTGTCGTTGTCCGGTTTTCTCGACAAAGTGCGCCGGGAAATGCGTGGAAATCGCGGCAGGGCGGAAATCACGAAGGTTTCTACGCATGAGCTGGATGCGCAGACGACCGAACTGCGGCTTTCCGGAGGATTTCAGGAGGTCATCATCACCGGGGAGAAGCGCGACAACATCGAGGCGCGGGTCCGGATCACCTCCAACGGGACCGACGATGCCAACGCCAAACAGCTGGCGGATGAAACCGAGCTGAAGAGCGACCACGCCGGATCGTCGCTCCGGCTGGCGATCAAGTATCCAGAGCCCGGCCAGCAGCGAGCGTTCCTGACGCTTCTCGTGCCGGCCCGGGTGAATGTGCGCGTGGATCAGGGATCCGGCGGTCAACGCACGACGATCGCCCACGTCGCCTCGCTCGAAGCAACTCTACGCGGGGAAACATCGGTCAAGAACATCGCGGGACGGGTGACCATCACGCATCGCGCCGGACGGGTAACCGTCGACGATTCGGCAGCGGTCAAGCTGACGGGTCGCGGCAGCGATGCGACGGTCTCCAACGTGCGAGGGGACGCGTCGTTCTCGATGCAGTCCGGCGAGCTGAGCGCTTCCTTCATCACAGGTTCGATCGACGTCGAGTGTCAGAACACCGACGTCGAGATCAAGAAACTCGATGATGCGAAGGGCCAGTTGCGGGTGAACGCCGTCGGTGGTTCCGTCGCGATCGAAGGGCTCAGGGGTGACGCTCGAATCGACGGCCGCAACACCGAAATCGACATCGAGCTCGTCAAGGCCGCGGCAGTCGCCGTTTACAACGAGGGCGACGAGCCCATCGAGATCACCGCGCCGGCCGGCGGATTCGTCCTCGACGCCATCGCGAAAGAAGGCAGAGTGAACCTGCCCGACGACATGCGCAGCGCGTTGTCGATTGGCGGCGAGGAAGGGGAACAGCGCGCCAACGGCGCCGTGCGCGGCGGCGGGCCGACCATCACGCTGCGCTCGAACAACGGCGACATCATCGTTCGACCGCACGCCACGACGACCGATTCGCAACGCTGACCGCGACCACGCCGGACAGGTTCAGCGTCTCAGTTGACGCGCTTCGTCCGCAACTGTAAGCTTCCTCCCTTTCCGCCTTCGCGCGGAGCGCTTCCGCCGTCGCCAATGCGTCGGCGGACCAGCCGCAGCTCTTGCGGAGGCTGGTCGGCGGATACGCCGTTGCGTTTCCCCGAGGCGGCCGCGAGGCGAACCGTGCTCTCCACCGCTCCTCTTCTCGAAACCACGCTCGACGGCCTGACGCTGCACAGACGCGGGAAAGTACGCGACGTCTACGAGGTCGACGACGGACTCTTGATCGTCGCCACCGATCGCATCTCGGCGTTCGACTACGTGCTCGGCTCCGGAATTCCTGACAAGGGCAAGGTGCTGACGCAGCTCTCAGCGTTCTGGTTCGAGCGCATGGGCGATCTCGTCGCCCATCACTTGATCGCGAGCGATCCCGACGACTTCCCGGCGGCCGCGCGCCGACATGCCGAACTCCTCCGCGGCCGGACGATGTTCGTACGAAAGACCGACCCCGTTCCGATCGAATGCGTCGCGCGCGGGTATCTTTCCGGGTCGGGATGGAAGGAGTACCAACAGAGCGGGAGCGTGTGCGGCGTCAAGCTTCCGCCCGGCCTGCGCGAGTCGGATCGTCTGCCGGAGCCGATCTTCACCCCGGCGACAAAGGCGGACACCGGCCACGACATCAACATCAGCGAGGAAGAGGCAGGGAAACTCGTCGGCCGCGACTTGATCGCGCGGTTGAAAGCGTTGACGCTGGACATCTACAAGCGCGGCGCCGCGCATGCCGAGTCGAAGGGGATCATCGTCGCCGACACGAAGTTCGAGTTCGGCTTGGCCCGCCGGAGCGGCGACCTGGGCGCGGAAGCGCGAAGCGCGAAGGTGGAAGGCGCGAAGGGCGGCCCGGTCGCCGACGAAATCATCCTCATCGACGAAGTCCTGACGCCCGATTCCTCGCGCTTCTGGCCTCGGGCGCAGTACGACCCGGGCCACGGACAGCCCAGTTTCGACAAGCAGTTCGTACGCGACTACCTCGAGGAGATCCGCTGGAACAAACAGCCTCCGGTCCCCTCTCTCCCTGACGAGGTCATTCGCCGCACGCGGGACAAATACGTCGAGGCCTATCGCCTGTTGACCGACCGCGAGCTGCAGTAGGCCTCGTGCGCGATCAGCTCGACAAGCTCGTTCAGGAGATGCTCGATCGCGGCATTCTCTACGACGACGCCCGCCGCGAATTCGAGAAGATGTTCATCACCCGCGCCCTGCAGCGATCGAAGGGGAGCGTCGGCGACGCCGCCGAGCTGCTCGGCCTCCATCGCAATACGGTGGCGCGCAAAATGGCCGAATACCGCATCAAACGATCCTGACGCTTACTCGTGACTCGTGGCTCGTGACTCGTGGCTCGCTGTTCGTGGTAGCCAGGAACGAGCCCCGAGCAACGAATCACGAGCAACGGAAGAGGTTAGCAGTCCCCCCGCCCGACTGCTTGACATCCGCGGCGGCTCTTATAGAATTAGCAGTCGGTCCTGCTGATTGCTAAGCTGCAGGGCTACCCAATTCAGTCAATTGGCGAATTCGCGACCAGGCGGTGTGGATTCGACCGCGATTCACGACCCGCCGAATCATGGATTTCCGATTTCACCAACTCAGCAAGTTCAAGAGGAGTGAGTACCACTATGGCCACCGCTACGCAGACTAACGTGAGGATTCGCCCGTTGCACGACCGCGTGATCGTTCAGCGCCTCGAGGAAGGCGAACAGAAGGTCGGGGGCATCATCATTCCCGACTCGGCGAAGGAAAAGCCCCAGCAGGGCAAAGTCATCGCCGTCGGTAAGGGGAAGGTCGAGAAGGACGGCAAGGTCACGCCGCTCGACGTCAAGGCAGGCGACACCATCCTGTTCGGCAAGTACTCCGGCCAGGAGATCAAGCTCGACGGCGAGGAATACCTGATCATGCGCGAGGAAGAAATCCTCGGCGTGGTCACCAAGTAAACAGCTCAATAGAGAACGTCCAGGTTGAATACGGAGAGAAACTGAACATGGCAAAGCAGATTATTTACGGCGAGGACTCGCGCCAGGCGATCCTGCGCGGCGTCAACAGCCTCGCAAACGCGGTGAAGGTAACCCTCGGCCCGAAAGGGCGCAACGTCGTCCTCGACAAGAAGTTCGGATCGCCCACCATCACCAAGGACGGCGTGACCGTGGCGAAGGAAATCGACCTGAAGGACCCGCTCGAGAACATGGGCGCGCAGATGGTGCGCGAGGTCGCGAGCAAGACGTCGGACATCGCGGGCGACGGCACGACGACCGCCACGGTGCTGGCACAGGCCATCTTCCGCGAGGGTGCGAAGAACGTCGTCGCCGGCGCGAATCCGATGGAACTGAAGCGCGGCATCGAAAGGGCCGTCGAGGCGATCGTCAACGAGCTGAAGACGCTGGCCAAGCCCGTGTCGGGTCAGGCGATCGCTCAGGTCGGGACGATCTCGGCCAACAGCGACGAGACGATCGGCAAGATCATCGCCGAGGCGATGGAGAAGGTCGGGAAGGACGGCGTCATCACCGTCGAAGAAGCCAAGTCGATGGAGACCTCGCTCGAGGTCGTCGAAGGCATGCAGTTCGACCGTGGTTACCTCTCCCCTTACTTCGTCACCGATCCCGAGCGCATGGAGGTCGTGCTCGAGAACCCCGTGATCCTGATCCACGAAAAGAAGATCAGCTCGATGAAGGACCTGCTCCCGCTGCTCGAACAGGTGGCGCGTGCCAGCCGTCCGCTGATCATCATCGCGGAAGATGTCGACGGCGAAGCTCTCGCGACGCTCGTCGTCAACAAGCTGCGCGGCACGTTGCAGGCGGCAGCGGTGAAGGCTCCGGGCTTTGGTGACCGGCGCAAGGCCATGCTCGAGGACATCGCCATCCTCACGGGCGGCAAGGCGATCACGGAAGACCTGGGCATCAAGCTCGAGAACATCAAGCTCGAGGACCTCGGCAAGGCCAAGAAGGTCACGATCGACAAGGACAACACGACGATCGTCGAAGGGGCCGGCGGCCAGAAGGACATCGAGGGGCGCGTCAAGCAGATCCGCACGCAGGTCGAGGAGACGACGTCCGACTACGACCGCGAGAAGCTGCAGGAGCGGCTGGCGAAGCTGGTCGGCGGCGTGGCGGTGATCAAGGTCGGTGCGGCCACCGAGACCGAGATGAAGGAGAAGAAGGCGCGCGTGGAAGACGCGATGCACGCCACCAAGGCGGCGGTCGAAGAGGGGATCGTCCCCGGCGGCGGCGTCGCGCTGATTCGTGCCGGCAAGGCGCTCGACTCGCTGAAGCTCGAAGGAGACCAGCGCGTCGGCGCGGACATCATCCGCAAATCCATCGTCGAGCCGCTGCGCTGGATCGCGGCGAACGCGGGTCAGGAAGGCTCCATCGTCGTCCAGAAGGTCAAGGACGCGAAGGGAGATGACGGCTACAACGCGGCAACCGACAAGTACGAGAATCTGGTCAGCGCGGGCGTCATCGACCCAGTGAAGGTCGTGCGCACGGCACTGCAGAACGCCTCTTCGATCGCCTCGCTCCTGCTGACGACCGAGGCCCTCGTCTCCGAGATCCCGGAGGAGAAGAAAGACACTCCGGCGATGCCAGGCGGCGGCGGAATGGGTGGAATGTACTAAGTCGTACTCGCAGTCGTCTAGTCGTCAGTCGTTCGAAAGTGCGAAGGCGTCGTTAGTCGGCCGGCCGGGTTGAACCTCGGCCGGCCTTTTTTCATTTCACGCAGACGAGCAGCACCAGCGCGCCGAGGACGAGCGTCACGGCAAGGTTCGACCAGAAGCGCGGGCGCTCGGGCGGTGAGTTCGACGCACCGGAGCTGCGGATGAGATCGACGAGATCGCGAGGGCCAACCAGCGCTCCGGTCAGGTCGGTCGCGACTGTGCGTCCGCGCCGAATGGCGTTCAGCACTCCCCTCTCGGAGATCTCGTCAACCAGAAGATACGTCGTGGCTCGGCCCATCGGCGCGACGGCATGGAAGTCAGACGAGCCGATGGCCGCAAGTGTCGGTTTGCGCAAGCGAATGGCGCGGTGGAATTCGAGGAGCTCGATACCGCCCGCCGGATCGGTTGCGCTCAGCGAGTGCATCGCTTCGGAACCATCCAGCGCCGCCGCTGACTCCGGATCGGCGTGCCACGAATACCTCACGGGATGCGCGGCAATCGCCACGCCTCCCTGCGCATGGATCGCGTCGATGACTCCACCGAGCGGCAGCCGCCAGTCGACCACCTCGCGCACGCCGACTGCCACCAGATGAAACGAAGGGGACGTCACTTCCTGGCCAGGAAGCACGAGCGGCAGTCGGCCCGAACGGCGCGCCGCGAACGATGCCGCCAGCGTCTGGTTGTGGTTGGTGATCGCGACGACGTCGATACCCCGTCGGTTCGCCTCGTCGGCGAGCTCCCATGCTGGAAGCAGACCGTCTCCAGGAAACGCGTGCACGTGAAAATCCGCTCGCAACACCGTTCCACGTTCCGTAGGGACCGGCGTTCTCGCGGTCGAGTGATCCGCGAGCGTGCCGGCGGTCAACCGGAAATCAACAGCAGCGCCGCAACAGGCCGCAGCGTCATCGGCGTAATCGGAGCCAGCAGGCGTGGCCAGAACTGGATCGCCCACGCCACGTAGGCAACGATGATGAGGACGGTAAGGCTTTGGTGAACCGCCGTTCTCATAGCCGCTGGTTTTCGGTCGAGTCGAAGGATCTCGCGGCAATACGCAAAAATCACCACTGCCGTCCACGACAACGGCAGGACCGCCGTCCAGATCGAGCAGATCCTCGCGGCGCAGCGATTCCGGGGGCGGCAGAGGAGATACGCGGCGGCAGCGATCAACCACAAAGACCACGCTGCGTGCCCCAGGAAGAACAGCTCGAACGCGCGCCAATAACCGATCGGCCTTCCTTGCCGGCCAATCAGCATCGCCGCCGTCAAGAATTGAATCGCCGCGAGAAAGCTCCAGCAGACGATCCCGCTCAGGATGAGCGACCAGGAGACGCGCCCCGTCGCCGACAACCCCGTCGCCACGCCTGCTATCGCTGGTGCGATGGATGCGCGTGCGGCCAGAGACCAGCGGGACGGCTGCAACGGAGCGGCAGCGGCGCTGTAGATCTGTCGATAGGTCGCTGCCGGCGCCCAGAGCAGGCGCACGTCAGGCGTGAATTGGATCAATGACTCGGAGAGTCTAGCGCAGGGTGAAGGTCATCTCGACCTCGACCAACACGGCAACCGGCCGCCCCTGGCGACTGCCAGGAACGAAGCGCCAGCGCTTCACCGTTTTGATCGCTTCCTGGTCGAGGCCGAAGGTCGGATCGAGGGAACGCGTGATTTGAACGTTGCCGACCGAGCCGTCGGGCAGGACGACCGCTTCAAGCCATACGGTCCCCTGAATCTTCGCCCGCATGGCCTCAGCGGTGTAGGTCGGCTTCACTTCCACCAGGATCTTGGGGCTGACGATGCCGCTGCCGAGGCGGTAGACACCGCCGCCGGTACCGCCGCCGTCACCGGGACCGAGGCCCGATCCCGTCCCGGGACCGGCGCCTGTGCCGGTACCGCTGCCGGTGGACGGGGACGTGGGGAGACCAGACAAAGCACCTGGCATTTCGGTGATGCCAGCCGCCGCAGTCACTGCGGGAATGTTCATCTGCGGTGGGGGCGGAGGATCATCTTTCGGCGGGGCCGGGTTCTCGACTTTGGGTGGCTTGACTGCCGGAACCGTGACCTTTTCCTTTCCCGGGAGCTCGGCTTTGCGCGGCGGATCCGGCATGCGATTACCGCCACCTCCGCCGCCTCCGGGACCAGGTTGATCGAGCCAGACGACGTCGTGGAGCGGGAGCGGCGACTGAGTCGGCGGACTGATAGCGGGCAGCCTGCTCGCGATGAAAAGACCCAGCAGAAAGACGGCGATATGCGCGCCGAACGAGAAGCCGAATGCGTTGCCGAAACGGACCCGCTCGTCCGCACCGTGCGGCACGTCGCCCTTGAGAAAGCGCGAATTGGGGCTATCGCTCGGTGTTGAAATCGGCTGATTGGCAGTCAATGGGACTGTAGTCATTGTGGCTGACGCAATCGGGATCCGCAAGTTGCAATAAGGGTGCCTCAGCCAGTCGAAGGTTCCATGCCTTAAACCGAGGCTCGCCTCGAGGCCCGTCCAACTTATAGGACGTGTATCGACGTGAATTGGCTGCGGTCTTACAGTCCAGACAGGTCCCCTACTCTTCCCAGCGGGCGACCTCGATGTCGCCGGCACCAGCGCCCTCGAGCACTCTCCGAACTGCCGACGCTTCGCCTTCCTCCGCGTGCACGCCGAGCAGGACTGCCCCCGACTCCACGGCGCGCTGCAACCTGAGCGCGCGTTCCTCCGACAGTCCTGCGCCGGAAAGAACCGACGCTACGCCACCGGCGACGTGCCCGGCCGCCTCGCCAAGACCGGCAGACAGCGGTCCGGCCGCCACGATTGGACCAATCCCGGGCATGACGAGGGCGATGGCCGCGAGCACTTGTCCACTCAGCTCGCCAAGGCGCGCCGCCGGACGAGAGTCCTCGATGTCTGCGCCCGGGGTCGCGTCCATCTGCTCGGCCAGCGCACCTTCCTCATCGTGACTGCGTGCGACCACAGAGATGCGGTCGCGCGGAACGCCGATCGCGTGGAGCTCTCGCGCCGCCGAGGCGGCAGCTACTGGAGTTTTGAAGGTGGCAATGACCAGAGGGTGCGGCATTTCACGGTATCTTACTCGGGGCTCGGGGGCAGCGCCTGCGGCCCGAGCGAGCGCGAGCGGGGGTGGGGCCCCGCGAGCGCTGAGAAAAGATGCTCGGAGGCGCGGGAAATCGGCCTTCGTTAACCGGGATCTCTTGGAGCGCTGACTGAAGAGCTCGAGCATCAATCGCAACTCGAACGTTGCCAGCAGTCGCCGCCGCAAGCCCGCGTAACTTTGTCGTCCCGCGACGAGATCCGCCATGATCGCCTGCACACGCAGGCTTCGGTTCAAGCCCTTCACCAGCAGAGACAGCAACTGCGGGTGGAAGAATCGCGCCTTCAGACGCGCGGCACGCTGCAGTTCGTCATACACCGATGCGCGCAGGGCGCTCGCATACGTGGCGGCTGGCGAGGCGGACTGAAGACACACCGCCGCCAAATCGGCGGAGAGCAAAGCGAAGTAGATCCCTTCACGCGTAATGGGATCGACGAGGCCGGCGGCGTCACCGACGAGCATCCAATTGCGACCTGCCGGTTGCTCCGCGCGGAGCGCGCGCTCACTGAGGCGAAGGGATCGGCCAACTGTAGCGCTCCATCGATGCGGTCGGTACGTGCCGGGCGATCCAGCGTGACGTGCGGCCGAGGAGCGCTGAAGACGAGATCACGTCAGCCTGGCCGCACGCACCGACAGCAAGGTGGTCGGTCCGGGGAAAAGCCCAGACATATCCCGTGGGCACATCGTCGAAGTCGACGGCGATTTCCGACAGCCTTGCTCCCTTGACGAAATATCCGGTCGCAATGGAGAGCTCAGAGCGTGGAAATGCCGACGATACGCATTTCCTCACCATGCTCGTGGCGCCATCGGCACCGATCAGCCATTGTGACGTCAGTTGTGTCGAACCGGCGCGAATCGACCAGCCATCTGCCGTCGGTTCGAACACGGTGGCCCGCCGAGCGACGTGCTCCGCGCCAACGCCGATCGCTGCAGCAAGCAATGCCGCGTCGAAATCGCGGCGCGCGACGATACCGAGCGCGGCAGATCCTGATCCATCCGGACAGAGCACGACCTCGGCGCGTCGGCCGCCGGCCACGAACGAGGCGGAACGGACATCGACCATCGAGAGCGTTGCCGGCTTGACGAGCGACTCAATCAGCTCGAATGCTCGTCCAGTGACTCCGCCTCCGCAGGGCTTCTCGCGCGGATGACTGCCATCAACGAGCGCAACCCGTGCCCCCGCCGTCGCAAGACGACATGCCGCCCACGAACCCGCAGGGCCCGCTCCAATCACGGCGACGTCGTAGTCAGCGTTCAGCTTCGATCCTCCAACGTGGTCTCATACCGAGCTGCGCGCCCCTAGCCGGATCAACGCGCAAAGTAGCCATCCCTGGCACGCACGCGAACGGTGCCGCGATTCACCGTCACGACGATCGAACGCCACTCGTCCTGCCCTGGCACGATCGGCTTTGCCGGACTGTACCCGAGCAGGTACTGATGCCGCAGCTCGCGGGCCACGGCGGTGAGCGTCTCCGCCAGCTTTTTCGGCTCACGGACATGGAAGGAACGGCCGCCGGTCAGTGCCGCCAGTTCGGCAAAAAGCGAGGGACGCTCGCGACCGAGCGCGATGGGATAGATCAGGACATCCGATCGGCGCGCCCGAACGAGGACCTCTGATGCCTTCGCGTTGCTGAATCGATCGTCGCCGTCTGACAGCAGAACGAGGGCGCGCCGGCCTTTCGCATCCTGCATCGAGTCCAACGCCGAAACGATCGCGTCGTGCAGACTCGTCGTGCCGAAGGCATCGAGCCGGTTCAGCGCCGCGTACTGCGCAGCCCGGTCGGTGGATCGGGGTGCGATGACTTCCACTTGCGAACCAATCCCGATGATCATCGACTCGTCGGCCGGCCGCAGTTCGCCAAGGAACACCCGGGCCGCGGATTTCGCGACTGCGAGCAGATTCTTGGCCATGCTGAAGCTGCGATCGAGCGCGATGGCGGCAGCCAGCGGGAACTCGCCTTCTGAAAAGGTCGTCACCTGCTGTGGCTCGCCATTCTCGCGAACCAGGAAATCGTCTTTCGTCAGTCCGGTGACGGGCTCCCCAGCCGGGTCGGTTGCGGTCACGTAGACCTCGACGACGTTCACCCCGGATGCGAACTGAGCTCGAGCGGGCAGCTCGAGGGTAAGGACGGCTGATGCCAGACCAACCGCCAAGGCGGCGGCGCCGTGCCCGGGGACCCAGCCCCGATTGGTGGTAGAATCGCCTCGATTCGCCCCTTTTGAAGGAGCCGCCATGTTTGGCCAACTCGGGATTCCCGAGCTAGTTGTCATCCTCTTCATAATCATCCTGATTTTCGGCGCCAACCGGCTGCCGGACATCGGACGCGGGATCGGCCGTGGCATCAAGAATTTCAAGGACGCGACCAAGGAGGGCACGCGTATTGAAAACGGGGCAAAAGATCCACGTCCCGCCGATCGCAGCTAGACCAGCACTCTCGACTCCCCCACCCGCCGTGTGACCCGCTCGCGGTCCAGATATTCCAGCAGCGGAATCGCGAACTTCCGCGTGATACCGTAGCGCTCCTTGAACGATGCCACGTCGAATCGCACGACGGCAGTTGCGTTCGTCGTCTTCAACGCTCGTATCTCCGTTTTGAGCGCCTCGAGCCGTTCCGTGTGGAACAGCAGCGTGTCGACCTTGGCCAGCGCTCGCTGCCTCACCAGCAGGTTGATGATGCGGTCAACCGTCGCCGCATCGCCGCCGACGGCCGAGCGCGCGCCGGTAACATCCGGCGGCGAGAGCCCGGCGTCGAAAAACACTTTCAGCACCGCCTCGCGAATCCGCCCTTCTTCTGGCGACAGGGACACGGCGTGCCCGGCGAGTGAAAGCCGATCGCGGGACGTCACGCGCCCACCGGCGACGAGCGGCGCCACGATCGCATCGAAGACCGCCGATAGAGCGCGCGGCATCAGCTTCGCCCGCGCTTCCTCGCGATGCAGTCCCTCCGACATCGGTTCGGCGGCATGATGAGCCGTCAACGCCTCGAGCAGTCGATTCGCAGCCTGGTCCATCAGGCGTCGCGACAGCAGCACATCCCCGACGGCGACGATCTTCCCGGTCTCGCTCAGGCGCCTGAGTGAGGCCTCGGCCTGCGCCGGCGCGGCACCCGCGCGGCTGAGCACCGCCGACTGTGGCAACCCCTGCAGTCCTCGTTCGTCGACGAGCGTCTCCAGCACCTCGTCGAACGGCGCGGAGGCATCGAGCCGCTGCAGCCGCTCGATGCCGATCGGCGTTCGAATGGCCGCTCGTGGCGGCAGCGGATCGAGAATGACGCCGCCGCCAATGGTCACCACCGGCGAGTACGCGCGAAGGATGAATCGATCGGCGCGCGTGACGACCGCAGGTTGCTCGAGCCGGAGGCGGGCGTAGGCGGACGCGCCCGGCGGCAACTCCGCCAACGGCTCGACCGTCCCGCGGCGAGCGGCCAGCGCCACCCGTCCCATGATCTCACTGGTGCCTTGATGAAACCGCACGCGCGCGCCGTGGCGAAGCGGCCTTGCATCCGGCAGCAGTTCGATCATCACATCGAACCGGCGCGTCGGCTCGAGCGAACCGGGTTCACAAAGCGTCGCTCCTCGCTCGAGGTCGGCGAGCTCGATGCCTCCGAGATTGACGGCCACGCGATGACCGGCGTCGGCCGCTCGCTGGTGATGTCCGTGAACCTGAATGCCACGCGCGCTCGCGAACAATGCCCGCGGCAGCACGGCAAGGTTCTGTCCTTCGCGCAGCCTTCCCGAGACCAGCGTCCCGGTGGCAATCGTCCCGAAGCCTTTGAGCGTGAAGACGCGATCCACCGGCAACCGCGCGCTGCCGCGCGGATCGCGTCGCGTGACGCGCGAGGCAAGGTCGCGAAGCACCGCCCGCAGCGCGTCCAGGCCCGCCCCTGTCTTCGACGAGACGGCGACGACGGGCGCGTTTTCGAGAAACGACCCGGCCACCAGCTCCCGGCTCTCGAGCGCTGCCAGCTCGCGCATCTCCTCATCCGCAGCGTCGGTCTTCGTCAGCACGATGGCGCCCGTCTGCACGTCGAGCAGGCGGCAGATGTCGAAGTGCTCGCGCGTCTGTGGCATCACGGATTCATCGGCGGCGATGACGAGCAGAACGAGATCGATCCCGCCGGCGCCGGCGAGCATGTTGCGGACGAATCGCTCGTGTCCGGGAACATCGACGAACGCAAAGTTCGTATCCCCGTCAACCAGATTGGCAAACCCAAGGTCGATCGTGATTCCGCGAGCCTTCTCCTCCTTCAGCCGGTCTGGATCCGTCCCGGTCAGCGCGCGCACGAGCGCACTCTTGCCGTGATCGACGTGGCCCGCCGTGCCGACGACTATCGATCGCATGTGCTGTCACTTCCGCCTGAAGGCGGAACCCACGAAATCTCCATCATTGCCGCACTTTCGCCTGAAGGCGGAAGCCACGAACTCTCCCTCTTCGCCACGAACTCTTCCTCATCGCCCGCGCCGGGACGTGCGTTCGCGACGCCCGGGGCGCTGCTTGCGCCGACCGGCCCGCAAGTGCCTTTCTTTCTTCGGCTGCGCCTTGCTGCGGCGGGGACCGCGCGCCTCCTCGGACTCACGGACAGCGTCGAGGATCTCGACAATCCCCAGGTCGACCTGCCGCCGCTCCATGTCCACCTTGATCACCTGCACCTGCACTTTGTCGCCGAGCCGGTAGCTCTTTCCGGTGTTCTCCCCCTGCAAGATGTGGGCGCGCTCCACGAAACGGTAGTAGTCGTCGGCCATCGTCGACACGTGGACCAGGCCCTCCACGAAGTGTTCGACGAGCTCGATGAAGAGGCCGAACGATGTGACGCCGGTGATGTAGCCGACGAACTCGTCGCCGACCTTGTCCGCCATGAAGCGGACCTTCTTCCACTGCACCAGCTCACGTTCGGCGTCATCGGCCCGGCGTTCGCGGTCGGACGTATGGCGCGCGACTTCCGGCAACTCGTCGGTCAGTTCTTCACGACGATCCTCCGTCATCCGGCCGTGGCGTCCTTCCCGGAGCGTGCGGTGCACGATCAGATCGGGATAGCGACGGATGGGCGATGTGAAATGCGTGTAGCTGTCAGCCGCCAGCCCGAAATGACCCATGTTCGACGGGTCGTATCGCGCTTTCTGCATCGTTCGCAACATCAGGAACGCGATCGGCTTCTCCTGCGGCGTGCCGCGCATCCTTTCCACCAGCTTCTGGAAGTGCTTCGGTTTGACCGCACCCTTGGGCGCGGCGAGGCTGTAGCCGAGCGTGGTCACGAACTGTTCGAACTCGTCCACTTTCAGCGGATCGGGATCCTCGTGAATGCGGAACAGGCTGGGAATGTCCTGGTCGTCGAGGTGCTGCGCCACGGTCTCGTTGGCGACGAGCATGAACTCCTCGATGATGCGGTGCGCGACGTTGCGCTCGAGCGCCACGATCTCTTCCACCATGCCCTGGTCGTCCAGGATGATCTCCGGTTCTTTCAGATCGAAGTCGATGGATCCGCGACGGTGCCGGCGGCGATTGAGAATCCCGAACAGCTCCTGCATCCGCTCGAACAGCGGAACCAGCGGCGCGTATCGCGAACTGCAACTCGGGGTCTCGATCCGTCAGGATCGCGTTCACATCGTTGTAGGTCATGCGTTCGTTGCTGTGAATGACACCGTCGTGCAGCTCGTAGCGGACGACCTGCCCGCGGCGGTCGATCTCCATCAGGCACGACTGCACCAGCCGATCGACCCGCGGGTTCAGGCTGCAGAGTCCGGTCGCCAGCTCCGCGGGAAACATGTGCACCGCGCGCTCTGGAAAGTAGACCGATGTGCCGCGCTCGTAGGCCTCTTCGTCGAGCGCGCTCCCTTCGGGCACGTAGTGCGCCACGTCGGCAATGTGTACCCCAAGCCAGTAGTTGCCGTTCGGCAACTCCTCGAGCGTGATGGCATCGTCGAAATCGCGTGCATGTTCGCCGTCGATGGTGACCGTGACGAGCGGCCGGAAGTCGGTCCGTCCTTTCAGATCGCGCTCGCGAACCTCGCCGCCCAGACGTTTGGCTTCCGCTACGGCCGCCTCGCCGTGCTGATCGGATATTCCGAACTTACGGATGATGATCTCGGTGTCGACACCCGGCTCGTCGATGGTGCCGAGAACGTCAGTGACGCGGCCCAGGGGCGCCCGGGCGGCAGTCGGCCATCGAGTGATTTCCACCGTCACCATGTCACCGGGCTCGGCGTCCTTCTGCTCACCCGATGGAATCTGGACGTCCATAATCAACCGGCGGTCGAACGGCACGACGAAGCCCATCCCGCTCTCGTCGACGTCGAAACGCCCGACGGTTGCCGTCGCACCCCGTTCCAGGATGCGAAGGATTCGGCCCTCCGCGCCACGGTCCGTGACACGCTCGATGCGGGCGACCACGCGATCGCCGTGCATGGCCTGGTTCAGATTGCTGCCGGCAACGTAGATGTCGCCGGTGACGTTCTCAATCGGGCGGTCGGGCACGACGAAACCGAACCCGCGCGGATTGGTCGTGATCCGTCCGACCACCAGGTTCATCAGGTCGGGTACGCCGTAGCGGTTGCCGCGCGTTTGGATCAGGGCGCCCGTCGAGACCAGGTCTTTCAGGAGGCGCTTGAACGTCGCCCGCTGCTCGCGCGGCACCTTCAACCGCTGCAATAATTCGCGGGGGGTGGCGGGATGTTCGACGTTCTCCCGCATAAGTTTGAGCAATTGCTCGTGATTCAACATCAGATTTGAGTGTATTCCGTTTCTTTGAAGAGTTTTTTCCAACCGGCCCCGCAGGGCCGAAGTCTACAGATTGTGTGACCGGATCCGAGCTGCTGCCGGACGCTGATCACGAGCTCGTCCGCCTCGCGCTTTCGGGCGACGAAGGGGCCTTCGGGGAGCTCGTCGACCAGCACCGACGGGCCGTGTATCGGGCCGCGTATGCCGCCCTGGGCTCCGCCGCGGATGCCGACGATGTGGTCCAGGAGGCGTTCGTCACGGCCTACCAGAAGCTCGGCACGTTCCGGCGAGAGTCCTCGTTCAAGACGTGGCTGCTTTCAATTGCCTGGCGCAAGGCACTCGACCGGCGGAAGCGCATGACGCGGTGGCTGAGAATGACCCGAAGTCGCGACCAGTTTGGCGAGGAGTCTTCGCTTGCCGAGCGAGTAGCTTCCTCCGAGCCGTCGCACGAAGCGCGGCTCTCGTGCGACGAGCTGCAACGAGTCTTGCGGCAACTCGTGGCGGCGCTGCCGCAGAAGTTGCGCGATGCGCTGCTCATGACCGGCTCCAGCGAACACTCGTACGACGAGATCGCGAAGGTGCTCGAGATTCCGGTAGGCACTCTCAAGTGGCGAGTCTCCGAGGCGAGGCGCCTCTTGAAGAAGAAGCTGGCGGCATTGGGATACGTCCATGACTGACGACGAGCTGGATCGCGCGATAGACGAGGCGGTGCGCGAAATGATGCGCGTCGAATCGTCCGCCGACGTCAGGGCGCGAGTACTGCCACGTCTCCGGCGCAGCGAGCCGCGTCTGTTCACCTGGCCTCGCCTTGTGTTCGCTGCCGCGAGCGTCCTGCTGCTGGCGTTCGCTTTGTTGCGCGCTCCAAAACCGACACCTGTGGCGGAGGTGGCCACGACGCCATCCGTGGCGACGCCGAGCGGAGCGGCTCCAGAGGCACCTGCGACCACACCAGAGTCAGCCTCGCCGTTGCTCCAGGCCTCTCGAAATACATCCGGCGAATTCGAACACGAGGAAGTGGCAACCAGCCAAGTCGAACTCGCGCCGACGGTGCCACCACTCGGGCCCATCGAACCATTGATTGTCGAACCGCCACGGCCGCCGGACATCGAGCCCGATGCGATCGTCATCGCGCCATTGCCCGAGATTCCGGACGTCCGCGTCGAACCACTACTTCCCGCTTCGGGACCGCAATAAGGAGAGTCATGTTGAAGAGTCTTTTCGTGGGCGCAACGACGGTCATGACGTTGACCGTACCGCTACTCGACCGTCTGGAGGCGCGACAAGTCGATTACGCTGCAGCCGTGCAGACGCCGCCGGCCGCACCGGCCGCTGCTGGTCAGGCCGCTCCCAATCAACCAGTGGCGAAAACGCCGCAGCAACTTGTCAATATCAGGCTTGATCTGACCATCTCGATAACCGATCCAGCGTGGTTCTGCAGCAGCACCACCGAGGGTCGTCACGATGTACCTCGTCGACCGCGATCCTGGCCGCCTCCGGCTCGGGGCCGGCGTGATGTCAGTCCCGCGCTCCGTTGAGGGAGCGGCGACGGTAACCCCGCCGAAGCCCCTGCTGAATGTTGATGCCACGCCGGAAATCCTCACCAACGGCCGGATGCGCGTGCGGCTGAATCTCGAATATCGGCCGGCTCACGTCGGAGTCGGACAGGACGGAACCCATTCACATCAGCGAAGTTGTCAGTGCAATTCTGGAGGATGGCAAGCCGCTCGTAGTCTCGCAGACGACCGATCCGGCTTCGGACCGCGTGGTAAAGGTGGAATTGAAAGCAACTATCGTGAAGTAGCAACCTTGATGGCTTCGAGCGCTTCGCCGGCTTTCGTGTTCGCAGCGGGATCGAGCTTGTTGGCGAGGCGCTGCGCCTCGTCGACGTGCTCGAGTGCGGTGGCCAGCGCACGCGCTGACTGGTCTTTGCTGTTTTCCGAATAGCGGTCCCGGGTCCGACGCAACGGCGTCTTGGCTTCCTCGAGTCGGCGGCTCGCATCGCCGAAGTTCATGTTGTAAAGGCTGACACGCGCGTCGAGCAGGTGGCCGCGCGCTTCGGCCAAATCCAGCTGCTGCTTCGTCTCGTCGAGCGCAGTCTGAATCGCCCGCCGGCCGGATGCGCCCCAGCCGTAGCCGAGCCCGAGGACGACGATCAGCGTTACGAGTCCCGTCGCGATGATCTTGCCGATGCGCTGCATACTGCCGATTGTAGTCACTCAGGCGACCAGGAATACCTGGAGATCGCCGACGTTCGTTCCCGTCGGCCCCCAGCGCAGAAGATCCCCCAGCGGCTCGAAGAAGCGGTAGGCGTCATTGGCAGCGAGCGACACCCGCCAGTCGACGCCGGCGCGCAGCGCACGCTCCAGCGTCGACGAGTCGACGATGGCGCCTGCGGCATCTGTTGGACCGTCGATGCCGTCGGTTCCGGCGCTGGCAAAGGCGGTCGCCCGCCCGAATACGCCGACCATGGGGACGAGCGCGAGGGCAAACTCCTGGTTCCGGCCTCCCTTGCCCTCCCCCCGGACGGTCACAGTCGTTTCACCCGCCGCCAATACGCAGAGCGGCCGCGGACCGTCGGCGGCAAGCCATCGCGCCTCCGCGAAGAAGTGCTGGGCTGCCTCACGCGCCTCGCCGCTCGTCGCCGACGGCAGCACGTGCGAGATGTAGCCTCGATCCTGGGCAGCGCGCAGCGCCGCTTCGAGCACCGTGTGCCGGTTGCCGATGACTTCGAAGGTCGTGGCGGCCAGCCGGCGATCGCCGGGCTTCAACGTCTCTTCGAGCTCGCCACGGGCACCCCGTTCGAGATGGGCAACCACGCTCGGCGGCACGGCGGCACGACTCTCACCGATCACGCGGAGCGCGTCAGCGTAGGTCGTACGATCGGCCACGGTGGGACCGGAACCGATGACGCTCGGATCGTCCTCCGCCTGACCGTGAACGTCGGACAGCGCCAGCGTCACCGTTCGAGCCGAGGCGGCGGCGAGCCGCCCGCCCTTGATTCGCGACAGGTGCTTTCGCACCGTGTTCATCCCGTCGATGACAACTCCTGCGCGTAGCAACGCCGCCGTCGTGTCGACCTTGTCGTCAAGCGAGAGGCCTTCGGCGGGGAGGGCCAACATCGCTGAGGCGCCGCCGGACAGGAGCACCAGCAGCACTTCATCCTTTTCCAGGGCCGTCGCGTATTCGAGGGCACGCACCGACGCCACGACACTGGCGGCATTGGGAACGGGATGACCGGCATCGAAGGCCTCCATGCCCGCCGGCAGCACATGACCGCTGATTGCGGTTCCTGCGACGACGCCCGGGACCGCGAAGCCGGCGTTCGCAACAGCGGCGGCCATCGGCCACGCCGCCTTGCCAGCGGCAACGATTGCACGGGGCGCGACCCCTTCCAGTACTCCGCGCGAAAGCGCACTGGTGACGAGTCGTACAGGATCCGCAGCGTCAACCGCCGCGCGCAGGATGTCGTGGAGATCGGTTCGAAGTCGGTGAAGGGGACGGCTCAGTGAAGCTTTTGAGGATCGGACCAGCCAGACAAGCCAGTTACCGCATTGAACGTGCGTAACAGGCGTCCGATAACCTGCTCCGCATCATCTTTCGCACAAAGCTGCTCGAGATTACCGAGCACCCTGGCCAGCGCTGCGTCAGCTTTGCTGATGGCGCACTCGGAAAAGTACTCGCGCTGCTTGGCGAGACATTGGCGGTGTCTGATGAACTCTTCGCGGTAGAAATCGGCGGGACCGTTGACATGACTACTCGGAACCCTTACGGGGTTGATCGACCGCGCCATGCGACTCCTCGCCTGGTTCATATTGTGCTGGATGGATCGAGTGTAAGCGTAGCGCCCGGGGCCTGTCAACGGCGACCGTCGGTCTTTCATCGCACGCTTCGCGCGACGATGAAGCCACCCAGACATCCGAGCAGCATGCCCCCGAGCACCAGCAGCATCGATAGCTCGACCGGCAGGAACATGATGGATGGCAGGCCAAGCGCCTGCGTCGCCATCGGTCCGTATCTGGCCCGAACCGCGGTAAATGCCAGGGCGAGGAACACGATCGCCAGAAGCGCTCCCACACCCCCCTGCAGCACCCCTTCCACGACGAAGGGGCCCCGGACGTACGTCAGGGGGGCGCCAACGAGCTGCATGATTTCAATTTCGTCACGGCGGGCGTAGGCGGCGAGTCGAACGACGTTGGCAACGGTCAGCGCCGAGGCCAGAGCCAGCAAGCCTGCTATGAGCGCACCCACGCCCCCGACGAAGCGCATCGCGGCATTCAGCCGGCTGAGCCACCGGCGGTCGTAGCGGACGTCGGCGACTCCTGGAAGCCCGCTCAGCGTCGTCGCCAGGTTGCCGACGGCTTCCTCGGCTCCTGGTGCCTCCTGCCGCAGCCGCACCTCGAACGATGCGGGAAACGGATTGCGCTCGAGCCTCGCGGTGGCCGGCGCCAGATCTGGAAATTCCTGACGGAACCTGGTCATCGCCTCCGACTTCGAGACGTACTGCCGCTCCACGGCCAATCCGCTGCCGGCAATCAAGTCATCGATCATCTTCAAGCTGCGTTCGTTGACGTCATCTTTCAAGAAGACGGAGAGCTCAGCGGCGTCTCCCCAGCGAGCGGCCACCCGCTGCACGTTGGCATTGACGATGAGGAAGAACCCGAGCACGAACAGGCCGGCCGCAATCGTGAGCACGGCAATGAAGGCGGCACCGCGCCGGCGCCAGAGGCTGCCCATGGCCTCGAGAAAAAAGTATCTCAGTGCCCGCATGCACTCGACCTCATGCGACCTCGACTATCTGCCCGCGATCCAGGGTCAGGGAGCGACGCCCGACGCGGCGGATCAGCTCGCGATCGTGCGTGGCGATGAGCACGGTCGTCCCGCGGGCGTTGATCTCGCGCAGCAGGTTCATGATTTCAAGGGACAAATCGGGATCCAGGTTCCCCGTCGGCTCATCGGCGAGGATGATCAACGGATCGTTGACGAGCGCGCGCGCGATGGCGATGCGCTGTTGCTCGCCGCCCGAGAGCTCGAGCGGGTAGGCGGTCATCCGATGCTGGAGGCCGACCCACTTGAGCACCTGAAACGTCTTCCGCTGCTGCTGTGAGATGCCCATGCCCAGCACACGCGGCACGAAGGCCACGTTCTCCAGCACCGTCTTGCTGGCCAGCAGCTTGAAATCCTGGAAGACGAAGCCGATGGAGCGGCGGTAGGACTGGACCTGGCGGGCCGTCAGATCCGCCAGATTACGGCCGCCTACCACCAGCTGGCCGTCCGAGGGCGTCTCCTTGCAGAGCAGCAGCCGCAAGAGTGTCGATTTGCCGGCGCCGCTCGGTCCGGTCAGAAAAACAAACTCTCCCTTGTCGATACGCAGCGACAGGTCGCGCAGCGCGTACACGCCGCGGCTGTACATTTTGGAGATTCGATGGGCTTCGATCATGTGTCGGTGCTCGCGGGGGCCAACCCCTGCCGCGCCGCGGCCAGCGTCCGGCCGCCTCCTTCAGTCCCGTCGCGCAGATCGAACTCCCTAATGACCATCCAATGTACGACGGAGCAGGTCGTTCACGACGCCGGGATTGGCCTTCCCCTTCATCGCCTTCATCACCTGTCCGACGAGAAAACCAAACGTCTGCTGCTTGCCGGCGCGGTACTGAGCCACCGGACCGGCGTTGGCTTCGATCACGGCGCGGACGGCGCTCGCCACCGCTTCTTCATCGTCGATGCGAGCCAGGCCCTCGCGCTCGACCACCTCGGCGGCGGTCATCCGCGAGCCGTACATTTTTTCGAAGACCTCTTTGGCGATTGGCCCGCTGATCCTGCCTGAGTCGACGAGCCGAATCAACCCCGCAAGTCGTTCGGGCTCGAGGGGCACGTCGCCGATGGCGGTACCGTCGGCGTTCATACGGCGGGTCACTTCGCCCATGATCCAGTTGCTCGCCGCCTTCGCGTTCCCGCAGGCGGCGGCCGTTGCCTCGAAATACGCGGAGAGGTCCGCTGACTGCGTCAGGATGCGCGCATCGTAGTCGGGAATCGCGTAGGTCTCGACCAGACGGCGTCGGCGCGCGTCGGGTAATTCCGGCAGGTTGCTGCCGATCTCGCTGATCCAGGCCGGATCGAGCTCGAGCGGAACCAGATCGGGCTCCGGAAAGTAGCGATAGTCATGCGCTTCTTCCTTGCCGCGCATCGTGACCGTGCGGCCGGCGGCCGTGTCCCACAATCGCGTTTCCTGCTCGATCGTCTGGCCCGCCTGCAACAGCGCCGTGTGCCGCTCGATTTCGTACTCCAGCGCTCGTTGGACGTAGCGGAAGGAGTTGAGGTTCTTCACCTCGGTTTTCACGCCGAGCGTCTCCGATCCTATGGGACGGACCGATACGTTCGCGTCGCAGCGGAGACTGCCCTCCTCCATGTTGCCGTCGTTGACACCGATGCTGACGAGAATGGCGCGCAGCCGTGAGAAAAAGTCCGCGGCATCGGCGGCCGAGCGCAGGTCGGGATGGGTGACGATCTCAATCAGCGGCACGCCGCTGCGGTTGAAATCGAGATAGGTGAACCGGTCGGAATCGGCAAATCCCTCGTGCAGCGATTTCCCGGCATCCTCCTCCATATGGATTCGCAGAATGCGGACCCGCCGGGCCCCCGTGGCGCCGTCGTATTCGAGTGCACCGTCGGTCGCGAGCGGGCGTTCGTACTGCGAGATCTGGTAGCCCTTGGGAAGGTCCGGGTAGAAGTAGTTCTTGCGCGCGAAGATCGAGACCGGGTGGACCGTACAGCCGAGCGCGTGCGCCGCGCGAACCGCGAACTCGACGGCGCGGCGGTTCAGCACCGGCAGCGCGCCGGGCAGCCCCAGGCACACCGGACACACCTGACGGTTCGGCGCGGCCCCGTAGCGCGTGCTGCACCCGCAGAAGATCTTCGTGGCCGTGAGCAGCTGAGCGTGGATCTCGAGTCCGATTACCGGCTCGTACGCGGTCGCGATCATCTCAAAGGATACTTTCTTCCTTCTTTCTTCCTTCATCCTTCTTTTTTCATCCTTGCCTTGGTCCGGCCGCCTTCACCTCCGGCGCCGCGTCCCCTTCGAAGGTTTTGAAGTTCTCGTTGAACATTCCCGCCAGTTTTCGCGCCTGCTCGTCGTAGGCGGTCTTGTCGCTCCAGGTATTGCGCGGCTTCAACAGCTCGGATGGAACGCCGGGAACGGTTTGCGGAACTTCGAGGTTGAACACCGGATCGGTCTCATATCCGACGTCGCTCAGCTGACCGCCGAGCGCAGCCCGGATCATGGCCCGCGTGTGCGCAATCTTGATGCGGCTGCCTACGCCGTACGGTCCGCCGCTCCAGCCTGTGTTCACGAGCCAGACCTGCACGTGATGACGCGAGATGCGATCACCCAGGAACTTCGCGTACACCGTTGGATGGAGCACCATGAACGGCGCGCCGAAGCAGGTGCTGAACGTGGCCCGTGGCTCCGTGACACCTCTTTCAGTGCCGGCGACCTTGGCTGTGTATCCTGAAAGGAAGTGGTAGCGCGCACCGGCCGGCGTCAACCGCGCGATCGGCGGCAACACGCCAAAGGCATCCGCGGTCAACATGACGATGTTGCGTGGGTGTCCCGCCAGTCCCGACGGCAGGTAGTTGTCGATGAACTCGATCGGATAGGCGCCGCGGCTGTTCTCGGTGAGGGAATCGTCATCGAGCTCGAGCACGCGCGTCGACACGTCCATCCGCACGTTCTCGAGCACCGTGCCAAACCGATGCGTGGTCGCATAGATCTGCGGCTCCGCCTCCTGCGAGAGACGAATCATCTTCGCGTAGCAGCCGCCTTCGATATTGAACACGCCGTCTTCGCTCCACCCGTGTTCGTCGTCGCCAATCAGGCGGCGGTGGGGATCGGACGACAGCGTTGTCTTTCCCGTTCCGGACAGGCCGAAGAAGAGCGCCACGTCGTCAGCGGCGCCGACGTTGGCCGAGCAGTGCATGGAAAGCACGTTGCGCAGCGGGAGCAGGTAGTTCATCACGGTGAAGATCGACTTCTTGATCTCGCCCGCATAGCTCGTCCCGCCGATGAGCACCAGTTTCTTGGCGAAGTGCAGCAGGATGAAGACTTCGGAATTCGTCCCGTGATGCGACGGTTCGGCGTGCAGCCCCGGCATGTCGATGACGGTGAACTCCGGCGTGTGCGCCGGACGCCCGTTGGCCTCGGGGATGTCGATGAACATGTGCCGGGCGAAGAGGCTGTGCCAGGCGTGCTCGGTGATGATCCGCAGCGGCAGACGGTAGCGAGGGTCGGCACCCGCGTAGCAGTCCTGCACGAACAAATCACGTCCCTCGACATAGTTCAGGAGCCGCTGCCGCAGGGCATCGAAGTGATGGACTTCGATCGGCCGGTTTACCTTGCTCCACCAGACCTTCTCGGCGCTGGACGGCTCGCGGACGATGAACTTGTCGTTGGGCGAGCGACCTGTGTGCTGGCCGGTGCGGCAGACCAGCGGGCCGTCCAGCGACAGCGCGCCTTCTCGGCGCCGCAACGCTTGTTCGTACAGGGCCGGCACCCCGAGGTTCCAGTACACGCGGGAGACGTTGGTGATGCCGTGGCTTTCGAGACCCGTCGCCTGCTGCGCCTGTGCCATCCGCGGAATCGTACCACACCGACGCGCTCGTCAGACGCCCGGAACAAGACGGTCGGGTGCGAGGTTTTTACGCTTCCGCCATAACGGCGCCGGCGCCGTGTTGTCGCCGCGTTATCGTGGCGCCGAGATCCAACCGCTCGAGACGCCGATAGAGCGCACGGCGGCTCAGTCCCAGCATCTTGGCGGCGACTTTCTTGTTGCCGCCGGCGCGGGCGAGCGCCCGCTGAATATGCTCGCGCTCGACATTCACGAGCAGATCCGCATCCTGCCCCGGAATCGCCTGCGCGGCTACGCCACGGCCCGGCGAACCCAGCGATGGAGTCGGCATGTTGACGCTCAATTCACGTTCGGTGATGAAGTCGCCATCCGCGAGGATGCACGCCCGTTCGATCACGTTGCGAAGCTCGCGCACGTTCCCATCCCACGGTGCGGCCGTGAGCATCCTCTCGGCACCGGGTGTCAGCCCGAGCAACGGTTTCTGAAGCCGTTCACTGGTCTCGCGCACGAACGCGGCGGTCAGGTAAGGAACGTCCTCACGCCGGTCTCGCAACGGCGGCAGCTTCACCTCGACGATGTTCAACCGATAGTAAAGGTCGCTGCGGAAGCGGCCTTTCGCCACCTCGTTGCGGAGATCCCGATTGGTGGCGGCGAGGATGTGGACATTGACGCGTCGAGGTTCCAGTGAGCCCACTCGGTAGACCTCACCGAGCTCGAGAACCCGGAGCAGCTTCGCCTGAACCGTCATGGGCAGTTCGCCAATCTCATCGAGAAAGAGCGTGCCGCCGTCGGCGGTCTCGAACAGGCCCGGCCTTGTTGTCTGCCGCTCCCGCCACGCCGCCACGGATGTGGCCAAAGAGCTCGCTGTCGAGCAAGGCATCCGCGGCGGAGCAATTGACGGTGACGAACCGGCGGTCGCGCCGCGGACCGATCTTGTGCAAGGCGCGGGCAACGAGCTCCTTGCCGGTGCCGGTCTCGCCCGTCATCAATACTGTCCGGACGTGCGGCGCGAGGCGGCGGATCATGCCGAACAGCTCCTGCATCGCCGGACCGCGACCGATCATCCCGCAGAACTCGAGACGCCGGGCGAGATCGCTCTCGATCGAGAGCACGCTGCGACGGCGCTCCAGCTCGTCGCGCACGCCGGTCAGCAGCAGTTCGAGACGCGCGAAATCGAGCGGCTTGCTCAAATAGTCCATCGCCCCAAGCTTGATGGCTTCGACCGCGGTCTCGACCGAGGAGTACCCGGTCATCAGCACCGCCTGGCACTGCGGATTGGTCTCGCGGATGGCGCGCAGCACTTCCAGCCCACCCACGTCCGGCATCCGTAAATCCACCATCGCCAGGTCGGCGTGGTGGGTCTGAATCTGGGATACGGCTTCCCGCCCGCTCGCGCACGTGACGACTTCGTAGCCCGCGCGTTTGGCAAACCGGCTGACAACGTCGAGAATGCCTTGTTCGTCGTCGACGACGACGAGCATCGGCTGTTGACCAGTCATACACACTCCTTCGCGACTGCGCGCACCGCGGCCCGCAGCGCTCGCAACTCGAGCGGCGGCACCAGGACGGCCGCCGCTTCTTCCCGACCGAACTGTTCAATGGAGTCTTCGTGCGGAGTTGTGGACATGAGAATGAGCGGCACGCGCGGGACGTCCGCGTGACGTGCCGTCCGCCACTCCGCCAGTCCACCGGCGAGCAGCGTCCGATCCAGCAGTACCGCCTGCAGGCCACCGAGCCTGTAGCGATCGAGCGCTTCTGAAACGGAGGTGGCGCCGACGGCGCGGTGCCCCCACCCGTTCAGGGCGGCTATCAGGAACTCGCGCTGGCCTTGATCGCCGTGCGCCACGAGGATGTCTTCGCCGAGCCCCCGGGAATCCTCGACGAGCGCTGGCAGCAGGACGGAGAACGTCGTGCCGACTTGAATCTTGCTCTCGACGGCAATGTGTCCGCCGTGATCGCGGATGATGCCGTAACAGATGCTCAGGCCGAGGCCGGTGCCCTCACCGACATCGCGTGTCGTGAAGAACGGATCGAAGATGCGGGAAAGGTTCGCCGCATCGATGCCATGACCGGTGTCCGACACCGAGAGCTCGACGGCGCTGGCGCTGCTGTCGAATCTCGCGCCGATGGTCAGTCGTCGAACGGAGCGGCCGCGCATCGCCTGCTCGGCGTTGAGCATCAAGTTGAGCAGCGCCTGCTGGATCTGGCCGCCGTCGGCAATCACACGCGGCAATGCCGGCTGGAAATCCGTGATGAGCTCAACGCCTGTCAAACGCAGCTCGTACGCACGCAGCGCCACGACGCGCGTGCAGAGATCGACGATGTCCTGCGCCGCACGGGCCGCGGTCTGCCGTCGCGCAAACGCCAGCAGGTTACGAACGATGCGTGCCGCACGCTCGGACTCTTCCGCGATTCGCCGCAGGTCGCGCCCGAGCTCCTCGTTCGTCCTGATGTCGATCGCCTCGGGCCGATCGCGCATCTCTTCTTCGAGCAGCTGCGCGTAACCGATCACGCTGGTCAGCGGGTTGTTCAACTCGTGCGCGACACCGGCCACGAGCTGACCGATCGCGGAGAGCTTCTCCGCCTGAAGGAGCTGCGCCTGCGTGGACTTGAGCTGTTCCACCGTCGCGATGAGCTGGGCGTTGGTGACCGCCAGCTCCTCGCTCATTTGCCGCATGCGCCGCGCGCTGCGACTCTCCTCGGTCACGTTCTTCGCGACCTGGACGACGGACGGTCCTTCCGGACCGGTGAGCATGGGGAACGTCGTCACGCTGAAAATCTGCCCGTCCGGCAGCGTGATTTCTTCGCGACAGTCGTTCTGCGCGAGCGCGCGCCCGACGCGCGCAAGTGGGACATCCGCCGCCGCAGAATCCGACGGTCCGACAGCTGGCCGGCCGCAGTGCCGTCACCGGCCGACCGAGATGCGCGGCCAGGGCGCTGTTGCCTCTGACGAGATCGCCGCGGCTGTTGAATACGGCGATCGGATCGTTGATGGAGTCGAACGTGCGCTCCCATTCGCGCTTGCCGCGGCGGACGAAATCGTGCAACCGCGCGTTCTGGATGGCGACGACGATCTGCCCGACGACAATGGCCAGCAGTCGTTCGTCAGCAACTTGGAAACGGCTGGGGATCGTCGAGCCAAGCGTGAGCGTGCCGAGCAGCTCGTCACCCGCGAACATCGGCAGGCTCACGCAGCTCCGCACCGGAAGCCTGGCCGCCGCCTCGGCCGGGAGACACGCCGCAATGTCCTCGATCACGACCGGCTTGCGCGTGGCGATGACCTGTTCGCTGGGACGAGGCAGGACCGCGCCGAAGTCGGTCCAGACCGAGGACATCGATTCCGGACCGACGATCGCCCGCAGCTCGTACTCTCCGGTCAGCTCGTCGAGCAGACGGATGGAGCCACCCGCCGCTTCGAGCGCCGGCACCAGCCGCTGCAGCGCGCCAGTGAGCACGTCCTCGAGCTCGAGCGAACGGCTGATACCGTCGGCGATCTCGTTGATGGTCTGCAGCTCCCACACGAGCCGACGGTTCTGAAGGTTCATACGCCGACGCTCGAGTGCACGCTCGACCGTCGCCAACAGCCGATCGATGTCGAACGGCTTCTCGACGAAGGCAAATGCCGGCATGTCGCAGGAGGTGAACGTTCCGGCCAGCGATGTGGTCCCCGACACGACGACGATCTCCGAATCCGGCGTCAGCTTCTTGATCCGCGGCAGCAGCTCGAGGCCGGACTCGCCGCCGAGCGCCACGTTCACGACAGCCACATCGGGCAGACAGCGCTCGACCGCTTCGATCGCTTGCGTGAGCGTGGAGGCCACCACGGGGCGATAACCGCGCGCGCGCGCAGTCGTCGCCAGCAAATCAGACAGATCGCTGTCGTCCTCGACGATGAGCACTTTGCCTGAGGAGTCCATGTTTTGAACCGCGGTCGAACTGCGGGGACAGAATCACCTCGCAAGAGGCGGGCCGTAACCGCGCACTGCGGAATGCGCGAGATTGCGTGGGAATTCGCGTCAGTACGGGCGTCGCTTCGATTGCCGGGTGAGGAGGCGTTTCACGGATGAAACGGACCGCGTTGCGGATATGAAACGGGTCTCAACTCCCAACTCCCAACTGCCAACTCCCAAAAGTGAGTGCTTTGACCGTCGGTGTGAAAGCTGTGGGAACCGGAGAAGGAGGTCGATTTCCCTCGAATGATTCGAAGTCCTCCCGATTTGGGGGTTGGGAATTGGTAGTTGGAGGTTGCTAGGTCTTCTCGCCGATCCCGTGCTTCTTCATGAGCCGCCACATCGTCGTCCGGCTCACTTGAAGCTCGCGTGCGGCCGAGGAGATCTCGCCGTGGTGCCGCGCCAGCGTGGCGACGATCATCTCTCGCTCGGCACGCTCGCGGGCGGCGGTGACCGTCCCTTCCGAGACCGGCGGCGCCGGAGGTCGGGCCAGCACTTCTTCGGACAAGTCGCCGAGCTCGAGCACCGGTCCCTGCGCGATAGCAACCGCGCGCTGAACGATGTGCTGCAGCTGACGCACGTTGCCCGGATAGTCGTACGCCAGCAGCGCCTCCCAGACCGCCGGTGAGCAGTCGGTCACTCCAGCAGGCCCATACTGCGCGAGAAAATGTTCGATGAGCAGACGGATGTCCCCTTCGCGCTCGCGCAGCGGCGGCAGATGCACGCGATGGACGTTCAGGCGGTAGAAGAGGTCGGTGCGAAAATCGCCTGCGTCGACGGCTTGTTTCAGATCGACGTTCGTGGCGGCCACGAAGCGGACGTCGACTACCCGATTCTCGTTTTCACCGATGCGCCGTACCTCGCCGGCTTCGAGCGTTCGCAGCAGCTTCGCTTGAAGCGCTTTCGGCATCGTACCGATTTCATCGAGAAACAACGTGCCACCGGACGCGTGTTCGATGAGCCCGGCGCGCGCGCCTGCGGCTCCGGTGAAAGCCCCACGCGCGTGGCCGAAGAGCTCGTTCTCCAGCAACGACTCGGTGAGCGCCGCGCAGTTGAGGGCCACGAATGGCCGTGACGCCCGACTGCTGGCGGTATGAATCGCGCGTGCGGCCAGCTCCTTACCGGTACCGGTCTCGCCGGTAATGAGGACCGTGCCGCCGGCGGTGGCCGCCCGGGAGATCAGATCCTTGGCCCGACGCATCACCGCGCTTCGACCGACGAGCGAATCGAGCGATCCGGTCGGTTGAATCTGGCGCTGTAGCAACTCGACCTGGCGCGCGAGCTGCCGGCGATCCGCAGCCGCCCGCACCCGCATCAGCAGCTCGTCGCGGAAAAACGGTTTCTGCACGAAATCAACCGCGCCGAGCTTCATCGCCTCGACAGCCGAGTCCACCGTGCCGAACCCGGTCATGATGATGAAGGCCGCGTCCACGCGCACGTCCCGAAGCTTCTTCAGCACGTCGAGACCGGATATCCCCGGCATCCGCAGGTCCGAGAGAATGACGTCGAACACACCCCCGCGCGCGATGTCGAATCCTTCTTCTCCCGTCGCCGCGGACAGCACGGTATAGCCCGCGGTTTTCAGCATCCGCTCCATGCTCTCGCGGACGCCGAGATCGTCATCGATGACCAGAATGCGCGACATGTAGGATGAGAGACCGTGAAACCAAGGGATTTCCGTGGGGCCGCATCGCCGAAAAGTCGGGCTAAGTGTACAACCGTTCGACGCCGATATATCCAGAGTGCGGCTCCTAGCCTCGATCGTGCTCGGCACGGCCCTCGTGAACCTGGCATGTGCCGCCCCACACGCGATGCGTCATCGCGGGGGACCAGCGCATGGCCGAGTTCGCGTGCAGCTCAACAAGCAGATCGTGTCCGTCCCAATGGACGATTACGTCCGCGTGGTCATCCTCTCGGAGTTCTCGCCCGGACCCGCAGAGCCCGTCGCCGTCGAGAGGATGCTCGAACTGCAGGCGGTGGTCAGTCGCACCTATGCACTCTTCCCCAGACATCGCGGCCAGGGCTTCGACTTCTGCGCCTCGACCCATTGTCAGCTGTACGATCCATCCGGTACGAAGACCGCGCGCTGGGCGGCCGCGGCCGCACGTGCGGCTCGCAACACCTCTGGCGTTGTGCTCTGGTTCGACCGCAGGCCGGCGCGCATCGCGTTCCACGCCGACTGCGGCGGACGAACGAGCGCCGCTCGCGACGTCTGGAACGGGCTTGAACCGTCCTATCTGACCGCCCTCGACGACGGCGGTCCCGCCGCTGTCGCGCACCGCAAGTGGCGTTTCGCCCCACCGCGGCCGGCGCTTCTCGCCGCACTCAACGCCGACGCGCGCACGCGCGTGGGTGGACGTCTCGATCGAATAGACGTGCTGAAACGCGACGACGGCGGCAGAGTACAGCTCGTGTCGCTGAAGGGAGAACGGGCGCCCCTCGTACGCGGCGAAGACCTGCGCGCCGTGCTCACGCGCGCCTTCGGGTTCCGTGCCCTCGGGAGTACGCGATTCGATGTCGCGCCGCTCAAGGGTACTTTCGAATTCAACGGCCGCGGCTTGGGCCACGGCGTCGGTCTCTGCCAGGTCGGCGCCTTCGCCCGGATCGCCGCTGGCGCCAGCCCGGCTGACGTGCTCGCTCATTACTTCCCCGGCACTTCCGCACACTGATCGCGCTTCTAGCGCCAAGCTCCTAACTCCTGGATTTCTAGCTCCCAGCTCTCCGCTCACTTATAATGTTGGCGGCCCGCCGATAAACGGTTGCAGAAGCTGGATTAACGGCCATCGCGGCACGACTGCGGTAAACGTTCGGGGCGACGGGGCGTAATTACATGACAGGAGCGCAGGCGGCGGGTGTACCCGGCCGCGAAGTGGATAGCGCGGCGGCGTCCGCAGTAAAGGCGCTACGCGCCGACGGACGCCACGCCGAAGCCCGCGAGCGCTTCGCTGAAGTCGTCGCCCGACACCAGCGCCGCGCCGGCCGCATCGCTTATCACTACCTGCGGGATGCCGCAGAAGCAGACGAGGCTGTGCAGGACGCCTTCATCAAGGCGTATACGCACCTCGACTCCTTCCGCGAGGAGCTCCCGTTCGAGGTCTGGTTCACCAGGATCCTGGTCAATGGTTGCCTGGACCGGATCAAGGCGCGAACGCGACGCGAGCGCTGGATCGTGTCGATGCCCGAGAGCACCGGCACCGAGCGCGATCTCGCCGAGCGGATGCCGGGTCACGGACCGTCACCTGAGGACCAGCTGCTGGCGAAGGAACGGCGGGAACGTCTCGCAGTCGCGTTGGCCGAATTGCCCGAACGGCAGCGTTCGGTGTTCATGTTGAGCCACTACGAGGGGTGTACATCGCGGGAAGTGAGCGCCATCACCGGGCTGAACGAATCAACCGTGCGGGTCCACTTGTTTCGCGCGATCAGGAAGTTGCGGGCGTTGTTGGCAGAGGGAGATGGTGTCAATGCTTAAGCGGCTTGGCCTCAACCGACACGTGAGCGAAGCCGACCTCACCGCTTTGTGGGCCGATGTCCGGCTGGGCATTTCCGCGCAAACCGCCGCAGCGGCGCACGTGCGCGACTGCGCCGCCTGCCGATCCCGGTTGACGGCGCTCTCGACCTGGCTCGACGGACTTCGTACCGACGCGCGCCAGGAAGCGGACGAAGCGTTCACGCGCGAGCGCCTCACGATGCAGCACGGACAGATCATGCGCCGGCTCGAAGCGATGGAGCGTCCGGCCCGCGTGCTCGCTTTTCCCCGTTTCGCGAACGCGATTTCCGTTCGCCACGTCGGCCGCCAGCATTGGATTGCCTCGGCTGCCGCCGCCGGTCTCATCGTCGGCATCGGCCTTGGACAGACGTTGAACTTCCAGCGGACGAGCGTTCCCGATCGGTTCAGCACCGCGCCGCAAATCGTCCGAACGGGGGTCGGGCAGGATGGCCTCGTGATACAACCAATCAACGCTGTATCAGACGAGCTGTTCCTCTACGATGAGGAACCGGCGCTCGGTCTGGAGCATATTCCCGAGTCCTTGCGTTCGCTGCACGAGATCACCCCAAGCGCACGTGACTACAGCCCCAGGTAGGTAGTGGCCGCGACTCAGCCTCTAATTTTCCGCAAGGGCCTCGACATGAAGGAGGCGGTCGCTGGCGAGCTGGCCGCAGCCTACGACAGCGCCGTCGTGGACGAAGTCCGCGCCAACGACTTCACCTTCAGCTCCGGCCGCCTGACCATCCATCTCGCCCGGGAATTTGGTTTCTGTTATGGCGTCGATCGCGCCGTGGACTATGCCTACCAGGCGCGACGCCGTTTTCCCGGCCGGAACGTGTTCCTGACCGGAGAAATCATCCACAACCCTCATGTGAACGATCGGCTCCGCGAGGCCGGTATCCGCTTCCTCACGGATCCACTCGAGCGAAGTCACGCCCTCGGAACCGACGACGTGGTGATCCTCCCTGCTTTCGGTGTCACCGTTGGCGAGATGGCGCAGCTGACCAACCAGGGCTGCACCCTCGTGGACACCACCTGCGGCTCCGTCCTCAACGTATGGAAGAACGTCGTCCGATACGCCCAGGAGGGCTATACCGCCATCATTCACGGAAAGGTCAAGCACGAGGAGACGCGGGCGACCGCATCTCAGGCGCTGAAGTATCCCGAAGGGCGCTATTTGGTCGTTCTGGATCGCGAAGAAGCCGCCGCCGTGTGTGACTACATCCGGTACGGTAACAATCGTGACGAGTTTCTCGCCCGGTTCGCCGGGTCGGCCTCGCCTGGATTCGATCCGGATCGGCATCTCGAGCGCGTCGGCTGTGCGAATCAGACAACGATGCTGATGTCCGAGTCGCTCGAAATCGGCGAGATGTTCGGCAAGGCGATGCTCGACCGATACGGTTCAGAAGCTCTCGCCCATCATTTCCGCACATTCGACACGATCTGCAGCGCCACGCAGGAAAGACAGGACGCGGTCATCGCGCTCCTCACGGTTCAACCCGTGGATTTGATGATCGTCATCGGCGGTTACAACAGCAGCAACACCTGTAACCTGGCGCGCATCTGTGCCGACCACGTCCGTACTCTGCACATCGCCGACCCCGGATGCCTGATCTCGCGCGACGAGATCCGCTTCCGGCCGGTCGGGCCGCCGTCGACAACAGCAGGACTCGAGGAAATTGGCCGCGAGTGGCTCCCGATGACCGGATCGCTGGTGGTCGGTCTGACCGCAGGCGCCTCGACGCCGAACAACATCGTGGGCCAGGTGATTCGGCGATTGGACGAGTTCTGCAACAATCCCGAGGTGACGTCGCCGACCGCCTGACGTGGGGATACGACGGCTAGCGCTCGAGCTGCGACAGCTCGGGAATCGTGGCTTCAGTCAGCGAAATCTTGACCTTGCGGCCGCGCTGCCGGGCGAGAAACCGGTGCAGATCGGTACCCGGTTTCACCATGAGAGTCAGGCCGTCCCCCAAAGTGAAGTAACCCTCCTGCATCTCGTGGTCCGCTGAGCTGACCTGGACGGTGACGGTGGTTTCGTTCCGTTCCGACGCACGGCCGATGATGAGACCGATGAAAATGATTGCCACGGTTACGCATACGGTCACTGCTCGACGGACGGTCATCGTGTCACCCTCGTTCCGCGGATTGCCTCCCGTCCCAGGTTCGGTCCGGAGGGCCCGGCATGGTGGCGTTGTGCAAGTCAACTGCCAGACGCGGATCTCCAGCCTGCAGAGCCGGTTAAAGTGCACCGGGACTACGGGGAGGCTCGGGCGAAGGGTAAACACCGTGGACGCACCCGTCGTATAACCTTAGCAATAGCCACCAACCGGCTTCCGGCATCACCCGGAAGCTGTCTCAGCATTAAAGATGTCATGGCAAGACTGACCGCATGTATCCTTGCGCTCTTCGCCGCGTTGACGGTATGGCCGCCTTCCGCGTTCGCGTGCACGCCAGAGTCGCCAGCCAGCGAGGGCGATCGACGGCACGATCGTCAGCAGGTCGGACAACAGGCCAGCGCTGACAAGTCGCGAGACAATCGGGAACCGCGCGACCGTTGGAAGTGGTGGCTGTATGACCGCGCCGAGTTGGGCATCACCGACAAGCAATCCGTCGAAATCGACAAGATCTTCGAGTCGACGATGCCCCAGCAGAGGGTCAAGCGTGAAGAACTGGAGCGCATGGAGGCGGTTCTCGCAACGTTGACAACGGAGAACAAGGCCGACGTCACGACCGTTGCACAGCAAGCCGAGAAAGTCGAAAGCCTGCGCGCCGAAATGGGAAAAACGCGAACGGTAATGCTGTACCGGATGAACTTGCTGCTCAGCCCCGAGCAACGGGTCAAGGTCAAGGCGCTCATCGACAAGCGTAATGCTGAGCGCGGTAAGAACTCCGACTCGTCCAGACGGCGCTGACCGGTCTGCTTTCATCTTTCGCAAATGCCTAACGGAGGAATCCTGTGACCAAAACTGCGCCCTGGGCTGTTGTAGCTCTGACGGCCATGATGGCCACCCCGGCGGTGGCCCAGCAGAAGCCGAATTCCGCTGATAGCGACGCCGCTCACGTCCGTGCGTTGATTCAGCAAGCGATGCAGCAGGTGCCACAACCACCAGCTGCGCCCACAGGCACTCCGTACACCACGCCCGGGACACGGGTGGATTTGTCGATTGAGGAAGCCGTCCAGCGCGGGATGGAGAAGAACATCGACATTGCCGTCGCCCGGATCACGCCGCGCCTCAGCGATTTCACGATCCTCGGACTCGAAGCCAACTACCGCGTCAATTTGACGTCGGCAGCGGGAAACACGCGGGCCACCGCTTTTCCGCAACAGCTCACCCAGGGCATCACGACCGTCACGACCACCATGCGTGAAAACTGGAGCGCCGGCATCGCGCAGAATCTGTGGAAAGGCGGCGGCAACTACAGCCTGAGCTGGACCAACAGCCGGTTCGACAATCCGAGCTCGGTCAATATTCGAAATCCGCAGTGGCAGTCGGGTCTGACGGCTTCTCTCACGCAGCCGTTGTTGCGCGGTTTCAAGATTGACACAACCCGAGCATCGCTCCAGACCAACCGCATCAGCCAGCAGAACGACGAGATCGGACTCCAGTCGACAACGATCGGCACGCAGGCGAGCGTCCGGAACGCGTATTGGGATCTCGTGTATTCGGTGCAGGCGGTCGAAGCGGCGCAGAACTCGCTACGATCTCGCCAGCCGGCTCGTCAAAGACAATCAGGCTCGGGTCGAAATCGGCACGCTGGCGCCAATCGATATCGTGACCGCACAGGCCGAGGAGGCGACCCGTCGCCAGACGCTGGTGCAGGCACAGGCGACGTTGCGCACGTCGGAGCTGGCGTTGAAGCGGTTGATTGTCAGCGGCACCGACGATCCGCTGTGGACGTCGTCGCTGAACCCGACCGATCGGCCGCCATCGACGCCGGAACCCATCAACCTCGAAGGGGCGGTGACGCGGGCGCTGGCGCAGCGGACGGATCTGCAACAGTCGAAGAACAATCTACGCATCAGCGACATCAACCTGCGCAATCAGGTCGATGCCACGCGGCCGCAATTGAACCTCACCGCGATCGTATGGCCTTGCCGGCCTTGGTGGTCCGTTCTTCCAGCGCACGGGCGCCGTCGATCCGATTACCGGGGGGCCGATCGGCAACATCATTCCTTCGGGCTATCTCGACGCGCTGCGCAACATCACCGGCTTCGATGCGCCCACATGGACGGTCGGGCTCGCCTTCGCGTATCCCCTCGGCGTCAGTGCGCAGGAAGCCAACGTGGCGCGCTCGAAGCTGTCGCTCGATCAGTCACAAGCGAACCTGAAGGCGCTCGAGCTGACGATCGCCACCGAAGTCACGAACGCCGCCCTGACGGTTCAAAGCTCGCTCGAGAGCGTCCAGGCCAGCTCCGTCGCCCGTGAGCTGTCGCAGAAGCGCCTCGAAGCGGCGCAGAGCAAGTTCGAAGTGGGCATGGCGACGAACTACGAGGTGGTGCAGGCGCAGCGAGATTTCGTCGACGCCCGCAACAATGAGCTTCGCTCCAACCTCACCTATCGCAAGGCGCTGGTGAATTTCGAAGTGTCGCAGACCGTCGGCACGCGCGCCGTGGGTGCCGGTGTGGCGGGCGCGAACACCACCGGCGGCATCAACAACGTCGCGACGACGACCGGCCAGGGTGGAACTGGCGGCGGCGGCACTGGCGGCGGCGGAACCGGCGGCGGCGGAACCGGCGGCCAGTAAAAACAGGTCGATTCCAAAGAGCGATATGCGCAAGGTCATTCTCCTTCCCATCGTTGCCGTGCTCGCACTGGCGGGCTTCCTCGTCTACAGCCGCGGCGACAGCGAGGAGTCATCCGCTCAGGCCGCCGGCAGCGGACAGTCGCAGCCGGCGCGGGCCGTGGCGGCCGCGGCGCGGTTCGCCCGCCGATGCCCGTCGAGTTCGCCGTCGTCAAACGGGCGCCGTTGACCGAACGGATTCTCATCGTCGGGAACTTGATCGGCGCCGCCACGGTGCAGGTGGTGCCGAAGGTGAACGGCCGGCTGGACTCCATCAGCGTCAAGCTTGGCGACTCGGTGAGGAGAGGGCAGATCATCGCGATCGTAGAAAACAGCGAGATTCAGGAGCAGGTGCGGCAGGCGGAAGCGTCGTTTCAGGTTGGCCAGGCCACCATCCGCCAGCGTGATGCGGACCTCAAGCTGGCGAAGACGAATCTCGATCGGTCGCGCAGCCTCTTCGAGCGCCAGCTTCTCCCGCAGCAAACGTACGACGACACGCAGGCACGATATGAGGCGGCCGTTGCGCAGCTGGACCTGGCGCGCGCGCAATTCGAGCAGGCCAAAGCACGGCTCGACGAGCTGCGCATTACTCTTGGAAACACCCGCATTCCTTCACCCGTCGATGGATTCGTCGGCAAGCGGTTCGTCGATGCCGGTGCGTTCGTCTCGCCCACTGCTCCTGTTGTGTCGGTCGTCGACATCAGAACCGTGCGGATGGTCGCGAACCTCGTCGAGAAGGACGTGACGCGCGTACCCGCCGGCACCAACGCCGAAGTGGAGGTCGATGCGTTTCCCGGCGAGCACTTCACCGGGCGCGTGAGCCGGGTCGCACCGGTCTTCGATCCCGCGACGCGGACGGCGGAAATGGAAATCGAAGTACCGAACACGGGATTCCGCCTCAAGCCTGGAATGTACGCACGTGTGCAACTGACGGTTGATACGCGCGCCAATGCGCTGACCGTCCCACGGAACTCTGTCGTCGACCTGGACGGCAAAACGGGCGTATTCGTTGCGGCGACCGCCCCGGCCGGAACGGCCGGTGGCGGACAGACGCCGCAGTCGGCAGGTGTCATGGCGGCGAAGTTCATTCCCGTCCAGACCGGCATTCATGACGGCGACCACGTAGAGATCAAAGCCGGCGTCGAGGATGGCGCACGGGTCATCACGAGCGGCGCCGGGGCTCTCAGGGACGGCGATCGCATCGTGGCCGCGAACTCCGGCGGCGGCAGACGTGGCGAGCGCGCGAATGGTAACGAACGACAGCCGCAAGGGAGCAATCGATGAGTATTCCTCGTCTCGCCATCGAACGACCGGTCACGATGTTCATGCTGTCGGGCGTGATCATGTTGATTGGCGGTCTCTCCCTGATGCGACTGCCTGTCGATCTCATGCCCGACATCTCGCTGCCGAGCATCACGGTGCGCGTCGGCTACCCTGGCGTCGGCCCGCTCGAGATTGAAGAGCTCGTGACACGCCCGCTCGAGCAGGCGCTCAGCGCGGTTGCCGGCCTCGAGCGCATCGAGTCCAACTCGCAGGAAGGTTCGAGCCGGGTGACCCTGAACTTCGCGTGGGGCACCGAGCTGAACGAGGCCGCCGACGACGTCCGGAATCGTCTCGATCGCGTGCGCGCCCGCTTCCCTGAGGAGGCCGAGGCGCCGATCATGTTCAAGTTCGACGCCAACACGTTCCCGATCATGGGCGTGGGCGTCGAGGGCGACTTCGACCGCGTGCGTCTGCGCGAAATCGCCGAGCACGATCTGTCACAGCGCCTCGAGCGCGTGCCTGGCGTCGCGTCGGTGACGGTGGACGGCGGCCTGCGCCGACAGATTCACGTGCTCCTCTCGAAGGAGAAGATTCGCGCGCTCAATCTCTCCGCCGATCGCGTCGTCAATCTGCTACGGACGGAAAATCAGAACATTCCGCTCGGCGAAATCGACGAAGGCGACCGGACGTATCTCGTCCGCAGCCAGGGACAGTTCGAGAACCTCAACGAGATCCGAGACCTCGTCGTGTTGACCGAGGGCGGCGTGCCCGTCTACATGAAGGACATCGCCGAGGTGAAGGACTCGACCGAGGACTTCCGATCCTTTACGCGCATCAACGGGCGTCCTGGCGTTCGCCTCCGTATCACCAAGCAGTCGGGCACGAACACGGTGGAGATCGCCAGAGGCGTGCATGCCGAAGTCGGGCGGATCAACCAGCAGGTGCCCGGCATCCAGCTCACGGTGCTCGATGACAGCTCGATCTTCATCAATCGCGCCATCAACTCGGTCAAGGAACACGCGCTGATTGGCGGCATCCTGGTGATGCTGATCATCTTCCTGTTCCTCCGCGACCTGCGCGCGACGTTCATTGTCTTCACGTCGATTCCGATTTCGGTCATCGGGACATTCGCACTGCTCTACTTCAACGGCTACACGCTCAACACCATGACGTTCGGCGGCCTGGCGCTCGGCATCGGCATGATCGTCGACGCATCGATCGTCGTGCTCGAGAACACGTTCCGCCACATGGAGCATGGCAAGAGTCGCATGCAGGCGGCCATCGAGGGCAGCGAAGAGGTGTGGTCGGCGATTCTCGCCTCGACGCTGACACACATCGCCGTCTTCGTTCCGCTGCTGTTCCTGAGCGGCGTGTCGAGCATCCTCTTCAAGCAGTTGTCGGTCGTCGTGATGTTCTCGCTGACGATGTCGCTGTTCGTGGCGGTCACGATCGTGCCCGTACTCTGCTCGCGGCTGCTCAAGCTGCCGCCGCCGAAGGAAGAGCGCCACGGCCTCGTCGGTCGCCTCTATACGTCGAGCGAAAACTTCCTGAATTCGATGGACGAGCGCTACAGCCGCCTGATCCACCTTGCTCTCCATCACCGGCCTACGGTCGTTGGCGTCGGCACGGCCGCCGTCGTCGTCGCCATTCTGCTCCTGGGAACGATCGGATTCGAGTTGATGCCGCAAGCCGACGAGGGGGAAGTGTCGGTGACTGCGGAGTTGCCGGTGGGGACACGTATCGAGCGGCTCGAAGAGGCGGGCGTTCGCCTCGAGACGCTGGCCAAGGAGTTCGTGCCGGAGACCGAGACGGTCATCGTTCAGGCAGGGGGCGGCGGCGGTTTTCAGATGGGCGGTAGCAATCGCGTCAACATGACCATCCGTCTCGTCACCAAGGACAAGCGTGAGCGCTCGAGCGAAATCATCGCCCGTGATTTGAACCGGCAGCTGCCCGGAATCATCCCTGGCGTCATCATCCAGACGCGCGCCTCCGGCGGTAACCAGCAGTTCAATCGAATCACCGGCGGCGGCGACTCGTCGCGCGTGGCGCTCGAAATCCGCGGCGACGACTTGCGTCAGGCACAGATGGTCGCGCAAAGCGCCAAGGCCGTCATGGACAAGGTGCCGGAAGTTCGCAACGCCCGCATCGGACGCGACGACGGTCGGCCGGAACTGGCGATTCAGGTGGACAGACCCAAGGCGGCGCTGCTCGGTCTCTCTGTGACGGGCGTGGCCAACTCGATCCGCACGAGCGTTGGCGGCACCCAGGCGGCGTTTTTCCGCGAGTCTGGCAACGAATACCCAATCGTGGTGCGGCTGCGCGAAGAGGATCGTGAACGGGTCGAGGATTTGAACGATCTGCTCATCGAATCGCCCCAGGGAAAGGTCCTGCAGGCGAAGAACCTGCTCACGCTGCGCAACCAGTCAGGACCAACCGAAATCCAGCGGAAGAATCAGGAGCGGATCATTCGCGTCAGCGCCGAACCGGAAGCGACGCTGAGCGAGGCGCTCAGCGCCATCACCGCCCGTCTCGGCGAAGTGCGCGTTCCAGAGGACTTCTCGATCGGCTTTGGTGCGGAAGCCGAGGAGCAGGCGAAGGCATTCGCTCAGCTGCGCTTGATGCTGATCCTGGCCATCATCCTCGTCTACGCGGTCATGGCCTCACAGTACGAGTCGCTGCGCGATCCATTCATCATCATGTTCTCGGTGCCGCTGGCAGCGATTGGCGTGGTGCTGGCGCTCAAGCTCACCGGCACCTCCTTCAGCCTGCAGGCCTACATCGGCGTGATCATGCTCGCCGGTATCGTCGTCAGCAACGCCATCCTGCTCGTCGACTACACGAACGTGCTGCGGCGCCGCGATGGCATTCCGCTCAGGGAAGCCGTGGAGACGGCCGGACGCGTCCGGCTGCGGCCGATTCTGATGACGTCGCTCGCCACGATGCTCGGCCTCGTGCCGATGGCGCTTGGTATCGGTGAAGGCGCTGAGCTGCAAGCTCCACTCGCGCGCGTCGTCATCGGCGGACTTCTGGCGTCGACGATGATCACGCTCCTTTTCGTCCCGGTCGTCTACACGCTCTTCGAGGAGGGCTGGAAGGGGCTCCGAGCAGGCGGCGCGAAGCACGCCTGACGCCTGCGTCGTATTAACGAGCAGGGCTAGATCGTAATGAAAAAACTGATCCTCATCGTCCTCGTTCTCGTGGCGGTCGGCGTCGGTGCCGGTGTGTACACCATGCGCCGGAATCAGCCCGAGCCGGCGGTCACGGCGCAGCAGCTGTCACGAGGCGACATCGTGGATACGGTCGGCGCGACCGGCACGCTCGAAGCCGTCGAGACGGTCGACGTCGGGACCCAGGTTTCCGGCGTCGTGAGGGAACTGTTCGCCGATTTCAACTCGATTGTTCGAAAGGGCCAGGTCATCGCGAAGCTCGATCCCTCGCTGATCCAGACGCAGATAGAACAGCAGAGCGCGAACGTGGTCAGAGCGGAGGCGGACGTCGAGCGCCTCAAGGTTGCGCTCATGGACGCGGAGCAGAAGCTCGACCGCGCCCGGCAGATGTCCGAGCGAAGTCTGATTCCGAAAACCGAGCTCGAAACCGCGGAAGTCAACGTCAAGTCTGCCGAGGCACAGATCCGATCGTCGGAGGCGAGTCTGACTCAGGCCCGCGCGCAGCTCAATAGTCAGCGCGTCAATCTTGGCTACACCACCATCGTCGCGCCAATCGACGGCATCGTGATCTCGCGCAACGTCGATCAGGGACAGACGGTAGCGTCCAGCATGAACGCACCGACGCTCTTCGTGATCGCCGCAGATCTCACGAAGATGCAGGTGGTCGCGAACATCGACGAGGCGGATGTTGGACGCATGCGGCCGGGTCAGAACGTCAACTTCCGGGTCGATGCGTTTCCGAACGATACGTTCCGCGGCACCGTGCAGCAGGTGCGCTTGCAGCCGGCGGTGGTGCAGAACGTGGTGACCTATTCGACCGTGATCGCGGTACCCAATCCGGATTTGAAGTTGAAGCCGGGGATGACGGCCAACGTCAACATCGAGATCGCGCGGCGGACGAACGCGCTGCGGATTCCGAACGCCGCGCTTCGCTTCCGCCCGACCAATGAAATGTTCGCGGCGCTCAATCAGCCCGTGCCGCAGGAGATGCAGCGCGGAGGGGGATTTGGCGGACGCAGTCGCCAGGGCGATGCGGCCCAGTCGACACCCGGTGGCGGCGGGCGCAACAGCGCGGCACCATCGGCAGATCAGACAGCAGCGGCGCCACAGCGAACGGAAGGCACGCAAGGAAGCGGTCAGGCGGGTGCGCAGGCGAGAAACAACTCACCGGAAGCTCGCGGCGGCGGGGATTCGAGTGCTGCTGGTCGGTCTGGTGCGGCCGACGGCCGTGGCCCCGGTGGCGGCCGCGGTTTCGATCCGAACATGAGCCCGGAAGAACGTCAGCGCCGGCGCGAAGAGATGTTGAAGAACATGACGCCCGAGCAGCGGGAACGCTTCGAGGCGCGCATGCGTGAACGGCAGACCGCGGGATCGGCGCAGGGCGGCGGCGAGCAGAGCTGGCGGTCGTCAGAACGGCGGCTCGCAGCCCGCGCCCAATCAGGCTGGCCGAGCGAACGCCGAGCCGCAGTCCCGCACGCTGTCGTCAGGCGCCACGACGATCGACTCCCTCTTCGGTCCGCTGCCCGTCGTCGAGACTCGCGGCATGGCCTGGCTCTTCGTCAACAAGCAGCTGAAGCCGGTCCGCCTCAGGCTCGGAATCAGCGACGGCACGTTTACCGAGGTCATCAACGACGAAGAACTGCAGCCCAGCATGGAAGTCGTCACCATGATGACGACGGGGCTCGAGCAACGCACCACACCCGGCCAGGGTGGCAACCAGAACCCCTTGATGGGTCCACAGCGCGGCGGCCCAGGACGTCCGGGCGGCAATGGTGGCGCCGGAGGCGGCGGCCGCGGACGAGGCTAGCCACCATGCCGGTCATCTCGGTACGGGACCTCGTGAAAACTTACGTCGTCGGCGAGGTCACCGTTCGTGCCCTGCGCGGCGCGAACATGGACGTCGATGCCGGGGAATTCATTGCCGTCACCGGACCATCCGGCTCGGGCAAATCGACGCTCATGCACATTCTCGGGTGTCTGGATCGTCCGACGAGTGGTCAGTATTTTCTCGACGGGCGTGACGTCTCCCGGATGTCGAAGGACGATCTCGCGGCGGTCCGCAACCGGAAGATCGGCTTCGTTTTCCAGGGATTCAACCTGCTATCCAGGACGACGGCGCTCGACAATGTGGAGCTGCCGCTGCTCTACAACGGCGGCAGCGGCATGAAGACCGCCGAACGGCACAAGCGCGCGATGGACGCGCTCAACGCCGTCGGGCTCGGCGAGCGTCAACATCACTATCCCAACCAGCTGTCGGGCGGACAGCAGCAGCGCGTGGCAATCGCCCGCGCGCTGATCAATCAACCCTCGATCATCCTGGCCGACGAGCCAACCGGAAACCTCGACACGCGGACCAGCATCGAGGTGATGGGTATCTTCCAGCGTCTCAACATCGAACGTGGCATCACCATCGTCCTCATCACGCACGAAATGGACATCGCCGAGTACGGGACGAGGCTCGTGCGCTTCCGGGATGGGAGGATCCAGGTCGATCAGAAGATCGTCAATCGCCGCGATGCCGCAGCGGAGCTCGCCAAGCTGCCGCCGCCCGAACCGGATATCGATATCCCCGCCGATCCAGTGCCGGCCGAGCACCTCGGCGGCGTCTCATAGGACACACGCATGTCAATCCTCATGACGCTGCGAATCGCAGTGAAGGCGCTCAACCGGAACAAGATGCGCACCATCCTGACGATGCTCGGGATGATCATCGGCGTCGGTGCGGTCATCACGATGGTGGCGCTCGGACGCGGTGCGCAATCAACCATCGAAGAGCAGGTCAAATCCGCAGGCACGAACCTAATCAACGTCAATGCCGGAAACTTCTCACAGGGGGGCGTGCGCCAGGGCCAGGGGATGGCCAACACGCTCATGCCCGCGGACGCGGACGCCGTCCGGTCGCTGCCGGGAGTGCAGTACGTGGCCGCCGGCGTGAACTCGCGCGCCCAGGTCATCGCCGGCAATCAGAACTGGTCGACCCGTATCGAAGGTACCGAGGTCGATTTCCCGTTGATCAGGAATTGGCCGGCGAAATATGGCGGCTTCTTCACGCCGCAGGACGTGAACACGGCGGCCAAGGTTGCCGTTCTCGGAACTGTGGTCGCCGAGACGCTGTTCGGTCCGGACGTGGACCCGACAGGTCAGATCATCCGCATCCGCAATCAGCCGTTCAAAGTTCTCGGGGTGATGGCCAGCAAGGGTCAGGGGTCGTTCGGCCAGGATCAGGACGATACGATCTTCGTGCCCTACACGACCGTCCAGAAGAAGCTGCAGGGCATTCAGCACATCAATAACATCACCATTTCCGCCGTCACCTCGGACACTGCCCCGGTGGCGGCAGCCATCACCGACCTGTTACGGCTGCAGCACAAACTTCCCCCGGGCGAGCCGGACGACTTCATGGTCCGCACCCAGGAAGAAATTGCCAGTGTACGTACTGAAACCACTCGGACGATGACCACTCTCCTGGCCGCGATTGCCGGCGTTTCGCTGCTGGTCGGCGGCATAGGCATCATGAACATCATGCTGGTATCGGTCACCGAGCGCACGCGCGAGATCGGCCTGCGGCTTGCAATCGGCGCCAGGGGAAAAGACGTTTTGCTGCAGTTCCTCGTCGAGGCCATCGTCATCAGCTTGTTCGGCGGATTGCTTGGAATCGCTCTGGGCTACGCCTTGTCGGACGTGCTCGAGCGCACGCTGATGTGGCCCACGTCGATTCCGCCGAACGCCATCGGCATGGCGTTCGGTTTCGCCGCGGCAACCGGCGTTTTCTTCGGTTTCTATCCGGCGCGGAAAGCGGCGGGGCTGGATCCGATCGAGGCGCTTCGATACGAATAGTCAGTCGTTAGTCGTTAGTCGTTAGTCGTTAGTCATTAGTCGTCGTTCGTCATTAGTCATTAGTCGTGGTTTGTGGGTGGTTTGGCGCGCGCAGCGCGCCGCCGGAGCGGAGCGGGGCGATGGGCCTCGCGAGCGACGGCGATGGGGGTCCGGCGGGGCGAAGCCCCCCGGTCTCGTAAAGGAGCAGGCACATGAAGGTGGTACGTGTTGGATTCATCGCGGCGGCGGTTCTGGCGATGGCGACCCTGTCGTTCGCGCAGAAACCGGATTTCTCCGGCACGTGGACGCTCGACGAGGCAGCGAGCGGCACGGCTGGTGGAGGCGGTGGCGGCGGACGCGGCGGCGGCGGCCTCGGCAATGGCGGCACCGTCAAGCAGACTGCGGACGCGCTGATGGTCGAGCGCATGATGGGCGACAACAAAGTCACGGCGTCCTACAAGCTCGACGGCAGCGAGAGCAAGAACACGATGATGGGCCGTGGCGGACAGTCGATGGAAGCGGTGTCGACCGTCAAGTTCGACGGCAGCAAGATGATCATCACCAGCAAGGTGGGTGAGAACGACACCACCCAGGTGTGGTCGCTGGCCGGCGACGTCCTGACCATCGAAGTAACCAGCGCCCGAGGCACGCAGAAGAGGGTTTACAAGAAAACGACGTAATCCAACTGGGGAGCTGGAGAACTGAGGAACTGGGGAGCTCACCTGTCCGAGCATCTCCCCAGTTCCCCTAGCTCCCCAGTTCCCCAGTCCCGTCCCCAGTTATCTCGTTCCGTCCCTCAGCAAGTTCCTCAGCAACTCCCCCGCTCTGAGCCCGGTCACGGGATCGCGAACGTCCGGTGCCACCTGCGCGAGTGGACCGAGCACGAAGAATCGATCTCTGAAGCGTGGATGCGGCACCTGCAGTCCCGGCTCGTCGACCACTTCCTCGCCTAACAACACGAGATCCAGATCGAGCGTGCGCGGCGCGCCGGCGAACGGACGCTCGCGTCCAAACGCGTTCTCGATCGCCAGCAGCGTGTCGAGCAGATCGCGCGGTGCGAGCGCCGTGTCTCCGACGATCACCGCATTGAGATAGAGCGGCTGATCTTCGAGCCCCTCCCCTTCGGGTTCGGTTTCGATCAGTTCTGAGAGGGAAGCGTCAGTGAGGATGGCCGCGAGGCGCTCGGCAGCAAACGCGACCGCCGCCCGCCGATCGCCGAGATTGCTGCCGACGGCGATGACAGCCTTTCTGATCATTCGCGAAGGCGCGGGGGCTCGGGAGCTCGGGCGGCTCGCGAATCGTCTGCTATTCGACCCACCTGGTGGGAAGCACGGCGCCCTCGGTGCCGGCGCCGTCGGCCCGCCGGCCGAGCACGTCGGTGCGCCCGGCCAGAGGCCTGCTCGAACATCCGCAGATGCTCGAGGGTTTCGCCGAGAATTACGTGCAGCATCGATCCGGTGTCGGGCGTTTGGCAAGACCTCGACTCGCGGGCGCCACTTTTCGACGGTCGCCCGCGCGAGATCGCGGTCGGCGGCGAGAATGGACTTTTGCGCCTCGGCGCCTTTGCCCGGTGCCTTGATCTCGGGTTCGGGCACTTCGTCTGGACGGCCGCCCATGTCGGTGACGGCGTCGTGCAGCCACCCGATCTGCGCGTCTTCGCGAGCAATCACGTATTGGTACGCGTTGTTGATCTCATAGTCCCTGACGTGACGGGCGGCGGCGACGTGCCTTTGTCGCAAGCCGAGTTTGTCCCGGTGAAACTCCCGCAGGAGCTCCAGCAGTTCGGTAGACTTCACGAGCTTTGTTTTTCCTTGCAGGTGATGCAGACGCGGGTCCACGGGATCGCATTCAGCCGTGCCGGTGCGATCGGCTCACCGCAGTCGCGGCACACGCCGTAGGTGCCCTTTTCCATCCGCCACAGCGCTTCTTCGATGGCCTGGAGGATTTTTGCGTCCGTCTGTTTCAGTTTCAGCTGTATGTGAACCTCGTTGTTGCCGCTGGCCTGATCTGCGAGGTCGCCCTGGCGCGAGTTGTTCTCCGTGGTCTGCAGCGGCTTCACGCCACCGCCCGCCGAAAGAATTTCCCCACGCTTCCGCAGCAGCGCTTCCTTGTATGGGGACAGATCCATGCTGTGGTCTCCGTATTCTGACTTCGGCAAAAGATCATCTTAGCATGCTACTACTCGGGGAGCTTCCAGCCTCCAGCACCCAGCTTCCAGCTTCGAACTCCACGGATTCCCGATGGGTGTGGGACCGAGATTCTGTGGAGCCGGGAGCTGCGGCTGGAAGCTGGCCGCCTATTCAGCGCGCAGCGTCGCGAGTGGTTTGCGACGAAGAACATCGAAGCTGGCCACGACGCCAATCGTGCATACCAGGGCGCTCGTAATCGCCGCGCCCGCGGCCAGCAGGCCAGGTGCCGGACGCCATGGGATCTCGAACACGAAGCGACAGATGCCCCACGTCAGCGCGAGAGCGCCAGCGGCGCCGATGCACCCGGCCAGTAGGCCGAGGGCACTGTATTCGAGTGCGAGCATGGTCGCGAGCAGGCGGGTGCTGGCACCAAGCGTCCGCAGAATCGCCGCCTCGTAGACGCGCTGAAATTTCGTCATGGCCACCGCGCCGATGAGGATCAGCACGCCGCTTCCGAGAGCGACACCACCAACCACCGAAATCGCCAGCGTGAGGTTGTCGACGACGCCCTTGATCGTGGCCATGATCTCCCGCACGTCGATGGCCGAGACGTTTGGAAAGGCGGCAACGAGATCGCGTTGGAACAAACCCCTTGCCGCGGCATTCTCCGGAGCGCGGAGGGTTCCGATGTGCGAATGCGGAGCGCGATCGAATGGGCCGGGTCTGAACACGAACATGAAGCCGCCGTTGCGTGCGTCCTGCCACTCGACCTCGCGAATGCTCATCACACGCGCTTCGACGATGCGACCGAGGACGTCGAAGCGCATCAGGTCGCCGACGCCAACACGGGATCGTTCGTGGATGCCTTGCTCGATCGAGACCTGCAGCTCTTTGGCATCGGCGGGAAGCGGCGGCTGCCCGCTCCAGAACGTCCCCGCCTTCAGCGTTTCGTTCGGCTCGAGATGGTCGCGATACGTGATGACGAACTCGCGGCCGATCCCGCCGCGCCGCCGCACATCGGCGACTGTTTCGAGATTGACCTCGCGGCCGTGCACGGCGGTGACACGGGCCCTCAGCACTGGAATGAGTCGAGGCTCGGCCCCGGTACGCGCCTGCACGAACTGGCGAACGCCGTCCAGTTGATCCTGCTGGATGTCGACGAGGAACATGTCCGCGCCGCCCTGCTGCAGCGTGACGGAGAACTCCTTCAAGAGATTCGACTGCAGCGCCCGGACGCCGATGACGAAGAAGCTGCCCAGCCCGACCGCCAACAGAATGACGCGTGTCTGATTGCCCGGCCGCGCGAGGCTGCCGACGGCGTGGCGCAGCGGAAACCACGGTGCCGATGCCAGCGGACGCACGGCACGCACCAGCAGGATGCCGGCTCCGTGCAGAACGCCTGCGACGACCGCGAAGCCGCCGCACACAATGAGGCCGACCATCCAGGATGCCGCTTGCCAGGAGGCGACGGCGACGAGCGCCGCGCTCACCACGCCCGTCATGCCGACCTGGAGCCAGTCGATTCGTGCCACACCGGCCCCGGCGTCGCCTCCTCGCAGCAGAAGCAACGGCTTCACGCGGCGCACTTCGAGCAAAGGCACGAGGGAGAACAGCAGAGACACCAGCATGCCCACGCCGACGCCCTGAAACACCGCCTCGGCAGTCAGGCCGTAGGACACACCGCCGAAAGAGGCGGCAACCGACTCCGGGATCCACGCGATCGCCACCGCAGCAATCACCACGCCGACCAGGCTGCCGCACAATCCGAGCAGGACCACTTGCACGACGTAGGTCGCCAATACCAGCCTGGTCGTGGCGCCCATGCATTTCAGAATCGCCACGCTTTTGATCTTCTGGCGCACGAAGACACGCGTCACGCTCCACACGCCGATGCCGCCGAGAATCACCATGATGAACCCGACGAGGCTCAGGTAGTTCTCCGCGCGCATGAGGTCTTCACCAATGTCGTCTTCGGTGGACTTGTAGGAGCGGGCGTTCACGAAATCGTTCTGGAGATCGCGGCGCAGGTCCCGCACGAGCGGGTTTACCGCATCGTCGCGGACGCGGAGCATGATTTGATAGCTGGCGCGGCTGCCGAAGGTCAGCAATCCGGTTGCCCGCAGATCGTCGTAGTCGACCAGCACGCGTGTGCCGAAGCTGAAGGCACCGACACGCCGGCCCGGCTCCTGTGTGATCACGCCGCGAATGGTGAAGCGCTGCCCGCCGATGACGATGTCGTCCCCGACACGCACCCCGAGCTGAACGAGAAGATCGGGCCTGACGAGCGCGCCGCGATTCTGAAGGAGGTCGTGCTGGTAGGTCACGTCATCCGCCAGGACCACCTGGCCATACATCGGAAACCCGCGCTGGACGCCCTTCAACTCCACCATCTTGGCCACGGCGCCCGTCGCCGGCCGCACCATCGTGGCGGTCTCCACTGATTCGAGCCGCTGCAGAATCGAGGCATCAGCCAACTTGCGATCGATCCGCTCGCGCACGCTCGCCGTCCACGGCCGATTCGTGGAAATGAGAACGTCGGCCGACACGATCGCCCGCGCCTCGCGCACCAGGCCCAGGCGCACGCTCTGGATCACAGAGCGGAGCGCGACGATCGCGCCGACGCCAATCGCGACGCACACGAAAAAGAAGAGCAGCCGCCGCCATGACGAGCGCAGCTCGCGCACGACCATGCGTAGCACGAACCTCATGGATGCGCCGCGACGACCCGCGGTTCCACGGCGCGGACCACCCGCCCGTCGCGCAGCGCGACCGACATGTCAGCGACTCGCGCCAAATCCGGATCGTGAGTGACCAGGACCAGGGTCGTGCCCCGATCGCGGTTGATCGCGAGCAGCAGATCGATGATCTGCCGTCCGGTCGTGCTGTCCAGATTTCCGGTCGGCTCGTCCGCGAGCAAGATCGGAGGATCGTTGGCGAGCGCGCGGGCAATCGCGACGCGCTGCTGCTCGCCGCCCGACAACTGTGATGGATAGTGGTGCGCTCGCTCGCTGAGGCCAACCTCCGACAGCAACGCCCGCGCCCGGGGGTGCGCGTCGCGGACGCCGGCGATCTCCATCGGTACGAGCACGTTCTCGAACGCCGTCAGCGACGGCAGCAGGTGGAAGAACTGGAACACGATCCCGACCCGAACGCCGCGGAGGCGCGCCAGCGCGTCCTCGTCGAGCGTCGTAATGTCCACGTCGTCGAGGACGATGTGCCCTTCCGACGGCGCATCGAGTCCTGCGATCAATCCGAGCAGAGTGGATTTCCCACTCCCGGACGGGCCGGTGATGGCCACAACACGGCCCCGTTCGATGGTCAGATCCAGGGGATGGAGGATGGTCAACTGGCCGGTGCCGCTCGGCACCGTTTTCGAGACGCCGCGAAGCTCGATCATGAAGTGCCCGTCATCTGGTCGAGCACCGGCCGGAGCACGGTCCACACCGTGTCCGCAACCTTGGCGGCGCCTTCGGGATTCGGATGGATCCCGTCTGACTGATTCAGCGCGCCATGGCCGGCTACGTCCTGCAGTAGAAACGGGATGAAGGTCACGCGCTCTTTCTGCGCAACGTCGCGGTAGGCCTGGCGGAACGCCGCTGCGTACTCCTGGCCGAAGTTCGGCGGCGCTTCCATGCCTGCCAGGATCACCGTGATGCCACGCGTCTTGGCGCGCTCGATGATTGTCATCAGGTTCTGCTTCATCTCGGCGACCGCCAGCCCGCGCAGTCCATCGTTGGCGCCGAGCGCCAGCACGAGGACCCGCACATCGCCTTCAAGCGACCAGTCGAGCCTTCTGAGCCCACCGGCGGTGGTATCGCCGGATACACCGGCATTGACGACATCGAAGGCGTAGCCCTCGGCATCGATTTTCTGTTGTAGGACGACGGGATAGGACTGCGATTCAAGGAGGCCCAGGCCGGCGGTCAGGCTATCGCCAAGCGTCACAATTTTTGGCCTGGGCGGCGGCGCCGTGGGGTCTGTCGCCGCAGGCACCTCAGCTCGGCTGACAGGCTTATCCTCTGCGTCGCTGCGGCGGCAGCCGGCGGTGCCGGCCGTGACGGCCAGGACCGCGGCGAGCACTCCGATTCGCCGTAAGCGCACGTAGGACAAGAACATGGACAGGTAATTATATAGACGCAGCCTGGAGGGGAAAGTGCCCACCGCTGGACCGCTACGCATCGCGCAGCTGCTCGTCGAGGGCCTTCAGGGCCTGTTCGAGCATGCGGCGGTGTGGCACGGCGGTCGCGCGGCTGAGGTCCTCGGCGGCGCGGGTGCGGGCGAGCTCCAGCGTGCGGCGCTTTTCCCGCCTCAACAGTTCGGCTTCGCTGAGACTGCGCACTCCAGATCGCGCGCGCGATGCTTCCTCTTGTTGAGCTTCAATCGACTTGGATTCCCAGCCTCTGGCCACGATCTGAGGATATCTCAAGGCCGAGCCAGCCCGAGCCCCGAGCGGAATACATCTTGCTCAATTCTCAGCAGGAGGCCAGAGCCACTGTGTCCGTCGTGCCCGCTACGCGAAAAGATGTCGTCCGTATCGCAGCCCTCGGCGATCTCCATTACAGCCGTTCGGCAACTCCGGGAACCTTGCAGCCGCTCTTCGCGCAGATCACGGACGCGGCCGATGTCCTGGTCATTGCCGGTGATCTCACGGATTTCGGTCTGCCCGATGAAGCGCGCGCGCTCGCTCGAGAGCTGACCGCACTGAAGATCCCTGCGGTTGCCGTCCTCGGCAACCACGACTACGAATCGAATCAGCAGGACGAAGTCAAACGCATCCTGCTCGACGCCGGCGTCGTCACGCTCGACGGTGACACGACCGAGGTTCATGGCATCGGGTTCGCGGGTGTCAAGGGTTTTGCCGGCGGGTTCGGCCGCGGCGCCCTCGGGCCGTGGGGGGAAGAGATCATCAAACGATTCGTTCATGAATGTCTGGAAGAGGCACTGAAGCTCGAGACCGCGCTGGCGAGGCTGCGTACGGAGCAGGTCATCGCCGTGCTCCATTACGCGCCCATCCAGGCAACCGTCGAGGGTGAGCCGCGCGAGATCTTTCCGTTTCTCGGCTGCAGCCGTCTCGAAGAACCGCTCACGCGATTCCCGGTCACCGCCGTTTTCCACGGCCACGCGCACCATGGCCAGCCGGAGGGGCGCACGCGGACCAACGTGCCGGTATTCAACGTTTCCGTGACGCTGATGCGCGAGCTCTGGCCCAACCGGCCATTCCGGATCGTCGAGGTGAATCTGGCCGGCGGAACCGAAACGGCGCAGCGGCGCAGCGTCTCCGATCAACGCACGCTCGAAAACAGTCTCCAAGGGAGTTGATATTGACGACTATCGTTGTGGTCACACTGGCCGCAATCATCCTGCAGCAGCCGGCGGCGGCTCCTTCCGTGGCCGTAGCAAAAGCGCTCGCCACCCAAGTCATGCTCGATCGCGCCGGCTTTTCGCCCGGCCCGATCGACGGCCGCGTCGGCAAGAACACCAAACTTGCGCTCGACGCATTTCAGCAGAGCGGCGCCAAGGAAACGGTTTCTCCGGAGGACGCGGTGACCGCGTACACCATTACTCCGGAAGATGCGCAGGGTCCCTTCGTCCCTGCCATTCCCGAAGACATGGTCGAGAAATCGAAATTGCCGGCGCTCGGCTATACGTCGATCGTGGAATTGCTCGCCGAGCGATTTCACGCCACGCCGGCGCTGATCGAGCAGCTGAACACTGGGATTGCCTTCGAGGCTGGGGCAACGATCCGCGTGCCGAATGTCGAACCGCTGGCGATGCCGACTGACACGTCGACGCAGCCGTCCGCCGAAGCACCGCGACCGCAGCAGGGACGCGCCGAGAAGCCGGCGGCCACGGGCACTTCGGGTCGTGGCGGCACCACGGGCAACGCCATCGCGGCGCGACCCGACGTCGTGGTGACGGTCAGGCAGTCGACATCCGACCTGACGGTCGCCGACGCATCCGGCCGCGTCCTGATGTATGCGCCGGTTACTACCGGAAGTGAGAACGATCCGCTCCCGATGGGCGAGTGGAAGGTCAAGGGCGTGCAGTTCAATCCGAAGTTTCACTACAATCCCGAGCTCTTCTGGGATGCCGATCCCGCGCACTCCAAGGCGGTGCTCGCCGCCGGGCCGAACAACCCGGTGGGGCTGGTCTGGATCGATCTCAGCAAACCGCACTACGGAATCCACGGCACGCCGGAGCCGTCCACCGTCGGCCGCACGGAGTCACACGGGTGCATCCGCCTGACGAACTGGGACGCGGTGAAGCTGGCAGGTTTCGTCAAGCCGGGTACGAAGGTGGTGTTCACAGAGTGACGGTGAACACGCGCACCGTTCGTCTGTTTGCGTCGGGTGTCGGCCTGGGCTTCATCACCGGGGCCTTCGTCGTCTGCGCGATCGTCTGGCAGTACGGCAATTTCGTGGGCTCCCGCGCCGCGAACCGCGCACATCCCCCCGGCACCCCGCCGGCGATCGAGCGGTTCGTGGACGGTATCGATGACGCGGGCGACGGGGTCGTCGACGGCGTGCCCGCGCCAATAGGGCCAATAGGCACGACGGGAGAGCCCTCGCCGGTGGCCCTTCCGCCACCCCCCGCCGAGCCCGTCGTCGGGGCGGTACCCTCCGACGAGCTCGAGGATCGCGACCTGGAGATGCCTGTCAGGGGTATCCAGCCGGATCAGCTGACGCGGACCTTTTCAGACCGGCGCGGTGGCGGGCGAACCCACGAGGCCATCGACATCCTCGCCCCGATGAATACGCCCGTGGTGGCCGTTCAGGACGGAACCATCGCCCGGCTGTTCTTGAGCAAGGCCGGTGGCATCACGGTCTACCAGTTCGACCCCGAGGGGCGCTACTGCTTCTACTACGCCCACCTCGATCACTATGCCGAGGGCCTGCGAGAGGGCCAGACCGTGAAAAAAGGCCAGGTGCTGGGCTACGTTGGAGTTTCTGGCAATGCCCCTAAACAGACGCCCCACCTGCACTTCGCGATATTCCGGCTCACCGAGGACAAGCATTGGTGGGAGGGGACGCCGATCGACCCCTACGACATCCTGAAATAAGATTCCAACCTTCCCGTGCGGCCTCTCCGTCCAAGGTGGTGTAGGAGAGGAGCTTGCACGCCGCTATCGTCACCAGACCGCCGTTTCTGGCGCGGACGGCGAGCGGGGCGACGAGAAAGCCCCGCGAGCCGACGGATCCGGCGGGTACCGGGGCTTTCCGCCGTCGCGCCGATGGAGTAGCTTCGCTGCGGTCCGACATCCAAGAGCGTGCAGAGCCGCGCCGCGACGCGGATGCGGCGGACTCCGTGGCTCGGGCCGCGGCCGGTGACGTTCGCGCGTTCGAGGTCCTCTATCACGCGCACCTGTCCCGCGTACACAGTCTCGTGCGCCGGATGACGGGCGGTCGTGACACGGACGAACTCACGCAGGACGTCTTCGTTCGAGTCTGGCAGAAGCTGAGTAGCTTTCGCGGCGATTCGGCGTTCACCACGTGGCTCCATCGCCTCACGGTCAACGTCGTCATCGAACGATTCCGCACCGAGGCAACCAGGCGCCAGCGCATGCGCGATGGCGAGGATATTTTCGAAACGCTCCCCGCCCCCGCTCGATCCGGCGATCTCTCGATGGACTTCGAGACGGCGATGACGAAACTGCCAGACGGCGCCCGCGAGATTTTCGTCCTGCACGACGTCGAGGGGTACAAGCATCGCGAGATCGCCACGCTGCTCGAGATTTCGGCGGGCACGTCGAAGGCCCAACTGCACCGGGCGAGAATGATGTTGCGGAAGCACTTGCGGTGAACACATGGAAAGCATGAACCACGAGCGCTGGACGGATCGGTTGTCCGACTATGCAGACGATGAGCTGCGAGTGGAGGAACGCGAGGCGGTCGATCGCCACCTGGCCGAGTGCGACGAGTGCCGTCAGGTGCTGGCCGAGATCCGCGCGGTCTCGTCGCGCGCGGCGTCGTTGAGCGACGCTCCGCCGGCGCGGGATCTCTGGCCCGGTGTGGCGGCGGAGATCGGGGCGAACGAGCGGCACGCATCCAACGTCGTGCCGATCCGGCCGACGCGACGCTTCTCGTTCACGGTTCCGCAGCTCGTGGCCGCCGGGCTCGCGCTGATGCTGCTCTCCGGTGGCATGGTGTGGATGGCGCGCCTCGGAGGCGACAGGACGGATTTCCCCAGCATCGGTGGCGCAGACTTGACCATGGCCCCGCCGGCGAATTCACCGGCTACCCCAGTGCCGGTGCCGGCGTCGTTTGCCGAAGCGCACTACGACGAAGCCATCGCCGATCTCCAGCAAACACTCGAAACAGGCCGCACGAATCTCGACCCGGAAACCATCAGCGTGCTCGAGCGCAATCTGGCGGCGATCGACCGCGCCATCGAGCAGTGCCGCGAGGCGCTCAGTGCCGATCCGGCCAATGCGTATCTGACCGATCATCTCGTGTCGGCAAAGAAGAGAAAGCTGGCGCTGCTGCGACGGGCAACCGCGATGGCCGAGGGCTCGAGCTAACGGGAGAAGAACACTGCCTTGATTTCCTTGACCGCCATTCTCGTCGCCACGCTCGTCGCTCAACCGCAAGAGCGCCGTGACACACGGCCGCCACAGACGGACCAGACTGTCGCGGTCACCCGCGGCACCCGGCTGCTCATCGACAACTTCGCCGGCGAAGTGAACGTGCGCGCCTGGGATCGCGACTCGCTACGCGTGCAAGCGCGTCACGCCTCGCGCGCGAAGGTGAACCTCAAAACGGTTCCCACCGGGCTGCGAGTCTCGTCGAGCGCGGAACACGGACCACCCGGATCGATCGATTACGAGATCAACGCGCCCGCATGGATGTCGATCAAGGTCGACGGCCAGTTCAACTTCGTCACCATCGAAGGGACACAAGCGGAGGTGTCGGTCGAAAACGTCCGCGGCGATATCGTGGTCAAAGGCGGAAACGGCGTGACCGCAAAGTCGGTCGAGGGCGACATCACGGTCGAAGGCGCCAAGGGCAAGACGACCGTGAGCTCGATCAATCAGGGCATCAGCGTCAGCGGAAGTAGCGGCGAGATCTATGCGGAGACGGTAAACGGACCGATCGCCCTATCGCGAATCGAGGCGGCTTCGCTCGAGGCAGGTACGATCAACGGCAACATCACCTACGAGGGCGCAGCGGTCAACGGCGGGCGTTACCGTCTCACTTCCCACAACGGCAGCATTACCGTCGCGGTACCCGAGTCATCCAACGCGACCTTCGCCGTCCGCACCTACCACGGCGGCTTCAACAGCAGCCTGCCGGTCAAGGGCGATCGCGATCCACGGGAAGCCCAGAAGGGGCGTCGCGTTCTGTTCACGCTCGGGAACGGCAGCGCCGAATTCGAGCTCGAGTCGTTTTCCGGCGGCATCCAACTGCGTAAGCCGGGGACTACGAAAGACAAGTAGCTTCCAGCTCCCAGCTCCCAGCCGCCAGCTTCCAGCTACCGAGCCCCGAGAGCGACCCGGATGTTCTGCTTCGGGATTGCGCCTGTCCGCTGGCGAACACCCCCTCCGCGGCCAGTGCACGAATTCCCTCGTCAATCCGTCAAAACCTTCGTGGCACAGCTGTTGACTTCAGGGTAGCCGGACATGGATTCCGCCTGTGCGGTTCAGCCTCGCATCCTGATCGCCGACGATCAGCCGGACCTCATCGATGCCCTCAAGCTCCTGCTCAAAGCGGAGGGCATCCATATGCGAGGCCGTAACCTCCCCGGACGCGGCCCTTGCCGCGCTCCGTGCCGAGGCGTTCGATCTGCTCTTGATGGATCTGAACTATACGGGCGACACCACGTCGGGGCGTGAGGGCATCGATCTGCTGTCCCGCATCCAAGCGCTCGACAGCACGCTGCCGGTGATTGTCATGACCGGATGGGGCTCGGTGGATCTCGCCGTCGAGGCCATGCGCCGTGGCGTGCGCGACTTCGTGCAGAAGCCGTGGGACAACAGCCAGCTTGTTGCCACGCTGCGCAGCGAGATCGAGCAGGGCCGCGAACGACGTCAGCGCCTGCAGCACGAACGGCGCGAGATGGAAGAGGCGCGCCGCATCCAGCGGCAGCTGCTGCCCACCTCCCTGCCGCAGCTCGAAGGATGGGAGCTCGCCTTTTCGTGGCAGCCGGCGTCAGGGGTTGGCGGTGACTGCTTCGACGCCATCATGCTCACCCCCACGCGAATCGCGCTGTCGATTGCCGACGTCGTCGGCAAGGGAATTCCAGCGGCGCTGCTGATGTCGAACCTGCAGGCGGCAGTGCGCGCGTTTGCGACAGCCACTACCGAACCGCGCGAACTGTGTCACCAGGTGAACAGGATCCTTTGCGGCCACATCGCCGAAGGACGTTTCATCAGCTTCTGCTACTGCATCATCGACACCGAAATCGGCACGCTCTCGTACTGCAATGCCGGCCACTATCCCCCGATCGTCGTCCATGCCGACGGCAGCGTCGATCGACTCACGGCAGGCGGCGCAGTGCTCGGCGTATTTCCCGATTCGTCCTACGAGCAAGGCAGCACGACCCTGGCCGCTGGCGCCCGGCTCGTGCTCTACACGGACGGCATCACCGAAGCTCAGACGAAGATTCCCGAGACCGACGAGGAATTCGGCGAAGAACGGCTCGTGGATCTCAGCGTGACCCACCGGGATTGCGGCGCTCCGGTGCTGGAGGACAGGCTGAGGGCCGCCGTCACCTCGTTTACCGGTGGTCGATTCCAGGACGACGCCACACTTATTGTCGTTAGCCGCTAGTCGCCAGTCGTGCGAGTCGGCCGCGTTCGTCGTCTATCCGTCACTGCCAACAGGCATTTCGTCACACAAATGCGCACTTCGTACCGCCACAGCGTCAGTTGGGCCCACCGTTCGCAGCCGGAAATGACCACTGGCGGGCTCAGACGAGCGACTCTGATCTTGACGAAGCACAGCAGGCCACTTGATAGTTGGCCTTGATGGAGAAAGCCTGGACACCGCCGGTGCGTTGGATAGTCCTGGTGGCGGCTGTCCTGAGCCTGTTCTCGACCGCTCAGGCCTACAGACTGTCCACGCTGAACCTGCGCGGTCCGTACGACATCGAGGTCGGATCGCTCCTGTTGCTGAACATCGCGTATTGGTTCGTCCCAGCGGCGTTCTCACTTCCCATCTTCTATCTCGCCCGCCGCTATCGCCTGGACACTGGACGATGGCCCGGCTCCCTGGCTATTCACATCGCCGCCGCCCTCTTCTTTTCAGTGGTGCACCTGTTCTGCATGCTCGGCGTCCGCTCTGCTGCTGTGGACCGATGCAGGCAAACCGCCGACGATCTCCTGGACCTCCTTTGCGCAGCGGCAGTATCTGATGCAGCTTGACTGGCTGCTGATGACGTACTCGGCGATCATCGGATTGAGCTATGCGCTCGACTACCGACGCGAGTCGCAGGCGCGGGCGATCAAAGAGGCCACGCTCGAAACGCGCCTGGTGGAAGCGCAGCTGAAGACGCTGCAGGCAGAGCTCCACCCGCACTTCCTGTTCAACACGCTGCACGCCATCTCGACGCTGGTGCACACCAGCCCGGACGCGGCCGACCGGATGATCAGCCGCTTGAGCGATCTGCTGCGTCTGACCTTCGATGGAACCGGCGCGCCGGCCGTGTCGCTTCAGGAGGAGCTCGAGTTCCTCCAGAAATACCTCGAGATCGAACAGATTCGATTTCAGGATCGTCTATCGGTGCTGTATGACGTCGATTCCGAGACGCTCGACGCAGAGGTGCCGCGTTTGATCCTGCAGCCGCTCGTCGAGAACGCGATCAAGCACGGTGTCTCGCCTCGCAGCGGCCGCGGCCTCATTCAGATCTCCTCGCGCCTCCGCGACAATGCGTTGTGGATTGAAGTTCGCGACAACGGCGTCGGTCTGGACGGCAAGGGGCGGTCGCGGCTGCGCTCGGGCGTCGGCCTGTCGAACACGCGCGCCCGGCTCGAATGCCTTTACGGAACGGCGCATCGCCTGGAATTCTCCGAGGGCAGCGAAGGTCTCGCCGTTCAGATGCAGATTCCGCTCACCCGCCTGCCGCCCGGCGCCGGGGACGCGGCGGTGCGGGTCGCATGACGCAAACGCGGACGTCCGGTCGAACGCGCGTTCTCATTGCCGACGACGAACCGCTGGCGCGCGAGCGGCTGAGGATGCTGCTGTCGAAAGAGGACTGGGTCGAGATCGCCGGCGAGTGCGACAACGGTCACGACGCAGTGGCGGCGATTCAGAAGCTCAAACCGGATCTCGTCTTCCTCGATGTCCAGATGCCGGGCAGCACCGGGTTCGACGTCATTGACAGCGTCGGGGCGGGCCGCATGCCGGCGGTCGTCTTCGTGACGGCCTACGATCGCTATGCGCTGCGCGCGTTTGACGTGCACGCGCTCGACTACCTGCTCAAGCCGTTCGACCGCGAGCGGTTCCAACAAGCGCTGGGGCGCGCGCGACAGCATCTGGACAGGAAAAACGCCGGCGAGCTCGAACGCCGCCTGCTCGAACTGGTCCAGGATCTGCGATCCACGCCACAGCGGCCCGAGCGCTTCGTCATCAAGAGCGGCGGGCGCGTGTTCTTCGTCCGTACGGACGAAATCGATTGGGTGGAAGCGGCCGGCAACTACGTCAAGCTTCACGTCGGCAACGAAGCCCACCTCCTGCGCGAAACCATGAACGCGCTGGAAGCGCAACTCGATCCCGATGTGTTCTTCCGCATCCACCGATGCCACATCGTGAACATCGAGCGCGTGAAGGAGCTGCAGCCCTGGTTCAACGGGGAATACGTCGTGTTCCTCCGCAGCGGCGCCCGCCTGACGCTCAGCCGCGGCTACCGGGAAAAGCTCCAGGATCGGATTGGCCGGTCGCTCTGATCGCATTCCCCAGCTCCCCAGTTCCCCAGTTCCCCAGCTCCCCAGTTCCCCAGCTCCCCAGTTTCTGATTCACCTTGTCCACCCGAACGACAGGACTGTGCGTCCGTCGCGAAGGCCATGCGCGACATCTGCACGCAGCACTCCGGCTCCGGGCAGCGCCACACGAATTCCGGCGCCTGCGTCCACGTGAGCGCGTCGATCGCCGAACGTCGGCACCGCGAACGCGCGTGCGGTGTCGACGAACACCGCCGGCGCCAGGCGCAGCGTTCGCAGGACGGGACGAGCCCAGTACCGACCACTCGACCCCGGCATGGACAAGTCGGCGGCCGAACACGCCGCGGACCACGCCGTCGTGAAGGAGCGGGTGGGCACGCAAAAGCACCTCACGCCCCTGCCCGGTGCCCGCGCCCGGCAGCAGCGCCAATGGCGTCTCCGAAGTGGTGGTCGTCAGACCACCACGCGTGGACCATACCGATCCCACTCGCGAGTGTGACGAGCGCCAGTCTGACGTGACGCCGAAAGTAGACGCGCGAAGACCCCCAACAAGAATCGACCCGTCGACCATCGCCCGGCCGAGACCGCCCGCGAAGGTGCGTTCGACGCCGGCGACGAGCGACGCCGTCGTGTCCTGGTCCCACCGGTCAACGGCTGCGCCCGCCTTGATCCGGGTGACGCCGCTGGTCCAGTCGGACGCGGTGAGCATCACGCCGCGTCGGCGCTCCTTGATCTCGGATCCCGCCGCGCCGTAAGTCTGGTTCTCCACTAACGCTTCCAGCGACCAGATGCCGCCGAACGGCGACGGAGCCTCGACGCCGAGCGCCAGCCGCGGACGTCTTTCCCACCATCGCCACGCCGCCGTCCACAGCTCGCCGCCCCCGGTTGGACTCGCCATGGCGACGCTCAACTCGCGATCCGTCGCGGCGCGAATGCCGGCAGCAGACAGCGATACGAGATCCGAAGGAAACAACGGTCGCTCGAGCACGGACGCCATCACCTTGGCGCGGTCGTCCTCGCGAGGTTCGTAGGTGACCCGCGACCCGAGGAGCGAGGGCAACGCTTCCAGCCGCCGCCGCGCACGCGCCAGTGCGAAACCGGTCAGCAGCGTGTCCGGTTGGAGGTGGAGCGCCCTGGCAGCCACGGCGTACCGTGTCCGTTCGAGACCGCGGATATCCGCGAGATCGACAACCGGAACGCCAATCCGGTTCCACGCATTCAACGCTTCGATGTCGCGCCCGAGAAGGAAGAGGGCTGAAGCCAGGATTCGAGCTGAATGTCTATCGGTGGGATCCCGCTCGAGGGCCCGACCCGCATCTCGCGCCGCCTCGCTCCAGTCGGAGCGCAGCGCCTTCACCCCGGCCAGCTCCCGCCACGGCGCTGGATCCCGCGGACACTCGGTAGTGGCGATTTCGAGGATGCGCTGGGCGCCGGCGAGATCCGAGACCGCCGTGCGGATGCCCTCCTCCACCAGCCCGGTGCAGACCGGATTTCCGCGACGGGCATCCGCATCGGCCGACGGTGCGTTCGTTGACGAATCCGCCACGGCACCGGATGTCACTGCGGTTCTCGGTTCGGCGACGAGCGTCCAGAACCGCGACGCCGACCACGCCCGTGTGAAGGCCTCCGCCTCCAGGACGCGAAAGGGCGAGCGAGCCGGATCGTGCACGATGACCCGATTCCCTCGCCAACCGACGATCACGACGTAGTGAAAGCGGCCCGGCCGATCCTCGATGAGCGCGATCACCGGCCGGCGTTTCGCCAGCAGGTCCTGCACGCGCGACGCGTCTCCTTCGATCGCGACCGCTGCATACCCGCGCCCTTCGAGCGCTCGGATCAGCTCGCGGCCGCGAATGCCCTTGGCATCGGCATCAACGAGATCGGCAAACGTCTCCGCGTAGACGGCACTCGTCCCCCAATACCGCATCACCATGGCGATTGCCGCGCCGCCACACAGCGCTTCGCTCTGCGGGAGGAACGGGACGTCGAGAAGAGGTCCGGGTGAAGAGTCGGATTGGGCCCGAGCCGGGGAAGGGGCGGCCGCCGCGGCCAATGCCACCGCGGCCGTCAGGACAACGCGAAGAAAGCGGGCGATGTGGTCGACGTCAGCCTCAATCCGCGATCACAACGATGAGGATGACGATCAGCAGCACGATGATAATCGTCGTCGTTGAGATGACGATCGTTGATGCCCCACCGGCGAGATCGTTCTCGGCCTGCCTCGCCTGGGACGCCAGGTCACGCAGGTCGTCGCCCTGAAGGGTCGATACCGCGGCAGCCGCCTTCTCGACCGACAGTCCGGCCCGCGCTGCAATTGTGCGAACTTCGGTACGGTGCAGAAGTGTGAGAATCGCGTCACGGTCCGCCTGATCCCGGCTGACCCGCTCCGCCACCGCCTTCGCCAGATCTGTTTTTCCGATGACGTGCGTCTGCGCCTGAGCGGCAGGCGCGACGAGCAGCAGTGCAAGGGTTACCGCTAGCAAACGCCGAACGATTCTCATCTGAAGCCTCCTCGAACAGTCCGAGTCAGGGACACCAGATTGGTACGGCCAAGCATCTTCCGTACCCGTACCTGAAGCTGAACCGCCGGATCCGGAACGACCAGGAGTTTACTCGTCGCGCAGGACGACCATGGGGTCGACGCGAGTCGCGCGGCTGGCGGGGACGTAACACGCGAGTCCCGCAACCACGGCGATAAAGGCCATCACCGCAGCGATGGTACCGGGATCTGTGGGCCTGACGTTGAAAAGCTGCGCTTGGAGAAAGCGCGTCAGCACCAGCGACGCGGCGAGCCCGATCACGAGTCCGGCCACCGTCAGCCGCGCACCCTGGCCGAGCACCATTCCCAGCACGGTCTGACGCGTTGCGCCGAGTGCCATGTGGATGCCGATCTCCTTGCGGCGTTCGCTGACGGTGTATGACAGGATTCCGTACGTGCCGATTGCGGCCAGCAGCAGTGCCAGGCCGGCAAACAGCCCGAGCAGCTGCGCGAGGAATCGCGGTCGCGCGACCGACTCGGAGAACACGTCTTCCATCGTGCGCAGCCGCACGATGGGCAGCGTCGGATCCATCGTTCCGACAATCTGCCTGGATGTTCGTTGCCAGCGATTCGACGGGCAGCGCCGATCTGATGACGATGTTCATGTTCGAGGGCGCGAAGTTGGTGAGCCGCCCTTGTTCGGCCATGAAGTACAACTCGGTCCCGGTCTTGCTGCCCACTCCACCCTGTTTCACGTCACGGACGACGCCGACGATCGTCAACCAGGGATTCTTGGGGTTGAACCCGACGCGCAATCGCTTGCCGATCGGACTGCGGTCTTTGTAGAACGTCTTTGCCAGCGTCTCGTTCACCATCACGACCGGCGTGCCCGTAGTATCGGACAGCATGAAGTCCCGTCCTTCGATGACTGGAATTCCCATCGTCGTCAGGTATTCCTGCGTGACCGTCTGATAGTAGTCGACGTTCTCGAACGGAGGTTGCCCTTGCGTCGTGTAGTCCTCGAAGTCCGTATCGTTCGCGTTCACGAGCCGCATCGGCGGAAGGCCTGTCATTCCAGCGGCACCCTGCACGCCAGGAATCTGACGAAGCTGATCGATCAGCCGCCTGGAGAAGTCGACGCGTGACTGCGGTGCCTGGTACGAGGCTTGAGGCAGGACGACGCCAAACGTGACGAGCCGGCTTCGGTTGAAGCCGGCATCGACCTTCATCAGATTCCAGAAGCTGCGCAGGAGCAGGCCGGCGCCGACCACGAGCACCACCGCCAGGGCGACTTCACCCATGACGAGGCCGCTCCGCAGCCGCGCGCGGGCGGCATTGGCCGTCGAGCGCTGCCCCGACTCCTTGAGGGAGGCAGTGACGGTGCGCTCGCGCAGATGCAGCAGAGGGGCCATCCCGAACAACGCCCCGGTGACGAGCGAAATGACGACCGTGAACAGCAGCACGACGGGATCGAGAACGATGTTCGTGGCGCGGGGAAGACTCTCGGGGTTGGCGGCGAGCATCGCCCTCAGGCCGGCAAAGCCCAGAGCCACGCCGAGAACCCCGCCGATGAGGGCGAGGAGTATGCCCTCGGTCAAGAATTGCCGGAGGAGTCTGAAGCGTCCGGCGCCAAGGGCCGCGCGAATCGCGAACTCCTTCTGTCGCGACTCGGCGCGCGCCAGCAGCAGGTTGGCCAGGTTCGCGCAGGCAATCAGGAGCACGAAACCCACTGCCCCTTGCAGCACCCAGAGCGCGGTCGCGATGCCGCCGACGAGATCCTCCTGAAGGCCGTCGAGGCGCAGACGATGATTTTTCGGGTCGGGTGTGTGGACTTTCGCATTGAGCTCGTTCCACTGAACGAGCATGCGCTCCACGTCTGCTCCGGCCTGAACCATGCTCACGTCGTCCCGCAGGCGACCAACGAGGTAGAGGAAATGGCCGCCGCGGTTTCCGGGATTCGCGGGATCCAACGTCAGCGGCAGCCACACTTGCACTTTCGCGTCGTGGATGTCGTAGCCGGCGGGCATGATGCCCACGATGCGCGTCGGAGCGCCGTCGATGCGGACAACGCGGCCCATCACTGATTCGTCCGAGGCAAATGCCGTTTGCCAGATCTCCTGGGACAGGATGGCGACGTCCTCTGCTCCGGGCAGCGTGTCTTCTCTCGTGAATTGACGCCCGCGGATGGGAGCCACGCCGAGGACCGGCATGAGCTCTGAGGTCACGATGGCGGAGTTCACGCGGCGCGGCTGGTCCGTGGTGCCGAGGTTCACCGCACCGGCGCGATACGCGCCGACTTCAGCGAACGACTTGTTGCGCTCGCGGAACTCCACGAACTCCGGTGCGGAAACCCAGAACTGGTCGAACCCGAGCGTGGGAAACTGCGAGGTGATGAACACGAGCCGATCGGGCTGCTGGTACGGGAGCGGCTTCAACAGCACGCCGTTCACGACGCTGAAGATGGCGCTGTTCACGCCGATGCCGAGCGCCAGCGTCAGCACGGTGACGACAGCATAGCCGGGGCTCTTGCGCAGGTTGCGAAGGGCGTAACGTAAGTCGTGCATCAGAGTCAGTCGTCAGTCGTTGTCGTTAGTCGTTAGTCGCTGTAGGCCCGCCCTTGAGGGCGGGCGGGTCGATTCGGAGGCTATCCTAATGCAGCTCACGCTTGGACGGTCGAAGGCCCTTCAAAGGTTGGGACTCACAAACGGCGCACGCGAGGTTCCGGTGAGCCTTCCCATCGATATTCATAGTGTCCGCCGGCCCTCACGTTTCGGACGAGGCTCGGGCGGAAACAGGCCAGACACTCCCCCGAGGCGTGACGCACGCTGCGGTAGACGATGCCGTTCGATCCCGAGTCGAGGAGCTGCCGACCCAGTTCCTGCGATGAGCGGTAGTCGGCCGGATCGTAAAGAGCATTCCAGAACGCGGCGCGTCGGCCGGCTGGGGACGGGCCGCGAACGTCGTGAAAGCGGGCGCTGAAGTCGGCGAGGTAAACGCGCATCTGCACCCGCGTCTCGAAGCCGCCGACCTCACGAAGCTCCTGAGTCCGACGATAGGTCGACTCAGCCAAAGCCGTTTCAATCGTTCGTGCGGCGTACCAGGCACCTCGGTCTTCGCCTGTGAATCGCCCACCGCCTGGGGACGGGTGGCAGTACGCCGCCATGATGACGGAGTCCATCGGTCGTCCGACCACCCACTCGTCGCGCGGTACGGCGCTCAGGATGCCCAGCTCACCGGTGATGCGATCGTTGGTCCACCCCTCGAGCTCGATGATCGCGTCGACGTCGGCAGAACTGGCCACGCGATCGAAGAGACCGGCGGTCGGGTAGCGGCTGGCGATCAAGCGCGGCGCCGCGCGCCAGCGGATGAAGGCTTGGGGAACCGCGACGTCCATGCCGGATCGACGTGCTCAGCCGCGGCGCGCGTCCAACAGGCGCCGCACACGGTACAGCCCGTCGATGCCGCCGTCGATCATGAGATCGAGCGCCCGTCGACCGCCGAAGAGTGGATGGCTGTTCGGCATGCGCACCCAGGCGTCCGCGAATGCCGGCTCGGGATAGAGAACGTGCAGGTTCTTGTAGATGCCGAGGATCAGCGAGAGGCGCGTCAGCGTGTCGAACGCGAGCGCGCCGTGGTCGCCGGCCTTGTATTTGTGGTACGTGGATGCCGCGGGCCAGCCAAGCAAGCCGCGCTGCTCCGCCACGGACAGCCCCCAGGCGGCGGCGATGTTGAAGAACGCGCGCAGCGCCGGTCCCGACAGTCGCTTGCGCGTCTGCGGATCCGGCTTGACCGTGGGCACGGCCACGGATGCGCTGCGGGCCCGTGTCTCCATATGTGGAGATTATATATCAGATGTGGAGTATGGACTCCCGAGCCCCGGCCCGAGCACCCCCGAGCTCTCGCTCGGAGCCTGCCGAGCCCCCGAGCCTCCGAGCCGAGCACGAGTGGCACATCTCTGGCTAAGATAAAGAGGTGATGCGGCTCCCTAAGCTCATCCTGCTCCTGACCCTGGCGGCGCTGCTTTGGCCCTCACGCGCCGAATCGCCGGTGCAGGCCCTGGTCAACAGCACGCCAGCTGACATCAGGATCGAACATCAACTCATCCAGGTCGCGGAGTCGCCGACGCCGCGGCGACGCCCCCCGACCGTGGCAGTAAGTCGAGTCGCGTCCGTGAGAAAGCCCGCCCAGCGTTCGCGGCAGGAGACGCAGGAGACGCTCGTCGTGAGAGCCGGTCGGCTCCTGATGGGTGACGGCCGGTATCGACCCGAGCCATTCCCGCGCCCGGGCCAGTAAGATAGGCGCCGGATGTCACTGCGCACCCGGCTGATTATTGCGTTCCTCCTTCTCTCGGTCGTGCCGCTGACGGCGGTCACGCTCTTTTCCTACATTTCCTCTGTGAACGCGGTGGAAAACGCTGCACAGCGTGCAGCGAGTGACGACGCGGCAGATATCAGCCGGCGGATGGACGTCATCACCGCCGATGTCGGCCGGCGCATGGATTCGATTTTCGATGCCGGCGAAAACCAGCTGCACGGCGTGCCCACCGCCGGCGACATGCACGATCGCGTCGCTCCGGCGCTCGGCGATGCGGCGGCGCTCGTCGAACGATTCGAGTTTCAGCCGATGGAGGATCCCGATCCGGACGTCGATCCCGATGTTCCCGGACCAGAAGCCGCGGAGCCAAAAGCGCCGACGGTCCCCAAACCGCCGGCGCCACCCAAGCCACCGACTCCCCCGGCGATCGTCGTAGACGTGCCGCGCATCATGGAACAAGCGCAGCGGGCGGCCAAGGCGCAATCCGCCGCCTCGCCGGAGGCTGCACCACTCATCGACTACGGATTCAAGGTAGGTCGCTCGGCCGCCGAAGCGGGCATGAAAGCCGCGGCGGAGGCGCTGGGAGCGTCGAGAATCGACGCCGCCGCCGCGCACGAAATGCAGATGCAGGTGGAAGGACGTCGCGTCGAAATCGCCGTGAAGAAGCATGGCAAACTGCTCGGCAAGGCGAACGCCACGCTGAACCTCGACCGAACGCTCGGCACGGTCCTGCAGCTTGCCCGTCGCGACCAGGGCGAGATCCCTTTCGCGATCGATCGCCGCGGCGGGCTCTACACGCCCGAGGCGTCGCAAAAGCCGCTGCTCCAGTCGATTGCGATCGATCGTCAGGCGAAGCTCGCCGCGAGCGGCCGTCCGCGGCGCGTCGGTGAATGGCTCATCGTGGCGCGCGAAGCGGGCAGCGGACTGACCTTTGGGATCGCGCGGCCGATGGGCGCCCCGCTGCGTGAGATTCGCCGCGCATCCGTGCGCACCCTCTCGCTCGGCCTCCTCGTCATCGGTCTCGCCCTTGTCGGCATCGTCCCGGTCTCGCATCGGATGACGCGACATCTCACATCGCTCACCCATGGTGTGAAACAGCTGGCCGGCGGCGATTTTCGCGCGCGCGTTCAGGTGCAACTCGACCGATGAATTCGGCACGCTGGCCGCGGCGTTCAACCAGATGGCCGAGGACCTCGAACGGAACCAGGCTCTGGTCGTCGAAAAGGAACGCTTGCATCGCGAAATGGAACTGTCGCGGCAGATTCAGACGGAGATGCTGCCGAGAACGGGCCTGCGCCTGGGTGCGGCGGAGATCAATGGCATCTCCATTCCGGCGCGCGAAGTCGGCGGCGACTTCTTCAACTATTTCGTGCTGCCGGACGGACGTCTGGCGCTGCTCGTCGGCGATGTGTCGGGCAAGGGCGTCAGCGCCGCGTTGCTGATGGCCAACGTCCAGGCCACGCTGCGGGCACGGCTCCCGCTCGAGACCAACCTCGCCTCGCTCGCGGCCGGACTCGATCGCGAAATCGATAAGACCACGCCGCGCGGCGTATTCTTCACGCTGTTCATCGGCATTCTCGAATCGGACGGGCGCACGCTACGTTACGTCAACGCCGGCCACAACCCACAGTTCGTGGTACGGGCCAATGGCGGCTGCATCGCGCTGTCGTCGACGGGACTGCCGATCGCGCTCTTCCCGGATCATGGCTATACCGAAGCGGCGGTCGACATCCTTCCCGGGGACCTGCTGTTCTTCTACACCGATGGTCTGGTCGAGGCCGAGAACGACGCGGGCGACATGTTTGGCGCCGAACGTCTGCAGGCGATTCTGGCGGCGGATCGGTCGTCCGGAATCGAGTTCGTGCTGCAGCATGTCGAGCAGACCGTCCGCGATTTTCGCGGTCAGCACGAACCGATGGACGATGCGACGATGATGGCGCTGCGGCTCGAGAGCTGACGCTGAAATTTCCGGGAAACGCTCAACCTCCGCTCCTCACGTGCAGGTCCGATCGCCGGACCGCCATGAATTTCCTTCAACCTCGCGTGTAGTTTCTGCCGCCGCGTCTGAACTGCACAATCTGACGCACTGCGCAAAACGCTCTGATTCCACACGAATCCGCGCTCAGCGTGATCTCGATCTTGTAACCGCGCTCCCGATGCTGTGCGCGCGTCGACGCGCGCACCGCCACGTCGTGCGGAAATTTCAGTGAATTTCCGCGATTTGCTTTACCCAACAAAAACGGCAACAGCCATGCAAGGGCGCGACGCATCCCCAGCGACATCGGCAAGTGTGCCTAACTATGTCGCGACTCTCATCGATTCGAACTGGTCTCGCGGTTCTGGCAGTCGTTACCTTCGCCACTGCTGCCGCCGCTCAGACCCCCGCCGTCATGGACCCCCGAGTTGTTGAATTCGATCCCTCGCCTGACCACAGCGCCACGCTCGCAGGACAAGCGGTCGTCACTCGGTACGACCTCGAGTTCTATCTCGTGGGCGGCGCGCAGGCGGTGCGGGTCACGAACCTCGGGAAACCATCGCCACAAGGCGACGGCAAGATACGAGTGGACTTCACAAGTCTTCTCAATCCCTGGCCAGCTGCGGGGACGACATACGAAGCCAAGGTCGCCGCGGTTGGACCGAATGGCACCGGGCGCAGTACTAACTCCAATACATTCGCATTCACGTCACCGTGCAGTTCGTCGATCTCGCCGGGGAGCGTGTCGGTCGGCGGCGGCGCATCGAACGGCACCGTCACGGTGACTGCCGTCGGTGGCTGCGCTTGGACGGCGACGAGCGGCGCTGCGTGGCTCAGCATCACCGGCGGCGGAGGCGGCACCGGCAATGGCGTCGTGTCGTACGCGGTGGCAGCCAACACAACGACGGCGCAGCGACAGGGAAATCTGAGCATCGCCGGTCAGACCTTCACGGTGACGCAGGCCGCGGGGTGCACGTACTCGATCACGCCGACGGCGACCAACGTGGCGGCAGGGGCCAGCACGGGCAATGTCGCAGTGAGCACCGGCGCCTCGTGCCAGTGGTCGGCGTCAAGCTCCGCAGCCTGGATCTCAATCACCGGCGGCGCGTCTGGATCGGGTCCGGGGACCGTGAGCTACTCGCTGGCGGCCAATACCGGCACGACGTCGCGCACCGGCTCGGCGACTATTGCCGGACAGACGTTTTCGGTCACCCAGGAGGGCGTCCCCTGCAGCTACACGCTCAATCCCGTGAGTACAACGCTGGGCCCGGCGGCGGGTTCCGGCACGGTGGGCGTCACGGCACAGACCGGATGCTCGTGGACCGCGGCGAGCGGCGCCGCGTGGATCACGGTGACGTCAGGTGCCAGCGGTTCCGCCAGCGGCCAGGTGGGATTCAGTGTCACCGCGAATCCGACGACCTCGTCGCGCAGCGGCGCCATCACCATCGGCGGACGTCCTTTCAACGTGACGCAGACCGGCCAGTCCTGCACGTACTCGATCTCGCCCGTCAACACATCGGTCTCCGCCAGCGCAGCGACCGGCAACTTCAATGTCACAGCGCTCACCGGGTGTGCCTGGACGGCAACGTCCTCGGGGTCGTGGATCACGATCACATCGGGCGCGACAGGATCGGGCAACGGTCCCGTCGGCTATAGCATCGCGGCCAATCCCAACGTCGCCAGCCGCACGGGCAGCATCAGCGTCGGCGGACAGACGTACACCGTCAACCAGGCAGGAGTTGTTTGCACCGCGACGCTGAATCCGCTGAGTGCGTCGGTGGGTGCCGGAGGTTCGACCGGTAACACCGTCGGTGTCGCGATTCCTGCCGCCTGTCAGTGGACGGCGACGAGCAACGCGCAGTGGCTCAGCGTGACAAACGGCGCGTCCGGCACAGGCAATGGTTCCGTCTTCTATAACGTCGCCACGAATACTTCCACGTCATCGCGTTCGGCGAGCTTGAGCATCGCCGGCCAGACGTTCAATGTCTCGCAGTCGGGCCTCACGTGCACATACACCGTGACGCCAACGGCCGCTCCGGCTCCCAACACCGCGGGCACGGGCAGCGTGTCGGTAGTGGCGGCGACCGGCTGTAACTGGCAGGCATCGAGCCCGGTCGCGTGGCTGACGGTCACCAGCGGCGCCAGCGGCTCCGCCAATGGCAGCGTCAATTACTCGTTCGTCGCCAATCCAACGACGCAGTCGCGACAGGGCGTTCTGACGGTCGCCGGGCAACCGGTCACCATCACGCAGGCGGCGGGCTGCGGCTACAGCATCACGCCCGCCAGCGCCTCGGTTACGGCGGCGGCCGGCAGCGGCACGATCGACGTCACGGCTGGCGGCACGTGCGCCTGGAGCGCGACCAGCCCGGTACAGTGGATTACATTCACCGCACCTGCGTCGGGAAGCGGCAACGGCAGCGTCGGCTACAACGTCGCGGCCAACAGCAACAGCAGCTCGCGTTCGGCGACGATCACCGTCGCTGGACAGCCGTTCGTCGTCACGCAGGCTGGAGCGGCCTGCGACGCGACGCTGAACCCGGCCAGTCAGAACTTCACCGTCGCCGGCGGAAATGGCGGGACTGCGGTGACGGTGCCTGCCGGTTGCACATGGTCTGCTGTCCCAAGCGCGGCCTGGATCACGATCCTCACGGGCGCGACAGGCTCGGGCAACGGAAACGTGACCTACAGCGTGAGCGCCAACCCGAACGGAACGACCCGTAACGGAACCATCGCCATCGGCGGAAAACTCCTGAACGTGACACAGGATGCGGCGGCCTGCACGTCGACCGTGTCATCGACGTCGGAGTCGTTCGAAAGTACGGGAGGCACCCGAAGCGTCTCGGTCACGACCCCGGCGGGCTGCTCGTGGACGGCGGCCAGCAACTCGCAGTGGATCACAGTGACCTCCGGCGCCGGACCCAATACCTCTGGCAACGGCGCGGTGACCTTCCAGGTGGCCGCCAACGCCACGACCACGGCGCGCACGGGTTCGCTGACGATCGCGGGCAAGACCGTCAACGTCAACCAGGCGGGCACCTGCGATGTGACGCTGGCGCCGACCGGGGTCTCGGCAGGCGCTGCCGCATCGACCGGATTGGTCGGCGTCGCGACCGGTGCGACGTGTACCTGGTCGGCGACGTCTTCAGCGGCCTGGCTCACCGTGACCAGTGGCGGCAGTGGCACGGGCAACGGGACAATCGGCTACGCGATGACGGCGAACACGGGAGCGGCCAGGACGGCCAGCCTGACGATCGGCGGCCGGCAATTCTCGGTGCAACAGGCGGCGCCGGGATGCAGCGTGTCGTTGTCACCAACGTCTATCGCCTTGACGCCGGGGATTGCCTTCAAAGGGATCACGGTCACCGCAGGCGCCGGTTGCACGTGGACGACGACCAACACCGCGTCGTGGATCACGGTGACATCGGGCCTGAGTGGAACGGGCAATGGGTCGGTTTTCATGAACATCGCGGCGAACAATACGAATGCTGAACGCACGGCAATCCTGACCATCGGCGGCCAGCAGGCCACCGTGACACAGGCAGGTCAGGGGTGCGCCATCACGCTGTCGCCGGTGTCGGTGACAGTGCCCGCGAGCGGATCGAGTGGTGCGATCACCGTGGCCGGATCCATCGCCTGCTCGTGGACCGCCACCAGCGGCGTACCGTGGATCACTGTGACCGCCGGTGGATCGGGTACTGGGAATGGGACCATCCAGTACACCGTTGCGGCGAACACGTCTTCGGCGCTGCGTTCGGGCGTCATCAGTATCGCCGGACGCACCTTCACGGTCACCCAGGAGGCCGCCGCGGCGACCGCAGGCTCTGTGCAACGCCACGCTCTCGAGCAACGGCATGGCGATTCCTTCGTCGGCGCTCAACATCAGCGTCGGCGTGAGCGTCACTGACGGCTGTGCGTGGGCAGCGACCTCCACCGCGCCGTGGATCTCCGTCGCGGCTCCGGCGGGAGGCCAGGGACAGGGACCTGGCAACGTCGGGTTTGCCATCGCCCAGAACACAGGGACCTCGACTCGCGTCGGCTCGGCCAACGTCGCGGGCAATACTTTCCAGGTGACCCAGGCGGGTGCGTGTCAGTATTCGGTGACGCCGACGACGGTGTCGCTCGGCAGCGCGGCAGGCGCGGCCGGCGTCTCCGTCACGGCGGGTGTTGGCTGCGAATGGACGGCTCAGAGCTCGGTGCCGTGGATCACGTTGAACAGTTCCAGCGGCACGGGCGGCGGCACAGTGGGCCTGAACGTCTCAGCCAACACCACTTCTTCCGCGCGATCGGCGACGTTGACGATCGCCGGCGCTACGGTGACCGTCAACCAGCAGGCCGGAGCGGCGTGCACAGTCACCGTCAGCCCGCGCAGTCTGAGTCCGCATTTCAAGGGGTCGGATGAATCGCTCGCGATTACGACGTCGGCTGGATGTGCCTGGAGCGCAACGACCAGTGTGCAGTGGCTGACGTTCCCGAGGGGCAATTCAGGAACCGGCGGCGGTACGCTGACGGTTCACGTCCCGGCCAATACGACCGGCGAGGCGCGAGTCGGCATGATCGTCGTCGGCGGCGCCAGCGTGACCGTGACGCAGCGCTCGGGCAAGGCGCCGAAACCGCCCGTAGGCGTGGTGGTGCAGGAGACCGCAGAAGGAGAAACAGTAGGGAGACCTAGTGGCTCGAGCCGCAGGCTCCCTCGACCGCTTCGAGTAACGCGCGGAACTCGATCGGTTTTCTCAGGCAGGGCGCGCGGAGACGTTGAACCATCTCGGTGTGCTCGGCGACCGCGGTCACGCAGACCACGGGAACGTCAGCAAGGGATGGTTCACGTAGCTGTTCGGCTCGAAACTCCCAGCCGTCCATGATCGGCATCATGAGGTCGAGGAGCACGAGGCAAGGGCGCCGGTGCCGCATCTGCTCCAACGCCTCTCGGCCGTTGGCCGCGGTCATCGTCTCGAAGCCGTGATTTGTGAGCAGGACGTTCATGAGCTCACGAACGTCCATGTCGTCCTCGACAATCAGCACGCAAGGCATGAGCGGCGAACCGGCGGGCAGTATATACCCGTAGCAACGCACTTTTCCGCCACCCGGGCCGCCGACCCAGGTTACCCTCACCAGCACCTTCGAACTCGACGGCGCCACTCAGCCTGGCGCCGTCGACCACTCCCGAGAAGTCGCCGACCAGCTCAACAAGTACGTCCCATTTCTCTGAGCGTTCTGGCAGGATGCATGCTCACCGCTGACCGTCTGGCCCGCCGGGGCTTCTTCCGATCGCCAGACGATCACGGCGTCCCCCAATCTGAACGTCGGGAGCCCCGCGGGTCGACTCGACCGACCGTCGTGTAAGAAAGGCGTCTCCATGTCAGGCCCTCAACTCGATTTTGCGCAAGCGACGCTGTAGCTGGAGCAGGATGGCGACGATATATGGCCCATGGCAAACGACGATGAAACGCTGGCACGACTCAGAGCGCTCGCCGACCGGCTCGAGCGCTTGAGGCAGCAGGCTCGAGAGGTGCACAACGTCGCGGCCGACCAGGTCAGGTCGGCCCATCTCAGCACTCGACAGCGAAAAGTGCCGAACGGGACGGAGCGTCGCGTCGGCAAGCGGTCCTGAACAGCTCGGCCGTCGATTGACCTCCGCGGATCCGCAGCCTCCTCCCACAACCGCGTTTCCGCGCCACAGTTCCAGCCGCACCGCGTAAGCCATCCGAGCTCCGGATTCAAACTCCGGGCAGACCGCGGCGCTTGCAAATCAGTACCGCGCATGATGGTGTTGGTGCTGCGATGCGACACTCCCGACGGAACCTGCTCGTGGCCTCCCTGCTGTTGGCGATTGTTGCCGTCGTGTTCCTGTCACTCGGCATTCGGGCGGCCCCGCACGTGCGGAATCAGGTTGTCGCATCGGTGAACGAACGATTTCAGGCGGGACTTTCGCTCGACGCGTTCCAGGTGAGCGTGTTCCCTCGTCCGGAAGTCAGGGGGGCGGGACTCGCCGTCAGCTGGCACAACCGCAGCGACGTGCCGCCGCTGATTCGTATCGGCAGTTTCGGCGCCTCCGCCGGGGTGTTCGGCCTGATTGGAACGCCCGTACGGCTGCGGACCGTGCAGTTGGATCGCCTCGAGATTCACATCCCGCCCGGAGGAATCAAGGGCGCGCGCGCATCCGAGCCGGCGCCCGACCGCGAGCGCGAACACTCACCTGTTCGGCTGACGATCGACGAGATCGTCGCGAGCGCTGCGCAGCTGCAGATTGCGTCGAAGGATCCCGCGAAACTGCCGCGCGTGTTCGACATTCACGATCTGCATATTTTCGAGTACGGACAGAAGGACGGCGCCAGCTTCCGCGCCTCACTGACCAACCCGACGCCCCAGGGTCACATCGCCACGACCGGTGTCTTCGGTCCGTGGAATTCGGAGGAACCCAGGACGACACCGGTACGCGGGAAATACACCTTCACCAACGCCGACATGAACACCATCAAGGGACTCGACGGGACTCTCTCCTCTCACGGCGAGTACACCGGCGTGCTCGAACGGATTGCGGTCACCGGCGAAACGGATACGCCCGACTTCTCGATTGATATCGCTGGCCAACCGGTGCCACTCAAGACGACATTCAAGGCCATCGTCGACGGCACAAATGGAAACACCTACCTCGAAGAGGTGGATGCACGGCTGATCGACTCCCACATCCTGGCGAAGGGCTCCGTCGTACGCACCAAGGATGTCAAAGGCCGGCATGTCGCGCTCGACATCGTCATCGATCAGGCGCGCATCGAAGATCTGCTCAAGCTGGCCATCAAAGGCGCGAAGGCTCCTCTGACGGGCGCGGTGAAGGTCAAGACCACGTTCAACCTGCCCGCGGGAGAATTGGATGTGATTCAGCGTCTTCGCCTCGCCGGCGAGTTCGCGCTCGACAAGGCACGCTTCACCAACTTCAACGTGCAGAAGCGCATCAACCTGCTGAGTAAAAAAGGACGGACCGACGACTCACCGGACGAGGCGGAAAGCGTCGTGTCGGCGCTGCGCGGGCGATTCGAACTGAAGAACGCGACGTTGTCGTTTCCCAGTCTGACTTTCGCCGTGCCCGGTGCGATCGTGCAGCTCGCGGGGACCTGTAATCTGGCCAACGAAGGCCTCGATTTCACCGGCCAGCTCCTCCTCGATGCCAGTTTGAGCGAAACGACGTCGGGTATGAAGGCCGTGCTGGCGACGATTGCGCAGCCGCTCTTTCAGCGGAAGGGTGGCGGCTCGCGCATCCCGATCAAGATCGGCGGTACGTGGACGAAACCCAGCTTCGGGCTCGATGTGAAACGCGTGTTCGGCCGCGGGTAACGCTAGTTACTCGGGCCGGGTGCCCGGCAGCGCTGACAGGTCCGCGGAGATATAATTCGGGCTCCCCGTGAAGATTCGCCCCAGACGAAGGAGGATCCGTGCGCCATACGGCGCGCTTCGTGGTCGCGGTCCTGGTCATCGTCGCGTTTCCACGGCCGGCAACGGCACAGACCGTCGTCGATCTGCCCGGCCGGGAAACGCGAGAGGTGATCAGGGATAGCCCTGTCTACATCACTGCAGATTCGTCGCTCGTGCCGCTGACCACATTGAGCGAGGGCACGCGCGTTTCCGTTCGCCGGCGCTCGGCTGAGTGGACGCTGATCGAATTCACCGATCCGCGCTGGGGCGTGCGGACTGCCTACATTCGAACCGACGCGTTGTCGCCATCCGGTACGGTGGTCAATACGCCCGCGGCTGACGACACCGCAGGCCTCACGGCGAGACCTCCGTCGCGTCGCCCCGCCCCCGACCCGCACGATCCATACATCAAGTTCAGCGTGGACGAGGCGATCCAGTTCGGCAAGAAGGAGGCAGACGTACAGGTCTACTGGCTCCAGGCGACCGAGCGCTGGAGCTATCCCCCACGGGTGGCGGCATACACGACGCCCTTTCTGAGGGTCGCGCTGGCGGCCAGCGACGCGAAGAAGAAATCGCAACCTTTCGGCACGGCCGACGTGACGCGGAACATGACCGAGGCGGCCGTGCACATCATCGGGCTCGATCAGGACGTGAAGGGCGGCGCGATTGCCAATGTCGATAGGATCTTCGTCATGCCGAAAGGCGTCAAAGACCCGACCCGCGCCGTGCTGCCGGTGCACACCGAACAGCTTTCCGAAGAGTACAAGCACACCATCGGCTTCACGGCCGGCGAACGCGGCGTGATTGCCGTGTTTCCGCTCTCCATTCTTCGCGAGGGCAACGAAGTACACGTGATCTTCGACAGGAAAATCCTCGATGCAAGAGGCGGAGCGTCCTATTGCGCCGATTGCGCGGTGCCCATCAAGTTGAAGGGCGTTCGCTGACGCCGTGACGAAGACCGCGGTTCTCGTCCGCTCTTTACTGGCGAGCGGGATCGCGCTTGTCGCCACTCCCCTCCCAGCGGCGGGCGCCGAACCCGATCTCTCGATCCTGCTGCGCCGCGCCGGTGAGTACGTGCGCAGCTACCATGAGACCCTGACGACGATCGTCGCTGACGAGATGTACGTGCAGCGCGCGACCCGGCTGAACGAGGATGAGCAAGAGCGAACGCTGAAATCGGAGTTCGCACTCGTCCGCGGCGCGCCGGGAGAGGATCTCTGGCTCGCCATCCGCGACGTCGTCGAAGTGGACGGCAAGCGGATCGCGGAGCAATCGCGGCTGCACGCGCTGCTCACAGGCGCCCGCGGCAGCCTTCGCGCCGCGGCCCTGGCGATAGCGACCGAACAAGCGAAGTACAACCTCGGTGACATCTTTCGTACGATCAACATCCCTACCCTGCCGCTGGAATTTTTGCTGCCCGATCGCCGGTCACGATTTCGCTTCACACGAACGGGAACGGTGGCGCTATCGGGAAGCAGCGCGGGCGCGGTGAGCTACGAGGAACGCTCGCGTCCCACGATTATCAGGACGCCGAATGGTCGCGATGTGGTTTCGAAAGGGATGGTGTGGATCGACGAGACGACGGGACAGGTGCTGAAGACGGAGCTGAATACAGTCGGCCCGAGAGGGCTCCGTGCGGTCATCACCGTGTCCTACGGGTTCGAGCCGAGGCTCGGATTTCTCGTGCCGGTTACCATGCGCGAATCGTACAGTGCGGGCGCGACTCAGATCAGCGCCGTCGCGACGTACAGCAATTTCCGCCGGTTCGAGACGGAGTCGCGCATTGTGAAGTAGGGTTCAGCCAGTCGACGTTCGAGCCGCGCGAACGACGCGACCTAGTCCCGCGTTGATCGGAGAGCTGCGGTCAAACTATCATGGGCGTCGACGTTTTCCACGGGTCAAGCATGGTCATGGTCGGACACTACCAATCCATCGGCTGTGGGCGCGTTCGTTGAAGCCAGGGCCCCTCCGAGCTACACTTCGGCTCACATCAAGGTCGACCCATCGGTCAACATGGCCAGCACGCCGTTGGTGAGAGAGTGACGAGTTCCAGGCGGCTCCAGACCGGCTCCGAACTCGGCGCCTATCGCCTGGAAACTCTTCTCGGCGCAGGCGGCATGGGCGAGGTGTACCGGGCAAAGGATGTTCGACTCGGCCGATCGGTGGCGATCAAGGTCCTGCTCCCGGAAATTTCTGTCGATCTCGAAGCCCGACGGCGTTTCGAACGCGAAGCCCGCGCCATCGCGAATCTGAACCATCCCAACATCTGTACGCTGCATGACATCGGATCCGAAGATGGCGTTGATTACATCGTGATGGAGTACCTCGAGGGCGACACGCTCGCCGCAGTCCTGGCGACGCGTCGCCTGCCAATGGACCGTGTTCTTGGTCACGGGATCGCGATCGCCAGCGCACTCGCCGCCGCCCACCAGCAGAGCATCGTGCATCGCGACCTGAAGCCAGGGAACATCATTCTGACCAAGTCCGGTATCAAGGTCCTCGATTTTGGCTTGGCCAAGTTCCCCGACGGCAGCGCGGTCGTCCTGAACGACGAGACGTTGGCAGCTCAGCCGATGGTACTGGTACGCCTGCCTACATGGCGCCCGAGCAGCGAGCCGGTAAGGAATGCGACGCGCGAACGGACATCTACGCTTTCGGCCTTCTCCTCGCAGAAATGGCGACTGGCCGGAGGCGCATGTCCGCGTACGAGCCGTTGCCTTCCGACCTGCCGCCGCAGTTTGCCTTCGTCGTCGAACGCTGCCTCGCACACGACCCTGATGATCGGTGGCAATCGTGCACCGATGTCCGTCTCGCGCTCGAGTGCGTAGCCATCGCCGGGGCTCAGCTTCAGCATTCCGCCACTCGCCCACCGAGTTGCCGCTCATACGGTTCAGCGTTGATCTGGGCCGCAATGCCGTGCCCGGTTTACGAACGACCGTCGCGTTCTCGCCTGACGCAAGGAGAGTGGTGTTTCTTGCGCGCGGCGCTGACGGCAAGCAGCGCGCTGGCGACACGGCTCATGGCAGAAGCGCAGACGACACTACTAAAGGGCACGGAGAACGCGCAGGATCCGTTCTTCTCGCCGGATGGCAAGTGGCTGGGGTTCTTCGCCGACTACAGACTCAAGCGGGTCTCCGTGGAGGGCGGTGCACCCGTGACCGTGTGTGAGGCGCGAACTTCCGCGGCGCCAGTTGGACCGACAACGACACGATCGTGCTCGCGCCGCACATGTTCGGTGGCCTCGTGCGCGTCCCGCCGCCGGGGGTGTCCCTGAGCCATTCACATCGCTCGCGGAGACGTGAGATAGCGCATGCCTGGCCGCAGGTCGTTGCCGCGGGGCAAGCGGTGCTCTTCACGGGCGGCGCTGCCGATGCGCCGAACGTGCAGGCGAGGTCTCTCGTCAACCCGGCGAGACGAAGGTCGTCACGGCGGCCGGCTACTGCGGCCGCTATGTTCCCTGCGGACACGTCATCTATGTCCACAAGAACACGCTATTCGCCGTGCCTTTCGACATCGACAGCCTCGAAACCCGCGGTGTGCCCGTGCCCATCGTGGACGATATGGCGGATGACGTCACCGATCGGACAGCGCATTTCGACTTCGCGAACGACGGAACACTCGTCTACTTGAGCCGCGATGCCGTCAGACCTCCAGCCGCACGATCGCTTTGATGGATTCGTCGGGTCAAATCGTCAAGCTGCTCGAAACGCCTGGACGGTATTCGTATCTCTTTCCCTCACCGGATGGAAGGAAGCTCGCGTTCATCTCCGGCCAGGACGTCTGGGTACTCGACATGAAGCGAGGGCGGCCATCACGCGTGTCGTTCAACACGATTGACAATCAGTGGCCGGTATGGGGGCCCGACAGCGCGCATCTCGTGTTCAGCGCACAGAACAGGAAGGGCACCGGACGATCGCTGTGGTGGATTCGGGCGGATGGCTCCGAAGAGCCGCAGCTTCTCTTCGAAGGCGACGACGAACTGCATCCGTCGTCAGTATCGCCAGATGGCACGTACGTGGCCGTCCATCGCCGCAGCCCCGAAACCCTCTACGACATCTGGATGCTGCCCCTCGACTGCACCGATCCGGAGCGGCCGAAGGCAGGGGCCCTCGAGGAGTATCTGCGCACTCCGGTGAACGAATGGGGCGCAGTGTTCTCGCCGAACGGGCGGTGGGTAGCCTACTGCTCGGACGAGTCAGGCACGGGCGAGATTTACGTGCGGCCATTTCGCGGGCGCGGTGGGCGGTGGCTCGTCTCGAGCGGCGGCATCGCCGGCACGACTGCCCACTGGCCCAGCGGCGGTCGAGCGCTGTACTACCTCAGTACGGATCGACACATCATGGAGGTGACATACACGGAAGAGGGCAACTCATTTGTCGCTGACGAACCGCGCGCTGGTCGGAAGCGACCCTGCCGTTCGCGGCGTTCAATGTCAGCCCAGATACCACGCGGGCGATCATCGCGGCCCCTGCCGAACCTCTGGACGCCCGCCAAACCCTGCACGTGACTTTTCTCCTGAATCTGTTCGACGAGCTTCGCCGACGTGCGCCTGCCCTGTTCAGTGACAGCAACGACCAGTTCCAGGCGCGTGGCAATGAGCTGAAGACAGCTGGCGATCCTTCAGGTCTGCGCCGGTTGCTGCGCCGTTCCAGCGAATCGTGCCTCTCTCTCGCGGGTCAGGTGCGGCACGATGCCGAGTTGCCGCTCGATCAACATCAGCTGTCCGCGGTGATGCATCTCGTGCTCTTTGATCGAGAGGAGCATTTCGAATCGGCTTTTCGCCGGCTGGCCGCCTGGCATCGAGACCCTCTCAGCCAATACCCCCTCGCTCAGGCCCTCGAGAAACGATGCGAACGCCTCGGCCGACCGCTGGAGCAGGTCGATGATCTCCGCCTTCGTGCGTGGCACGTGCTCCTCGGCGCTTGTCCTTCCCGAATCGTCCTGAAAAATCGTAGCCTTCAAGCGATGCCACACGCTGGCTGTGCAATTCCTGCTGCCACGCGGGTAATCAGGCGATGTGGACAGCAGTTGCGAAACCGTGCGCGTGTTGGGCGCGGCTCTGTAGGTGTATTTGTCTTCCGGAATATCCTGCGGCAATGGCGATTGTGTTTTTTCGCACGGTGCGAAACGCATGGGCGAGATGCTTGCCTCCGTAATACGTCATCGCTCCTCCTTACGCCGCGAAGGCGTCACGAAACAACAAGACGTGACTATACCAGCATGCCGGCGTGTCAGCGTGCGCCGCCACGCGCTCTCTCAAGGCGTTGCATAGGCGTTTTTCGAACAAAATGGGAAGACGGCACCAATGAACACGAGACACACCGGTCCGCTGATCCGTAGCCGATGAGTAGACGATCCCAGCGCATCTTCGACATCGGAGCTGCAATGAACGAGTCGCCATCTCGATTCAGCCGACGAGTGAGTGCCATGCTACTCGTCGCACTTGGCGTTCCACTCCATTCGCAACAACCCGCTGATTGGAAGGACCCGTCTTCCCACGTCACACGATTCGTCACCGTGAGCCAGAACGTGCGGCTGGAGGTGCTCGATTGGGGCGGTTCTGGAAGGCCCCTCGTCCTGCTCGCCGGCGGCGGTGACACGGCGCACGTATTCGACGAATTCGCGTCGAAGCTGACCGCTGATTTCCACGTCTACGGGATCACGCGGCGCGGCTTTGGCGAATCTGGCTTTGCCCCGCCTGCCTCTGGAGCCGATGGTTACGGTGACGACGTGCTCGCGGTCCTTGACGCGCTCAAACTCGAAAGGCCGGTGTTAGTCGGACACTCGATCGGGGGACAGGAGTTGAGTTCGGTCGCGAGCAGACACCCGAGCCGCGTCGCAGCACTCGTCTACCTCGATGCCGGGTATCCCTACGCGTTCGACAATGGCAAGGGACCAGCGATGAAGGAGTTCGAAGATTTTCGTGGCCCCCAACCTCCACCACCAACGGCAACCGATCTGGTCAGCTTTCCTGCGTTGCGGCAGTACCTACGTGCGAGTCCTTGGCTTCTCCTTCCCGGAGGCGGAGCTCCGTCAGAAGAGGCCCGTCAATCCAGACGGACACGTCGGAAGGCCGCGCAACTTTCCTGGTTATTCGAGTCTTCTGGCAGGCATGAAGAAGTACGTCGATATTCCGGTGCCGGCACTCGTGTTCTTCGGCATTCCTCACGGTCTGGGACGTTGGGTCGACAGCAGCACGGATCCGAAGGTGCGTGAGCGGGCCAGGGCCTATACCGCGGCCTTGACGCCTTTAGTAGAGCGGCAGGCACAGTCAATTGAAGATGGCATCCCAACCGCCCGTGTCGTGAAGCTCTCTGGCGCACATCACTACGTCTATTTGTCAAACGAGGCGGACGTGCTCCGTGAGATGCGCGTGTTTCTCGGCCGTCTGCGGTAACCCCCTTTTCAACTGATGCGAGAATCAAGGGCGTGGAGATACTCGAAGACCCGCCGCTGACCTCTGGGCTTGATCCGATCCCGTGGACGGTTTAATTACGTTGCTCGTCGAGTCGGCGTTCGGAAAACGTACACGAGAAAGCCACCAATCGCCATCCCCCCGCCGGCGTCAAGGCGCATCAACAACGGCCCTGCACTCGCGAACTTGTTTAGGACCGCTTGCGCGCGGGCAACGCCAAACCACGGCGTCGTCAGTCCCGCGATGATCACGATGAGGCCGAGCACGCGGAGCGTCCGCGGTGCCCGCGATGCTGGCGCGGCGAGCACGAACAGCAGCCCAATTGCGATTCTCAGGGCGGCGATCGCGTAAAGTCCGGCCGGCGTAATCACCGAGCGCTCCAGTGAGAGGCGCAGATCGGGTGCCGCAAAGCTGATCGCACTCCAGAGGATGACAAATGCGCCAATAACGAGCCCGAGCCGTCGCATGGCGAATCGTTTCAGCGTCCTGGCGCGCGGTGCGTGTGATCCGGTGGACGGTTCGTTCACGCGGGCTTGGGTCATCGCTCGTCGCTCGAAGGCGGCCGGACTGATCTGGCCGAGGGTCGAGTGCCGGCGCCGTTGGTTATAGAACACTTCGATGTAGTCGAACAACTCCATCTTGGCCTCGCCGCAGCTGTCGAACCGATCCCGGAGCTCGCTCTTCACCAGGCGGACCCGGCGCAGCTTCACGGACGACTACAAGACGGTGTCGTGCGGAACGCGGAACAAGATTGACCACGCCGAGAGGGCTGCCGCACGACGCCACCGGAATGATTGACGCCGCCGCCGCGACAGAGACAATCGGGGACGGGCGGCCGTGTCAGGAATCCCATCGAAGATTTTGGTGCCGGGGGCGGGGATCGAACCCACACGGCCTTCCGGCCACGGGATTTAAGTCCGAAACTGCTTTTTAGAACACGCCTGAATTCGCAGATTCCCTAACGATTTCACCGCCCTGGTTCGCCCCGGTCCGCCCAAGTCCGCCGTGGATGGTTAGCGCTACGGTTCTCGATCGGCACGTCAATCGAGAGCGGTGGCAACTCTCCCGAGCAATCCGGCAGTACCCGCCGGTGCAGTGCGTATTGAGAGGCGAGTGTGTATTGGGAGGCGCAGGAGTAGCGCAGATCTACATACTCGTAGCGCGGTTGACACGGCTCGATAGCCGGTCGGCTAGGGCGTTCTTCGTGGGAACCCGAATTGCCCGGCTAGCGTTTCGAGGTATCGATCCGCTTGTCCGGCGATCTGTGTGCAAGCAAACACGATGAAGGCAACGAACGCGACGAGTGCAGATGCGAGGCCGATGGCGAGCGACTGAGCATCCATTGCGAACATTGGGTCCTCCAAACGGAGTCCTTCTCGTTGCACGAGCCGTACCACTGAACGTTTTTGTGATCGCGTGGATGTCGCAAGTCTATAGGGTGCTCATGACGGTGACATGACGAGAGTAGTGGGGGCAAGAATCAAAGGGAGGGAGACCTGCCGACGCGCTGACCGCGAGCAATCGGCTAGACCCTCGAGTCGCACGATGGCCCTGGCCGCGACGCGCCTCCGGCTGCGAGCCGCCGAGCTCGCCCTGGCGTCGATGACCCGCAAAACGCAACTGAAACACGAACGGAGAAAATGTGCTGAAAGAAATCGTCGGAAAAGGGCAAGTGGTGCCCGCAGGCGTTGCGATGCCGCAATGTTTGAAATTGAATTCGGAACCGTTCACCGGTCACGTCCCCCACAACGCGCGAAGAGTCGATCCGATCGAGTACGTCAAGGCGAACGAACCAAGACGTGAACCTCCGGCGCCACGCGAACTCACCACAGTGGACATCCTGCACGTTTCCGCTGGAAGCCGGCTCAATTCGCAGTGGCCAAGCCGGTCGGATTCCCGGCTCGTTCGGGCTGGCGTGGTACCGATGACTTTTGGCTCGAGCCGATCGTGGACTCGTGGGCCGTCAAGATCCGGGATCTCGGGATCGGTGGCCGATGACCTCCGCGACAGCAGACACGTTCATCCGCGGCACAGTGGCATCCTGGGACCTCTCGCGCCACCGCGGGCTACTTGTTGCCGATGCCGGCGGCCTCGAGATACCGGTCGAAGGCGACTGCTTCGACGGTTTCAGCGTGACCGCGCATCCTGGATTGCCCTGTGAGTTTCGAACAGTGAGACCATTGCCGGCCGTCGTGCGATCCACGTCAGGCCAGTTACAAGCTAGGGAGCCCACGCCGGGATATCGCCGGCGTCCTGGACAGGGGAAGCGGCGTTCCGCGGGCCATCACGCGGGCGCCGCGGCTCTGTAAGCGCGACGCCGAGCTGTGGCTAGAACCGCGGTGTATCCGCGGGCCGATCCTGAGAGATCGACCGGCCCACTCTCTTCGGGTGATATCGTTCTCTGAAAACCAAATACTGAAGACCAAGAGCGCCAGCGGATCAGGACGGTGCGATTCGTTGGCGCTCTATCGCTGCCGCCTCCGGTATCCCGTGCCCGAGCCTACGTAACCAGAGGCGTCGGGCCACACGCGGGTCGCTTCTGAGGCCAGCCGGTGCGTGTGAATGGCGGCATTTGGTTTGCTTTGGCGCAGCCCATCCTGTGAGTTCCGACACCCTCGAAGTGATTCCGTTTCGGCTTCCGGCTGAATGTCCGTACTGCGGTACGGTGAGATCCCGGAAGCCACTATTCGTCGCCGCTCCGTCCTGCAGACGTGGTGCTGCCGAACCTGCGGCCCGCGAATGGCCGATCACAGAACAGCAGACATTCGAGCGGCGCGTCGGCCCTGCGGATCGGCGACGCACCACTCGCGCAAAGCGCCGCGGCCCGCAAACCCTTTCACTCTGAATCTGGGCTTTAGTAGGAGGACGGCGTATGGAGCACAAGCTAACCATCTGGTCGGAGGGCGACTGGCGCTGCGAGTTGCATCCGGCGCCGAGAGGAGAGGTCCGTTTAAAACTCTTTCGCGGCGACGAGATGATCGTGGTTGAGGCAACGTCGGTCGGGCAGTTAGCGTTTACACGCGCCGATATGCTGCGCAAGACGTTCTGCGTCGGAAGGCAATGAATTAAACCATCCAATACGTATCCTCTAAGTGTGATGCTTGCTGTGAATCCGCCTGCCCTGCGGCCAATGCGTCCGCATTCCTGAGCCTTTCGACGACTCCGATTGGCTGTACGCAGCTGAAGTTCGACGGCTTCCGTGCGCTCGCGCACGTCATCGGCCATCACTGCCAGCTCGTCTCCCGCAACGGCCACGCGCAGCGCTGTCTATCTCCAACCCTTCGCCATCAGTGCTGCCTTCCACCTATTTCCCGGCTGTGACTCGATGATAAACCATCGTCTCTTGTAACGTCTGGCCGTCCTTCGATTTCGACGTGACGACGTCGGTGAGGGTGTTTCCATCTGCCGAGAGGGTTGCGCGCCCGTCGAACGAGGATCCGTCGGTGCTACCCTCGCCGTGTCGAAGCAATGCGCCGTCCTTGTCCCGGGTTAAGCCTTCCTGCACGAGGACCTGACCTTTGGAATCCTTCAGGGGCTGCAGGCTCCCGTCTAGCGGTCCGCTCCACGAGAACGACATCGACTGCCCCTTCGCCTCGACTATATCGATCCGCCACGAAGTCAATTCCGGCGTATCTTTCAGAATCGTGAGCGTAATCGCCTTTGGAGCCGGACCGGAACCCAAGCTGCTCTTCGCAAGATCGAGTTTCCACGTGCCCACCATTGATGTTTGCGTTGCGTTCGTTTGCGTGGATGCGTTGAACGAACCAAGTCCCAAGAGAGCGACTACGAGAGCACACATGGTCATGGGAATTCCTTTCGGCGCGCGCTGACACGTCGAGCGGCGCGAGATGGGACTGATTGCGGTTAGCCCACATCGACCACTTGCACACGGACTATTCGCACTGGGCACTTCAGCAGTTTCCGCCTTCCAGGATTCTTGCGTGTCGAGCACTTCGTCAGACGACTTGCAAACCTGTGAACGCATCAACTCGCCGACCATCAGTCGCAACTCGAAGCCGAACTCGTGCGACCAGAGCTGGCAGCGCGCCTCGCGGTAACGCTGGCCAGGCATCGCCGAGTTCGACGGGATGACCGGACCAGAAGGGACGCAAACAGACGGACATCGCCTACGAGTCTATTGCAGCGCCAGGTGCGTAGCTCTGCTGCGGACCGGTCGGAAGCCGTTTGGGGGGTGCCGGGGGCGGGGATCGAACCCACACGGCCTTCCGGCCACGGGATTTTAAGTCCCGAGCGTCTGCCAGTTCCGCCACCCCGGCTCCTGCACATTCTACGCGGTTCTCCACGTATTACTCTCACTGCCGTGGGATTGCTTGCCCCACATCTCAGTTCACAGAATCACGCGGCGCTACTGCGGGAGGCGCCCCACAAGAGCAAGCGCGATGTCGAGCGCATGGTGGCATGCTTGCGTCCGCAGCCGCCCGTACCGGCTATGGTTCGCAGGCTGCCGTCACCACGGCCAACAGCGATGCCTGACGTTGAAGCATGGCGAAATCTCCCGATGGTGGTGCAATGCCACCACCAAGGCACCTGCGCCGTCGGCTATCGCGCGGGCGGTTGTAGCACCTCTGGCACCGCATCGCTGCAAGGTGCAGCTGACAATTGGACAAGACACTCATGACAAGTTGCGGCGGGTGCAGGATCTACTGCGGCACAGTATTCCGACTGGGGATCCGGCAGCGATCCTCGATCGTGCGCTGACGCTCCTGCTGGCCGAACTCGAGCGGACCAAGTGTGCGGCGACGGAACGTCCACGTCGTGTGCCGGATGTGAGGAAGCGGTCGCGTCACGTTCCTGCAACCGTCAAGCGGGCTGTGTGGTCGCGAGACAAGGGCCAGTGCGCCTTCGTCGGAAGCAACGGCCGCTGCCCGGAACGCGGCTTCCTGGAATTCCAGCACGTCCAACCCCACGCGGCTGGTGGCGACACCACGGGGGCGAACATCGAATTGCGCTGTCGTGCCCACAATAACTATGAGAAAGACCAATTCTTCGGTGTGCTGCCGTCAATTGTGAGAGAGCGTGGACCGGCGTATGCCGTCGGGTAACTCGGTCCGGACCGAGTCGAGGAGTACAGCACCGCCCGCCGGCGATTTCGATGTGTGAACGGTTCCGGTCTGCAGCAAGCCCCTCGCCCGTGCGATAACTAGCGTGGAAGCATTTCGTCGCCCGGATGGCGCCGGACCGGGCTGCTCCAACAGCGCTTCAAAACCATGAGCGTCACATGAACGACAAACGAAACAGGCCTCGACTATTCGCCGCGGCGTTCCTGACCGCAGGAACGATCCTCGCGCCTGAGCCCGCCTCCGCCTGCGACTGCATGCGGGGCAAACCTCTGTCCGCCGACGTCCGCAGCGAAGTGCCGGTCATCTTCGCCGGAACGGTCGTCGAGATTACCGAGCGCAACGAGCACAGCACGACCACCTACGATGGCGGGGCGAAGACGAGCGTGCGGCCCCTGGACCGGCGCGTGGTCTTTCGGGTTTCGGAAGGATGGCGCGGCGTGATGCGGGAGAAGTTCGACGTCGGCGCCGAGGTCAGCGACTGCATGTTCCCGTTCGAGATCGGACGCCGCTATGTGGTCTTCGCGCACAAGGATGCGCGCGGCCGCGCGTGGACGAGCATCTGCACGCGCACGATTCAGGACCGACAAGGCAGAGGACATCGTTCGGACACTGGGGACGCCATCGTTCAAACCGCACGCGGCAAACCCCTGAAGAACCCCTCGTGGAGAACCTCATGTGGCCCCCCTACCTCCGCCTGAGCGAAACGGCCTGACCATGACAGATGGCGGCCCGCATGGGACGCGCCGCCGGCTGGACATTGACCATCGCCGCCGCGGCGTCCGGCGACGCCACCAGGTGAAGGGGCGACACCTGAAACTGCAGAATCTGCGGCTGCGCGCCGCCGAATGGCAGCATGGGCAGGCCCATGCGGACGAGCGGCGCTGAATTGATCCCGCGTGTGCCCGCAATTCCGTCGGCGCTCACGACTGCGCCGGCCAGCGTCGCAGCGGGGTCGGGCAACAACTTGCTCATTCGTTTCCTGGCCGTGACGGCTTCCTCGGTCTGCAGGACTTCGACGCGAACGATGGACGCCCGCGTGATCCGCAACTCCGCCCCTTCCACGTCGAGTCGCAGAGACACATCGTCCACACCGGCCAGACGACCGCGGTGTCGCCAGCCGTTCATCCGCACGACGCGAACCATCTCGCCGACAGGGAGCGCGGAGATCGCCGACCACGCCTGCACCGAGTAGGACTCGACAATGCGGGCGGGCTCGTTCTCCGCGGGGTCCAAGCCTCCGGCGCGCCCCGACGACCGGACGACTGGCATCTGGTTCTCGGCGAGATAGATCAGCCTCCCCTGGCGCGCCACCAGAGCCGCTTCTCCGCCGGCCACTCCGCCAATCGCGGCCCCTCCACGCAGCAAGGCACCAGGCGGCGGCCAGGCCTCTCCGCCAATGACTCCGCCAATCAGTGCGGCGGCACCCAGTCCGAGCAGCGCGCCGGCCGTAGCCCGCTTGGCCACGGCTCCGACTTCGGAACCTGGAAGATCGACGAGGTCGACACGGAGCACATCGCCGCGGGCGATTTGCTCCTCGATGCCGTTGACCATCACGCGCACCGTGTGGCCGTCGGCGCCCCTCAATTGACCGACGTAAGCCGAACTATCCAGGGTGAGCACGTCGATGACCGCCCCGGCCGGCAACCGCATGACCTGGTCCCAGCGACCGCGAGCGGCGGCGGTCGTATCCACCGGCATCACCGGCGGACGGGCCACTGGATAGGGACGATAACCTCGCCCGTAGCCATAAGGGGACAGCAGTTGCGCGCAGCCAGAAGTCGCGGCGCCGGCGAAGAGCAACCCGAGGAAGAAAGCACGTTTCTTCATGGCAAATCTCCGATGCCGACGGTAGCAAGACCGGAAAGCCGGCGTCGTGACACTCGCCTGAATAAGCGTGAATAACGGTGAAAGAGGCTCAGGGTCAGCCTCCAGCTGCCAGCTCTCTTTAATCAATGCGCTTGGGGCCCTCCGCCTCCGCGCGCCGACAATCCATGCGCGCTACGGCGAGACCTCGCCTACGCTGGTCGCCCCCCTGGCCGGCGACCAGCGTAGGCGGGCACCCCCAAGCGCTCTCGCTCGGCGACTGCGCGCCTCGTCCTTCGACAAGCTCAGGACGACCCTGAGCTAGCGTCGAAGGGTCGCTCGGGCCGCAGGCGCTCCCCAGCTCCCCAGTTCCCAACTCCCCCGTTCCCCGCTCCCCTGCTCCCCAGTTCCCCAGTTCCCCAGTTGGTGTCCGTTCATCCCACTTGCCTTGGCGCGCGCTGCTCGCGTGGGGTAATCTCGAAACTCATGGAATTCCGGCGCAAGGAGCTCGAATGATGCGGTCACGGATGTTGGCGGCCTGGACGGTTGCGGCCGTGCTCGGGGCAGTACACGGGATCGGCGCCCAGCAGCCGGCGATGAAGCTGCAGGTCCCGGTCGAGTACTACAAGCTCCCGAACGGCCTGAAGGTTGTGCTCTCGCGCGATACCACCACGCCGACCACCTGCGTGGCCCTCTACTACAACATCGGGTTCCGAAACGAGCCGCGGAATCGTACCGGGTTCGCTCACTTGTTCGAGCACATGATGTTCCAGGGTTCGGGCAACCTCGGCAAAATGGAGTTCATCCGCCTGGTCGAATCAAACGGCGGGCTCCTCAACGGTTCCACGCGCTTCGACTTCACCAACTACTTCCAGGTCGTGCCATCACACGTGCTCGAGCCCGTACTCTGGGCCGAGGCCGACCGCATGCGCGGTTTGAACATCGACGCCGACAATCTGAAGAACCAGCAGGAGGTCGTGAAGAACGAGGTCAAGGTCAACGTCCTCAATCAGCCCTACGGCAGCTTCCCGTGGATCGACCTGCCGATGGCGGCGAACGAGAACTGGTACAACTCTCACAACTTCTACGGCGATCTCAAAGACCTCGACGCGGCGACGCTCGACGAAGTGCGCTCGTTCTTCAAGACGTTCTACTCGCCGAACAACGCCGTACTCGTGGTGACCGGCGACTTCGCGGCCGATCAGACCAAAGCGTGGATCCAGAAGTATTTCGCCAACATACCGCAGGCGAAATTACCGGCGGCGCCGGATTTGCGCGAGCCGAGACAGCAGAAGGAAAAGCGCGCCGAGCGCACGGATCCGCTCGCCAACCGACCGGCGCTGGGCATCGGCTACCACCTCCCCGATCGACACACACCCGAGTGGTACGCGTTCGGCCTCATCGATCAGGCGATCGGACAGGGCGCCGACTCACTGCTCTACGACCAGTTGGTGCGCAAGCAGGGGCTCACCGGCAACGTCAACGCCGGGATCAACTGGGGCCTCGGCAACATGTTCGATTACAGCGGACCGATGCTGTGGATTGCGCAGGTCTTCCATGACACCTCGACGCCATCCGACAAGCTCCTCGCGGCGTTCGACAGCGTGATCGAGACGGTGCGCAAGGAAGGGCTCGATCAGGCGACGCTCGACCGCGCCCGCGTGAAGATGCGCTCGGACCTGTATGCGAACCTCGAACAGTTCGCCGGCTTCGGCCGCGCCAACCTCCTCGCCTCCTTTGCGCTGTTCGACGACGACCCGTCGCGGATCAACCGGCTCGAGGAAGAATTCGGCAAGGTGACGCCGGACGTCGTGCGCAAGACGGCGCAGGAATACCTGCGCTCCAGCAACAGAACGGTTTATGCGATCAAACCGGGGAAGAAGGATGCCGGCAACGGAGAGCGGCCATGACTCGCTCGGTGCTCAAAATCCTCACGGTCGGCGCGGCGCTGACCCTCGCCGCAGCGTCCGCACCGACGTTCGCGCAGCAGAAAGAGAAGCCGCCGGCGGCGGGCCCGGCGAAGGATTTCACGATCCCGACGCCGCGAAAACTGACGCTGCCGAACGGCATGCCGGTGACCATGGTGTCCTTCGGCCAGGTACCGAAGGTCACGATCCGAGTCGTCGTCAGCGCCGCAAACGTTCACGAACAGAAAGAGGAAGTCTGGCTCGCCGATCTGACCGGCAGCATGATGCGCGAGGGGACGACCACGCTCACGGCTGACGCCGTGGCGCGCGAGTTCGCGGCCATGGGCGGCGAGCTCGCCATCAATGTCGGACCGGACACCACGTCAGTCAGCGCCGATGTGATCTCGGAGCGTGCAGCCGACGCGGTCCGCCTGCTCGCGGACGTCGTGCAACGTCCGCGTCTGCCCGATACGGAGCTCGCCCGTGTCAAGGGCAACCTGCTGCGAAACCTCGCCATCCAGCGCAGCACGCCGCAGTCCATCGCCCAGGAGCAGTTCGCCGAGCTCGTCTACGGCGAGCATCCGTACGGCCGGCTGTTCCCCACCGAGGCGATGCTCAAGGGCTACACGATCGACCAGGTCAAGGCGTTCCACAAGAACAACTACAGCGCCGGTCGGGCGCGGCTCTACGTGGCCGGTATTTTCGATGCGGCAGCGGTTGAAGCAGCGGTGCACAAGGCGTTCGAAGGATGGGACCGTGGCGCCCAAGCCAACGCGGCCAAGGTTCCCGCTGCCGGCGATCGTCGGTTTGCGCTCCTCGATCGCGCGGATGCACCACAGTCGACGGTCCTGCTCGGCCTGCGCGTGCCCAGCCCCTCGCACAAGGACTGGATCGCGCTGCAGGTGACCGATTCCCTGCTCGGTGGCTCGTTCGCCTCGCGAATCACGTCGAACATCAGGGAGCAGAAGGGCTACACCTACTCGCCTTTCAGTAATGTCGAAGCGCATCCGGGGCTGGCGAGCTGGGTCGAAACGGCTGATGTCACGACCAAGGTGACCGGCGAATCGCTCAAGGAAATCTTCTTCGAGATCGAGCGCCTGCGGAAGGAAGCGCCCCCCGCCGACGAGCTGCGCGGCATCCAGAACAACCTGGCGGGCATTTTCGTGGTGCAGAACGCCTCGCGCAGCGGCGTCATCGGCCGGCTGGCATTCGTCGACCTGCACGGCCTCGGCGACGACTACCTCACGGGCTATGTGAAGCGCGTCATGTCGGTGACCCCGGAAGACGTCCGGCGCGTCGCCAGCGAGTACTTGACCCCCGAGAAGATGACCCTGGTGGTCGTGGGGGACGTGAAGACCGTCAAGGAACAACTGACGCCCTGGTCGACGCGGTAACGGGTCCCTTGTTCCCGCCTCGCTGGTGGGATAATCTGCGACCCGTCCCTTCGACCCACGATGCTCTGTACGTATTGCGGTGCTGATACACCGCCGGCGCTGGACCGGTGCGTCGTCTGTCAGACGCCGTATCCCCCGGGGTTCGCCGAGGGGGCGACAATCGCCGCCAGCGACGCCGATGCCGACCACACCCGCCTGGCCCAACCCGGTGAGACCGTTGCTCCTGCCTCTGGCGCGTCCATTCCAAACGTCGGGGGCGTCCCGGTCCTGCAGACCGGGCAGACGTTCGCCAACCGCTACACGATCATCCGACTGCTCGGCGCCTGGCGCTGGCGCGTCAGATCGTGTCCGGCCTCGGCGCCGCGCACAAGGCCGGCGTAGTGCACCGCGATCTCAAGCCGGCCAACATCATGGTCGACGCCGACGATCAGGCGTTGCTGATGGACTTCGGCATCGCCCGCTCGACGAGCGGCGATCAGGCACTGCTGGCGGACGTGCGATCGCGCATACCAGGACCAGCATGTCGCTCCACACGATGCCAGGAGCGATCATGGGCACGCTCGTGCATGGCGCCGGAGCAGGCGCGCGGGGAACCGGTCGATCAGCGGACCGATATCTACGCGTGCTATCCTCGCGCGCTCTTCTTTCTGGAGCGTCTCGATGCGCTATTGCGCGATCCTTCTGACCACTCTTACGTGCCTGGCTTCCCTCTCCGCTCAGACCCCTCCACCCGCCGGCAAAGCCGCGAAAGTGGAAGTCAGTCCTGCTCGTGCGGAGGCAGAAGTCGGACAGACCCTCAAGTTTTCCGCCGCCGCCAGCGACGCGTCGGGCGCGCGGCTCGACGCAAAGCCGTCCACCTGGGTGGCCGCCCCCTTCGATTCGGCCGTCGCCGATGAGACTGGAACCGTCACCTTCTATCACCCCGGCGAGATCCGCGTGGGGGCAATCATCGATGGCAAACCGGGGTTCGCGATCGTCACCGTGAAGCCGGTTGCCGCCGCTCGTGTCGCCGTGGGCGACGTTTCCACACCAATCGTCGTTGGCGGCGGTCTGACACTTGAAGCAACCGCGACCGCCCGCGATGGAACTCCGCTCGAGAGTGCGACCCTGACCTGGACCTCCGAATCACCGGCGGTTGCCACGGTCGATGCGAGCGGATTCGTGACCGGCGTGGCACCCGGAAAAGCAACCATCCGAGCGCAGTCCGGGCCGGCTTCCGGCACCACTTCGGTACAGATTGCTCGCAGCAACGTCACCGCCATCGCCGTCGAGCCGCGCACGACGGAGGCCCGGACCGGCGACGTCGTACGGTTCAGCGCGAAGATTTCCGTCGATTCAGGCGCACCACCGGCCGTCAGATGGTCGGTCACCGGCGCAGGCGCCACTATCGATGCCGACGGCGGATTCGTTGCCGAGCGACCCGGCTCGCACGTCGTGACCGCATCGGTCGGTGAACGTTCGTCCATCGCCACCGTGACGGTCCGTCCACGCGACGTCGCCCGCCCGCTGGAAGTCGTCGGTCGAACCCCGCTCGAAGAGTTCCAGACCATGGAGCAATGGATCGTCGGCAAATACGCCTATGTGACCTCGATCATCGCCGGCCGTCTCTGGGTATTCGATATCTCGAATCCCGCCGCGCCGGTGAAGGTCGACTCGGTGACCTTCGATGCGCGCGTGCTGAACGACATCAGCACGACGGCCGATGGCAAGGTCGCGGTCGTCACCCGCGAGGGCGCCTCGAATCGCAAGAACGGGATCGTCTTTCTCGACACGTCCGACCCCGCACACCCGAAGATCCTGTCGGAGTACAACGAAACGGTCTCGGGTGGGGTCCACAGCGCGTACATCGACGGCCACCACGTGTACCTGACCGATGACGCGACGGGATCGCTGCGCGTGATCGATTTCGAGGATGTCAGGAAGCCCAAGGAAGTCGGCCGCTGGCAGGTTGAGAACCCTCTCGCGCGGACCGTGACAACGGCCGACGGGCAGACCACCGGCGGACGCTATCTTCACGACGTTCAGGTGGTCGATGGTCTCTTGTATGCCGGCTACTGGCGCGATGGTCTGATCATCCTCGACGTGGGCAAGGGAATCCGCGGCGGCTCACCGGCCAATCCGAAGCTGGTCAGCCAGCTTCGATTCAACTACCACGAGTTGTATGGACCGGGATGGCTGGCGGGAGCGCACGCCGTGTTCAGGTACAAGCAATACGTCTTCGTCGGCGACGAGGTTTTCCCCGCCACGTTCGACATCACGTCACGCGATGTGTTCCAGGTCAAAGGCATGGTTCACGTGGTGGACGTGTCGGACATCACGCGGCCGCGGCAGGTCGCGACCTATGAAGTGCCCGAAGGTGGCGCGCACAATATGTGGGTCATCGACGACATCATGTATATGGGCTACTACAATGCCGGGGCGCGCGTCGTCGACGTTTCCGGTGAATTGCGCGGCGATCTCTACAGGCAGGGTCGCGAGATCGCGCGACTCTGGACCGGAGACCCGAAAGGTTATCGCCCGAATGCGCCGTTCTGCTGGGGCGCGCAGCCGCACAATGGGCTCATCTACTTCAACGACATCAACAGCGGGGTCTGGGTCACGAGGCTGGCGCCGAAGTGACACGCGAACACCGTTGGGCTGAGACCAGCTTCGCTAACCAGCATGATTCGAAGCTGCAGGGATTATTTGCCGTGAGCCTCCATCTTCCAGAAGTCAATACCGCCGGCTTGCGGCGCGACTTCCACTGACGCAGAGATCCGACCGCTGGCCAGATCGATCATGACGACGGTACCAGGCTCGGCTGCCATCCCTTCGACCGACACGAAGGCAAAGCGCTGGTCGGGCGAGACGACAACGCCGTGCGCGGCTTTGCGGGGCAACGCCACTCGCGCGGTCTCGGTCCCCGCACGCGTGTCGAAGATCGACACGGACTGATCGCGGCGGTTCGTGGCAATCAGCTTCCCGTCGGTGGTGACCGCCAGATTGTAAATGCCGGGACGTGCCGGGATCCGGCGCACGACCTCCCAGCGTGCCACATCGACCTGAACGAGCTCACTCGAGCCGTTGCACGCGACGAAGACGGACGAGCCGTCGGATGAAGGTTGAGCCCAAGTCGGTGAACATGCGGCAGCTTTCGACGCGACGGGCTCCGCCCCATGTCCTGTGTGGCCACTGGCGTCTGATGTCGGCATGCGTGGCGGCGGACCCGTACCGCTCCGCTCCTTTCCAGCAGTCGCGATCAGATGTCGTGAGACGCGGAGGCGGAGCGTGTCGATCTCGACGAGCGCATCGTCCATCATGCACGCGGAATAGTGCCGCGCGCCCGTTGCATCCAGCCTCGAGCCATGCGGCATCACGCAGGTGGGGATCCGCTTGATCTCCGCCATGGTCGACGTTTCGACCACGGAAACCGACGACGGTTCGCGATCGCCGTGCAGGTTGAAGTTGACGACATAGGCGAAGTCGCCGCCCGGTGAGATCTGCAGCGTGGCGGGGAACGAACCGAGCGTCACACGTCCGGCAACCTGGTTGTCGGCAGTCGAGTACTTCCACAGAGCGCCGTAGGGTTGGCCGTGCGCGAGGGAAACGTAGAACCAGCGAGCATCCGGCGACACCGCCAGACCATGCGGGCCGTCGATGCTCGTCGGCATGATGCCGGTCGGAAAGTCACGCTCGACGCGGCCGCCGCCGGCCCACAATCGGATCAGGGCAAGGCGGTCGGCTGCCTCGGAGGCGACATAGAGGAGATAGTCCTGATCGGCCGGCCTCGCGGCCGGGGCCGCCGGCAAGGTGAGTGCGGACAGGACCAACGCCGCCAGGCAGCGTCTGTTCACACTCAGCAGCTTACCGGATCGGCCCGTGCGCCGACCGTTTGTCAGCGGTTCAATCGCAGCTGGTCGACAACCTGCTTGACACCTTCTGTTTCCCGCGCCAGGGCCAGCGCCCTCTGCCGTTGCGACTCCGACTTCACGACTCCGCTGACGGTAACCGTGGTACCGACCGTGTCCACGTCGATATCCAGCGCCTTGACGGTGTCGTCGAGCGCCATCTTGGCCTTGATTTTCGCGGTGAGGGCTCCCTCATTCAGTGCGCGCCGGGCCTGATTGGCGGCAACGGCGGTCTTCTCGGCAACCTGGGCACCGACCTCACGGGCCTTCTCGGCGTTGGCGCCCGTTGTCCCCACGCTGCCGGGTGCGTTGGTATTGCGAACCCCTCCGCCCCAGTATCCGAGCAAGAATGCTCCGCCGCCTACCAGCACGACGACGAGAATCACCAGTCTCAGTAATGCACGGATCATTTCGCTACCCCCGTTCTAGGAAATACGGAGCAGAAGCCGTGCCGTTCGAAGAATCGCGTTCGGCGCGTAAGGATGAGGTCGCCCGCCATGGCCGGGGTTCGGCGCAGCTATTGCACCGCGAGCCGAGGCGAGCGCAAATTGAAGGTCTTGCTTGTCGTTATCGACGCGGCTACGCCCCATGTCATCTGCCCGGCGATTCGCACTGGACGCCTGCGCGTCTTTCAGCGTTTAGCGGAGGCGGGTAACCTCCACCAGGCATCAGTCAGCATCTTTCCTTCAATCACGCCGGCCGCGACCACGTCGATTATCACCGGCTGCTATCCGTCCGAGCACGGCATCGCCGGCGCATCGTGGTTCGACCAGACGCGGCAAGAGGTCGCCTACTACGGCGACGACTTCTGGGTCATTGCGCGGGAAGGCTTCGCGGAGTTCATTCGCGACTTCCTGCTGCGGCTGAATGGCGATCGTTTGCGCGCGCCGACTTTGTTCGAGATGGTCGAGCGCCATGGACGGCGCGCCGCCTGCCTGAACTATCTCGTGTTTCGCGGCAACGTACCGCACAGGGTACGTATCCCTGGACTGATCGCGGCGCTACCCGGCGTCCCGCTGTCGGAAACCGTTGAAGGGCCGTCGATACTGTGTCTCGGCGACTTCGTGGAATCGCCAACGATCCATCGACGAAAACTGGGCGGCAAGGGCGGTGCCATGCACCGCTTCGGCATGGACGATGCTTCGACCGGTGAGCTCCTGCGTGACTTGTGTGCGGCGGGTCCACTACCCGACTTCACGGTGGCCTATTTCGCCGACAATGACTATCGCAGTCATGAAGTCGGACCCTATGCGGCGCTCGATGTCGTCGCGCGCATCGACGCGATGCTCGGCGAGGCCTTCGACGCGGCGGGTGGTCTCGAGCGCGTGCTCGCCGAAACTTGCGTGATTGTCACGTCCGACCACGGTCACTGCGACGTCTTGCCGGCCCCGGCCGAAGCAGTGATCCGGCTCGATCGAATCCTGGCGAACTATCGTCAGGCCAAGCTCGGCGCCGCCTGGGGTTCGCGCGATGAGATCATGATCTGTCCGAACATGCGCGCGGCTCAAGTCTACATACGGAAGCCTACCCCTGAATTCGTCGAGCGGATTGCGACCGACGCCCTCGCAGATTCGCGGGTCGATCAAGTCATCTGCCGGACGTCGATCGCAACGGGGCATGGGGCAGGTTATCGCGTGCGCACCGCGGGTGGGCGGCTCGAATTCACTCATGGCGGCGCGGGAAATGGCCATGTCGAGGATGCCTTCGGGGGCGCGTGGCGATGGACCGGCAATCCAGGAGCCCTCGGCCTGCAGCAGGATGGCCTCATGGTCGAATTCGAGGAGTATCCGAATGCCTTCGAACGGATTGCTGGTGCCCTCGACCTCGAACAAAGCGGCGAATTGTGGATCACGGCCCGGCCAGGCTGCGAGTTCGAGGTACCCGGTGGGAAGGCCCACGTCGGCGGTGCGTCGCACGGGGCGCTGCATGAACTGGACTCGTTGAGCCCGCTTATCGTCGCCGGCGGTCCCGATACCCTGAAGCTCCCGCGCAACGTTCGGTCAGTCGACGTCGCTCCGCTCTGCATGCAGCTGCTCGGACTCCCGATGCGTTATCGGCCTGGCGATCCGCGACCGGGCCCGCTGCGCGACCCCGTCTGACAAGTACAATGAGGTGTGTCGAGCGCGAACCCTATCACCGAATTTCTCAATGCGATCGAACGGGCGGCTGCTCGTCAGGTGGACACCGCACCCGTTGCGCTGGCGACGGCTGACGCCGAGGGCCGCCCCTCGGTCCGGATGGTATTGCTGCGCGGCGCAGACGAGCGCGGCTTCGTCTTCCACACGAACTACAACAGCCGGAAGGCCGGAGAGCTGGCGGCCAATCCGCACGCTGCCCTTTGCTTCCACTGGCCCACGCTCGAGGAACAGATTCGGGTTGAGGGTCGAATCGAGCGTTTGCCCTCGTCCGAGTCCGACGCCTATTTCGTCACACGCCCGCGGGGGAGCCAGCTTGGCGCCTGGGCTTCAGAGCAGAGCATGGTCCTTCCCTCTCGCGAGACACTCGAAGAGCAATACCGGGCCATCGAACGCCGATTCGAAGGCTCGCCGGTACCCCGACCGCCGTTCTGGGGAGGTTTCCGCCTGGTGCCGGAGCGCATCGAATTCTGGTTCGGACGTCCCGATCGTCTTCACGATCGTTTGAGCTACACGCGTGAAGCGGGCGGCTGGCGGATCGAACGGTTGTATCCCTGACGGATCGTCCAACTCCCAAACCTGAGTGATGCACTTCGAAGCACCATACATTCAATGGGCGAAGACGCGCCCCGATGCGCGGTACGACCTTGCGCTGAGCAACATCCTCACCTGCACGTTGGACGATCTCCCCGGAGCTCACGACGCGCTCGAGTTGGCGGGGCGGAACGATCAGGGCTACGAGCCACTGCTCGAGGCCATCGCCAAACGCTACGGTGTCGAACCTGCGCAAGTGACCGCGGCCGCCGGCACGTCCGGGGCAAACTTCCTCGTTTTCGCGGCGCTGCTCGAGCCCGGCGACGAAGTACTGGTTGAACGGCCGGGATACGATGCGTTGACCGCCGCGGCGCAGACCTTCGCCGCACGATTGACGCGCTTCGATCGCTCGTTCGACGACGGCTACATGCTCGATCCAGATCGCGTGGAATCGGCCATCACCCCACGCACGAAACTCATCGTCATCACCAGCCCGCACAACCCTACCGGCGCCGTCGCTGATGGCGCTTCGCTGCGCGCAGTTGGTCGGATGGCGGAACAGGTCGGGGCCCACGTCCTGGTCGACGAGGTCTATCTGGACATGGTCGACACGTCCAGGCCGCCCAGTGCCACGGTGGACGACAACTTCATCACGACGAGTAGTCTGACCAAATCGTACGGGCTGGCAGGTTTGCGATGTGGATGGGCCTTGTCGTCGGAGGCGACCGCGCAACGTCTGCGCCGGGTGCGGGACATCGTGGACGGCGGAGGATCGATTCTGACGGAGCGGCTCGGCGTCCTTGCTTTCCAGCACCTCGATCGATTGATCGAGCGGGCGCAGGCACTGCTCGGCATGAACGGAGAGCTCGTCCGCAACGCGCTCAGCAACCAGCACGCGCTCGAATGGGTCGACCCTGCGGCCGGCACCGTCGTGTTCCCTCGCATTGCCGGCGTCGCCGACGCCAGCCGCTTTGTCGAGCGCCTGCTCGCGGAACGCCAAACGGCCGTCGTTCCGGGACGATTGTTCGAATCCCCCTCCCACTTCCGCCTCGGCTTCGGCGGTACTACCGAAAGCGTCAGGAACGGCCTCGACGCTCTGACGGCAGCCTTGAACGACCGCGCCTTTTGAGCCTCATCGGTTCCGCTTTGCGCATTCCTAGTCTTCCGCCTGAAGGCGGAAGCCACGGCAGAAGCGTGAACTACTGTTTCGCTGGAATCGTTGCGAGAAACCGCGGTGGCTTGCGATGTTTCGTGGCTTGCTCGTACGCGAAAGCCAAAGCGATCAATCGTGCTTCGCTCCAGGCGGGGCCGATGAACGAGATCCCTACCGGCAAGCCGTACACGTCGCCCGCGGGCACCGTTACATTGGGATAACCGGCCACCGCCGCGGGAGTCGAGCTCGCTCCGAGGACATGATCGCCGTTCACGAGATCGGTCGGCCACGCGGGGCTGCCGGTCGGCGCGACAATGGCGTCCAGCTTGTGACGAGAGATCACGGCGTCGATGCCCAGCGTCCGCGCGCGACTGCGACAAGTCGTCAGCGCCCGGCGATAGGCCGGTGACGTCAGCGCTCCTTTCTTCTGCGCCATCACCATGATCTCCTGACCGAAGTACGGCATTTCTCGTGCCTTCTCCCGCTCGTTGAACGCAATCACCGATTCGAGCGAACGGTGAGGTGCCGTGGCAGGCAGACCTCCAAGATATTTGTTCAGGTCTTCCTTGAATTCGTAAAGGAGCACCTCGAACTCGCAATCATCGAGCTGGGCGGCAGTTGGAATGTCGGCGGGATCGATCACGGTGGCACCGAGCGTCTTCATTTCCAGGATCGCGGCTTCGATCAACTTGTCAGTGGCGGGACTGTAGCCAAAGTACCGTTTGCGGGCGACGCCGATGCGTGCCCCTTTGAGCGCACTGGGATCGAGAGCGGCGCTCAGACGATTCAATGGTTTGGCCGCGCCCGCGCTGTGTGTGGCGCTGTCGTCCGGATCGCGCCCGGCCATGCCTTCCAGCAGTGCCGCCGCATCTGCGACCGTCCTGGCCATCGGCCCCGCGGTGTCCTGCGTGTGTGAAATCGGAATGATGCCCGATCGGCTGACGCGCCCCACCGTCGGCTTGATGCCGACGAGGCCCGACACCGCCGATGGACAAACGATCGAGCCGTCGGTCTCGGTGCCAACGCCAGCGGCCGCGAGGTTCGCCGCAACAGCTGTTCCTGTTCCCGAGCTCGAGCCGCACGGATTGCGGTCGAGGGCGTAAGCATTCTTCACCTGCCCGCCGCGACCGCTCCAGCCGCTGCTGGATTTCGTCGATCGGAAGTTGGCCCACTCACTGAGGCTGGTCTTGGCGATGATGACGGCACCTGCGGCGCGCAGACGTTCGACCGCAAACGCATCGCGCTGTGCAATCGAACCCTCGAGCGCCAGCGATCCTGCGGTCGTCGTCATCCGGTCCGCCGTGTCGATGTTGTCCTTGACGACGATCGGGATCCCGTGGAGCGGCCCGCGCACGCCTTTGGCTTTCCGCTCGACGTCGAGGGCGTCGGCTATCGCCAGCGCGTCGGGATTGGTCTCGCTGATCGAACGCAGCTGCGGACCGCCGCGATCGATCCGCTCGATGCGCTGCAGATACAACTGCGTCAACTGACGCGATGAGTACCGGCCCTTCGTCATCCCGTCCTGTAGTTGCGCGATTGTCAGTTCGTTCAACTCGAACGATTCGTTTTGAATCGCCGCCGAAGCGGTTGTGTGTGTCGGAAGCCTCCACAAAGGAGCCGTAAACGTCAGGCAGATGCCGCAGCCAGCAAGAAGGAGAGCATGTATCCGGCGCATGCCGGAAGGCTAACAGAACTGGGGAACTGGGGAACTGGGGAACTGGGGAACGGGGCTGGGGAACTGGGGAACTGGGGCTGGGGAACTGAGGCAGCCTCAGCCGGCTGGACGCTGAAAGCTGGCGGCTGGAAGCTGGTTTACGCCGACAGGCGGTCGACGATGGCGCGCCAGGTGCGGGCGGCGGGCGTCGAGTCGGACTCGAGCGCTGCGCCGCAGAGCAGCGACTGGCTGTCGGCAGACGGATACGACCAGACAGGCTGCACGGGCAGTTGCAGACCGATGCCAGCCACTTCAACCTCGAACGTGGATGGCAGTGAGCCGCCGCTGGCGATCTCCAGACGGAGGCCGCCGTAGCAGACATCGACCACGGCTGCCGGTTTGCCGGCGGCCACGACCCTGAATCCGCCGAGCACACGCTTGCGCGGCCACCGCCGCTGACGTCGCACGTTGGTCAACGTCCGCGCGACCGTGCGGAGAAACTCGGTGGGCATGACGGGCTTGCGGACGAACACCGCATTGTGCCGGCTGGCTTCGAGCTCAATCAAGGGTTCGTCATACCCGCTGATGATGACGATCTCCGTGTCGGGATGTTCCGCCCTGACCTGCATCACCAGATGAAGGCCGTTGAACCCGCGCAGGCGAACATCGGTCACCAGCAGGTCGAATGGTTCGAGTCCCAGCAGCCGTTTGGCGCTGTCGAAGGTCGACGCACCGGTCACGTGGTAGCCCGCTTCGCGGAGCAATTCCACGAAGCCCTCGAGGGCGTGCTCGTCGTCGTCCAGTACCGAGGATGCGATAGGGTAGCTTCATCGACCCGCTCAGGGGACTGCGCGCAAAGTGCGCCTGTAGGGCTGGCTGGCAAGCCCGGTGCCGCACTAAACTACGCTCCTTTCCCCGCATTTCACGCGGTTGCGCGCTCCGCTCGCTGCGAATTCGTAAGCGAACGGAAAGAGCTGAAATCAGTGCACGACGGGTTGTGATGGGCGGGCGGCGGCGATCACCTGCGAGATTAATCGGTCCAGACGGGCCTGTTCGATCCGAAACGGTCCGGCCACCGCGGCCCCACTGGGGATCTCGATCGCAATCACCACACCTCCCGAAGCGGGCTCGACTATCCAGCTGAAACCACGCAGGGCCACGTAACGGTTCCCGGCGTGCGGATTGTTGGCCCGATCAATGGCCAGCAGGATCGCCTTGAGCACGCCCTCGACGTCCGCCTCAGTCCATCCTCCCGGTTCGTTGCCTGTATGCACGATGTGCTCGGTTACGGCGTAGTCCCGTTCTCGCAGCACTATCTCGACATCGAAGGTCGTTTCGCGCATGTTATCGGTCGGTCCACCTCGGCGGCCGCTTCTCCAGAAATGATGCGATCCCTTCGACCGCATCGCTGGTGCGCATGAGGCGGTCTAAGTATAGCCGCTCGAGCTCAGGCAGCGTCCGACGAACATGCGTCACGAGCGCCAAACGTGCCGCGGCTGCCGCGTGTTTCAACGACGCAGCAGACTTCGGCGCGAGGTGCTTCGCGAACCAACTGTCAACCACAGTATCGAGCGACGAGGCCGGTGCCATTAGGTCAATCAATCCAAGGGCCCGCCACTCGCTGGCCGATCGACTCTCACCAGTGATGATCGTGCGCAGCGCCTGCGCCCCGCCGACCTTGACTGGAAGCAAGGCGGCACCGGCCGGAGGAAAAACACCGAGGGCAATCTCCGGCAGGCCAAGCATCGCGTCGTCAGCGGCAAAAATGAAGTCGCACGCCAGCGCCAGCTCGAAACCACCGCCAAGACAGCGGCCCCGCACGACGGCAGCGGTTACGGCGGGGGCGTCGAGCAGATCCTCGATGAGCCGGTTCATCGCCGGAAGGACAGCGCCGATCTGATCGGGGGCGTGTTCGGGCACGCTTGCACCGTAGCTGAAGTCCTCTCCCACGCCTTCGAGGGTGATCAGTTTCAGGTGTGGGTTGGCCGCTACGGCATCGAGGCCGGAAGACAGTGCGGCGATGGTGTCCGCAGTAATGATGTTGCCCTTCGGATGCCACAGACGGAAGGCCGCCCGGGTGTGGTCGTCGTTGAATGAAATGGCGACCGGGGCGCTCATGCGCTCAGCGACTGTGCGCCGTTGCGGTCAATTCGTCCGCAAGTGCATCCGGATCGAAGACGGGCTGCCGGCACGTGAAGTCTCGGCAGACATAAGCTGCGGCACCGGGCCCGGCCGTCATCGAGCCAATAAACGGAAGACGCTCGGCGAGTGCGGCCTGCTTGTCACCAGGTTCCACCGGCACCTGAATGGCGAACGGCAGGTAGTGTTTGGACACAGCAGAATGGAGCGCCAGGGTAGTTTGGACCCGGCGCGGTCCGACGATCACGATCTGGCTCAGACCGGCATGCCACGCCGATAGTGCGCTCAGCATCATCGGAGCGGCTCGACCGGCGGCGCCAATCTTCGGCCCGAGACGCGCGAGCGTGCGCTCGACTTTTTCCTGCGCGCCCTCAGCACCGGTCAGGTGCGCCAACGTCAAGAGATTGAGCACCGACACCGAGCTCGCTGCCGGTTCCGCGCCATCGTAGTCCTCTTTCAGACGCAGGAGCACGGTCGGATCGTTGCCCGTGGTGCTGAACCAGCCACCATCCTGCTCGTCCCAGAACTGCGTATCCTGACTTGTCTGTAGCGTCGTTGCCCACTCGAGCCACTGCGGATCGCCGCTCGCTTGAAACAGCTCGAGAAGCCCGAAGATCAGATACGCGTAGTCTTCGGCATATCCGTCGATCGCCGCCTCACCGTCCCGGTAGCGGCGCAACAGCCGAGCGTCGTCCGGGCGCCACAGCGTCGAGCGAATGAATCCCGCCGCGCGTTCAGCGGCCGCCAGATAGCGTGGGGCGGTCTCTCGATCCGAAAGCGTGCGTGCGGCGCGGGCGAATGCCGCAATCATCAGACCGTTCCAGGCGGTCAAGACCTTGTCGTCCAGGTGTGGCCGCGGTCGCCGCTCCCGCGCCTCGAACAACGTGATTCTCGCCGTGCGCAGGATAGCCATCACTTCTTCGGCGGTCTTATTACTTCGGATCGCCACCTCTTCGATCGTCTGCGCCGTGTACAGCAGATTCCTGCCGGTGAACTCCCCCTGCGGATCGTGTGGAGCATTGCCGTCGGGCTCAATCCCCCACCGGCGCTTGACGATGGCTGCGTCCTCGCCGATGAGCGTCTGGATTTCGGCATCGCTCCAGATGTAGAACGCACCTTCGCTTTTGTGCGCCGTATTGGAACCCGCCTGCTCTGGCGGAATACTGTCGGCATCCTCTGCCGAAAAAAACGCGCCGTGCGGTCCGGTCATGTCGCGCAGCACGTATTCGAGGGTGTCCTCCGCGACGCCCGCGTAAAACGAATCGCCGGTCGCCTGCGCTGCCTCGAGATAGGCAAGAACGAGCTGCGCCTGGTCGTAGAGCATCTTTTCGAAGTGAGGGACCCGCCACTCGGCATCGACCGAATACCTGTGAAATCCACCGCCGATATGGTCGCGCATGCCGCCCAGGGCCATCGCGCGCAGAGTTTCCGCCGCCATCAACAAAGGTGCTTGCGCCCCGCGGCCTTCCGCCGTACGACGTGCGTGTTCGCGGAGGAGGAACAACAGCTCTGAAGGACGCGGAAATTTCGGCGCGTCGCCAAAGCCGCCGCGTCTGGTATCGAACGTCATCTGGTATTGCTCGACCGCAACGTCGAGTGCGTCCACGGCGGCGACACCGGTCTCCCGCTGCCGTTTGCCGTCGCTCGTCACGAGCCGCAGTCGGTCGAACAGCTCAACCGCCGCCTGATCGACGCGGCCCCTGTCCTCCTTCCACACTCGCGCCAGCTCGTTCAGCAGATCGACGAATCCCGGGCGGCCCCATCGAGACGACGGCGGAAAATAGGTGCCGCCGTAGAAGGGTTTGAGCTCCGGAGTGAGGAACACCGACATCGGCCAGCCGCCGGATCCCGTGGTGGCCTGTACGAACGCCATATAGACGCGGTCGACATCCGGTCGTTCTTCGCGATCGACTTTGATGGAGATGAAGCTCTGGTTGAGCACGTCCGCGATCGACGCGTTCTCGAAGGACTCGTGCTCCATGACGTGGCACCAGTGACAGGTCGAGTATCCGATCGAGAGGAAGATGGGCTTGTTTTCCTCGCGCGCACGCGCGAACGCCTCCTCTCCCCAGGGGTACCAATCCACGGGATTGGCTTTGTGCTGCAGCAGATACGGGCTACGTTCGCCCGACAGGCGGTTCACGATCGATCCTGCGAGAGCGTCTTCATCCGAACGATCGTACACCACATGTAGAGGATAGAATTCTGCGAGCGAAGCGCGCCGCCGTGGATCTCGCAGTCGAAACCCGGAGCCTGAGACGAGAGTTTGCCGGCGTGCCCGCCGTTGACGGGATTGATCTGTCCGTGCCCGCCGGCAGCTTCTACGGGTTCCTCGGGCCCAACGGGGCCGGCAAATCGACGACGATCAAGTGCCTGACGGGCTTGCTGCGGCCGTCGTCCGGGAGTGTACGAATTCTCGGGCTGGACCCGCTTGCCGAGCCGGTCGCCGTCAAACGACGGATCGGCGTGATGCCGGAGGATCTCGCGCTCTTCGACCGTCTCACCGCCGAGGAAACGCTGTCGTTCGTGGCTCAGGTCCACGGCCTGGACGACGCGACGGCGGCCTCCCGCTCGAACGATCTGCTCGCGCTCATGGACCTGAAGCCGGCGTCCAATACGCTCGTCACCGACTTCTCGCACGGCATGCGCAAGAAACTCTCACTGGCTGCTGCTCTTCTTCCCGCGCCCCGACTGCTCTTTCTGGACGAGCCATTCGAAGGCATCGACGCCGTGGCCTCACGGCAGATCAAAGAGCTGCTGCAGTCGTTCGTCGGCCGCGGCGGGACGATCTTCCTCACGTCTCACATCCTGGAGATTGTCGAACGCCTGTCGACGCATATCGGCGTGATCGCCCGCGGCCGGCTCGTCGCGCAAGGTCCGATCGACGAGCTGCGCAGAAGCGCCGAGGGTGGCCGGACGCTCGAAGAGCTCTTCATCGCGCTCGTCGGCGGCGAGAGACCGCAGGCCGCGCTGGACTGGATCTGATGCGGGTTCCAAGCGAATGACGCCGACCGTCAGGATCCTGAAGGCATTTGCCTGGATGCGGTGGCGAGTGCTGATGAACTCGCTCGAGCGTAGTGGTTCGCGCGATCTCCTGGAGCGGTTCTCGCTCGCCATCGAGCAGCTGGGACCGATCATGGCCGCAATCCTGCTGATACCGTCCGCCGTGCTGCTGGCGGGTGCCGCCGCATACAGCGGGTGGTCACTGGCGCAGGGTTCGACGCGGCCGCTGCCGTTCGAGGTCATACGCTTCCTGTTGTTTGCCACCTGCGGCCTCACCGTTGTCGGACCGCTGTTCCTGCCGGCAGCCGATCGCACGCACGCCGTGCGCCTGCTGCTGTTACCGATCTCGGGGCCGATCCTCTACTTCGCGCAAACCGTCACAGCTATCAGCGATCCCTGGATTCTGCTCGTCGTGCCGATCATTGCCGCGGTGCCACTCGGCCTAGCGGTCGGCGGCGCGCCAGGCACGGCGATGCTGGCCGCTGTGGGAGGTTTGCTGCTGCTGGTGATTCTCCTGGGGATTTCCTCCATCGTCACCAGCCTGATTCAGCTCATGGCGCGGAACCGCCGGCGCGGTGAGTTGCTGACGCTGCTCTTCATCCTCATCATTCCAGTCGTCGGTATGTTGCCCGCCCTGCTCGAGGACAACTCGCCGCCTACCCGGATCGAGGGCGGCGAGGCGGAAGAGCCGGGCACACCAGCGTGGCTCACCGCTCTGGAGAAACGGGTGCTGCCAGTCGTGCCATCGGAAATGTACGTCCGGGCGACGCGCGCGTCGGTAGATGGTCGTAAGTCGGACACGGTGGCTCCACTTTTGGGGTTGGCCGTTGCCGCCGGCCTCATCCACGCGACGGCGTTCGTCGTTTTCCGTCGGTTTCTCGATTCGCCGGGCACCACGGGATCGCAACAAAGAGGCTCGAAAGGAAGGTCGCGAACCTGGAGGCTGCCGGGAGCCTCGCCGGCAACATCGGCCGTGACGATCGCCCACATTCTCCTGACGCTTCGTACGCCGAGAGGGCGATCGACGGTGCTATCTCCGCTGATGGTGTTCGCGGTCTTGGCGGCGATGATGTGGAGAGGTTCGACGGCCGACTTCGACATCGTCCCACTCGAGAGCGGTGTCGGGCTGGCGATCTTCGGTTCCTTCATCAGCCTGCTGACCGTCCTGCCCCTGGCGATGAATCAGTTCGCGATCGATGGTCCGGGATTGACCCTGGAGTTTCTCTCGCCGCTCGACGACAGGGATCTGCTTCGAGGAAAGGCTGTTGGCAATGCCTTCATCGGGGCCATTCCGATGCTCATCTGCATTGCCGTCGCGGCGGTGCTCTTTCCGGGCGGTTCGCTGTCAGCATGGTTGTCGATACCCATCGGTATTGCCGCGTCGTATGCCCTGATTGCTCCTGTCGCGGCCGCGCTGTCAGCCGTGTTTCCCCGAACCGTCGATCTCAACAGCATCGGACGCGGCAGCAACGCGCACGGCGCAGCAACATTGCTGGGACTGCTGGCGAGCATGGCTTCGGGAGCAGCATCCCTCGGCGTCAACCTGGCCATCATGCGGTCGGTCGCCGCGCCTCAGCTCGCGCTGACATTGATGCTCATGTGGTTGGCGGGGTGCATTGTGGTAGCGCGATTACTCTTCGTGCCCGTTCGCGCGCTATTCGCGCGGCGGCGAGAGAACCTTGTCCTCATCCGCTGACTCTCAGCCGAAACCCCGCATCTGCCACATCGCGATTCCAACTTAATAGCGGAGCTGAACGTAGCTCGACCGTTCCACTGCTCAGCCGTTTGAAACTGTGTGTTGTTGGCTACCCACCGAGACCCTTGGAAGGTATATCGCCGCTTACACTGGATGCTCGAGTTATCTCGTTTTCCCTTGGTTTTTGGCCTTTTCCGATGGCATATCGGTTGCTGTCTTGGATGGCGTCGGTCGCTCGGCGGCCGGCAGCCGCTCCGGTGTTCAGCTGGAGCAACCGCCTCACCATCATTAGCCTGCCAAAAGGCTGCAGGGAGTGTCTTCGGACCTCCCTGCCTTGTCATGTACGGGTCGTTCGTTTGGAGCGCGTTCGGTTCGCGCTTCGCGTTCGTTTCATCAAAGTAGAGCAAGGACGAGTGCAGCACACCCCATTGGCACTCGCGTTGCTCTAATGACCGTGACACTTCGCTTCGGCGTTCCGCTGGAGCACAAGCCCCGTCCTTAGACCTTGCCTACGGCGCAGGGAGAGTCGAACGACCTCCCTGTCCCGCCATGTACGGTCACGTTCATGCTTCCCGATAGCGCGTGATATTTCTATCAGCGATGAGACATCTCGATGCCCCGTAGCCGCTCACTCTGGATCGACACCGACTACTCCGATCGCTTCGGACCGTTGATGACCGATGGCGTGGCGGATGTGTGCGTCATTGGCGCCGGAGTGGCGGGGCTCACCACCGCGTATCTTCTCGCGAGAGAAGGCCACTCCGTCGTGGTTCTGGACGACGGGAGTCCAGGATGTGGACAGACGGGCGTGACCACGGCACACCTCTCGTATCAGATCGACGCCGGCTACAAAGAGATTCTCCGATTGCACGGACGCGAGGGCGCGAGGCTGGCCTACAACAGTCACCGTGCGGCCATCGATCGTATCGAGGCCATCGTTCAGCTCGAAGACATCCAGTGCGACTTCGAACGCGTCAGCGGATACCTGTTCCCTGCCGAGGGTCATGGGCCAGCGGAGATCGACGCAGAGCTCGACTCGGCCAAAGCAGCCAGCGTCCTCGTTCAGCGGCTGAGCACTGCTCCCGTCCGAGGTTTTTACAGCGGACCGTGTCTTCACTACCCGCGACAGGCGCAGTTTCACCCCCTCAAATACCTGAACGGTCTGGTCAACGCCCTGGAACGACTCGGTAGTCGACTCCACACCGGCACGCGGGTGGAATCGGTGACTGGTGGCGACACGGCTGTGGTTTCAACTGCGGGTGGACGGTCGATCACCGCGAAGTCCGCCGTTGTCGCTACGAACGTCCCCTTCAACGATCGGCTGGCCATCCATACGAAGCAAGCGCCCTATCACACCTACGTCGTTGCTGCGCGTGTACCGCCGGACACCATCACCCACGCGCTGTACTGGGATACCGCGGACCCGTATCACTACGCTCGGCTGCATCGTGTGACCAGCGCGCACATCGGCGGCGACAACGACGAGCCCGTTGATCTCCTGATCGTCGGCGGAGAGGATCACAAAGCCGGTCAGGCTCAGGACGCCGAACGGCGGTTCGGCAGCCTCGAGGCTTGGATGCGGGAGCGCTTTGCGGCCGCGGGCGACGTCGAGTTCCGGTGGTCGGGGCAGGTGATGGAAACGCAGGATGGTCTGGCATTCATCGGACGCAATCCGATGGACGCCGACAACGTATATGTGGTGACCGGCGACTCGGGTATGGGACTGACGCACGGTACCATCGCCGGGATCCTGATCACCGACCTCATCGGCGGGCGACAGAATCCATGGATGGATCTCTATGATCCATCGCGAATTCGCACTGGTGCCGCCGCCGAGTTCGTGAAGGAAAACCTGAACGTGGCCCTGCAATACACCTCGTGGCTGACGGGCGGTGAAGTGAGCAGCGTCGAGGAAATTGCGCCGAACAGCGGTGCGGTGATCCGCGAGGGGTTGCTGAAGGTTGCCGTCTTCCGGGACGAATCAGGCGAGCTTCATCGTCGATCGGCTGTGTGCACCCATCTCGGTTGCATCGTCGCCTGGAATCCTGCCGCATCGACCTGGGACTGTCCATGCCACGGATCCCGCTTCGACAAGCTCGGAACAGTCATCAACGGCCCGGCCTCGACAGACCTGAAGCCGGTCTGAACTTGGCGCGATCGGTCGGTTCCTAGCGTGGCATCGTCTTGGCCGGCGGCAGCTGTCGCAGGCGCGCCTTGACTCGCTGGAATTCCGGACTGTTCCGGCGACCGCCGGTGCGCGACGCTTTCCGCAGCCGCGCGGCACGCTCGGCGGGAGCGGGGTGACTCGAGAGGAAGACGTCGACGGAGCTCGGGTCGCGTCCCTGCTGACGTTGCAGGATCTCCATGAACTCGAGCAGGCCATGGGCGTCCCAACCGGCCCGTCGCACGATCTCGGCTCCGACGCGATCCGCTTCGCGTTCGTCGTCGCGACTGAACTTCAGCATGTAGCCGCCTGCCAGCACCTGCGCGCCAGCCTGCGCCGCCCGGGCGCTCCGATCGTTGCCCAGGACGGCGCCGAGCAGGCCCAACAAACCATCCGCGACGAGGCGCTTGGTCAGCTGATCCGCGGCGTGCCGTCGCGAAATGTGCGCCACTTCGTGCGCGAGGACGCCGGCGAGCTGCGCCTCGTTGGTCGCGGCCTGAAGGGCGCCCCGGTTGATCCATATCGGACCGCCGGGCAGCGCGAAGGCGTTGATCTCTTTGTAGTTCGCAATCGAGAAGCTATACGGATAGCGGGAACCGCCGGCACGGGACGCGATGCGACGTCCGATCGATGTCACGTACGAAACCACCCTACGATCGGACACTACGGGCAAGTCTTTTCGCACCCGCTGCTGCGCCTGGCGACCGATCGCGATCTCCTCCTGAACCGAGATCAGAGCGTATCCGGCGAGGGGCACCGTCAGGAGAGCCAGCCAGAGGACCGGCGCGGCGCGCCTCATACGCGGGGCGCAGGGGCGGCGGGGATCTCCTCCGGTCTACGCCGCCGCAGCCGCGCGTTGGCGGCAGTCACCTCGACCCCGTACAGCAGAACCACAGCGGAAATGTAGACCCAGAACAGGAACACCACAACGGCGGCGATCGATCCGTGCACGCTGAAGCGGGACATGTCGCGCACGTAGAAGGAAAAGCCCGCGAGCGCCCCGCGCCACAGAAGTCCGGTGATGACCGCTCCCACCCAGACATCGCGGAATCGGACCTGGGCGTTGGGCACGAAATAGAACACCAGCCCGACGACGAGGATGAAGATGAGGGTTGTTGCCCACTTCAAGGCGATGCTCTGCAACTCCTGGAGGATCGGAATGCGAGTGACGACTTCGGCAAACCACCGCGCTTCGACGACATTGACCGCACTGACCAGGAAAAGCCCGACGACCAGCAGCACGCTGGCGAGAAGCAGCATGACGAATGAAATCAGCTTGTGTTTGAAGAAGCTTGGCTGCTTCTCGACGCCCCAGGCGTGATTGACGGCCGACGTGATCGCCCCGAAAACGCCCATCGCCGCCCACGTCATCAGCACGCTGCCCGCAACCCCCAGGCGAAGACCCGCCTGCTGCAAGGCGGTCAGTTGCTCGTCCACGAATCCGAATTTCTGGGGAAAGTATTTGAGCACGAAGTTCAATACCGCCTGCCGGTCCGCTTCGGTGCTCGTGATGCTGGCGATAATGGAGAACGCGAGGAGGAAAAACGGGAACAGGGAGAGCAGCGCGTAATAGGCGATCGACGACGCAAACGTGAGGTCGTCGCTGCTGTAGAAGCTCATGAGCCCGCGCCAAATCGCGAGCCAGGTGAGGCGAATCTCGGCGCGACTTCTGGCGAGTATGCGACGATAAAAAGAAAAACGCGTCGGGTGCGGGCTCTTTACCGGCGCACTCACGCGTTCATTCTATCGCCAGCACTCTCAATCCACGCGCGCCGCAGCTCATCGCTGAACCATGCCGGTATCGTCCCGGTCAGCGCGACGCCGGCGAGGTGAAAGGCGGCCCGTCGCAGCGACGGCGTACGGAGAACATAGTACACCGCGCCCGCTGCCGCGAGGGCGAGGACCACATTCGCCGTTTTGCGAGCTTGAGCTTCCGTCATCAGTCTGCCACGTGCGTACGTGCTGACGTGACTGCTACGGGCTATGTGCCGAACGGGCTATGTGCCGACGTGCTACGTGCACCGAAGTCGCACGTAGCACGTCAGCCACGTCGCACGTGCTTGCCTATCCCCGATTCGTTCCTGCCGGGGTGTAACCGCCGGTCGTTCCCGTCGCCGAGGTGCTGCCGAAGCCGCCCGACGAGGAACCGGTGGAACTGCCGAATCCCGTATCGCTCGACGTACCCGGAGCGCCCGTTCCGCGCGCGCGGTCGTACGCTTCACGTCCGCGTTCGACGATCTGGCTCACCTTCTCGGTCGCCTGCTGATAGGTGTCATTGGCCGTCGTCTTGAGGCGACCGGCCTGCTCACCGAGCTGATTGCGCAGCTCATTTCCTGGTTTCGGTGCGAACAACATTCCGAGGCCGGCGCCGAGCACCGTTCCCGCGAGCAAGCCCATCAGAAACGAGCCACCGCCGTCTTCACGTTCGTACCGATCGTATTCGTACGCCATGCAACCTCCTGTTAACCTTCATCTCTACCCAATAACGCGTCGGGCGACTACAGCCTCCCTGCCGCGGTGGCAGGAGGCTTCGGGCTGGATTCGTTGTTCAGCAGCGACATGATCACCGCCCGGATGCCCCGGACCACGCCTGTCGCCTGATAAACCTTCTCCCGCACGGTCGTTTTGACTTTCTCCGCCGTATCGTCGACGCGTCCCATCGTGTCGCTGATGGCATGGTCGACGCGCTCGGTCTGCTGGCTGACGCGCGCCGTCACCGACTTCACGTCGGCCAGGATGTCATCGACCTTCGCTCGCAGCGGCTCGATCTGCTGCACCTCGATGTCCCGGATCAGCGTCATCACTTTTCGGTACGCCAGGAAGGCCCCGATCGCGACACCGATCAGCACCAGCGCCTCGAGCACACTCACAGCCGCCATGATGCCGAGCATCACGTTCGTCGTATCCAGCGTCGACGCGAGATTCCCCTCCATGTTTCTCCCCCTAAGCAGACCAGCGGCCCTGATTTGCGCCGGTCACCTCATTGAGCGACCGCCAACCCTCGTTCGCGGCGGTGCGCGCCTTTTCGACGGTCCCGCGCAACCGCGAAATCTCCCCGATAAAGTCGTCGAGCCGCGGCTCGATCTGAGCGCGGACCCGGCGGCCGCCCTCCGTCATGTACAACCAACCCCAGACGCCGCCGATGACGGCACCGAGGAATGTTGCCGTGAGTACTCGCGATCGCTCGTCCACATCCGCCTCCTCTGTACGCCGCGTTACAGATCTTGAATCACATCAATCAAACGCCATGCCAGCCCAGCGGCGCGATTTCCGGCTACGAACCGCTCGTTGAACGGAGCGCTGACGTCGGTACGAACATCGCTAGACCAATTCCGTTCCATCTCTCGCCTGCTGGACTGTCCTTCGCTTCCGACCCCAACGGCATCACACCCAGATAGTTCGGATCGAGCCGGAACTTTCCGCCTATGTAATCTCGAGCCAGCTCTGCCCGGTGCCTGCTGACGAGGTAGCGCTCGTCACTCGTGCCACCTTGCGCGTAGCCTTCGACGACGAGCGGGCTGGTGCGCGGGTAACGGAGGAACTCGGACATCGCCGAATCGAGCCGCACCCGGCCCCCTTCGGTGAGCACTTCCTTCCCGCTCGCATCAGTCGCAAACAGGACATCCGCCGACAGCCAGATCTTGAGTACCCGGCGGTCGCCGGTCTGCAGCGCTCCACGACGATAGTCCGTAGGGCTTACATCGTCGAGGTCAAAATAACCCCGGCGGTTGAAGAACCCACGAAAGAAGAAATTCCGCTTGAGCGCCTCGGTGCTGTCGGCGAGGTCGGACATGGCGTCGCGAGCGGTGATGAGCGTTTGCTGCAGGCTGGCGGTGAGCCCCTTGGCCGGCCCTCGTTCCCCGCGAAAGTCCGCGACCGCTTCCTTGGCCTGCTCGCTCGCCTCACGCACGTTCGTTACCGTGGCTTGCGCATCGGTCATCATCGTCTTGACACTGGTGTAGAGCGAGTCGTCGTTGACCAGCTTGCCGATCGTTCCGCGGCCTTGACGGACGCCGTTCACAATGGCCGTCAAGTTGCCCGTAACCTGCTCCGTGGATGCCAGGATCACGCGGAGGTCCGCGCCCACATCGTTCATCAGGACCTGCGCGTCCTTGGCGACCGAGGCCACCGCCGCCAGCGCGTCGTCCACTTCCCTCTTCACGTCGACGAGCATGGTATTGACGGTATCGATCGTATCGCTCATTTTCTGCATCAGATCAGCGATATCGAACGGCTCACGCGATTTAATCGTGCCCTCGTCGGCGACCTGCGGCGACTGCTCGGTGCCGGCCTCGATTTGCACGAACTTGTTGCCGACCAGACCGTCGTTCTGAATCGTGGCGACCGAGTCGAGGCGGATGAGCGGGTGCAGGTCCTTCCGGACGCGCATGCGGACGCGGAAGCGCGCTCCCGGCCGCGCAGGGATCTGCAGGTTCTCTACCTCCCCAGCGTCCATGCCGGCAACCCGTACCTTCGCCCCGAGGTCGAGCGCTGCAACCTCTGAGAATTCGGCGTACACGTAAAACGTTTCGGCAAACAACATACGCCGATCGCCGATCAGGAACAGGCCTGCGGCGAAGAGCAGGAGTCCGCCGAGGATGAACGCGCCGACGAGAGCTGGACGTACGTTCATTCAGCCTCCATGTTGCGATTTCATGAAGGCCCGGACGATCTCGTTGTTGCTTTGCTCGAGCTCCCGAGGCGTGCCGCGCGCGATGATCCGTCCTTGGTGCAGCATGACGAGCTCGTCTCCCAGCCGCCGGGCGCTCGGAATGTTGTGGGTGACCACTACGAGTGTCGTCCCGTCGTTTTGCTTCTGCCTCAGGAGCAGCTCATCGATCTCGTCTGCCGTGATGGGATCCAGTCCGGCGCTTGGCTCATCGACGAGCAGAATCGGCGGATCGAGGGCCATCGCCCTCGCCAGACCTGCCCGTTTCCGCATCCCGCCCGATAGCGACCCGGGCATCTTGTCGTATTCATTGTCGAGGCCCACTGCCTTGAGCTTCTCCCCTGCGCGCTGCCGAATCTCGGGATCGGACAGCTTTGTGTGCCGGCGCAGCGGAAAGGCGACGTTCTCCCCCACCGATATGGAGTCGAAGAGCGCAGCGCTTTGAAAGAGGAACCCGATCCTCTTTCGCACGCGGACGAGATCGGCACCACTGAGCCCGCTGATCTCGTCGTCCTCGACGAATACGCGGCCGCTGTCGGGCCGCATGAGGCCGATGATGTGGCGGAGCGTGACGCTTTTTCCGGTGCCGCTCCTCCCGAGGATGATGAAAGCCGAGCGCGCAGGCACCTCGAGCGACACGTCGTCGAGCACCTTGCGCGCGCCAAAGCTCTTGGTGACGTGTTCGAGCCTCACCGCAAGCGAACCGGCTGCGGGCGTCTGGCGCACCGGTGCATCGACGGCCAACACGTCCATCATCCTCCGGCCGCCTTGGGAAAAATGAAAAAGATCAGACGGACAAGGACAACGTTCGACACGATGATGAGGATTGACGACAGCACGACCGAGCGCGTGGATGCACGTCCGACGCCCTCGGTCCCTGACTCGGTGGTAAAGCCGAGGTAGGAGGAGATCGTCGCGATGATGAAGCCGAACACCATCGTCTTCATCGTCGCCGGAATGTAGTCCGTCATGTCGACGAGTGAAAACGCCCGGTTGAAGTAGAGCTGGATCGACATGCCGGTGCTGATCGTCTCGGCCAGGAAGCCGCCCAGCATTCCGGAAAAATTCATCACCGTGGTGAGAATCGGTACGGCAATCACGCAGGCGATGACTCGAGTGACGACGAGGTAATGGAAGGCGTCGACTGCCGAGGCTTCGAGCGCGTCGATCTGCTCGGTGACCCGCATCGCGCCCAGCTCCGCGCCAATGCCTGCGCCGATGCGGCCCGACAGGAGGAGACCGGCCGTCAATGGTCCGGTCTCCCTCACCAGCGCGATCGCCAGGCCCGCCGGAATCATGGCTTCAGCTCCGAACCTCTCGAGCGATGCCCGTGTGTGCATCGAAAGGACCACACCAACGGCGAGCCCCGACACCGCGATGAGCGGCGCCGAGCGCACACCGAGCTCGTATATCTGTCGAATGGTTTCCCGAAACTCGAACGGGGGAATGAAAACTTCGCGGGCAGCTTTCAGGGCGAAATTCGAGACTTCACTCACCGTGGTCAGAAATGAAAGGGTCAGAAACCCTATGCGATCGAGCATTACACGGGCGCCGCGCGGCGTGCCGCCCCCTTCCCACCATCCTGAATGTCGTGCTTCTTCATTTTGCTGTACAAGGTGGGCCGGTATAAACCGAGGATCTGCGCCGCCTCCTGTTTGTTCCAGTTGGTTCGCTGCAGCGTCTGGACGATGGCCATCTTCTCGATCTCGGCCAGCGTGCGGTGCGGCGGGATCACGAATTCAGCTGTCGTGGCGCTCTCGGTTCTGAGCGACTCCGGAAGATCGTTGACGGTGATCTCGGTCCCCTTCGCGACCAGCACGCCACGCTCGATCACGTTCTCGAGCTCGCGAACGTTGCCGGGCCAGCGGTGACGAATCAGGACGTGATAGGCCGCGGGAGCAATCGACTTCACGTTGCGCTGATGGCGCTGGCGATACTTCTCGAGAAAGTGCTCGCAGAGGAGCGGGATGTCTTCGGTCCGCTCCCGCAACGGCGGAACGCGCAGCGTGATGGTGTTGATGCGGAAGTAGAGATCCTCGCGCAGCTTGCCGTCGCGCAGCGCCGCGTCGAGATCGATGTTCGTCGCGCAGATCAGCCGGAAGTCGACGCGGACGATGCGATCGCTGCCGATTGGACGATATTCGCGCTCCTGGAGCACCCGCAGCAGCTTGGTCTGCAGGTACGGTGGCATCTCGCCGATCTCGTCGAGGAGCAGCGATCCCCCCTCGGCCATTTCGAAGAGCCCCTCGCGGTCGTTCTGGGCGCCGGTGAAGGCCCCCTTCTTGTATCCGAACAATTCCGATTCGATCAGATCCTTGGGGATGGCCGCACAATTGATCTTGATGAAGGGTCCCTTGGCCCGCTTGCTGTTGTAGTGAATCGCGTTGGCGATGAGTTCCTTGCCCGTGCCGTTCTCCCCCTGGATGAGGATATTCGCGTCGCTGCCGGCCACGCTCTCGACCAGCTCGAGCACCTCGTGCATCTTCTTGCTCTTGCCGATGATGTTGCCGAACCGGAACTGCCCCTCGAGCTTCTGCTTCAAGAGCAGGTTCTCGCCAACCAGGTCGCGGCGTTCGATGGCTCGTTCCAGAACGGCGAGGAGGGTATCGGGCTCGATCGGCTTCTCGACGAAACTGTGCGCCCCGGCCTTCATGGCTTCCACGGCCTTGGGGACACTCCCATGTCCGGTGACGACAATGACCTCCGTATCCGCGTGCGTCTGCTTGAACTTCCGCAGCAGCTCGAGGCCGTCCGCGTCGGGTAGCATCATGTCGGTGACGACCACGTCCGGTTTCCACGTCTTGAAGATTTCCTCACCGCGTGTGCCAATCATCGCGGTGCGGACCTCGTAGCCCTCATGCTCGAGCAAGATCTTCAGCCACTCGATCATGGCCGGCTCATCGTCGATTGCCAGAACCCGGTTCTTCTTCTTGGAGGTCATCAACTGATCCGTGTAAAGCTACAGAAACTCGGTTTTGTGCCCGCAAGAATTATACAAACTTCGCCCAGCGCGTCCATAGATTGACGTTTGTCGCATTTTTATACACACCAGTTGCAGCTCGGCTATCATTCAGCAGCAGACCGATGGACCTACTGACGTCGCACGTGGACCCGCATTCGGAGGTTTTCCGGGCCAATTTCCAGCGAATGACCGCGCTCGTGGCCGAACTTAAAGAGCGCCTCGTCGCCGCCCGGCAGGGGGGCGGAGCCCGCTACCTCCAGCGACACCGCGAGCAAGGAAAGATGCCGGTGCGGGAACGCATCGAAAAACTGCTGGATGGCGGGTCGCCGTTCCTCGAACTTTCCCCCCTCGCCGGCTGGGGCCTCTATGACAACGAGGCGCCCGGCGCGGGGATGGTGACGGGAATCGGACGGGTGTCGCGCCGCGAGGTCATGATCGTCGCCAATGACGCAACGGTGAAGGGCGGCACCTATTATCCCCTGACCGTCAGGAAGCACCTGCGCGCCCAGCAAGTCGCGCTGGAAAACAAGCTGCCGTGCATATACCTGGTGGACTCGGGCGGCGCGTTCCTGCCCCTGCAGGCGGATGTCTTTCCGGATCGCGAGCACTTCGGCCGCATTTTTTTCAACCAGGCCCGCATGTCCGCCGAGCGCATCCCGCAGGTCGCCGTCGTCATGGGCTCATGCACAGCCGGCGGCGCCTACGTGCCCGCGATGTCTGACGAAACTGTAATCGTGAAGGGCACCGGCACGATCTTCCTCGGTGGGCCGCCGCTCGTTAAGGCGGCAACGGGTGAAGAGGTCACCGCCGAGGAATTGGGAGGGGCGGACGTCCATACACGGATGTCCGGCGTCGCGGACTATCTCGCGGAGGATGACGACCACGCGCTTCACATCGCGCGGACGATTGCGAGCACGTTCAATACGGTCAAGGAGCTGCCGCCGGACATCGCCGCGCCCGAGGATCCCGCCTACGACCCGGCGGAAATCTACGGCATCGTCAACGTCGACACGCGGAAGCCGTACGAAGTCCGTGAAATCGTGGCCCGTCTGGTCGACGGCTCGCGCTTCGACGAGTTCAAGCAACGCTACGGTCCCACCCTCGTCACCGGCTTCGCCCGCTTGCACGGTTTCCTGGTGGGCATCATCGCGAACAACGGCGTGCTGTTTTCCGAATGCGCGCTGAAGGCCACGCACTTCATCGAGCTGTGCAATCTCCGGCGCATTCCGCTGATTTTTCTGCAGAACATCACCGGGTTCATCGTCGGCCGCCAGTACGAGCGCGCGGGCATCGCCAAGGATGGTGCGAAGATGGTGCACGCGGTCGCCAACTCGGTCGTTCCGAAGTTCACGGTGGTGATCGGCGGATCGTTCGGCGCCGGCAACTACGGCATGGCCGGGCGCGCCTACGATCCTCGCCTGCTGTGGATGTGGCCGAACGCGCGCATCTCGGTCATGGGCGGCGAGCAGGCGGCCGGCGTGCTGGTCACGGTCAAGCGCGATCAACTCGCGCGAGACGGCCGGACAATGACCCCGGCTGAAGAAGACGAGATTCGCGCGCCGATCATCGAGAAATATGAAACCGAGGGTTCCCCGTACTACTCGACCGCGCGGCTCTGGGACGACGGGATACTGGATCCGGCGGAGACACGGCAGGCGCTGGCGTTGGCGCTGTCGGCGGCGTTCAATGCGCCGATTCCCGACGCCCGGTTCGGTGTCTTCCGAATGTAATCAGTCTCATGGCATCCCTTCTGACTGAACGTGACGGGCCGGTGTTCCATGTGAGGCTGAACCGCCCGGACGTACGCAACGCGTTCGACGAAGAGGTCATTGCCTCCCTGACTGCAGCGGCACGTGAAGCTGGCTCGAACCGCGAGATCCGTGCAATGGTCCTTTCCGGCACCGGCAAGGCATTCTGCGCCGGCGCGGATCTCGCCTGGATGACGAAAGCGATCGCCTACACTCGCGAGGAGAACCGGCGTGATGCCGAGGATCTCGCCCGGATGCTGGAAACTCTGGATACCCTGCCGGTCCCGCTCATCGGTCGCGTGCACGGGGCCGCCCTCGGCGGTGGTGCCGGACTGGTCGCCGTGTGTGACATCGCGATTGCCGCCGATGATGCGACGTTTGGCTTCACCGAGGCCAAACTGGGGATTATTCCCGCGGTCATCTCGCCTTACGTCGTGCAGAAGATCGGTCCGGCGGCGGCGCGGGAACTGTTCCTGACCGCGAGTCGGTTCAACGCGAAGCGCGCGCGACGCATGGGTCTCGTTCACAAAATCGTGCCCGAGTCCGATCTCGACAGCGCTGTTGACGAATGCGTGCAGGAGGTCCTTTCATCCGCGCCCGGCGCGATTGCCGCGGCGAAGGCGCTCATCAAAGATGTCGCCAATCGTCCATCCGCCGATGTGATTGGCCTCACGACGACACGGATTGCCGAGCAGCGCGTCTCGGCCGAGGGCCAGGAGGGCATGCGCGCGTTCCTGCAGAAGCGAAAACCGAACTGGATCCCGTGAAACGCATCCTCATTGCCAACCGCGGTGAGATCGCCGTTCGAATCATCCGAGCATGTCGCGAGGCCGGGCTCGAGAGCGTCGCCGTCTATTCCGATGCAGATCGAACGGCGCGTCACGTTCTGCTCGCTGACCGCGCGCTGCGCATCGGTCCGCCGCCGGCGACCGACAGCTACTTGAACATTGACGCGCTCCTCGCCGCCGCTCGCTCGGCGGAGGCTGATGCCATTCATCCTGGCTACGGCTTTCTCTCGGAGCGTGCGGCTTTCGCGAGAGCATGCGAAGAGGCGGGCGTCACGTTCATCGGGCCGCCAGCCGCGGTAATCGATCGCATGGGATCGAAAGTCGAGGCCCGCAATCTCATGATCGCGGCGGGCGTGCCGGTTGTTCCCGGCGTAACCCCGCACGACCAGTCGGACGACGGGGTGATCGCAGCGGCCCGTGAGCTTGGTTATCCGGTACTCATCAAGGCCTCGGCGGGCGGCGGCGGCAAGGGCATGCGTACGGTTCGCAGTGATTCTGCCGCTCATGAAGCTGTCGGCGCGGCGCGGCGCGAAGCGATGGCCGCCTTCGGTGACGGCATGCTCTATGTGGAGCGGTTGATTGAACGGCCGCGGCACGTCGAAGTGCAGGTTCTCGCGGACAGCCACGGTGGCGTCGTCCACCTCTTCGAGCGCGAATGCTCAGTCCAGCGGCGCCATCAGAAGGTGATCGAGGAGAGCCCTTCGCCAGCGCTGACGCCAGCCCTCCGTGCCAGGATGGGTGACGCCGCACTGTCCGCGGCGCGCGCGGCCGACTACCGGAATGCGGGAACCATCGAGTTCCTGGTGGAGGGTGAAGGCGACGGCGCCCGGTTCTACTTTCTCGAGATGAACACGCGTATCCAGGTAGAACACCCCGTCACGGAGGCGGTGACAGGGATCGATCTCGTGCGCGCGCAGATCGAAATCGCCGGCGGTTCGACACTTCCATGGACGCAACGCTCGCTGCGCCAGAGCGGTCATGCTATCGAGTGCCGGGTGTATGCGGAAGATCCGGCCAATGGTTTCCTGCCTCAGGCTGGCACCCTCACGCTATACCGCGAGCCGGCCGGACCCGGCGTGCGCGTCGACTCCGGCGTTGTCGAAGGAGACGAGATCACCGTTCACTACGACCCGTTGCTGGCGAAGCTGACCGCTCATGCGGAAACTCGCGATCGAGCGATCGCGCGAGCTGTGGCTGCTCTGCGCGCGTATCCGATACTGGGCATCCGTACCAACTTGCCGTTTCTGATTGCAGTTCTGCAGCACCCGTCGTTTACCGTCGGCGCTGTTCACACGTCGTTCATCGAGGAACATCTCGATGAATTCCTGCGCGTGAACGCTCCTCCGCCGGAAGCTCTGGCAGCGGCCGCGGTCACCGCCGCCGATGCACCCACCATGGCGCGCCGTTCCAACCAGACGGAGCCCTGGGACCGCTTGACCGGTTGGGGCCGCTGACGCATGACACACAAGGCCGTGACGCTCGGCGACGAGCGAGGCGTCGAGTACACGGTCGAAGTGGACGTCAACGGCTCGGTCACCATAGACGGCCGCACGATGCGCGTGCTACCGGCCCATCGAGGTGAGGTGCGGGTCGACGAACGCACTGTCTGGGTCGCCGTCAACGGAAACGAGCGTTGGATTTTCATCGACGGGCGCGTCCACATCCTCGAGCTCGTCACGGCCGGCGTCGCCATCAGAGCGAACACGACAGCACCCCGTCCCCGTGCGAGGGGCAAAGGACACCGTGACGGCGCGCTGACGGCGCCGATGCCGGCAACGGTTGTGAAGGTCGCGGTGTCGCCGGGCGATCAGATCAGAGCGGGCGATGTACTCATCATCCTCGAAGCCATGAAAATGGAGCTGCCGGTGCGCGCAACGGTCGATGGCACCGTCAAGGCCGTCCGCTGTCGAGAGGGCGAGCTGGTGCAGCCCGGCGAAGAGCTCGTCGAGCTTGCGGAAGGCGAACGGTGACATGAGGCCCACCTCCGTCACCATCGTCGAAGTCGGTCCGCGTGACGGATTGCAGAACGAGGCGGCGCCGATTCCCACCGCTCAGAAGATCGAGTTCGTCGATCGGCTTTCCGCTGCCTCCTTGCCGGTGATAGAGGTATCGGCGTTCGTGAGTGCGCGCTGGGTCCCGCAGATGTCGGACGCCGATGCGGTGTTCGCTGGCATCACGCGCGCCCCAGGAACGCGCTACGCCGCGTTGGTTCCCAATCTGTACTGGTCTCGAACGGGCGCGAGCCGCGGGCGTCGGCGAGATAGGAATTTTCGCCGCTGCGTCGGAGCAGTTCAGCACGAGGAACATCAATCAGACCATCGATGAGTCACTCGCTCAATACCGCGACACCTGTGCGCGAGCGAAAGAGCTGGGCATCCGCATCCGCGGCTACGTCTCGACAGCGTTCGGATGCCCTTTCGAAGGCGACGTGCCTCCGGCTCGCGTTGCGGCTGTCGCAGAAGCACTGATCGCAATGGGTGCGTTCGAGGTGGCGGTCAGCGACACCATCGGTATCGCTCACCCGGGACAGGTTCCACGTGTCGTCGCCGCGGTGGCCGAGCGCGTAGCACTCGAACAGATAGCGTTGCATTTTCACGACACTCGAGGCTTGGCGCTGGCAAACGTTCTGACAGCGCTCGACGTCGGCATCGCAACGTTCGATGCGTCCGCCGGCGGGCTCGGCGGATGCCCGTACGCTCCCGGCGCAACGGGCAACGTCGCCACCGAAGACCTCGTGTACATGTTGCAAGGTCTGGGCATCCGCACCGGCGTCAACCTCGATGCCGTGGTCGAGGCATCGGCCTTCATCGAGCCGCTGATCGGTCACCCGCTTCCGTCGCGCTACTACCGAGCCGTGCGAAGTGCGAAGACGTCCGCCTGAAGGCGGAAGCCACCGTTCGTTACCGTTCCATCATCCACGATGCGAGCGCCTCGTCGGACCACGTGTTGATCACCCGCTCCGCTGGAACGCCAGCGATCCGCGCGTGCGCGATTGAAAAATCCGTGAACCTCAATTCCCCGATCGAGTGCGCATCGCTGTCGAGCGCAAAGAGACAGCCGGCATCGACCGCGCTGCGCACGAGGGAGAAATCGAGATCCTGCCGGTGCCAGTTGCCGTCGATCTCGATGGCGACGCGACGTGCGGCAGCTTCCGCGAAGATGCGGTCCCAGACCGCCACTACTCCGGCCCGGCTGTTGTAGACCCGGCCGCGCGGATGGCCGAGAATCGCCACTCTCTTCGCCCGAATCGCGCCGAGCATCCGTGCCGTTTGATCCTCGGGCCGTCGCAGGAGCGAATGCGGCGAGGCGACCACGAACTCGAACAATTCGCACTCATCCGGCTGCAGATCCAGGCTGCCGTCGGCGAGGATATTGGCTTCGATGCCCTTGAACACCCGAAACCGGCCCTGATACTTCGCGTTGACCTGATCGATTTCGTGGTGTTGGCGAACAACCGCCGACATGCTCATGCCTCGCGCCACAGGAAGGCCGTAGGAATGATCGGTGACTCCCATACAGGAGTGTCCGAGATCCAGGCAGGCCTTGACCATCGTTTCGACCGGCTCCGCGCCGTCACTCCACGTGGTGTGCATCTGGAAGTCACCGCGAAACGTTGCCCGGCTGACGCGATCGTCGTCAGGCGTGTGACCGACCGCTGCGAGCATGCCGAACTGACTGAGGTAGTTGCTGCGAAGCAGGCGCTTGGCGGCCACCTGGCGGTCTTTGCCGGACGCGGCGACGGCAGCATCGACGGTCGGAGAGCGTCCCTCCTGCACGAGCTCCGTAATGATGCGGGTGCTGGACGGTCCGACGAACGGTACCTCCCGCAGCGTGCCGGATGCGACCAGATCCGACACCGCGACAGGAAGACCGACGATCGCCTTCGCTGCACGCTTGTAGCCGAACCGCGCGCGCTCGGCACTCTGTAGTTCGGCCATGTCGTGCAGCAGGCCCACTGCCGACATGTTGACGTCTTCGGGCAGCGCCAGTGCTGGTGATGACCTCGCGCGTTTCGGCGCTTTCCGCTTCGTATTTGTATTCGTGCGCTTCCGCTGGGTAACCAAATTCACACTCCGGGTGGGCTGATCTCGCGTCACCCATGTAAGTTACAGACAATCTTGGCCCTTTTTCACTCGAATCGGACCGGGCACTCCTATTGCTGAGGAAGCTGGCAGCATGCGGATTGGCAAAGGCTCCCGGATCGTGTTCGGCCCCGTTGCCGCGGCTTCTCTGATTGCCGTCCTGGTGACAATCGGGATAACGGCGGCTTGCAATCGATCGCAGACGGAAAAACGCGAGCGTTCGGAAATCGAGGCGCTGCGCTCGTTGCTGGAGGGCGCGCGCCGGCCGACGTTTGTCACTCGCGATACCGAAGGCGCGCGGCTCTGGAAAGTCACGCAACGCTTTTACAAGAGCCGGAACTACGCGCTCGCGTGGATCGAGGATTCTGAACCCCGTCGGCAAATGGGCGACCTCATGAAGGCGCTCTGGGCCGCGGATCTCGAGGGGCTCGACCCGCTGCTCTACAACGTGTCCCTGCTGGATCAGCGCCGCCAGGAAGCGTCGAAGGGGTTTCTCACGAAAAAGGGATTCGAGCCGAAGGAAGCCGGCAATCTCGACGTGTGGTTGACCTACGTGTGTATGAAGTACGCATCGGATCTCGCGGACGGCTTGTCCGATCTCGCCCACGCCGATCCCTCCTGGCAGATCAAGCGCGACGCATTCGATCCTCGCCAGTGGCTCGAGCGCGCGCTGGCTGCGAATGCCATCGAACAGTCACTGCTGGAGCTCACACCTGGCAACGCTCAATACGTGGGTCTGCGCAAGTCGCTCGAGACCTATAAAGCGCAGGCCGCGAATGGCGGCTGGCCGAAAGTTCCATCGGCGAAACTGAAGCCAGGTCAGCGCCATGCGAACGTCGCCGCAATCGCCAGCCGGTTGCGTGCGTCGGGAGACTACGACGGCAGAGTGCCGCCTGAAGGACGCCCCGCCGAATATCACGCGGATCTCGTCGAAGCCGTGAAGCGCTTTCAGCGCAGGCACGGACTCCTCGACGACGGCATCGTCACGCCGGGGGTAGTGGCGGAGATGAACGTCGGGATTCAGGCGCGCATTGCCCAGATTCGATTGAATCTCGAGCGGTGGCGCTGGCTGCCTCGCGATCTCGGGGAGAGACATATCCTCGTGAACATCCCGGAGTATCGTCTCGAAGTGTGGGAGCGTGGACAGGTTCCCCTGGCCATGCGCACGGTCGTCGGCAAGCAGGATACGCCGACGCCGATCTTCAACGACGTCATGACTCACGTCGTGTTCAGCCCGTACTGGAACGTACCGCCGGACATCGCCGAGGGTGAAACGTTGCCATCCTTCCTCACGGATCCGGACTTTCTGCGACGGCAGAACATGGAAGTGCTCGACGAGGCAGGCAAACCTGTCGATCCGGGCTCGATCGATCTGAGCGATCCGCAGAAATACCGATTCCGGCAGCGACCCGGTAGCGACAATTCTCTCGGGCTCGTCAAGTTCATGTTCCCGAACCAGTTCAACGTGTACCTGCACGACACGCCGACTGACTCGCTCTTCTCGCGAGCCAGCCGATCGTTCAGTCACGGCTGCGTTCGGCTCGAGCAGCCTCTCGCGCTCGCGCGATACGTGCTGCAGGATCAGGCTGAATGGACGGAAGAACAGATCGTGCAGGCCATGGAAAAGGGCGAAGAAAAGCACGTGAAGCTCAAGCGTCCCATCCCCGTTTACCTCGGATACTGGACGGCTCGCGTCTCGTCCGACGGACAGCTGCAATTCAGAAACGACGTCTACGGGATCGACGTCCGGCAAACGGCTCTGCTGCAGGAACGTCTCGGTCGCATGCGCAGAACGGTGGCGAGTGCGACATCCGCACGCCTGCACTGAAAACGACACACAATGAGATTGCTCGCGGTTGCAGCCGCTCAGTGCGAGCAGAAGACCGAGACTTCGCGCAGCAGCTCCTCGAGATCGATGGGCTTCGTCAGGTAGGAATTGGCTTCGATGTTCGCCAGGCGTTCTCTCCCGGCGGCGGAGACGACGATGACGGGAATCGATGCGAGCGCGGCATTGCGCACTTGTTCGCGGCGGAACTGCCAGCCGTCCATGATCGGCATCATCAGGTCCAGCACGATGACCGACGCCTTGAGTCCGCTGCTCAGCCGATCGAGCGCCTGCCTGCCGTTGGCAGCCGTTTCGACGTGAAAGCCCTCCAACTCGAGGAATTTCCCCAGCATCTCCCGCGTGTCGGGGTCGTCTTCCACGATGAATACGGTCGGTGCGGTCACGCGTCCTGCCTCGGCTGCTTGCGCGCCCGGAGCAGTTCGAGCGCAGCGTCCGACAGAGTATCGGGCAGACACGGCTTCTCGATAAGTCGGTCGCATCCCACCTCGCGTGCGCGGTCTTCCTGGGCGCTACCGCCGTATCCGCTCAGGCAGATCACCGGGACCGCCGCAAGAGTTGGATCGGCGCGCATCAGGGTCACCAGCTCGAACCCATTCACGCCTGGCAGCGCGAGGTCGGTAATCACCAGATCCGGCACGCGCGTTTGCATCACGCGCAACGCCTCCTCGCCGTCACCGGCCTGCACGACCTCGAATTCACTGCTGAGGAACTCCGCATACATCAGGCGCGTGTCGGCGTGGTCCTCGACCAGGATGACGAGCGGCACGTTCAGACCCGGCGCGTCCGCGGGGCGTCGCCGACCAAACGCCTGATGGCTGCTTCGAGGTCCTCCGCTGAACAGGGCTTCTCCAAGACCGCATCGCACCCGGCCCGCTGCGCGCGTCCGGGATCGGCCGTGAACGCCGCGTAGCCGGTCACAGCCAGCACCGGCACGTCGCGTGTGCGCGAGTCCTGCTTGAGACGCCGCGTCAGTTCGAATCCGTCGATGCCAGGAATATTGAGATCGGTCACCACGACGTCAGGAGTGTTTTCGACAGCGCTTTCGAGCGCCTGCAGGCCGTTGTGCGCTTGCGCCACACGGAAGCCCGCCTGTTCCAGCCATTCGACGAACAGCCGACGACCGTCGCGGTCGTCCTCCACGATCAGAACGCTGAGGCTCTGGTCCTCGTGGGTCAACAGGAGCTCCTGAGCCCCAGTATACCCAATGCCTCCAGGCAAATCGGCATGTTTAAGGGCGGACGCCCGAACGTCGCGGGCGCCCACCACTCGCGGAAAACTTTACGCGGGCAATTTCAACACTTGCCCTGGCTTGATCTTGTCCGGGTCGGCCAATTGGTCGCGATTGGCCTCGAAAATCTTCATATATTCGTTGGCGTTCCCCAGGTGTTCCTTCGCGATCTTGCTCAGCGTGTCACCAGCTTTTACGGTGTAGGTCCTGGTCGCCACGGCGACGCCACCCCCACCCGTGACCTTGATGTCGGCGACGACGTCATCTCGCCATGACGGTATCGTCTTGATTGCATTCCAGATCTCGTTCGCGTCCGCCTCGGACTTCACGGTCCCCGTAAAGTAGAGCTTTCCATCGCGCTCCTGTGCGCTTCCGTCAAATCGTCCCTTGGACTGCTGAATCGCGTACGAGTAGGTATCTCTCAGACCCATGCTTACCTCCATTTTCGTTATCTTCGCAGATCGGGGATGCAAGGCAGGGTCCGAGGAAACTGAGGAACTGGGGAACTGAGGAACTGGGGAGCTGGGGAACTGGGGTGCTGGCGAGCTGGGGAACTGGGAGGCGCCTCCGCCAAGGCTTCGGCGCGTCCGCCGTAGCTTCAGCGAAGGCGGAGGCCCCAAGCGCATTGTGTAAAGAAGGCTGGGAGCTCGCGCAGCGAGCGACCCACCGTCCGCGCTTATAGTAGGTGCGCCTATGCTGCCGACTGCATTCGCTTTCGTCTGCGTTGCTCTCGTGGCTCTCCCCGATCAGCAGCCGGACAAACAACTGGTGGTGACGATTTCCGGAACCGACCTCCGGGGTGGTGTGGTTTCCGAGGTCACGTGGGATGGCGGTACGCTCCTGCTGCAGGGCGTCTTTGCCGAGCCAGGCGGCGCGCTCAAGCCACAGTACTTCGTCGTCCCCGCCGACCGAATCACCTTGTTGAAACGCGATGAACAGACCGACGAGTCGTTGAAGTACTGGCAGATGAAATCCAATCGGGTGAGCCCTACGGGATTGGGACGGATCACGTCGAAGGTGGATACGAAGATGCCGCAGTTCGGCGTCGGCGATCTCGAACGGCGACTTGGTGACGCGGTCAACATGGGCGGGACGCAGACCAAGACGACGCTGCACCTGGGTAGGTTGCTGCTCCTCGAACGCGAAGGGCCGGAACCCTACGACGGCGAAACGTGGTCGTGGTCGCCGCCGGAGCTGAATCGTATCGCTTACATCGACGGCAAGGGTGACTTGTGGATTGCCAGGGCGGATGGTGAGCGGCAACGGCGCATACTCCGCGGTAATTTCACGCTCCCGGCGTGGTCACCGGACGGCCGCAGCGTCGCCGTCGCCGAGCGCAAGGACGGCGGCCAGCGGTGGGAAATCTCCGTCGTCCACCTGCCCGCCAGCCTGCTCACCGACCGCTGACCTTCCCTCGTCGATTTTCGAACCCTCCGTTCGTCTATGCGCCAAGTAACGGCAATCCGCGCATATTCGAGGAGGAACCAAATGAAAAGGACCTTGTGCCTGGCGCTGAGCGTTCTGGGCGTCGTGGCCGCAGCTGCCTCCGGTCCGGCCGACGGGCCGGCCGCCTTCGAGCGGCTGAAGACACTTGAAGGAACCTGGGAGGCGGTCGGTAGGGACGGCAAGAAAGCGGTAACTGTCTTCGAGCTCACTGCAAACGGCAGCGTGCTGCTGGAACGCTACTCCAACCCGGCGCTGCCGTCCGGCGGCGCGATGACGACGGCCTACCATCTGGACGGTCGGGACCTGGTGCTGACGCACTACTGCATCGCGAAGAACCAGCCCACACTTCGAGCCGATCGGTACGACGCTGCGGCCGGTGAGGTGCAGTTCGAGTTCGTCCGCGCCAGCAACCTGCCGACCCCGGACGCCGGTCACATGCGACGCGCCAAGTACCGCTTCGAGGGAAGCAATCGTTTTACGACCGAGTGGGAGTTCTTCGCCAAAGGTCAGAAGACGATGACGGAGGTCGAGACGTTCACCAGAGTCAACCCTGCGACTAACGACGACTAACGACTGACGACTAACGACTGACAAGTTACAGAGGACTAAACGATGCCGAAATACATGCTGCTGTTGCACGACGATCCCTCGGCGTTCCGCACGGTCAGCCCCGAACAGATGCAGAAGATCATCGAGAAGTACGTGGCGTGGGGTTCCAAGTTGCGCAGCGCTGGCGTCCTCGTCGCCAGCGACAAGCTCACCAACGACCCCGGCCGCGTGATGCGCGGCAAGAACGGCCAGGTGCGGGTCACCGATGGGCCTTACAGCGAGTCGAAGGAAGTGCTCGGCGGCTACTACACGATTCAGGCCGGAAGTTACGATGAGGCGATGGATCGCGCCCGCGAGTGTCCGCAACTCGAATACGGTGGCACGATCGAGGTGCGACAGGTCGACGAGATGAAGCGTGGCTGACATGCCGGGCCCGGAGGCGGCGACCGACGCCGCGCGCGTGATGGTGGACCATCTGTTCCGAAGCCGGGCGGGACAGATGGTCGCCTACCTGACCCGCATTTTTGGTCCTGCGCATCTGGACCTCGCTGAAGAGGTCGTGCAGGACGCACTGGTCAAAGCGCTCCAGCAGTGGCCCTTCTCCGGCATCCCCAACAATCCTGGCGGCTGGCTGTTCCGAGTCGCCCGCAACGGTGCGCTCGATGTGCTCCGGCGACACGCCTCGTTCCAAGAGAAGGCGGCCGCACTCGCCAGCGAGCTGGCGTCTGCCGCACCAAATGCAGCAGATGAGACGACACTGAGCGATGACGAGCTGCGCATGATGTTCATGTGTTGCCACCCGGCGATTCCGCAGGACGCACGTGTCGCGTTGAGCTTGAAGACGGTCGGCGGATTCAGCGTGGCCGAGATCGCCCGCGCCTTTCTGACCGCGGACGCGACCATCGCTCAGCGTCTGGTTCGCGCCAAGCGTCAGATCCGCGATCTCGGCATCCAGCTCGAGCTCCCGTCAACCGATGGCTTCGCCGATCGGCTCGACTCGGTGCTCGAGGTGATTTATTTGCTGTTCAACGAGGGATATGGCGCGCGCGCGGGCGTGGAGCTGATTCGCGTGGACATCTGCGGCGAGGCGCTTCGGCTCGGCCGGCTCGTCGCCGATTCCCCGGCAACCACGGCGCCCGCCGCTCACGCGCTCGTCGCGCTGATGGCCTTTCAAGCGGCCCGCCTCCCTGCCCGGGTAGACGCTGCCGGTGAGCTCGTTCTGCTCGAGGATCAGGATCGGTCGTTGTGGGACGCACGTCTCATCGCGTTGGGGTTCCGCCACTTCGACCAGAGCAGCGAAGGTCCCCGCAAGAGCACCTACCACGTGCAGGCGGCTATCGCCGCCGTGCACGCCGGCGCGACCGGAGCGGCGGATACCGCATGGGATCGCATCCTCTGCCTGTACGACGAGCTGTTGGCGATGACGCACTCGCCGGTCGTCGCCTTGAACCGGGCCGTCGCGCTCTCGCGGGTGCACGGCGCGGCCACAGCGCTCGCGGCGATTGCACCGCTCGAAAGCGCGCCGGCATTGGCCGAGTATTACTTGCTGCCGTCGGTGAAGGCTCGGCTGCTAGCCGACATCGGCGATCACGCCGGCGCCGCCGCGTCCTATCGCGAGGCGCTGTCGCAACCCTGCACTGAACCCGAACGTCGGTTCCTCATCCGACGCCTCCGCGCCAGCGATCCGACCTATCCGTAGATTCGCAGCTCCGCGATGGACCAGTAGTAGATGCGTTCGGTCCCCGTCTGGCGAAGCCTGACGTATCTCGCTTGACGTGCGTCGAACGGAAAGCGCAGCGGGATCGTCAGCGGCTGTTCGAGCGCCGCCGATAACGCCACGATCGCCGCGCTTCCCGACCACGCCGGGCTCCACGAGACGCCGTCGACTGAGGTGTCGATCGCCAGCACGCGGGGAAAATCTGCGACGTAGCCTGCGATCTCCTGCTCGACGCCGCACACCTCATGCGCGGCACCGAGATCGACGGTGATCTCGTTCGTCGGATCCTGAGGACCGCCGGTGTGCCACCGCGTCACCCGATCGCCGTCGGTCATACGGCCGACGAGATCCTGATACAGCGACGCCGTAATGGTCTGGATCTTCAGCGGTGCGCCACGCAACTGCGGCAACGTCGAGGCGGCCGGCGATACGCTCCGGCCGATGCGATAGGCCGTGTAGTCCTTGCCGCGATACGCCACCGATGCTTGCGGATCCGACGCCAGGAAGGCCCGCCAGCGCCCGTCGCCGTCTCGATCGTGATCGACGACCGCTTCGATGGTCCCCATCGACGAGAGCCGGGCGAGCGCGGTGGGATCCCGTTGATCCAGCATGTACTGCAGCGCCCAGTAGTGCGGCGCAAAGTACCCGCTGTATCCATTGAAGATGGGACGACGATGCTCCGTCGCGCGATAGAAAGCGATCGCATCGCGCGCGGGATTCATCGGTAGTTCCAGCCGCGCGATTGAAGAAGTGTGTGCCGGCCGCGATTCCGGCCTCGGCCACATCCGAATGGGGCGTGGCCACGCTTCGACAACGACGAGCGCGCAGACGAGAGCGGGCAGCCACGTGCGCAGCCGCGGCCAGTGCGTCGTGATCCGCGCCACGGCAAGGCCGCCGGCCACCGCCAGGCACAAGGTGCTGAGGACCCAGAACCGCGCCGGCACTCGCACGCCCTCGACCCCGGGCAACAGCATCAGCCAGGCGTAGGGCGCCTTGTAGATCAGCGTCTCGTTCATCAGCGTCGGCGATGGTCCGAGGCTGAACAGCCACATCACGACCGTCGCAATCGTGTAGAACGCGAGCGGCGATCGCTTGCGCCAGGCAAGGCGGACGGAAGGATGAAGGGCAAGCGCGGCGGCAGCCAGCAGTACAGCGACTGACAGTGGTTTGCGGGCCGTGGTCACCGAGATCAGCTTCACGCCGAACGGCTCGATCTTCCAGGGACCGAAAAATCCCGGCGTCATGGCCACCAGACCGAACGCCACCGCCCCCACGAGCAGCCATCGCGACACGCCGAGCCGACCGGAATCGGATCGGGCCGCCGCCACCCACGCCAGCGTGACGCCGATGAGCACCACGACCACGATCGCCAGGCCCGGAAACAGCGCCGACTCCGGACGCCCGACGACGTCGAGCCAGCCCCAGATCCAGAGCGAGTCTGACGCCTTGAGCACGCTGGCGATGTCTGCACTGAAAGACTCGATCTCCTCCGGCCAGCGGCGCAAGCCATACGCACGCTGGAACTTCAGGTAGCCGTAGGCGATCGGCGCCATGGCCAGCGCCGCGACGCCCCACATCGCGATCACTCGCGCAATATGCGACCACCGCTCGCGGCCGACGGCGAACCAGATGAGCCAGAGCGCGATCAAGGTCGACAGATAGAACAGGTAATAGCCGCAGGCCAGAGCCTGCATCAGCCACGACACGCCGAAGAGAATCAGCCACCGCGGCCGGCGATCGGCGAAATACAAGTGGAGCGCCGTCAGCGCGAGCGGCATCCAGTACGCGGACAAGACCTGCAGGTGTGCGATCTGCGACATCCGGTAGGGCGCAAACGCGAACGCCAGGCCCGCCAGCAGGCCGATGTCGTGCCGCCGCGTCAGCACGTAGGCGAGGAGATGCGCCGACAAACCGCACAGAACGAAGGACAGCAAGAACGCCGCGTTGTACGCCAGCAGCGGATTCCCAGTCAGCTTCACGATCGGCGTCGTCAACGGCGACAGCCCGAGAAGATGCTCCGAGAAGGCGGTGACGCCGGGTTGCGGATAGAACTGCGGTACGTTCCACCATCGGGCCGTCAGCGGCAGCGTTCGCGCATTCCACGCGATGAGCGAGGTGTTCAGAAGGGGATCGCCGAGATCATTGGGCACCGTGGTTGCCGGGGCAAGGATGAGTGGCCACGTCAAGGCAACCGTCAGAACGGAATAGAGCACGGCCGCGAGGCCGAAGGGAGCAACACCACGGGACATCGGACGGACATATCTTAACGTTACGGGGGGTTCCCCACGAGGGGTTCTCCACGAGAACTTGTGAAGAACCTTTGTGTGGAGTCCCCATGACCCTGGACGATTTCAAGCGCACAGTATCCGCAGCCGCACCTCCGGAGAATATTTCGCCGGCGCTGCGTGCGCTCTGGCACGACGCGCGCGGTGATTGGGAGTCGGCGCACGGCGTGGCGCAAGCAATCGACGATGAAAGCGGCGCCTGGGTGCATGCATATCTGCATCGGAAGGAAGGCGACGCAACCAATGCTGCGGTACTGGTACCGCCGCGCGCGGAAGCCAGTTGCTACGGATGCGCTTCCAGACGAGTGGGAGCACATCGTCTCAGCTCTGCTGGCATGACGATTGCGACAGGAACTGCCCGAGGTTGCAATCGTGGCAGAAAGCACGAAACGATGTTCGGTGCTCCTGGTCAATGCCGGCGATGATTCGTTTTCGCAACGTGCAGTGCTCGAAGACGTTGGGTTCCTTGTCACCCTAACGCGACAGTGGCCCGACGACGATCGGCGGCTACTCGAGCATCAAGTGGTAATCGTGCGGCTACATGAAGCTCGCCGCGCACCCATGCTCGCGGCTCGCGTACGCGCGAAGCCGCGCTTCGGCCGGCGTGTACTGATCGCCCTCGTGCCTGAGTCGGCGACTGTGCAGGAATGTCAAAGCGCGCGAGCGAGCGGTTTCGACGAAGTTCTCAACAGTTGTTGCGACGGCCGTCAGCTCACGGCGCGAATCCTGCGACGATTGCGTACGCGCCCCGAGTATCACTGCCTCTTGCCCGGCGACCGCCGACGGTCCGCCGCATGACAGGAACGGAAGAACCGTCAGTGAAGAACCCGCCGTCACTCCAGGAACTGCGGTTCGCGGCGGTCGTCGAGCGTCGGCCGGAGATTCGGATGCTCCTTCAGCAAACGCGCGCACGCATTCCATCTCAGGATCGCGTCGTCGTTCCCCGCCGGCCGCAGCGCTTCGGCGCGCTCGTAGCATTCCATCGCATCGGCCAGCCACTCGTAGACGCCTTCCGGTGACATGCCGCCGCGGCGAAGATGGGCCTTCGCGGTCCGCTCGGCGATGATGCCTTCATAGTAGAAACGGTCGTACTCGTCGCTCAAGGTGCGCGCCACCTGTTGCGCCTTCGCCGCTACGGCCGGCGCGTCGAGCAGTTGATCGGTCAACGCGAGCAGGAGGATCACGAGCGCCTCCTGGTGACCGGGCTCGACGGCGAGTACGTCCTCGCAGATGCTCACGGCTTCACCCGGTTCGTTCAGCAGCCGGTAGCGCTCCGCCTTCTCGAGCGCGGCTGGCACCGCGGCCTTCGAGAGCGGCTTCAATGGATAGATGGACACCGGGTCACCCCTTGAAAATGCGCAGCAGCTTGGTTAGCGGATCGTAGAACTCGTCGACGACACGTTCCTTCAGCGGGATGATGGCGTTCTCGGTAATCGTGATGTGTTCCGGACACACCTTGGTGCAGCACCGGGTGATGTTGCAGAAGCCGATGCCGTCACGCCCCTTCAGATCCCCCAACCGGTCCTCGGTATCGAGCGGGTGCATCTCGAGCGCGGCGTTATAGAGAATGAAGCGAGGGCCGATGAACTCGTCGTGCAGGTGATGATCGCGGAGGATGTGGCACACATCCTGGCAGAGGAAACATTCAATGCACTTGCGGAATTCCTGGACGCGGTCCACATCGGGCTGCAGCATCCGCCAGGTGCCGTCAGGCGCGTCCGGCTTGCGTGGCTTGAACGGCTTGATGTGCTTCTTCACCTGGTAATTCCACGAAACATCCGTGACGAGATCTTTGATGAGGGGGAACGCCTTGATCGGTTCAACGGTGACCGGCTCGTTGAGATTGAGCGAGTTCAGCCGCGTCATGCACATCAGCTTCGGATGACCGTTGATCTCCGCGGAGCACGACCCGCATTTGCCCGCTTTGCAATTCCAGCGGACGGCCAGGTCGTTCGCTTGCTCGGCCTGCACGCGGTGCACGGCATCGAGGACGACCATGCCCTCGCTCACTTCGGTGGGATAGTCCTGGAACGACCCCTTGTCCGCATCGCCGCGCCAGATCCGAAACGTGGCCCTCGCCATCTATTTGTTCTCCTCGACGATCTGCTGAAGCTCAGGAGGCATCGGCGGCAGTGGCGCGTGTGCGAGCTGCATCGCACCATCCGGTCCGCGTCGAACCACGATGTTGAACGAACCGAACACGGGATCCTTGTCGGGATAATCCGCGCGGAAATGTCCGCCCCGGCTTTCCTTGCGCTCGAGCGCCGACAACGTGATGGCCTGAGCGACCACCAGCAGATTGCCGAGGTCGAGGGCGGTGTGCCAGCCGGTATTGTATTCGCGATGGCCGGTGACTCCGGCGCGATCGGCCTTCGAATACAACGTCTGCAGGCCCTCGAGGGCGCGGCGCATTTCAGCCTCTTCGCGGACGATGCCGACCAGGTCCTGCATCAGGCCCTGCAGCTCCTGTTGTATGGAGTAGGGATTCTCGCCGGACTGACCGCGCTCGAACGGCTCCAGGGCTTGCTTCGACGCCGCGTCGATCTGCCGCTCGTCGACGCAGCCGGGCGCATGCTTCTCCGCAAAGAGCGCCGCGTACTCGCCGGCGCGCTTGCCGAACACGAGCAGATCGGAGAGCGAGTTGCCGCCGAGGCGATTGGCGCCGTTGATTCCCGCCGCGCACTCCCCCGCCGCAAAGAGACCGGGCACGCTGGACATCTGCGTGTCAGCGTCGACCCGCACGCCACCCATGATGTAGTGCGTCGTCGGCCCCACTTCCATCGGCTCCGAGGTGATGTCGAGACCGGCCAGTTGCGTGAACTGGTGATACATCGACGGCAGCTTCCGGCGGATGTGATCGGGGGCGTTTGGTATCTTCTCCTTGATCCAGGCGATATCCAGGAACACTCCGCCGTGCGGGCTGCCACGGCCGGCTTTGACCTCGCGCATGATGCAGCGGGCCACGTGATCGCGAGTGAGCAGCTCGGGCGGGCGGCGGGCGTTCTTGTCACCCTGCGTGTAACGCCACCCTTCCTCGGGGTTGTCGGCGGTCTGGCTCTTGTAGTTCTCCGGAATGTCGTCGAACATGAAGCGGCGGCCCTCGCTGTTGCGCAGCACGCCGCCTTCTCCACGTACGCCCTCGGTCACCAGAATCCCCTGCACGCTCGGCGGCCAGACCATGCCGGTCGGATGGAACTGGATGAACTCCATGTCCATCAGCTCGGCGCCGGCGAGGTATGCGAGCGCGTGGCCGTCACCGGTACCTTCCCAGCTGTTGCTCGTGATGCGATAGGCGCGCCCGACGCCGCCCGTCGCCAGAACCGTGGCCTTCGCATTGAAGACCTTGAAGCGACCACGGGCCCGGTCGTAGCCGAAAGCGCCGACGATCCGCCCGTCATCCGTCAGCAGGCTGAGAACGGTGAATTCCATGTGCACGTCGAGGCCGCGATGGACGCCGTGGTCCTGCAGCGTCCGGATCATCTCGAGACCGGTGCGGTCGCCGACGTGCGCGAGGCGCGGATACTTGTGGCCCCCGAAGTTGCGCTGGAGAATACGGCCGTCCTTCGTCCGATCGAACAACGCGCCCCACGCTTCCAGCTCGCGCACGCGATCCGGGGACTCGCGGGCGTGCAGCTCGGCCATCCGCCAGTTGTTCACATACTGGCCGCCGCGCATCGTGTCGGCGAAGTGCACCTTCCAGCTGTCGCGATCGTCCACGTTCGCGAGCGCCGCGGCGATGCCCCCCTCGGCCATGACCGTGTGCGCCTTGCCGAGCAACGACTTACAGATGAGGCCGACCCGCTTGCCTGCCAGCGACGCTTCGATCGCCGCACGTAATCCCGCGCCGCCTGCGCCAATGACCAGGACATCATGTTCAAGCGTCTCGAACGTCAGAGGATCCTCCAGTCCGTCAGCACGCCCATCGAGCAGAGGCGCACGTAGAGATCGGCCAACGCAACCGAAAACAGACTGGCCCACGCCCAGCGCATGTGGCGGCAGTTCAACGACGTCGCGCCTTGGTACAGCTTCAGCCGCAGCGGACGTGCCGAGAGCTGATCGAGGCGTCCGCCGATGAGATGTCGCAGCGAATGGCAACCGAGGGTGTACCCGCCAAGCAGCACGACGTTGACGGCGAGGATGATCGTTCCGACGCCGATGCCGAACGTGGTGCCGCCCGTCGCCGCATCCCGAAACCTCGTTGCCAGCCAGACATCGTAGGAAAGGATGACGATGAAGATGAGGGCCAGGTACAGGAAGTAGCGATGAATGTTCTGAAAGATCAGCGGAAACGAATTCTCACCCCAGTAGCTCTTGCGCGGCTCGCCGACGGCGCAGGATGGAGGGTCGGCCCAGAACGCCTGGTAGTAAGCGCCGCGGTAGTAGTAGCAGGTGAAGCGAAAGCCGCCCGGCGCCCATAGGATCAGCAGTGCCGCGGAAAACGGCAACGCCCCGGGCCACCACGCTGGCTGCGGTCCAAACCAACTGTGAGGCCCCTCGCCGAACAGCAACGGCGAGTAGAACGGCGACAGATATGGACCGTACTCATAGTGCCGGCCCTGAAAGGCCGCCCATGTCGCATACGCCACGAATCCGCCGAGAACAAGCGCCGTCAACGCCGGCTGGACCCACCACGCATCTCGCCGCAGCGTCCGACCGAACGGACGCTGCTCCAAAGGGATCACTCGTGCCATCAATGCTCCTTACCAAGCGATTCACCATATCGTCAGCGCTGTGGCATTTGCAACCGCGCACCGCGTTTCTGTTACAGTTCGCGACGTGAACTTGATCAAAACAACCTGCACGATGATGCTCGTCGCGGCGCTCGCCGGCGTTGCTGCCCAACAAGAAAACCCCTACCAGGCCGTCGACGACTGGGCGCGTATGCCGGAAGGACGCAGCTGGGGCGCGCTGAGCGCTGTCGATATCGATCCGGACGGCGTCTCGGTCTGGGTTGCGGAGCGGTGCGGGGGGAACAACTGCGCCGGCTCCAAGCTCCCCGTCGTCCTCAAATTCGATCCATCCGGGAAGGTCGTTCGGAGTTTCGGCGGCGGGATGTTCACGTTTCCCCACGGCATGTCCGTCGACCGCCAAGGCAATGTGTGGGTGACCGACGGCATTCCTCCTGAGCGCGCCGGGCCGCCGGAGCCGGGCAAGGGGCACGTGGTCGTCAAGTTCAGTCCTGAAGGCAAGGTACTGCTCACGCTCGGCAAGGCCGGCGTCCCCGGGAGTGGCAATGACACCTTCAATCAGCCGTCTGACGTGGTCGTCGCTGCAAACGGCGACATCTTCGTCGCCGACGGCCACGGCGGCAAAACGAACGCACGCATCGTCAAATTCAGCCGCGACGGGCGCTTCATCAAGAGCTGGGGCAAACCCGGGTCCGGTCCGGGCGAATTCGACACGCCGCATGCCATCGCCATCGACTCGCGCGGCCGCGTGTTCGTCGCCGACCGCGGCAACAACCGCATCCAGATCTTCGACCAGGAAGGCAAGTTCCTCGACGAATGGCGGCAGTTCAGCCGTCCGAGCGGAATCTTCTTCGACAGGAACGACACGATCTACGTCACCGACTCCGAATCCAACACCCAGCGTCACCCGCGAGGCAAACGTGGCGTCTATGTGGGCACGGCCACCGACGGTAAGGTGACCGCGTTCATTCCCGACCCGGAACGCGATCCTGACAATTCCCTCACCAGCGGCGCGGAAGGTGTGGCCGCCGACACCAAGGGCGCCATCTACGGTGCGGAGGTCGGACCGAAGCGGCTCAGGAAGTATGTGAAACGGTAGCAGGCCTGACGCCGAGGACCTTCGCGAAGACCTGGACGGCCTGTTTCATCTCGCCGAGGGTTCCGATGGAGATCCGCACGTGAGTCTTCTCGAAAGGCGGGAAGTCACGGGCAATGAGGACGTTGGACTTGGCGCAGCTTTCTCTGAACATCGTGGCCGGCCTCCCGATGTCGACGAAGATGAAGTTGCAATGCGAGTCCGTCGGGCTGAATCCACGGCGTGTGAACCAATCGATCGTGAACTGCCGCGCCTCGAGATTCCGTCGCACTTCCTCGTCGACGCGCGCCTGATCCGGGAAGGTGGCAAGCGCTGCGCCCAGCCCCAACGCATTCGTACCGGATCCGTAATGGACGGCGCGCATTTGTTTGATGGTGTTCGCATGGGCGATTGCGTAGCCGACCCGAAGCCCCGCCAGCCCATACACCTTTGAAAAAGTACGGGCGACGATCACGCGGGGATTCTCCAGGGCCAGTGGAATCAACGTACGGTGCGACGGGTCGGTCACGTAGTCGAAATAGGCCTCGTCGATGATGATGTGTGCGCTGGGCGCGTCGCGCATCACCCGCTCGATGAACGCTGTCACCGCCGGCGCGGGATGCAGCGTTGCCGCTGGATTGCTCGGGTTGTCGAAATAGATCAACCCGGCGTCCTTCGACGCGTCGGCCATGGCGTCGAGATCGTGGCGCAAGTCGCGCGTGCCTGCGATCGACTTGAGCGGCGCTCCGACCAGATTGGCCACTTCCCCGCATTCCTCGTAAGCCGGACTGCCTGCCACCAACGCTCGGCTCGGGGACGTGAAGAGGAACGTGGCGGTGCGGAGGATCTGCGTCGAGCCGCAGCCGATGAGCACGTTCTCCGGCGTACACGCGTGTCGCTCGGCTATCAGCCGTGCCAGGTCCGGCGCCAGGGACGTGTAACGCGCCGCTGGAATGCCGGGCTCGAAGAGCGTCCGGCGTATCGCCGCCAGAGCGTGCTCGCCCGGGCCGAGTGGGTTCTCGTTGTTGTGCAGCAGGAGCAGGGGCCCGTTCCCGGCTGCCTCCAGCGCATCCGCGAAGCCTCGCGTCCACGGGCCGATCACCCGTCCGCCGTCGAGGACCCGTCCTCCTGCCGCGGCTACGGTGCCCAACCCGATCGCCTTGAGGAATGTGCGTCGCCGCATCGGCATGTCCTAGGACCGGCTCGCCGTCGTCGTCACGGTAGTCCGCAGAATCGAGCGGAAGACGGCGACGGCGCGATACATCTCCTCGATCGTGCCAATCGAGATTCGACAGTGTGTCTGTTCGAACGGAGGAAAGGCACGGCCGACGAGAATTCCTTGCGTCTCACAAGCCTCGCGGAATTCCTCGGCCGGAGACTGCAAATCGACCCAGATGAAGTTCGTCTGCGACGCCGTCGTCGACAGACCGATATTGCGGAAGAAATCGGTCGTGTAATTCAGCGCCTCTCTGTTCCGTCGTCTTTCCCGCTCGATCTGCGCGTGGTCCTGAACCGATACGAATGCCGCGGCGACGGCTAGAACGTTGCCGTTGAAGGGCATCGTCCAGCGTGCCAGCCTGGCGATGGTGTCGGGATTGCCGATCACGTAACCGAGACGCAGCCCCGCCATCCCGTGCAGCTTCGAGAGCGTGCGCGACACGATGACGTTGCGATATTCCGAAACCAGGGGCACCGCCGTCGAGTACGCCGCGTCCATGACGTAATCGTGGTATGCCTCATCGATGAGGACGACCGTTTCTGGCGACGTCTGCCGAATCCTCGCGGCGAGATCGTTGATCGCTTGCGCCGGATGAACCGTTGCCGTCGGATTGTTAGGGTTGCAGATGTAGAGCAGCCCGGCGCCGGCAGCGGCCGCAATCATCCGTTCGAGATCGAGCTTGCCGGCAGCGTCGACCAGGACGTCTTTCACAGGAATATTGATCTCGCGGGCCAGACGCACTGGCGCTTCGAAGGTCGGCAGCGCTGACACCAGCCCTCGGCTCGGCGACGTGAACGCCTGCACCGCGCTGTCGAGGATCTCGCCCGATCCGGCGCCGAACGCAATGGCTTCCACGTGCACGCGGTGCTGCTTCGCCAGCAGCGCCCGGAAATCGTCGATGGCCGGTGCCGCGTTCATCGGATAACGGCCCGCGTAGCGCAAGGCCCTCTCGATTGCCACACGGGCAGCCAGCGAAGGACCAAGCGGGTTTTCGTTGCTGTTCAGACGCAGCGCCAGCGGAGCCGGATCTGAAACGAACGATACCTGCTGCCCAGCGTCGCGATGCTCCGCGCTCCACGCCTCGTGGCCACGGGCGGAAATGGAATAGGCCATTGAGCTCTTTTGCGCAGCGTCACGCTACCGCCACCGGACCCGCCGGTCAAGGAGGGGTTAGGATGTTGGGCATGTTTCACCAGGCTGCCGGTCGCCTCGGCGTGTTCGTCGTGAGCTCGATGCTGGTCGTGGGCGTCATTACCAGTCCCGCCCAGCAGATGGTCACCGACACCCGCGACCCGTCGCAGACGCAGGATGAGGAGTTCGGGCGCCTCGTCAAGCAGTGGACGACGCAGCCGTATTTCATCAGCCCACTCGTGGATCATCTGCCGAGAGTGCCTGGCGTGCCGAGTCCCAAGGATGTTTTCGGCTATCACGTGGGCGCGCCGGCGAAGCTCACCTACTATGCGGACCTGTTGAAGTATTACCGTGCGCTCGCCACCGCGTTGCCGGCTCGCGTCAGGGTCGAGACCATCGGCAAATCCGACGAGGAGCGTGAGCTGGTCGTCGTCTGGGTGTCATCGGACGAGAACATGCGAGACCTCGAGAGAAATCGCAGCAACCTCGCCCGGCTGGCCGATCCGCGCGGTCTCACACCCGAACAGATCAAAGCGCTCATCACCTCGACCAAACCGCACTACCACCTGATGGGTGGCCTGCACAGCGGCGAAACCGGTCCCTCGGAGATGCTCGTGGAGCTCGTCTACCGCCTCGCGACCGAAACCTCACCGCTCATCAAACAGATTCGCGAAAACGTCGTCGTCTCTGTCACGCCCGTAGCGGATCCGGATGGTCGGGATCGGAATGTCGATTGGTTTTACAGAAATCTCGAGCTGTTTGGCCCTGCCCCGCCGGCCGCCGCCACCCCACCGACGCCGGCCCCGCAGACCGGCCAAGGTGCATCGACCGCACCGCCGGGAGTCCCGTACTGGGGCAAGTACGTCCACCACGACAACAACCGCGACATCAACCTGTCGCAGCAGTCGATGCGCGCGCTGGCGGAATGGTACTTCACCGCGCATCCGCCGATCATGCACGACCTGCACGAGTCGCTGCCTCTGCTCTACACGTACAGTGGCGGCGCGCCGCAGAATCCCAATCTCGATCCCATCCTCTTCGCCGAGCTACCGTGGTTTTCGAATTTCGAGCTCGCGCAGATGACGAAATGGGGCATGCCCGGGGTGTATACGCACGCATTCATGGATGGCTGGTCCCCGGGCTACCTCGGGTCCATTGCCTACAACCACAACGGCATGATGCGCATGTACGAGACGCAGGCGGGCCGCGAGGATGGTCAGGGCGGCGGGCGTGGTGGCGAACTGGCGCCTCGGAAACGGCAACGGGGATCGAGCAAGGCCGCGGCGGCGCAGCGACCACCACTCCCACAGGTCGCGGCGGCGGGCAACAGCGCGAATGGTACCGAGGTATTCCGATACCTCCGGGTTCACAGAACACCTGGTCGCGACGCAACAATACGAACTACATGCAGACCGGCGTGCTGTCCGCACTGCAGCTGACCGCCGCGTTTCCAAACCTCGTCATCGACAACTTCTATCGGAAAACCGCGAACTCGATCGAGACGGGAAAGACCGAGGCGCCGCATGGCTTCGTCATTCCCGTACAGCGCGACATGACACGGGTTGCCGAGCTCGTGAACATTCTGCGCGTGCAGCGGATCGAGGTCGGCCGGGCGACGAGCCCGATCAAAACCACCGACGGCACGTTCCCCGCCGGCTCCTACGTGATCAAGCGCGACCAGCCTTACGGCCGCCTCGCCAAGAATCTCCTCGAAAAGCAAAGCTACCCGGATCCGAACCTCCGCACCTATGACGACAGCGGATGGACGATGGGGCTGGCGATGCTGGTCGAGGTCAAGGAGATCACGGACAAAGCGATCCTGAGCGCGGCGACAACGCCGGTTACGACGGCGGCGTCACCCGGCCAGGTCAAAGGCAAGGGCACGGCCGGAATTGCTGTCGCCCATTTCGGCTCGAACAACATGATCGCCTTCCGCTACAAGCTCAAAGACACGGCCATGAAAGTCGCCGAAAAGGGGTTCCGGGCGGCGGATGTGGACTTTCCCGCCGGCTCGTTCATCGTGAGCGCTCCCGCCGATCTCGCGGCCGTACGGAAAACGGTCGAAGATCTCGGCCTGACGGCGGCCGCACTGTCATCCAGCCCGTCGGTACCGACGCACGACGCGGACGCTCCACGCATCGCAATCTTCTCGTCCTGGATTGGCACGCAGGAAATCTGGCTGGGTGCGGTTCACGTTCGACAAGTTCGGCATCCCCTACGACTTGATCTACAAAGAGCGCGCTCGCAAGGGGAATCTGCGCGCCGACTACGACGTGATCGTCCTGCCAATGCAGAACCTGAACCGACAGTCCGTCTATCAGCAGTCCGCCAAGAAGCCCGTGCCGTATCTCAAGAGTGAAAAGTACAAGTTCCTCGGCATGTACGGCGAATCACCCGACATCACCGGCGGCATTGGCGGCGAGAGCGTCGATGCGTTCGCGAAATTCCTCGATGCCGGCGGGACGCTCATCGCGATGGGCACCGCCGTCGCGCTTTCCATCAGAACTGGGCCTGGCCCGGACGGTGGATGCGTCGGCTACGACGTCCTCGCAGTTCTACGCGCCGCGCCCGCTCGTGCAGGCGGAGATCACGCGGCCCGAGCATCCCGTGTTCTTCGGTTATGCGGACAAGCTGGTGGCCATCAAATACATTCAGGGGCAGCCGCTGTTGAGCGTTGCGGAGGCGGATCGCGGGAGTGTGCTCGGACGCTATGTCGGCGGCGACGCGTCGGTTCTGAGCGGCCTGCTCCGCGGCGCCGATGAGATCAAAGAACGGCCGTTTGCCATCGCGGTGCCGGGAGGATTCACCGGCAAGGGGCGCGTGGTCCTGTTCGCGAACAATCCGATCTATCGCTGGCAGAACCACGGCGAGTTCAACATGGTGTTCAACGCCCTGCTGAACTGGAACGACATGTCCGACGCGGCGCAGCCGGGCACGCCCACACAGTAGCTACGGACGAATCTTCTTCACCTCGTCGCGCACGTAAGCCGAGCGATTGCGCGCGAACTCCAGGAGGCGATCGTAGGCGTCCTGAAAGTCCTGATTCGAATACGGCTTGAAGTGATCGCTCTGCGCGAGTGTACGAATCTGCTCGAACTCACGGATGATCTCCCGCTCGAGCCAACCAGGCTGCGATTCAGGTTTCCCCTTGTCGTCGGACTCGCCTGACTCCGACTCCGTTTCGTCAATCGACTGCGCCGCCTCGAGCAGCGTATCGAGATAATAGTTGCGCTGCGCCGGCAGGTTCAACGTTCGCCGTGACAGCACGTTGTCGTTGACGTTGCGCATGATGGGAAAATCGGCGGCGGCGAACGTATTGTCCTTGTCCCAGACGAGGAACTGCGACCGCGTCGTGTCTTCGAATCGATAGAAATAGAAATTGTTGAGACCGGCGTAACCGAGAATCCCGTCGTCCTCCCCGATGAACGCTTCGAGGGCGATATGTTTCGAGAAGAGCCCGAGGTCCAGATATTTCGCCATGTCGCTGGCGAACGTCGAGTCCGGCGTCTCGTTGATTGTTTGGATCATGTCTTCGATGGGCTGCCAGATCTGCGTCGCGGCCTGGCTCTCGTGCGTCTTGGGGTCGAAAATCTTGTACTCGTTCAAGTTCGAGCCCAGGTACTCGAACTTGTATTCCTTCGTGTAGTCGTACTCGAACAGATACCCGTCGTTTTCGGTACCGCCGTGATTGTCCTCGCCGAACGTCCGACCGACGAACCCCTTGTCGATCGCCTCGACGACGGCATACAGCCCGGAGAACTGGTTGTTGATATAGAGACGCGCGTGCGCCTCGCGCGGCGCGGGCAAGCCCATACGCCTGAAGAACGCCATCGTCAGACGCTCTTTCAACATGGACGGATCCTGCACCAGGTTATCGAGGACGAAGGACTTCAGTCCGGCGATGGTCTGGTCCACGGCGTAGCGGTCGGCATCGACGCGGAGTCCGGGTTTCGTCTCGCTGCGGCTGCCCAACCCGCGCGAGCGGATGCCCACGTTGTGATAGGTGACGCCGAGCACCTGAAGCGAACAGGGATAGTAGATGTTCTCTTTGAAGTTCTGCTTCAGTGCCGCCCAGTCGTTCGAGTTGATGGTGATCCGGACATCTCGGACCTGCGAATCGTCGAACAACTCGTCAGCCGTCTGCGCCAACGCTGCCGCGGGCAGAGCGAGGAGCCCGCAGCCAGTAGAAACGCGCGCGCGCACCAGGAACGCATTGAATCCTCCACTAGAGAACGAACTGCAGGCGCAAGACCGCACCCCAGAAACGGGTTCGGCCGAGAAGTGGCGTACGCGCCGGGTCCTGCATGGTCTCGCGCGTGCCGTTTACCGTGATCCGTCCAAATTCGTTCAGGTACCAGTTGATCCCGAGGGTCAGGATGCGATCCCGGTTGGGGAGGATGTTTGCCGCACGGGGGTTACTGAAAGGCGGCTCGCCGCCGGTCCCGTCGCTTCCGAATCGCAATTCCTCGATGCGCGCCGCTAACTCCACTGCTCCCAGTCCTTTAGTCGGGAATGGGCGCGATGGAGTAAGGCTCCCACCCGACTTGTTCTCACCCGTCAATACCCAGGATCCACTCACGTACCACCCTTGCGCAACCGCGTCAGGGAGATCGACGTCACCGAGACCCTGTCCGTTCCGTTCATCGCTGACCCGGATGTATTCGCCCTGTACCAAAATGGAACCCGGCGTCCAGCGGCCTTCGACACCCAGCCGGCGGCGTTCTCCCTTCACATAGACAGGCTCGAAGTATTCGTATCCCGAAATGGTGCGACCGCGGAGCCCGTAGAGGCCCTCGAAAAGCGAGCCCGTCGTGAACGCCACCCCAATCTGGGCGCTGTGCAGCAGTCCGCGATTCGTCTCCCACGGCGTCACGACGACGCGGCCTGCCCAGACGTTATCGATCGAGTTGCCGTTGTAGCGCGTGTTGTCGCCGTCGTGCCGAAAGATGCCCGCTTCGTAGGCGATGACGTCTCTCGCCAGGCGTCCGTGCACCATGACACCGCGGTCGCGCCCCGGCGCCAACAGCGCGGCGATCCCCGAGCGCTCGACGAAGTTGATGTTGGAGATGGCTGTCGTCTGCTCGAGCGAAAACGGCAGCTTGAAACGCCCGACCTGCACCTCCGCCGCGCGGAACCGGCGGTAGTTCACGAAGACGTCTCGATACGGATGTTCCCTATCGCGCAATTCGGCCTCGACTTCGTATTCGAGATCGTCGTAGAAGCGTCCTTGCAGACCCACGCGTACGCGCCGGAACAGGGCTCCGTCTTCCCCGAGCTCCGGATCGAAATCGCGAAAATCCGCGTGCAGACGGAGGCGAAACGCCGCGCGAAATTCGCCGATGCGGATCGACGGCGGCGGAAAGTTTACGCGGACGTCGGGACGAACCTCTGTCTGATCCGCCGCCTGAGGGGAGGGCTGCTGAGCGTGAACAGCGCACGGCAGCAGCACCAGGATGAGCAATGCAACGACACGCCGCATCAGAGCCCTTTCTTCGGCACTTCCCACGACACGGACTTGACCCCTGCAGTCCCGCCGGCCATCAGCTGCGCGCTCAGGTCCTCGAGGGACAGGTTGGGATCGACCGACGCGTGGTAGGTGATGACGGTTTCCTCGGCCTGCGAGACTTCTCGAGGCTCGAAGACCACGCGGTTGCGCGCAAAGACGCCCTGTACGTGATCCGTTGGAAATTCGCGTCCGGCCGCTTCGATCTCGATCATCAGCGTCCGCGCCCGGTGTTCGGTGCGGCGATCGAGGAACAGGAGAAAGACGCAGAGAAATGCCGTGGACAGTCCGGCCACGGCGAAGGCTCCGAGGCCACAGGCCATCCCCAGCGCCATGAGCAGGAAGATGATGGTGACATCCTTCGGGTCTTCGACCGGCGTGCGGAACCGGATGATGCTTGCGGCGCCGGCAATGCCGAAGGCCCGGGCGAGCGATCCGGCAATGATGATCATCATCATCGCCCCCGAGACGCAGAGGAGGATTTGCGCGTGGCGCATGGAACGGCCCAACGGCCGGTCCGGGGCGGAAGGCGCATGGATGGCCGTGACCAGCATGCCGATCAACGCGGCGGCGATCAGTTTGGCGAGGGCCACGAATGGGGACAGGCTCAGCTCCTGACCCGGGCTCGGTTGAATCTCGGAGACGCCGGCGTCCGAGCCGATGCCCCCTGCCGGCCAGCCGACTCCGACAGCGACGAGCAGTGCACAGAGCGCCACGCCCCCGATCGCGATCCAGGCGCGGTCCCAGCGGATTTCTCGCTTTTTCGCAGCGTCGAACGTGTCGTAAATCGTGAAGATGCTGTCGAGACGCGACAGCTGCAGCACCTCGCGAATGTGCGGACCGGGACAGGCGAGGCGGAAGCTGGCATGGAGGCGTTGCGCGGTGGTGTGACCGCGGACGAGGGCGCGTACGCCGCGGCTGTCAATCCGCGGGACGTTCCTCAAATCAACGAGGAGATCGTGGTGGCCGTCGCGGAGCAGCGTCTGGATGCGCTGCTCGAACTGCTCCGCCGGCCCGCCGGCCACGAGGCCTTCCTGGGGCGACAGAACCACCCGGCGGCCGAGTGCGTCCTGGGTGACCGTCATCTTGAATGGATGGCCGATTCTAGCACTCGGCGGGCCAAGGCTGTAATCGTGCTCGGTGACAAAAGTGTGATGGCCAATCCTTTGCTATCATCGCTCAGTTTCCATGTACATCAGACGGGCGGTGCTCGCCATCGGCGGAGCCGTCGCGATTGCCTGCGGCAACGGGGTCACCGGTCCGCCTCCGCCACCCCCGCCCCCGCCACCGCCGGGACAACACGTGCTCGTCGGCGCGGGCGACATTGCCGTGTGCGGCTCGGTGGCCACCGCGCAAACGGCAGCGCTGCTCGATCGCATCGACGGCACCGTGTTCACCGCGGGTGACAACGCCTACTTCCAGGGATCCGCGGCCAACTACCGCGACTGCTACGAGCCGACGTGGGGGCGACACAAGCATCGCACGCGGCCGGCCCCCGGCAATCATGAGTATGAGACCGCCGGCGGCGCTGCCTACTACGACTATTTCGGGCCGAGTGCCGGTCCGCCGGGCCTTGGATATTACAGCTTCGAGGCCGGACCCTGGCACGTGGTCTCGCTCAACAGCAACGTGGCGGCTAATCAGAGCTCACCGCAATACCAGTGGCTCGCCAACGATCTGGCGGCCAGGAATGCCCGCTGCGTCGCGGCCATCTGGCACCATCCGATGTTCTCGTCGGGCCCGAACGGACCGTCTCCGCTGATGCGGGATATCTGGCTGCTGCTGCAGCAGGCGCGGGCGGAGATCGTCATAGCCGGGCACGACCACGTCTACGAACGCTTCGTGCCGCTCGACGCGAATCGGCGGCCCAACCCCGACGGCCTGCGTCAATTCACCGTCGGCACGGGAGGTGCGGAGCTCTACTCCTTCGTCAATGTGTCGCCCGACAGCGAAATGCGGATCGCCGCATTTGGCGTCCTGAAGCTCAATCTCACCGGCGATGGCTACGCCTGGGAGTATTTGGGAACGAACGGCAACGTTCTTGATTCCGGCACCGGCACGTGTCATTGAGCGACGCTTCAAGGGCTGTGGATATGGTACAAACCGGTCGTGGCACTCGGAGCCGGATGGCAGAATTGTTTGTGGTGTCCGGCGCTGATCACGTGAACCCGGTTGCAGGAAAAATCTGTCATGTCTGACAAACCTCGTAGTTCGCTTGAAATCGTGATGGAACGATTGCGGAAGCAGGATGCCGACGCCGGCGTCGAGGAGAAGCCGATCTCCGACGAACAGCGGGCGGCAATCACCGACGCTCGCAGCATGTACGATGCGCGCGTCGCCGAGCGGCGAATCATGCACCAATCCGCGCTGGCAACGGTGTTCGATCCGGCCGAGCGGGAGCAGCTGGATCAGTTGTTCCGCCGCGATCTCGAACGGCTCGAGTCCGACCGCGATGCACGAATCCGTCGAATTCGCGAAGGAGGGCAGCCGTGATGTATGCTGCGCGGTGATCATGGGAACGGTCGTTTCTTTCCCTCGCATGCCGGGGCTGCCCGACAAACGTCACAGCGCCGACCGCCGAAGCCGTCCGCGTGGCGGTCGTCGCGCGGGTGACAAGACGGGCTTCGCGCCGCTCGTGTTGCTGGTGGAAGAAAATTCCGAGAACGGTGCGCGCTGCGAAGCCATCCTCGCCAAGCTGCGATTTGCGGTCGCGCCGGCGCATACCGTGGACGAAGCCCTGCGCGTGATGGAGGCGCTCCGCCCCAATCTGGTCGTGGCGCGCGTACAGGACACGGCGCGGCTGCAAGACGCCACGCCGGCCGGCGTTCCCTTCCTGGCTCTGACCGAACAGCACAACGACTTGGAAGAAATGGTCGAAGAGATCCGCCGCGCCCTGCGCGGCGCGGCTCGTATCCGGTAGACCCCTCCACGACCTGAGCCCCTTCCCGGGCGCTTCACGCCTTTCTGAATATGAAAGGCACGCGCCTCGTCCTGACCATTGCGTTGGCGGCCTTCTCCGCGGCACGGAGCGACGCGCAAACGGTCGTCCGCCCCGACATTTCCGCATCCATCGGCTGGCTCAACGTCAATAAGAGCAGCCTGAACGATTACAACGATTGGTACAACCGCGGCGTCCACGGCGCTGTCGCGTTCGGTTGGTACTGGACATCGCATCTCAAGACCGAAATCGAACCGTCGGCCAGCTCGCGCGTCGAGTTCTACAGCTCGCGTGACGAGATCATCAACGGGCAGCGGGCGCACGTCGTTTCCGAGTTCGGGTTCAGCACGCGCCGGCTCACGCTCAGCCAGCAGTATCAGTTCGGCGAAAACGCGTGGTTCCACCCGCACCTGGCCGCGGGCCTCGACTTCAATTGGGAAAAAACCGCGCGCGACGATCGCTACGTCTACTTCCTCGACGTGCCGCCACGTCAGCCGCCCAGCATCCCGCAGAGCGTCACCGGTCCGAAGCGAACGGATCTGCATGTGCGGCCGTTGGTCGGTGCCGGCTTCAAGGCGTACACGACGCGTCGTTCGTTCGTCAGGAGCGACGTGCGCCTGGTCATCAGCGATCGCCTCGAGGAGGTTCTGCTGCGGTTTGGTTTCGGAGTTGATTTCTAGGGGGAGTAGACGATGAAACAGCGCCTCATCGCTCTGGTGGTCAGCCTCGCTGTCGCTTCGGCGGGCTGCGCGTCGACCCGGCCGCCGAGCGCCGCTCTCGTCACGAGCCCGGTCCAGGCGACGGACGTGGACCCGGCACTGATGGCTTCATACGTCCGGCAGTTGCCTCTGGGATCGCGCGTTCGCGTCACGCTCGCGGATGGCCGCGTGGTCCACGGCACGCTCATGAAAACGGACGGCGATCCACTCGTCGTTCAGAAGCACACGCGTATCCCCGAGACACCGTTGCAGATCCAGCTCAGACACGTGCGTGCGGTGGAGTTGGAGAAACGCAACGGAGGTCCCGGGCGGGCCATCGCCATCGGCGCCGCCGCCGGGGCCGGCGCCGCTCTCGGCGTGCTGCTGATTCTTGCGGCGATCTTCGCCGGCGACTGAGAACGGACGGCCTACCGGGATCGAGGATGTGCGCCGAAGTGCGTCCGCAATCCCGACAGCGGATCGCGCCGGCATCTTTCCAGCGCCGTCGTGAGCGCCCCGATGACCGCCTCTCGCGGAAACGGTTTCAGCAACAGGGCCACGACGCCGAGCTCGGCGGCGCGTTGTGCGTTCGTCTCGTTCGGCATGCCGGTCATCAGCACGATTTCAGGTGACAGCCGTGCCTTCAAGGCCTGACACACGGCGAAGCCGTCAGGCGGCGGCAGCACCAGATCCAGAAAGGCGACGTCGGGGTAATACACCGCCGCCGCGTCGAGCGCCTCGGCGCCAGAGGATGCGGTGACGACGACGCAGTCCTCGTCTTCGAGCCACGCGGACATGAGTCCCAACATCTCGGGCGAGTCATCGGCCACCAGCACCCGCGGCGCACCAGGCTCATCGCCGCGCGAGTTTCGCGCAGCAATCGCCGAGAGATGGATCGCCCAAACCCGTGAGCAGGCACGGCACTGAAAAAACGCGCGCGCATCCTCATGCCCCGCAGGTTCTGCGGGGCCTCCGCACCGGGGACATCGCGTGTCGGGAATTCTGACGTCAATCGGCATCCGTTTGCATCCGTCGAGGACGGTAGGGACGTGAGCTGCTGGGTGCCACCAGCGGGAGCAAGCTGCGCGCCAGCCAGGCCGCTTACAATCTTGAAATCGACCTGTTCCGCTGCCGTTCTGCGCAATCCGGCGTTAATCTGAAGACCGCATGCTCGTGGGCCTCATCGCCGACACGCACGGATTGGTCCGGCCGGAAGCTGTCGCCGCTCTCACCGGTGTCGATCTCATCCTCCACGGCGGCGATGTGGGCGGGCCAGCCGTCCTTCTTGCGCTTGCGGCAATCGCGCCGGTACATGCGGTCGGCGGCAACACCGATTCTCCGCAAGATCACCTGCCCCCGTCTATCGACACAACGCTCGAGGGCGTGCGGATCCATGTCAGCCACGGTCACGAGCTCGGGTCTCCCACACCGGAGGCGCTCGTCGCCCGTTATGCGGCGGAGGTGATCGTCTACGGACACACACACCGTCGGCAGCTCACGGAAATTGGCACGACCATGGTGATCAATCCTGGCGCCGCGGGTCCCCGGCGATTCAACGTGCTGCCCAGTCTGGCACTCTTGACGCTGCCCGATCGTCGCGTGCAGTTCGTCCAGCTGTGATCCCGAGGCCTGATCATTTGATGCGGAACCATGGGACAATTCGAAAGGGGACACTCAACTGTTCGCGAAAACGGACAGAAACGCAAAAAGTTGAGTGTCCCCTTTCAGGAGCCGCCATCTTGCGCATCCCACGCCGCCACCTGATGGCCCTCGTGCTCGCGGGGTTGGCGACCGCTACCGTGCCCGCGGCGCAGCCGGCGCCAGCACCCGAGCGGCGCCCCATCAGCGAAAAGGACCTCTTCACGTTCGTGTGGATCGCCGACCCACAGATATCGCCCGACGGATCACAGATCGCGTTCGTGCGCGTGAGCGTCGACGAAAAGGCCGACCAGTACGACACGGCCATCTGGATCGTGCCGACCGACGGCAGCGGCGCGCCGCGCCGTCTCACCGCCGGCACGCGCGATACCTCGCCTCGCTGGTCGGCAGACGGCCGGCAGCTGGCCTTCGTACGCGCGATTGAAAAGGACGGACGCCCCCAACCGCCGCAGATTCACGCGATGAGCCTCCTCGGCGGCGAATCCCGTCCTGTCACCGACATTCCTCGTGGCGCCGCCAACCCGGCATGGTCACCTGACGGGAAATCGATAGCGTTCACATCACAGGCGCGCGTCGAGGAGATCTCTCCGAGGGAAAGCGCCGAGACCGAAAAATCCGGCAAGCCGGCGGAAAAAACGCGCGTATCCGACGTCAGGGTCATCACCGAAGCGGTCTATCGCGCCAACGGCATCGCCGGCTCCGGCTACGTGGAGCGCGACCGGCCGTCACAAGTCTGGATTGCCGCGGTGACGCCGGGCGCCAGCGAACCGGCACGTCCAAAGCGAGTCACCGCCGGCGAGTTTCCTGTCTCGGGCCCAAGGTGGTCGGCAGACGGTTCGCAGATCTATTTCGTGTCCGACCGGCGCAAAGAGCCGTACTACGAAATAAATGACAGCGATCTGTGGGCCGTGTCGCGCGATGGTGGCGAGCCGACGCGCCTTGCCAGCATCGACGGCGTCATCACCGCCTACACGCCCTCGCCTGACGGAAAGCAGATCGCCTTTGTCGGTGTGCCCGAAGACAAACCCGAGCGTTCGTACGACCAACCGGATCTGTTCGTCATCGATACGCCAGGCGGCACCGCGCGCAATCTCACGGCAAAGTACGACTTCGACATCAACGGCAGCGTCGGCGGCGACCAGAGGGCACCCCGCGGCCAACTCTCGGCCGCTCCCGTCTGGGCGGCCGACGGCAAATCGCTGTTGATCAAGGTGGGACGGCACGGAAACGCCGATCTCGTACGAGTGAACGTGGCCAGCGGCGCAATCACCGAAGGCATGGCCGACAAGAACCAGGAGATCATCGCCTACTCCGCCGATACGCAGGGCCGGACGTTCGCGGCGGTGATCTCGACGCCGACGGTCGTCGGCGATCTGTTCGTCATGCGGGGGGTCGACGGCACCGCCCCGCGCAAGCTGACCTCGTTCAACGACGAGCTGTTCGGCCAGTTGTCGCTGAACGAGCCGGAGGAAATCTGGTACACGAGCTTCGACGGCCGCCGTATTCAGGGTTGGATCCTCAAGCCGCCGGGGTTCGACGCGTCGAAAAAGTACCCGTTCGTGCTGCAAATCCATGGCGGTCCGCATGCCGCCTACGGCAACACATTCACTCACGAGTTCCACTGGATGGCGGCGAAGGGTTACGTCGTCCTCTATACGAACCCGCGTGGCAGCTCGAACTACGGCCAGGAGTTCGGCAACAGCATCCAGTTCGCTTACCCGGGTGACGACTTCAAGGACCTGATGGCCGGCGTGGACGACGTGCTGAAGAAGGGCTACGTGGACGAGGCTCGCCTGGCGGTGACCGGTGGCAGCGGCGGTGGCTTGCTCACGAACTGGGTCGTGACCCAGACCTCGAGATTCAAGGCAGCCGTGAGTCAGCGCGACATCTCCGACTGGTCGAATTTCTGGTACACCGCCGACTTCACGCTGTTCCGGCCGACATGGTTTCGCAAACCGCCCTTTGAGGATTCGACCGAGTTCACGCGGCGATCTCCCATCACATACGTCGGCAAGATACAAACACCGCTCATGTTCATCCTCGGCGATGAAGACTGGCGAACACCTCCGTCGGCAGGCGGCGAGGAGCTGTTCCGCGCGCTGAAATATCTGCGCAAGCCGACGGTCATGGTGCGTTTTCCTGGTGAAAACCACGAGCTGTCGCGCTCCGGGCGCCCGTGGCATCGCGTCGAGCGCCTGCAGCACATCGTCAACTGGTTCGACAAGTGGCTTTTGGGCAAGGATATGGGTACGTATGACGCGCCAGGAGGTCACCAGTGATCGCCGTCGTCTGGCAGGTTGAAATTCACGAAGGCAAGTCCGGGGAGTTCGAGCAGTTGTATGGCGCCAACGGCGAGTGGACGAAGCTCTCGCGCCGCAGCCGCTCCTTTCTCGGCAGCTCTTTCCTGCGCGATCTCGCTTCCGAGACACGTTACATGCTGGTCGAGTACTGGAGCGAGATGGTCGTCTACGAGAAACACCTCTCGGAATTCGCAGCGCAAGTGAAGACCCTCGAAGAGAAACGACAGCGTCTCGTCGAGCGCGTGTATCCGCTCGGAGTGTTTTCGGCTCTGGACGTACCGGAACGCTCAGGGCCTACCTGGTCGCAACGCTCCTAACGGCCACCGCCCTCCCTTCACGGCAGCCCTCGCCCATCGCGACGCAATCGGATATGCTGCCGGATCGCAAGGGGGAGAGACATGGAACGAAAGAAGGCTGGTGATTTCGACCAGGAGCTACTCAACCTGTTCGATCAGTACGTGCACGGTGACATCGACCGCCGGGGATTCCTCGATCGCGCGACGAAGTTCGCCGTCGGCGGCGTGACCGCCGGCATGCTGCTGGATCAACTCAGTCCGGTATTCGCGCAGCAGGTCGCGAAGGACGACAAGCGCTTGAAGACCGAGTACCTCGAGTACCCCTCGCCACAGGGCTCAGGAACGATGAAGGGATATCTGGCGGTACCTGCCACGATGAAGGGAAAGCTGCCCGCCGTCCTGGTGGTGCACGAGAATCGTGGCCTCAATCCGCACATCGAAGACGTCGCCCGTCGCGTTGCACTGGCCGACTTCGTCGCCTTTGCTCCAGATGCGCTGGCGCCGTTAGGCGGATATCCCGGTGACGAGGAGAAAGCGCGCGCGCTCTTCCCCAAGCTGGATCAGGCGAAAACGCGCGAGGATTTCGTCGCCGCCGTCAACTACCTGAAAGGACGGCCGGATTCCACAGGGAAGGTGGGCGTGGTTGGCTTCTGCTATGGCGGTGGCATCGCCAACCTGCTGGCGACGCGCATCCCCGATCTCGGCGGCGCGGTCCCGTTCTACGGCGGTCAGCCGGCCGCCGAGCAGGTGCCGAACATCAAAGCGCCCTTGCTGATTCACTACGCCGAGAACGACGAGCGGATCAACGCGGCCTGGCCGGCATACGAAACGGCACTCAAGGCGGCGAAGGTGCGCTACGAGGCGTTCATCTATCCCGGCACGCAGCACGGGTTCAACAACGACACCACGCCGCGCTTCGACGAAGCAGCCGCGAAGCTCGCCTGGACGCGCACGATCGAGTTCTTCAACAAGAACTTGAGGGGATAGCCCTCACTTCTTGAAGTCCCCCGCCTTGATGATCGAAATCTTGGCGGGGTTCATGTGGCGACGCATGGCGGCGTTGATCTGCTCGGGCGTCAACGCCTTGATCTTGGCTTCGACATCGGCGTCCCACTTCAGGGTTCGGTCGAGGAACAAGTAGGTATTCAGGCGACCGGCAAGCTCGTTGTCCTGCGCCCGGCTGACCTGGCGCGACTGCAGGTAACCGGTCTTCGCCGCCGCCACTTCCTCGGCGGTGAAGCCGTCCTTGAGCATGCGCTCGATTTCTTCCTTGAAGGCCGCTTCGAGCTTCTCCGCGTTCTGCGGCGCGTAGATTGCCGTCGCCGTGAACCGGCCGAATTGATCGAGCGCGCTCACGTTCATGCCGGAGCCGACTCCGTAACTCAACCCGTCTTTCTGCCGGATGCGCGAGGCGAGGCGCGAGCTGAGGAAGCCGCCGCCGAGCATGTAGTTGCCCAGCACCAGCGCCGGATAGTCAGCATGGTCGTCACGGATGCTCAAATTGAAGCCGGCGACGAAAAAGGCGTTTGCCTTGTCCGGCGTTGCAAATGACTGGTTCGTCGGCGCGGCGTCGGTGAAAACCGTCGGCACGCGCGTAAAGGGTCGCGGGCTCTTCCACGTTCCGAACACCTCATTGGCGATGCCCGTCAACTCCTTCTCGTCGAAGTCCCCGACGACGGTGAGCTGACCGTTGGAGGCGCCGTAGAAGTCGCGATAGAAGCGGGTCGTCTGTTCGAGCGTGGCGGCGGTGATCTCCGCAACTTCTTCGTCCGGCGTCCGCGTGTAGCGCACGTCCCCTTTTGGATAGGGCCCGAGGTGTCGATTGAACGCCGTGAAGCCGATTTGAGTTGGCTCGCTCTTCTGCTGCTCGATGGACGCCAGCTGTTCCTGCCTCAGCAGCTCGAACTCACTGGCCGGAAATGAGGGATCGCGTAGCACTTCACCGGCCAGCCGCAACACCGCGGGCAGACTTTCCCGGGTGGTCTCGATCGACACCGTGGCCTGGGTAGCACCGCCCGAGACGTTCAGCCGCGCCTTCAGCCGATCGAGCTCGTCCTGAATCTGCTGGCGGGTCCTCTTCGTCGTGCCACGCATCAGCATCGCGCCGGCGAGCGAAGCCACGCTCGAACGATTCATCAAGCTCTTCTCGTCCCCGAATCGCAAGATGAGCTGCGCAACGACCGTTCCGCCCCGCGTCTTCTTCGGCAGAAGTGCCAGCGTCAACCCGGACGGTGTGGCGTTCCGGTGCGTACGCGACTCGATATTTCCCGGCGAGGGATCGAAAGCTTCGCCGGCGGCGATCGCCGGATCACCTTTGTAATCCTTGAGCAGCGCGACAACGTCCGGCGTCGTGGGAATCTCCGCGCGATCGGGCTTCGGGGTCGGGATGAACAGACCCAGCGTGCGGTTCGCCGGCTTGAAATACTTGGTCGCGGCCGCCTGAACCTCGTCGACGGTGATCTTGCGCAGGCGATCGCGATGCAGGAAGTAAAGCCGCCAGTCCCCCGCTCCGATGAACTCGCTCAGCGTGAGCCCGATCCGGTCGGACCGATTCAGGTTCAGATCGATGTTCTTGAGCAGCTGGGCGCGCGCCCGCTCGACTTCCTCCTTGGTGGGCGGACTGGCCACGAATCCCTCGACGGTTTGCAGCAGCGCGTCGCGAGCGGGATCGAGCGCCGTGCCGACGCGAACCTCGGCGCCGAAAATCGCGATCGTCGGCTCGCGCCACTGGAAATTGAATCCGAACGAGCTGCTCGCCTTCTTCGACTCGACGAGGGCCTTGTGCAGGCGGCCCGACGGCGTGTCACCGAGGACTTGCGAGATGATGTCGACGGCAGCGAAATCCTGGTGCGCGCCCGACGGCACGTGGTAGACCGTGCAGACCATCTGCGTGTCGCCGACACGGCGCAGCGTGACCGATCGCTCGCCATCCTGCGTCGGCTCGGTCGTGTAAATGCGTTCCAACGTTCTCGTCGGCTTTGCAATCGAGGAAAAGTGCTTATCGATGAGCGCCAGGGTCTTCGGCTCGTCGAAGCGACCGGCGACGAGCAGCACCGCATTGTCCGGCTGGTAGTAGCGTTTGTAGAACGCCTGCAGGCGGTCGATCGGCACGTTCTCGATATCGGACCTGGCGCCGATGGTGGTCTTGCCGTAGTTGTGCCAGAGATATGCCGACGACATCGTCCGCTCGAGGAGCACGCTGAACGGGTCGTTCTCCCCCATCTCGAACTCGTTGCGGACGACGGTCATTTCGCTGTCGAGATCTTTCTTGGCGATGAACGAATTGACCATCCGATCCGCTTCGAGGTCGAGCGCCCACTGCAGGTTCTCGTCGGTGGCGGCGAACGTCTCGAAGTAGTTCGTGCGATCGGTCCAGGTGGTGCCGTTCGGACGGGAACCATGCGCGGTGAGCTCCTGCGGAATGTTCGGGTGCCGGGGCGTGCCCTTGAACACCAGGTGCTCGAGCAGGTGGGCCATGCCGGTCTCGCCGTAGTTCTCGTGCGCCGATCCGACGAGATACGTCACGTTGACCGTGATGGTCTCCTTGGTCGGATCCGGGAAGAGAAGCACCTTCAAGCCGTTCGATGCGAGCCGGTACTCGGTGATGCCCTCGACCGACGTCACGCGCTCCACGCCCTTCGGCAGCGCGACGGCAGCAGTGGCCTGAGCGGTCTGCTCAGCGGCGGCCCCCGCAGGGATTGCGGCTATCAGGCCCGAGAAACACACGACCACCAGCAGCGAACGAGTGCGCCATCGTGTCATCACGCGTAACTCCTAGGTGACGGGCTTTTCGCCGGCAAGAATCCGGTCCACGCGACTCGAAACGTCCTTCAGATACGTCAGGTCGCCGCCTTGCAGTTCCGTCGTGGCGTAGCCCGCGTATTTGATTTCCTCCAAGGCCCGGCGCACTTCCGGCCAGTCGATGTCGCCTTCGCCGAGGTTCACGAAGTTGAAGCGGCTGTTCGGACGATCGAGCTTGAAATCCTTCAAGTGCAGCTTGACGATGCGCGCGCCGAGCGTGCGGATCCAGTCCTGAGGGAAGCCATAGAAGACGACGTTGCCGACGTCGAAGTAGGCCTTGACCCAGGGAGATTCGAATTCGTCGACGTAGCGGGCGAACTCGATCGGGCTCAACAGGAACTTGTTCCACACTTCTTCGACGGCAATGACCACCTTGAGGTCGCGCGCCATAGGCAGCAGCCGCTCGCGTATCACTTTCTGAGATCGGGTCCAGGCATCCCGGTATGACGTCCGGGCGTCGACGACGGCCGGAACGAGCAGCACGGCGTCGGCGCCCCACAGCTGAGCGTTGCGCAGCGAGGTTTCCATGCCCTGCACCGACTTGTTGACCACCTCGGGGTCGCTGCTCGACACCGGCATGCGCCAGTGGTCCTCGTTCATCACCGAGTGAATGCGCAGACCGGTTTTCTGTGCCGCCTCCCGGATTTCTGCCGCCTCTTCCTTCGGCGTCACGGTCCGCATCTCAATGGCCTCGAAGCCCGCCTCGCGGGCGATGGCGAAGCGCTCGGCATAGGATCGGTCGCGCGGGAGCATCGAGATGAGGGTCGACTTCTTTATCCCAGTGGCGCGGCCCGTTGCAGGTGCGGTCGGTTGCTGCGTCCCGGCGGCAACCGGTCGGGCCGTTGTCGCCACAGCGGCGGCAAGCAGCTTGAGAAACGCTCGTCGGTCGTCCATAGAGAGCCTCGTCGTTGAGCAGTAATACTACCCGTGTACTATTCGGCAAAGGGGATCAGGTGTAGGCCCGGGCTTCAGCCCGGGCGTGGACGAATGAGCAACGAGCCGGCTTCCGCCGTAGCCTAACTGGACCGCTTCGGCTTCGGCGCCGGGTACGGGAGCTTGTCCGGCAGAATCCGTACGCCGCTCGTGAACTTCAGCGGATATTTCCCTCCGCTCGGGAACGTCATCTCGATGAAAAACGCAGTCCAGCCCTCTTTGGGCTCGGCCACGCGGGCCACCCAGGTGTTTGGGCCGGTCGGCGTCAGCTCGGTGTTCTGGTAAGCGGGCCCCACGACGTCGAGGCGGAAATTTCGCGCCCCAGGGTTCACCGCCTGCCAGAGCTGCACGCTCGTCGGCCGCTCCTTCGACACCACCTTGATCGAGCCATCTCGCTCGTATGTCGTTCGGATCTCCGGCCGTGGAGTGTTGGAGACGATGGCGGCGTAGAACGCCTGCACGGTCTCGAGCGCGTCGCTCTTGTCGAGCGAGTGCGACGTGTTCGGCACGTATCGCAGATGCTTTTCGCCACGCAAATCGTCGAAGTAGAACTGCGAGGAATCCGGAAGGAAGAACTGATCACCGGTTGCGTTGACGAGCAGTTTGGGCAGCGTCAAGCGATCGCGGTACTCGTACGGTTCCTCGATCCGCATCAGCGCGCGAAACTGCCGCGTGCCCATCCAGTCCATGATCCCGTGCTCGACGTAATCCTTGACCGCCTCGGACCACGCGCCGTAGGTACGCCAGTGGTGCACGAATGATGGCTCGACGTTCAGCATGTCGATGACGGCGGGCACAATCGCTACGACGCGGCGATCGACGACGGCGGTCGTCCACGTGGTCCAGCCGCGCTTCGAGGCCCCCGAAACCACGTAACGCGTCACCGCCTGGCCTCCGCCCTGAGGCGATGCCGCAAACGCGGCCACCGCATCCATGGCCCGGACGGCGCTCTTGGTCATCGGCAGACGCGCCGGCCATTTCTCGTCGCCGGTGCGGAGGTACTTGTCCCAGGTGTAGGCGATGAAGTCGTCTTCCGAGCGCGGCTTCCGCGTCGGGTCGTCTTTGAAAACGATCGGCTGGTTCGGCACGAGCCGGAGCTCGGCGGTGACCGTGCCCGTATCCTTCGCCGCGTTCAGCAGCCAGGCGGACGGCCGCGCCGGCGGCTCGCGATCGAGGCTGCCACCGGTGATGAACAGCAGCGCGACATCGCTCGTCACCTTGGCCGGCCGAACGACGGTGATCCAGTGCGTCCACAGCGGCCGCTCGACCTCCTGCTCGGTGAGCCAGCGCTGCGAGGTCATTTCGAGAAGCGTCGCGGTGGCTCCGTCAACGGGCAGTTCGCGCACTACTTTCCACGCGTAACTCGGATCTGGCGCTGCAACGTACCGGTCGAGCGCGGTCTGATTCGCGCGTGCGTGGCTCGGCGCCGCCTGCTGCCGCGCCGCGAGCGGCGTGCGAGGGAACATCGTGGCCGCCGCGAACACCGCCAGCAGGGCCATGAATACACGGGAGTGGCTGGATTTGATCATGGGCGCCGTGATTATAGCCGCGGCCTCGCATCGGAGCGGTGTAGACTTCTGCGCGAAACCGCATGATGAAATCCCTTCTGAGCGTTGTCGTTGCGTTGAGCGTCGTCGCCTCGGTTGCTGCCGGGCATCCCTGGGATTCCCGGGCCGACAGCGCACCGCAGCAGCCGGCCCGAGCCGCCAACGTCCTCGTCGTCACCATGGACGGCATGCGCTGGCAGGAAGTCTTCGGTGGAATGGTGGCCGACTTCCTCACCAAGGAAGCAGGCGGCGTGGCCGAGGCGGCGCCGTCGCAGCAACGATTCGGCGGCTCGACACCAGAACAGCGTCGCGAGAAGCTGATGCCCTTCCTGTGGACCGTCGTCGCCAAACGGGGACAGATCTTCGGCGATCCTGCTCAGGACAGTGTTGCGCGCGTCACCAACGGTCTGCGCTTCTCGTATCCGGGCTACAACGAGCTGCTGTCCGGAGCGGCCGACCCGCGCATCGACAGCAACGACAAGATCTACAACCCGAACACCACAGTCCTCGAATGGCTGAATGGCCAGCCGGCTTTCAAAGGCAAGGTGGCAGCTTTCGCGTCATGGGAGCTCCTGCCATGGATTCTGAACGAGCCGCGCAGCCACGTCCCGTCAAACGGTGAAGGGCCGCCGGTCACATCTCCGGTCAACGATCGGCAGCGTGCACTCAATGAGCTCGCCGCCGATCTGCCACCGTACTGGGGCGCGACGCGCTTTGACGCACCGACTGGCGTCGGAGCCTTGGAGTATCTGAAAACCCACAAGCCGCGCGTGCTCTACGTGATGCTCGGCGAAACCGATGAATGGGCTCACGGACGAAAGTACAGACCTGTATCTCGACGCCGCATGGCGCAACGATCGGTTCATTCGCCAGCTCTGGGAAACGGCGCAGAGCATGCCCGAGTACGCAAATCGAACGGCGCTCGTGATCTCGACCGATCACGGTCGCGGCGAAGCCGGCGTGGACTGGACCAGCCACGGCCGGGAGGTTCCGGCCGCCGAGCAGATCTGGATGGCCGTGATGGGTCCCGGCGTGCCCGCCCTCGGCGTGCGCCGTGGCACGAAAGCGACGCAGTCACAGATCGCAGCGACCATCGCCTCGCTGCTTGGCGAGGATTTCAACAAAGCCTCACCGAAGGCGGCGCCGCCGCTCCCGCTGGGGCAATAGAGACAGTGGCGCCCGTAGCGCGGGGCTTCAGCCCTGCGTCATTGACGCGCAGCTAAAGCTGCGCGCTACGGGCGACCAAAGTACTGCTCCCGCTTCCCTTTCAGAAACTCTACCGAGCGGCGCAGCTCGTCGAGACCATTCATGCCGTCTTCCACGGAGATCCAGCCGTCGAATCCGACCTCGGCCAGGATCCGGAAGATCGCGTCGTAATCGTTCAAGCCCGTTCCGGTCTCTCCGTGCTTCAGCGCCGCCGCGTATCCGGCCGAGCCGTCCTGCTGGCTCAGCGCGTCGAGTGACGCTCCCGGTGCAAGGAACCGGTCCGATGCGTGCACGGTGACGACGCGGTGTTTGACGCGTTCGAGAAACTGGATGGGATCGTAGCCGCCGACCGTCGCGTTCGACGGATCGTATTGAACGCCGAGCGAAGGCGAATCAATCTGCTCGAGAATTTCGAGGAAGATGTCCTCTGGCTGTGCGAATTCCGGATACTTCCAGGTCCCGTCCTTGTAGTGATTCTCGAGGCACAGAATCACACCGCGGGTGTCGGCATAGTCGAGCGAACGCCGGATTCCGTCCACCGTACGGCTGATACCCGCCTCACGCGTCAGCCCAGGAAACCGCTGACCGCTCAGCGTCCGGCAATGACGCGCGCCGAGCCGCACCGTCAAATCGATCGCGTCCTTCTGCCTCTGCACCTGCCGCGCCCGCTCGGCCGGATCCGCGTGGGTAAAGTCTGGCGAAAAGCAGAGCATCGACGAGACCTGACCAGTTCGTTCCATCAGTCGGATGATGGGATCCACGTCGGCAGGCGCAAAGCTGCGGAAGAAGCCATCGTAGTGCTCCACACCTTCGCCGCCGAGGGCTGCCGCTGCGGCGATCCACTCTTCGTACGGCATGCGGCCGTCGGTCAGCTCATCGAAGAAGCACTTCGGGAAAACACTGATGCGCGGGCTCATCACACGCTTCGACTGAGATGCCGGTATGGCGTTTTGCGGATGTCTTCGGTGATCTTCTTCAACACGGGGAACAGATCCGAATCCGCGGGTCGGAATGCCGCGCCGTCGATCACGAGAGGCGCGCCAATCACCACCAGGGGCGCTCCCCGCGAGGGACATTCAATCGCCTGCTGGATCGATAACCCGCCAACCGCCTGCACCGGTATGCTCACAGCGCGCACCACCTCGTCCAGTTCGTCGAGCGGGCTCAGACCGCGGATGAGACCACGCTCGTCGAAGCCGATGTGATGGACGATGAAGTCCACGCCGAGCCCTTCCATCCAGCGAGCGCACTCGACGCGATCGTCGGCGGCCAGGTTGTCACCCATCACCTTGACCCCGAAGTCGCGCCCGGCGTCGACGACCCGCCGAATCGTCGCTTCGTGCGCGCGCCCCATGACGACGACGAGATCCGCTCCCGCCTTGGCCATCATCTCGGCCTCGAGATAGCCGCCGTCCATCGTCTTCAGATCGGCCACGATGGGATGATCGGGAAATCGTTTGCGCAGCGTTTCCACGGCGCGCAGGCCTTCCGCCAGCAGCAGCGGTGTGCCGGCCTCCAGCCAGTCCACACCGGCGGCCACGGCTATGCCAGCCGTTTCAATCGCTTCGTCGAGCGAGGTCAGATCGAGTGAGAGTTGAACGATGGGGAACTTGAGGTTTGCCAGTCGTGTGGTCATGTGATGATGAGACTAGATCTTGTCCGCGAATACCACGCGCGGGACGAGATGATCGTCAGTCGGGTCTCCCAATGTTGGGTCTGGATCGAGCGTGTGAGACCGTGGATCATATCCCATGCCCAGATTGATCACGCAGCCGACCGTCATCCAAAGTGCCGGCAACAAACCGAAGCGAATCGAAGAATACGCCGGCCGCATCAATTCCGGGCACGGTGCGGTCAGCGTCGCGCGCATGAAATCGCCCGCGGGATGGGAAGAGCCAGGCCAGCGGCCCGAATTCGAGGAGATTACGATCGTTCTGTCAGGGACTCTCCGTGTGCAATACGAGGGAGGCGTAATTGACGTGAACGCGGGACAGGCCGTCGTCGCTGAACCAGGGGAATGGGTGCGTTATAGCACGCCGAATGGTGCCGAGTACGTGGCCGTGTGCCTGCCGGCATTCTCGCCGCAGACAGTGCATCGCGACTCGAGATGACAACTTCCAAACGATCACGGCCGACGATCGAGAAAGATGGGAGTTCGAAGGTGCCTGGCGTGTGGGGCAAGGCTCAATCAACGACAGCCACTCGCCGAACCCACAGGAGAAAGTGAGAAAGAGAGAAACATTCTTGGCTCCCTTTCTCTCTTTCTCCTGTGCTTTTTCAAGCGAACGGTGTCGATTGAGTCTGTACTCCGCTAACCAGGGACGTCTGGGAGTTGGCCGTTGAGAGTTGCGCCGTGGTTACTCAGCCCGCAGGGCCAGCATCGGATCCACGCGAACCGCCCGACGACCCGGGATATAGCAGGCGGCCAGTGTCGCTACGGCTACCACGGCCACGACGAGCGTGAGGATCATCGGATCGCGCGGTGTCACGCCGAACAGCACGCCTTGAAGCAGGCGACCGACCAGCAGCGCCAACGCCAGACCGACGGCCAGCCCCGCGGCGGCGAGCTTCGCGCCCTGACCCACGACCAGCCGCATGATGTTCTCCGGCGTCGCGCCGAGCGCAATGCGCACGCCGAGCTCGGGCACGCGCTGGCTGACGCTGTAGGCCATCACGCCATAGACACCGGCCAGGGCCAGGAGCAGCGCCACTCCGGCGAACACGGCGAGCAGAAACGTCCGGAACCGCGGCGTGGCCGACGCCGTTTCCAGCGTTCCCTCCATGGTCGTGGCCCGAACCGGGACATCCGGATTGCGCTCGCGGATCTTGCGCGACATCGTTTCGGTGAGTGAAAGCGGATCCAGAGTTTCGGTGCGGGCGACGATGTTGAGTGCCGTAGACGGTCCGGGATGCTGTTCGTACGGCATGTAGATCTCTGGCTGGTTAGGTCGTAACGGGCCCGCCGTTCGAATGTCCGCGACGACGCCGACGATGGTCATGAACTCGAGGTTGTCGAGACCGCATTGAATTCGCTGGCCCAACGGATCCTGGCCCGCAAACGACACGCGCGCGAGGGATTCGTTGATGATCGCGACAAGCGGGGCATCGCGTCGGTCGCCGTCGCTGAAGTCGCGGCCGCTCTTGAACGGCACGCGCAACGCCCGGAAATAGTCGGGCGTCACCACTGTCAACAGCGCCTGAGGCAGTTTGATACCCATCTGCTGGAGCGTGGAGACTCCTCCGATCGCATAGCTTCCGTCCGATCTGACAGACGTCGGCAGGCTCGTCACCGCACCTACGGCCGTCACTCCCGGAAGTGCGCGCAAATCCGCCAGCACGTCACGATAGAACGCCGTTGCACGCGGGGCGTCATCGAGGCTGCGAAATGGGACGACAGTACGCAGCACGAGCAACCGTTCCGGACTGAAGCCCATTTCAACGGCCGCGAGCCGCATCAGACTGCGCCCGAGCAGACCGGCGGCAAATACGAGAACGACCGCCAGCGCAACTTCCGCAACCACGAACGCGCTGCGCGCCCTGCCGCCGCGCGCGCCGATGGACGATCCCTTCCCGCCCTGACGGAGACCGTCGACAAGCTGCACGCCCGACACCTGAAGCGCCGGAGCCAGGCCGAAGAGGAGGCTGGCAACGAGTGCGACGGCGACGGCAAACCCGAGCGCCACCGCATCCACCCGGATTTCATCGAGTCGCGGCATGTCCGCTGGGGCCAGCGACATCAGCGCCAGGACTCCGAGACGGGCCAACCAGATTCCAAGGACACTGGCGGCGAGTCCCAGCACCGCACTCTCCGTGAGCAGCTGACGAACCAGACGGCCTCGTGCCGCGCCCACTGCCGCACGGACCACCATCTCGCGTTCGCGTGCCGTCGAACGCGCCAGGAGGAGATTCGCGACGTTCGCGCAGGCGATGAGCAGCACGAGCCCCACCGCGCCCAGCAGGATCAAAAGCGTCTGGCGCGTGTCCCCGACGACGAGCTCCCGCAACGGCAGGACAATCGCCGATTTTCCGGCGTTCGACGTCGGGTACTGCTGCTCCAGTCGCTGCGCGATCGTGGTCATTTCGGCTTGCGCCTGTTGAATGGACACCTCTGGCTTCAACCGGGCGACCACGCGGTAGTTGTGTCCCGATCGCGAAATCGTGGGAGCGAGAGTACCCGCCGCTGTGTAAATGTCCGCGCGCGCCGGATACCGGATGCCTGGCTCGAGGATCCCGACGATGGTGAACATGCGCTCCGCGAACTTCACGCTCGATCCCAGCGCCGCTCTGATCACCGTTGAACTGCCTTTTCCAGAAGGCGTCCGTGATCACGACTGCCTGGCTGCCCGGATTCTGTTCCTCCGTCGACGGCAGCCGTCCGAGAGCCACTTTTGCGCCGAGCGCATCAAAGTATCCCGGCGTCACGCGGAGGATCATGGCGTAGTCGGCCGTGCCCTTGACGGTTACGCTCTGTTCTCCGCCTAGCCAGAAGGTCATCGCGGCAAAGCTCTGGCTCTGTGCCTTCCAATCGAGGAAATCCGGGCCGGACACCGTGTTGCCTCGCGCTCCCGTGCGCGTCCACAGGTTCATGATGCCGACGACACGGTCGGGCTCCTGATAAGGCAGCGGCCGAAGGACAACGGCATTCACGACGCTGAAAATAGCCGTCGTCGCGCCCACACCGAGCGCCAGCGTCAAAATGGCCGTGAGTGCAAAGGAAGGCTGGTGCCAGAGACTCCGGATGGCGTAGCGCAGGTCCTGAAGCAGTTTGTCCATGGAGCCTTAGACGAGATGGGGACAGAAACGTTGATGGGTGGCAGCCGACATTCGTCGCGCGGGACTTTAGTCCCGCGTCAGTGGCGCTCGAGCCGACTCTGCCGCGGAGCTAAAGCTCCGCGCTCCGGGTGAGTTTCCTTACTCCGTGGCCAGCGCCAATACCGGATCAATCTTCGTCACCCGTCGGGCCGGCAGGAAGCTGGCAATCAGAGCGGCCACTGTCAGGGTCAGCGTTACCGCGACGAAGACCGCCACATCCCGCGGGTCAACGTGATAGAGCACGGGTTGCAGGGCGCCCGAAACCAGCATCGCGAGGCCGAGCCCGAGGACGAGACCGATGAGGAGCTGCACGACGGACTTCCGCATGACGAGGAAGATCAATTGGCCGGACTGCGCCCCAAGCGCGGAACGCACGCCCATCTCCCGCGTTCGCTGCGTCACGGCAAACGACATCACCCCGTAGAGACCCGCTCCAGCGAGAAGGAGCGCGCAGATGCCGAAGGCCATGAAGAAGGTGCCGAAGATCGTGTAGAACCACGTCTGTCGATCGATGACCCATCGCATCGTGTTGACCTCGTAAATCGCGAGATCGGAATCGAGCGATGCGACGGCGGCGCGCACGAGCGACGTCATCCCGCCCGGCTCCCCACGAGTCCGCACGGCGACGCGAACGCCATTGCCGACATCGCTCTGTGCGATCGGAATGTAATACCCGACAGGACTGGCGTTGTTGTTGCCGATCCCCTCCATCAGCATGTCGGGCACCACGCCGACGATCGTCAGCCACGGTTCCTTGGGCGAGGCCGCGATCACGCGGCGCATCTTCCGGCCCATCGGATCCAGGTTCGGGAAATGCACACGCGCGAACGACTCGTTGATGATGGCCACCGGCTGGCTGGTCGTCACGTCCGTCATCCGGAACTCGCGGCCGTTCAACAATCGCGTCTGAAATGTCTCGAAGTAACCGGCGGTGACGATGCCTTCGCGGGCGAGGGGATAGTCGCTGTCTTGAGGATAGGCCTTGCCCTCGATTTGCACCCGGATGGCGCCGTTCCCGGCTGCCGGCAGCCCGTCGGACAGTGTCGCCGCTTCGACGCCGGGCACGGCCTGGAGCTTTGGCAGCAGCTCTTCGTAGAAACGTATGCTCGCCGCGGGATCGGGATAGTTGGAGCGAGGAAGATCGACGCGCGCGGTGAGCACGTGCTCGATCGCAAACGGCATCTGCACGTTCTTGAGCTGGATGACGCTCTTGATCATCAGGCCGGCGGCAATCAGCAGCCCGCACGAGACGGCGAGCTCCGCAACGACGAGCGCACTGCTGAATTTGCCGAGTCGTGCGCTGGTCGACGAGCGGCTGTCGTCCTTGAGCGCCGCGCCGGCGCTGACGCGGGCCGCGTGCATCGCCGGCAGACCCCCGGCAAACAGACTGGCGAGAACGATCAGGCCCAGCACGAAGAGCATCACGCGATAGTCGAGCTCGAAGGTGATGAAGAACGGTGGCGGATTGACCGACAGCGCCTGCGTGAACCACCGCATGCCGAAGATGCTGAGGAAGATGCCGACGGCCGCGCCGACCGTCGCCAGCACGAGCACCTCCGTGAGGTGCTGGCGGATCACTCGACCACGGGCGGCGCCAAGCGCCATGCGAACGGCCACCTCGCGCTGGCGAAGCGACGCCCGCGCCACGAGCAGGTTGGACACGTTGACGCAGGCGATGAGCAGCACGCCGATACCGGCCCCGAGCATCGTGTAGAGCAGGTTGTAAATCTCGGGACCGAGGATGAGCTCCGCATACGGCATCGCGTCCGCGCCGACGCCGCGGTTGGTTTCTGGAAATTCATTGGCGAGCTGCGAGCTGATGCTCGAGAGCTGCGCTTTCGCCTGAGCGATGCTGACGTCCGGTTTGAGGCGGGCGATGACCTGGTGGTTCGGGCCCTGCCCTCTCTTGGTGGCGAGGGGATTGACCACGAGAGGCGTCCACACGGCCTCGCGAATCGGAAACGCAAATTTATCGGGCATCACGCCAATCACCACACGGTGCACGCCGTTGGCGCGGATCGCCCGGCCGACGATGTCGGGCGCGCTGCCGTATCGGTCGCGCCACAATTCGTAGCTGAGGAGCATCACCGGCTCCGCGCCCGGACGATCGTCGCCCTCGCGGAACCCGCGGCCGAGCAGCGGTTCCACGCCGAGCGCTTCGAAAGCGGCGGCGGTGAGCTGGCCGCCGGCGAGGCGTTCGGGGCGCCCTTGCTGATCCGCGAAATTCATCGGTGCGAATCCGTAGGCGCCGATCTTGTCGAACGAGCTCTGTCGGTCCTGGATGACCGCCAGATCGTGCACGCTCATCGGCTGGCGCGGTTGATTCTGAGAAGGTGTGGTACTCACGACGGACACGATCCGGTCGGCGTTGGGGAACGGCAAACCTTTGAACAGACCGCCATTGACCACGCAGAACACGGTGGTGCTGAGGCCGATGCCGAGACCCAGCGTGAGGACCGCGACCAGCGAAAGCGTCGGGTATTTGACGAGCATTCGCACGCCGGAGCGAAGATCGCCGATGAGATGGCTCATAACTAAAGAAAGACGATCAAGGATGCCGATAGGTTCGTGCGATCTTCGCGGGCCGGTCGCCGCCGGTCAAGCCCGCAGGCACCCTGACCGGAACAAATGCCCATGGCCTCTACTGGTAGGATAGGCAGCGTTTCCTGACCTTGCTCACCCGACTCGCCCTCGCCCTCACCCTCTCGCTCGCAGTGAGCGACTTCGTGTCTGCGCAGCCCTGTCCGCCGCTTCGAGTTCGGAATCCCGCGGGCAACTACGTAGTAGCGGGTGTTCAGGGCGATATCCCTTACTCGGGCGAGCTTGCGCTCGATGCGTACGTGCAGCGTGGCCCAGGCCGCCGAACGTCGGTCGTGGTCATTCACGGCGGCGGATGGTCGTCCGGCAGCCGTGTCGCTCACATCGGACAGCTACTCGAAGCGCTGACTCAGGCCGGGCACAACTGGTTTTCGATCGACTATCGGCTTGGCGGCGTCGCACGCTTCGCGGACTCGTTGGCCGATCTCCGCAGGGCGCTGACGTTCATTCGCTGTCAGGCGCCGCGATTCGGCATCGATCCCACCCGGCTGGTGCTGCTCGGCGAAGATTCCGGAGCGCACTTGGCCGCGCTGCTCGCCGCGGAACGTCCGGCCGGTGTTATCGGTGCCGTCCTCATCGGCGGCTTCTACGATCTGCAGCAGACCTCTTCGGTCGCTGCCGACCTGGGGTCCGATTCATTGCCACGCGCGTCTCCGATGACACGCATCTCCCCGAAGCTGCCGCCACTCCTTCTGGTTCATGGTGGTGCTGACACGGAGGTGCCCATCGAGCAGGCGCGCGGATACTGTGATGCCGTCAACAAGGCCAAGGGACGCTGCCGGCTGATCGCAGTCGCGGGGGCAAGCCACCGCAGCGAGAACTGGTGGCCGACGCAGTGGAGCTACAAGGGCGAGGTGACGTCGTGGATCACGACGGTGTCGGGTGCGACTGCCAAGGCGCACCAACCGCACGCCGGCGGCCCACTGCAAAAGGACATTCTTTTCAGCCCCTCTACCGGTCTCAAGCTCGACGCCTTCTTGCCAGCCACCAAGCAGCCTGGCCCGGCGGTGATTATTGCCCACGGCGGCGGCTGGGAAGCCGGCGACAAGGTGACCTACGTGACTCCCCTCTTCGAGCCGCTGGCGCGCGCCGGGTTGGCATGGTTCTCAATCGACTATCGCCTGACGCCGGCCGTCGCGCACGAGCAACAACTCGCAGACCTGCGGGAAGCCGTTCGCTTCGTACGCGATCAGCACGCGCGCTTCAACGTCGATCCCAAGAAAATCATCTTGATCGGTGAGTCGGCCAGCGGACAGATGGTTGCGCAGCTCGCGACCGAGGACAGCTCACTCTCCGGCGTGATTTCCTTCTACGGTGTGTACGACTTTCCGTCGATGGTGACGGATGCCGGCCCACGCTCTCTTCTCGTCCGTTTGTTCAAGCGTGAGGTTCTCGATGACGACTCACGCGAGGTGCTGCGGCAATATTCGCCGCTGCATCGAGCACATAAGAACATGCCGCCCCTCTTGCTCGTGAACGGTACGGGCGAGAAGCTGTGGGGGCAGGCACAGGCGTTCGCTCGCCGTTTGAGTACCATCGGGGCGCAGCATGAGGTCATTGCCATCGAAGGCGCGCCGCACGGCATGGAAAACTGGGAAGGGCACGGCGACTGGCTTGACTACAAAGATCGGATGATCGACTGGATCGCCAGCGTGGCCCGCTG